>JAEVYY010000008.1 GCA_023392535.1 Bacillota bacterium
AATCTGCTGTCACACGTAGTTCATCCGCCGCATTGATCCATACTTTTTCTGACACTGTGGTATCAGATCCTGCTTGATGGATGCCTTCTAAATAATGCTTTACCGTATAACTGAGTATCTTGGTCTGTGTTTCATCCTTGCTATAATATAACTTAAGAACTGCTCCGCTAGTTGTCACTTTTGCAGATGTTTCCACATCTTCCTGATAGCGATATCCCTGATACGATTTATTAGATGCATAGTCTTTATCATAAAGCACTTCGCCAACATTTTTTGTAATAGTTTCCGTATCCGTTGGTACCGCTGGATAAGTAATTCCATCTACATTTTGCTTGTAATATTCTATCGTCACCATTGCTGTTGACTTTATCCAAACTGCACGAACGGTAACATCTTTGTTACTAATAACAATCTCACTAACCAGATCTGCTTTCGCCAAATCATCATCCGAGCCGGACGCCAAAGTCCATCCTTTAAAGCGATATCCTGTTCTATATAAATCTTTGCTATAAGAATTAACTGTTGCTGTTGTAGGTAATGTAACCTTGACTCCAGATTCATACTTTTTATCCTGAAACAATTTATTAAAATCAGTTGACTCACTATTTGCTCCATTGAAATCATAGTGTATCTGATAAGTTGGATTTTTTGTGTAGTATAATTCCAAAACAGCCAAGCCATCTCCAGAAACCACTGTAGAATCCGGCGTGTCTGGTGCAAATGTATACCCTGCAAGATGCGCTACATAATCCTTATCAAAAACTTTACTATCCGTTTTGGCATATTTCGTTTCCATTACCGTATAATCATCTGTTTTTGGGTAAAGACCGTTATCATCTTGTTTATAATGCTTCACCGTAAATACAGTTGAATTATTCGCCCTCCATACCGCGTATAGCGTAGTATCTTCCGTCAGCTTTATCATTTCGCCTGCGGTGTATATTTTGCTACCTGCATATTCTGCCGCTTTCGCATCCTTACTCCAGCCAGCAAATGTATATCCGGAACGAGCCAATGTTCGGTTTCCTTCTACCTTTACTTCTGTACCAGATGTATATTCTTTACTATCCGGATATAAACCAGTATAAGATTTGCAATTGGTATCGTAAGACAACCGTACTTTTGCCTTGTCGCATACGACACCATCTATATGCCATTCATATTTTGCATCACTGTTTTGGTGTTTTTTTACGACATACCATTCAATATACTGAGAGTCACTTATGGCCAAAGTCTTCGAACCATTCTTAGCTGTCTTTCCCTTTATATAATCATAAAAATTCTGCTGCAATACTTCCCTGACAGCATTTGTTCCTGCAACTGTGTGTAATGGGTTTACAAATTCAAGGATATTAACCTTTATTTGCCTTGCAAAATAATAATAATCCGCATATTGAACAGATGGTTCTGCCGGAGCTACTCCATCCGCTCTCACCGCTATCGTCAGCATAGCGTCATTTGTTCCATCAACTTGTGCCCATGCAGCATAAAGAGTCATTGTTTCCCGAATCTCGTAAGTTCCACCTAATTCATAAATTGGTATTGTTTGCGCATTCGTAGAATCAATCAAGCTAATATCTGATTTCGTAGACCAACCTAATAAAACGTAGTTATCCCTTTTCAAATCCTCTTGATCTGGTAACTGAACGCTCTTTCCAACTTCCCCTTTTATCGCCATCGGTTTGGTACCTGCACCGCCGTTTATATCAAACGTAATCGTTGGCTGCGCTTCGACAATCTTAATATAGAAATAATCTGGTTGACCAAAAAATTTACTATAACTGACAAATGTATAGGAACCTACTTTTGCATCTTTTTTAGCTGTCACTTTCACTGTTTTTGTGGACTTTTCAGACAAATTAATCAACATATTTCCGTTGGACAGTCCATTTGAATTGCTGGTCGAAATACTCCACTCACCTAACGTGGATGGATTATTCTCCTCTAAAATAATACTCTCTCCCGGAGCTACTTCATATGCATTTTCTATTGATGCTGCTGTCGTACTAGTCGCTACAACATAAATCGAAAATGCTTCCGCCTTGGCAACTTCTATCGCCCCATTGTTTATAGATTCGGCTACTTGTTCTGCCATGCTATTCATATCTTGCATATGAAACACTTCCAGTTTCGCACCTTCCAGTGCCACTTTACTAAATGCAACAGATATCGGTACGCATGGCTGCAATTCTTCGCCCGATTGACTTGTGAATGTAATATCAAAAGCAACCAAATCATCTTCTGTCGTTACACCAGAAGTAACTTGATCTATTTTTTCAACCACTTTTTTTGCTTCGACTTCTTTGATTGAGACCTTTGTTCCTTGTGGAAATGCTCCTTCTGGTGCACTAATCTTAATATCCACACCGCCCACTGTCTTTGTTGCAAATTCAATTGCATCGTACAATTTGAAGTTAGCCACATATGTCACATCTTTTCTATCCTCTGGTACCATCGTTATAGATGTACTGACTACTTCCCCATCTTCGGTCCAATTAATAAATTCATAACCCTCTTTAGCATATGCGGTAGATCCTTTGGCACTATCACCCTTCGTTACTGATAATTTCTCAATATCCTTTGAAACATATCCTCCAGCAGTTGCCTCATACCTGATGGTAACTGTGATATCTTCGACTTCCGTGGTCTCTTCCTCTGTTGTCACTTCTTCGGATGTTACTTCCTCCGTTGATTCTTCTACAGACGTTTCTTCCCCTACGGACGTTTCTTCTCCGGAATCTATCGTCGTCTCTTTTGATATTTCTTCTCCGGATTTTTCTTCTTGCGAACTTACCTCTTCTGTATCTTGTTGTGTACCACTCTCGTATGTAGTATCACTGTTTACGATGTCAACAGATGATTTTTCTTCCTTTACCACTTCTTCAGAAAAAGTACTACTTTCTGAAGATTCCCCCGTATTCTCTTCCGCGCGGACTGTCAGCATTGAACTATCACTTATAAATGTCGTAAAAGCTAATATAAATGCCATTACGAAAGCGATAGCTCTCATTCCTTTTCTCATTTTCTGGAATCCTCCCTTTTTCTCTTTTCCCTTCACGACATACCACTTTAAGCAACATAATTACAACCTATTTTTTCTCATGTCTTAATACTACTGATACGCTACCCTCTGAAATGTTATATTAATAAAGACTATTCTATTCTTCTAAAAAGGTCACTTTTTTTATCTTAAAAAAAATTTCTCCTATTTGTACAAAAAAAATTGACATTCTACTTTCAATTTGTTTATTATTTTGCATTCATACGCATTGCTATTTTGTAGTAGCAAAAAAAGACCAAGGACAATTTTTACTAGCACAATTGTCCTTGGTCACAATAAATCGAAAACACTACCTATTACCTTACCTGTTTAGTAATTACCTCTATCTCTTCAATCGCCTTCTCTTTTGTAGTAAAAAGAATAGCTTTCCAGCCCACTTTACGTGCTGCAAGCACATTTTCTTCCCTATCATCCATAAACAAACACTCCGTCGGTAAGAGATGATAACGATTCATCAACAAATAATAGATAGCAGGATCCGGTTTTACAAGTCTCTCACGATAGGAAAGTATACCGCCATCTACTACTTCCAAAAATTTTAATTCTTTCTCCCGATGAATCTCATAGATCTTTTTGGGAAAATTTGATAATATAAGCACCTGGTACCCTTCCTGCTTGAGCTCCTGAATCCATGGAATCGCATAATCACGTTGCTTGATAATATCCTTTAAATCCGTAAACATATTACGCAATTGTTTTTCTATAGAAACGTCATTATGAATAAATCCTTGTAGAATCTCTTCATCGGACCATACACCTTTATCAAATTCATTCCAGACAGGGCTCATAACAGTTGCCTGTACCATTTTATGATAAGTATCCTCATCGGAAGTATAATGTTTGAAACAACCCTCAAAGTTAAAATCTGCTAACACATTACCAATATCAAATATAATTGTTTTTATCATAATATCCCTTTCCTCAGACGTATATAGGCTGCTTAGAATTCCTTCTCACCGTGTGAGAGTTTAGTAATTCTTTGCAGACGTATTTGGACTGCTTAGAATTACTTCTCACACTTTTCCGTCACGATTGTCAAAAAATCTGCTTCTTTCTTCTTCAATCTTGGAATGAATCGTTTTGCAAACTTTCCTGTTCCACGTTGCTTCACATAGATAAAACCAATGACGGAAAATACAATGGCACCAATAAAATTAACAAACAGATCCTTCATGGTGTCTATCAGCCCGATATCCAAATATCCTCCCAGACCAAGTTCTTGCCCATTTACTACTACACTTTCGATATTCAGAATACTGATAGGAGTGTTTTCTCCCGCTGTATTAAGCATCACCGATGAAATATTATGAATGATCGTATCCTTTTGCATATCGAATCCCCAAAACATATCCATTCCAAATTCAAAAAACTCCCACAAAACACCTATTGTCATAGAAAAACAAAAAGCGACTACGGCCATGAAAAGAGGAGATAGTTGAAACGCAAATCGTTCGTTTCGATTCAGTACATCGACAAGTCCAAATCCAATGGCGGCCATTAAAAATCCATTCACGGTATGCAGCATGGTATCCCAAAATGGATATATTATGTAGTAGGAACTTATTTCACCCAGTATCTCAGCTGCAAATATAAACAGTAACATAAAGATTTCCAGAGTAGTAGGTAACTCAATTCTAAAATTAACTTGTATAAAGCTTGGTATAATCATGAGCAGGAGAGTCAAAATGCAAAGAAAAACGTTCTCGTAATTCTTATTAAAAAATTGTAATATCATCGTTAGAATGACCAGTATGCGTAATATCACATATACAAGGAAAGAACTTTTATGTTCTCTCAATTCCATCCGCAATGCTCTCGCCATATTTTTAAAATGATTGTCTTTCAAATTTATATATCCTTTCAAGGAATCCTAATTGTGTACTATAAAGATGAGACGAAAGTATGTTAATACTTTCGCCTCACATTATAACATATAAAAGATTAAGATGATATTTATTTCAGTACACTGCTCCGGTAAATAATATCTTCTCTGCCTGGCCCATTCGATACCATCGTAATCGGATATCCAATTTGGGCTTCAATAAATTCCACATATTTTCTGCAATTTTCTGGAAGATCTTCGTATTTTTTAATACCACGAATGTCTTCTCTCCAACCAGGCAGGGTCTCTAATACCGGTTTTGCACTCTCTAGCAGTCCTGTTGTAGGGAAATCCTTTGTTACAGTACCGTTTACATTGTAACCTACACAAACAGGAATCTCCTCCAAATATCCAAGTACATCCAATACTGTAAAAGCAACATCCGTCGTTCCCTGTAATCTGCATCCATATTTGGATGCAACACAATCGAACCATCCCATACGTCTCGGGCGTCCTGTAGTAGCACCATATTCACCGCCGTCTCCACCGCGTCTTCTAAGCTCATCCGCTTCCTCATCAAATATCTCAGAAACAAAGGCGCCTGCCCCTACTGCGGAAGAATATGCTTTACATACTGTTACAATCTGTTTAATCTCATAAGGCGGAATTCCTGCTCCGATTGCTCCATATGCTGCAAGTGTTGAAGAAGAGGTCACCATCGGATAAATGCCGTGATCAGGGTCCTTCAGAGTACCAAGTTGCCCTTCTAAGAGAATCGTTTTACCTTCCTTAATTGCTTTATCTAAATATAAAGATACATCACATACATACGGTGCAACCATTTCTTTATATGACATCAATGTCTGATATATTTCTTCGATATCCAGAACTGGTTTGTGATATAGATGCTCAAGTAATACATTCTTCGCAGCACAAACTCTGTTGAGTTTCTCTCTTAAATCAGAACCGTCAAATAGCTCACTGACCTGAAAACCAACTTTCGCATACTTATCAGAATAAAATGGCGCAATCCCCGATTTGGTAGAGCCAAATGATTTACCGCCCAGCCTTTCTTCTTCATATTGATCAAATAGAATATGATAAGGCATTACCATTTGCGCCCTGTCAGAAACTAAGATTTTAGGCATCGGTACGTCTTTATCTGTTATCGATTGAATTTCTTTAAATAGAATGGGGATATTAAGTGCTACACCATTTCCAATTATACTTGTGGTATGATTATAAAATACACCGGAAGGAAGTGTATGAAGTGCAAATTTCCCATAATTATTTACGATTGTATGGCCTGCATTTGCACCACCCTGAAATCTGACAATGATATCTGCTTCCTTAGCAAGCATATCTGTGATTTTTCCTTTTCCTTCATCGCCCCAGTTCGCTCCAACTACCGCTTTCACCATAATTCATTGTTCCTCCATTTCATTAAGCCCTTACAAGAACAGTATACAACGCGAAGTGTTATAAGTAAAATCAATATTTATTATATGTGTTATAAGTTTAAATTATTTTAAACATCATTGGTCTTTAATTAATTGCATTAATTTTCTTGCCGGAGAGGAAAGTGAACTTTTTGCATCTACTACCACACAAAAATGACGTTTGGGAATAATTTTATTAAAACGCAATTCAAATAATCTTCCATCATCCAGATATGGCTTTGCAAAATCCTTCATAACATTTCCGATTCCCAGATTACGTAAGGCAAATTGTACGATCATATCACTTGTCGCCAGCTCGAATTCCGGATGAAGGATTACACCATTCTTCGCTAAAAATTGATCCATATAACTTCTGGTACTCGTATTTTTCTCCAAAGATATCAAAGGCATTTTTTCCAGATCCTGTAGATCCAAAGTATGATGCTTATAGGGAATGAATTTTCGGCCTGCTATAAAAACATCCTCAATTTCCCTGACTTCAATGGAAGAAATATCATCCTTGGATTCAAATGGTGTACTGACGATTCCAAAGTCAATCTTGCTTTCCTGAAGATAACGAAGCGTTTCCGGGGTAGGTGCATTGGTAACGATAACTTTTATCTTCGGATATAACTCATGAAATCGTTCCAAATAGGGCAACAGATAAAACTGTAATGTCATATCACTCGCCCCAATACGAATTTCTCCAATATCTAGATTGAGCATCTTAGACAACATATGCTCCCCTAATTCCATCTGCTCATATCCTTTTTGTATATAGAGAAAAAGCAATTCTCCTTCTTTCGTCAAACGGACCCCCTTAGAGATACGTACAAATAATTTTGTTCCCAATTGCTTTTCCAATTGCTTCAAAGATTGGCTGACTGCTGGCTGCGATATCGACAATTGTTCCCCTGCCATTGTAATACTCCCATATTTTGCAACATAATAAAATACTTTATAATATTCTAAGTTTGCTGTCATTCATGCCCCCTGCACTTCCTGTTTACTAAAAATTACAAGCTACTGATCCATATCTGTTTTACCGTAATCTAAAAGGTGCAAATCGATTCACTCAAATTTGCACCTATCACTTTAAACGTTAATTTCTGCGGTCACACCCAGTAATTCCCTATTTTCATCCAATATTGGTTTTATTATATTTCTCAAAAATGCATCCACTTGTATTTCAGCACGGCCTGTATACTTTGCTGGATCCATTGTCTCTTCCAATTCAGCCAAACTTAAATTGAATGCAGGATCTTCTGCAATTAATGTAAGCAGATTATTTTCTTTCCCATTTTCCTTTACATTTTTACCTGCTTCCATAGAAAGCTCTCGAATTTTTTCATGTAGCTCCTGTCTGTCCCCACCAGCTTTTACAGCATCCATCATAATATTCTCTGTGGCCATGAATGGGAGTTCACTGCGTAGCCTCTTTTCAATTACTTTTGGATAGACTACAAGTCCATCCACTACATTCAGGCATAGATCCAGAATCCCATCGACTGCAAGAAATCCTTCCGGAATGGAAATCCTCTTGTTGGCGGAATCATCTAATGTTCTCTCAAACCACTGGGTCGCCGAAGTAATCGCAGGGTTCAAGGCATCTACCATAACATATCTTGATAACGATGCAATTCTTTCACTTCTCATCGGATTTCTTTTATAAGCCATTGCAGAAGATCCAATCTGTCCCTTTTCAAATGGTTCTTCTACTTCCTTTAAATGTTGCAGCAAGCGGATATCATTAGACATCTTATGCGCACTGGCGGCAATACCAGCCAAAACATTTAAAACCCTGGTATCTACCTTGCGGGAATAGGTCTGTCCAGACACTGCAAAGCATTCTGAAAATCCCATCTTAGATGCAATCATCGGGTCAATTTTATCGATAGTCTCCTGATTGCCATCAAATAATTCCAAAAAGCTTGCCTGCGTTCCTGTGGTTCCCTTTGAACCGAGCAATTTCATATTTTCTAATACATAATTTGTATCTTCCAAATCCAATATGAATTCCTGTGCCCAGAGCGCAGCACGTTTACCAACTGTTGTTGGCTGCGCTGGCTGGAAATGTGTAAAAGCAAGGGTCGGAAGTGCTTTGAATTCTTCCGCAAACTTAGATAACTCAGCAATGACATTTACTAATTTCTTTTTTACAAGACGCAATGCTTCTGTCATCACAATAATGTCTGTATTGTCTCCGACATAACAGGATGTCGCGCCAAGATGAATGATCCCCTTTGCGCCAGGACATTGTACCCCATATGCATAGACATGACTCATCACATCATGACGTACTTCCTTTTCCCTCTTTTTTGCAACCTCATAGTTAATCGAATCTTGAAATTGTATTAATTCATCTATTTGCTCCTGCGTAATAGGTAGCCCCAATTCTTTTTCAACTTCCGCCAGTGCAATCCATAATTTCCTCCAGGTCCGAAACTTCATATCGGGTGAAAAAATATATTGCATTTCTTTGCTGGCATATCTGTCTGAGAGTGGACTTTGATATCTGTCTGTACCCATAATAATCCTCCAAATAAGTTTGACGTCTTCTTTTGCTTAAGGTCTTTTGTGTTCACTTTTCCTATCGGAGATACTCGCCACGAATATCCTCTCCAGGTGGATCCATCGGATACTCACCAGTAAAGCATCCCTTACAGATACTAAGTCCGCCCACCATTTCTCCAAGGCGTTCCACTCCTAAATAGCCTAATGAATCTGCACCAATGATATCTCTGATTTCTTCTACTGAACGTTTATAAGCAATTAGCTGTTCCCTTGCCGGTACATCTGTCCCAAAGTAACATGGCCATAAAAATGGAGGGGAACTTACTCTCATATGGACTTCTTTAGCACCTGCCTCCCGAAGCATTCTCACAATTCGATCGCTTGTAGTGCCACGTACAATGGAATCATCGATCATTATGACCCGTTTTCCATCTACTGCTTCTTTCAAGGCATTCAATTTAACCTGAACGCTGCTCTCCCTGCTCTTCTGCTTGGGCTTAATAAATGTTCTGCCAACATAAGTGTTTTTAACAAATGCAGTTCCATATGGTATTCCAGATTGCAAGGAATATCCCAGTGCTGCTACATTACCAGATTCCGGCACCCCTACCACCAGATCTGCTTCAACTGGTGAATCCATCGCTAAAAACTTTCCTGCAAGAATTCTTGCATTATAAACACTTTGACCGTCAATATAACTATCCGGCCTTGCAAAATAAATATATTCAAAAACACATCTAGCATGTTCCTTTTCTGATAAACACATACTTATGTCAGATTCTATTCCTTTTTCAGGACTAATCGTAACGATTTCACCAGGTAATACATCCCTGATAAATGTAGCCCCCAATGTATCAAGCGCACAACTTTCTGATGCAAGCAAATAGGCATCGTCTCTTTTTCCAATGCAAAGTGGTCGAAATCCAAAAGGATCTCTGGAACCAATTAATTTCCTTGGCGACATGACAATAAGAGAATACGCTCCCTTAATTTTCTTCATGGCCCTTCCAACAGCCTCTTCGACTGTCTTTGAATTTAGTCTTTCTCTTGCAATATGATAAGCGATAACTTCGGAATCAATTGTAGTTTGGAAAATGGCACCCGTATATTCAAGTTCACGTCTTAATTCAGGTGCATTCACCAAATTTCCGTTATGGGCAAGCCCTAAGGTTCCTTTTACATAATTTAACACCAATGGTTGTGCATTTTCACGAGTACTGCTTCCGGCTGTCGAATAACGTACGTGTCCTACCCCAATATCCCCTTTTAATTGCTCCAGTTGTTCCGGGGTAAAATATTCATTAACCAGTCCCATCTCCTTGGCACTTAAAACTTTTCCTTTCGGTCCGTTGGTATCGCTGACTGCGATACCACAACTTTCCTGACCTCTATGCTGTAGTGTCAAGAGGCCATAATAAATGGAAGATGCCACATTCCCACCGGAAAAATCATACATCCCAAATACACCGCATTCTTCCCCTATTTTATCTTCAGAATCCGTTTGCATATAGATATTATCTACCATCTTCTATAACCCCAAACGTTTGAAAACTTCGTTATATGCTTCTTCCACATTCCCAAGATCACGGCGAAAACGGTCTTTATCTAACTTTTCATTGGTATTGACATCCCAAAGCCTGCAAGTATCCGGTGATGTCTCATCCGCCAAAATAATTTCTCCTTTATATCTTCCAAACTCTATTTTAAAATCTATCAATTTTATATCGGCTTGTAAAAAATAAGCTTTTAACACATCATTTACTTTAAATGCATATTTTTTTATTGTTTCGATCTCTTCCCATGTCGCAAGTTCAAGTGCTACAGCGAAATAAGAATTGATTAGAGGATCTCCCAAATCATCATTTTTATAGCTGAATTCTATTGTGGGTTGTTTGAATTCGATTCCTTCTTCCACCCCAAGTCTCTTAGAAAAACTTCCGGCTGCTACATTACGAATAATCACTTCAAGTGGTACGATTTCTACTTTTTTGACTGCTGTTTCCCTATCACTTAGTTCTTCTACCAAATGGGTCGGTACTCCTTCTTTTTCAAGGATTTTAAATACGTGGTTGCTCATTCTGTTATTAATAACGCCCTTACCAACAATGGTCCCTTTTTTCAAGCCGTTAAATGCGGTCGCATCATCTTTGTAATCCACAATTAATATGTCAGGATCTTCTGTTGTAAATACTTTTTTAGCTTTTCCTTCATAAAGTAAATCCAGTTTCTTCATTTTTTTGTCACCCTGTACCTTTCGCAATTATGCATAATAAATAACACTTTCCGGCATGCCGCTACCAGCGGCAGATCTCACCAAATATCATACTTTCCCGATTTGCTCAATCCTTTTGAATTATACCGTACCAATTTACAGAAATCAATATGTATACTTCTTTTTCAGAAGCATGAACAATATAAGCATAAAAGTGATTCTCCTTTTTATTTATTTTTAAGATAAATTTTTTGATCGTATTGTACATTTCTTTGATCCATGCTACACTTAAGTTAAGTTTAGTTAGAATTTAGTTAACAAATTAGTCAGAAAAGGGGTACCTCCATTGACATTAAAAGAGATTGCTAAAATTGCTAACGTATCGCCCGCTGCAGTTTCGCTTGTACTTAATAATAAAAGTGGCGTCAGCGATGCAAAAAGACAGGAAATTCTTGCTATTTTAAAAGAACAAAATTATGTTCCGACCAAGCGTTCTACGCAAACTTCAAAAAATTTAATCTTCTTAAAATACGCGAAAAATGGTCACCTAGTGGAAGAAAATGCTGGTTTTGTATCGACTATTATAGATTCTCTCGAATCAGAATGCAGGAGACTTGGCTATCATCTTGGAATTGTTGTTTCGCTTCAGGATCTGGAAGGGAGTCTAAATAGTATTGATTATTCTTCTGTTGATGGTATTTTTGTATTGGGGACCGAATTTGATGAAACTGCTTATCCTATTCTCAAAAAAATACCCTGTCCCTATGTCGTAATAGATAACGATATGCCAACTTTTCCTTGTAATACCGTAACTATGTCAAATCAGGAAATGGTACATTCAGCCGTTATGCATCTGGCTTCTTTAGGATTTACCTCTATCGGATATATGCACAGCAAGATGTATAGTCAAAATTTCATAGAACGTTCCTTTGGTTTCCACGAAATTATAAAAGAACTTGGGCTTACCTTTCAAAAAGAACATGAATTTTTATTAGACCCAACTATGCTTGGTTCCTATACCGGAATGAAACAATATTTAGAAGAAAATGTTGATATTCCCCCTTGTTTTTTTGCAGATAATGATGTTATTGCATTGGGTGCAATAAAAGCATTAAAGGAATTTCATTATAAAATACCACAGGATATCAGTATCATTGGATTCGACGATATCCGTTTTTCTGCAATCAGTTCCCCTACCCTAACTACCATGCATGTGCATAAGAACAGAATGGGGTCTGTTGCTGTTAAGTTATTACATGAATCCTTAATAAATAACCAATGTCAAAATATTAAAATCAATATTAATGGAGAGATCATCCTTCGTCACAGTACAAAGCAGGAATGAAATTTCGTCTATACTTTCCAGGCAAAAATAGATACAGAGTACAGTTAATCCCCAAACTGTACTCTGTATCTATTTTATTACCTATTAAATCGTTCATTTCGACCCGCGTAAGTCATCCCTATTATGGATATTGTTCTAAGGCCGCCTTTACTTCACTTACATCCGGAATGGAAGGAGAAGCTCCTTTTCTGGATACTGCAATTGCAGAAGCCATAGCACACATCTTAAAAATTTCAGGTATCTTTTCTCCCTTTATAATACCCGCGACAAAATAACCTGTAAAGGTATCTCCCGCAGCCGTTGTATCAATTGCTTTCACTTGATAAATCTTCTGATGATGTTCTATCTGTCTGTCTTTATATACAGAACCGTTATTTCCCAATGTTAATACTGTCTTAGCATCTGGATACTGTTTTCCCATGTATTCTAAGATTTCATTTGCTTTGGAAACTCCTGTGATTTGTTGCCCCTCTATCTCATTCAATAAAAAATAGGAAATTTTAGATAAATCGCACTCTTTTATATAATCATCAAAAGGAGAAGGGTTTAATATAATTTTCATGCCCTTCGCATACGCACTCTCAATAATATAATCTAAGTGGTTCACTTCATTTTGTAATAAAATATAATCATTCTCCTCAAAGGAACAAATCACTTCATCAATGTATTCTCTAGTCAGAGAACGATTGCTCCCCCCATATAGAAGGATGCAATTCTGTGCGTTGGAATCCACCTGAATGATCGTGTGCCCACTCTTTCCTTTTATCTGCTGGATGAAATCAGTATTGATCCCATACTTCTTACAAGTATCTAAAAAAATCTGTCCATCTTCACCAATCATACCTGCATGATAGACACAGGCTCCTGCTTTTGCAAGAGCAACTGATTGGTTAAATCCTTTTCCTCCTAAAAAATCTTCCAGTTTTTCGGAGGATAATGTCTCTCCTTCTTTCACCATATGATGTACGGTATATACATGATCAATATTCATAGAACCAAAATTTAGTATTTTCATAGTTGTCTTCCTTTACTGCTCCAGCGATATCATAAATGCTTTCATCAAGAGTGCTGCTACCGCAGCCCCCGGATCTTGCAAGCTTCTGGATGCCTCTCCTCTGGTTGCCGCTCTTCCATGTACTGCCACCATTGTTGTTGTATGCTCAAATCCTTTTTGTGCTGCCTTTTCTGCCTTTTCAGATGCTTGCTTCAGCGTATCCCCATCCGCAATGGATTCTTTCAAAGCCGCAATAGCTGGATAAAGTCCATCTAAAAATGTCTTATCACCTATTTTCGCCTTCCCGCGATTCATGACTCCATCAAAATAGCCCTGAAAAAGTTCTATTATATCACATTCTAATAATTCTGTTTTTCCCTTCAATACTTTTCCAGCCTGCATGAATCCTGAGGCCATCAGTGTTCCCATCGTGGACGGAACTGCAATTGACATTGCTTTTCCAGCTGTATACAATAATTTGCCAGCATCTTTTTCTGTTCCATCCCGAACTGCCTCATAGGCTGCCTTGTACCCATCGCTCATAGTAAGTCCAAGATCTCCGTCCCCCACAACGCTGTCCAGATCGATTAAATATTCCCTATTTTCCTGCATGATTTTATTTGCTTCTTCCAAGAAACGAATTAGTACTGCTACATCCATTTTTTACTCCCATCTGCAAACGTTTGCCACGTATTATTTTATTTTGACACTCTATCCTATATTTGTACAAAAAACGGTGTCTGTGCCGGAGCATCCAAATACTTCTTTAATTCCTCATCCAATTTTAATAATGATATAGAGAAACCTGCCATTTCCAGTGAAGTAACATACTCACCAACATAATATCTGTAAGCTTTTATCCCTTTATCTTTTAAAATACGGTCAATTTTTCTGGTAACGATGTATTGCTCATCCAACGTTGTTGCTCCCAGCCCATTTACCAGTACTGCTACTTCATCTCCTGAAACATAGGGAATATCATCTATTATTTTTTCCAGCATTTCTGTCGTGATCGCATCCGCTGACTCTAGCTTTCCTTTTCTGATTCCGGTCTCGCCATGGATACCCATACCAATCTCCATCTCATCTTCAGCAATCTCAAAACCCGGCTTTCCAACACGTGGCACAATACAAGGAGTCAGAGCCACGCCCATAGTTCTAACATTTGCAGCCGTTTTTTCGGCAATTCTCTTAACTTCATCAAGATCCAGCATCGCATCTGCTGCTGCTCCCGCGCACTTATAGACAAAAACAATACCGGCTACACCGCGTCTGGTATTTTTATCATTTGGCCCCGCTGGCGCTGCCGATGCAACGTCTTCACCTGCAACGATACTCTCGACACGAATATCTTCTTCAAAATCCGCTTGTTCTGCTGCCATATCAAAATTAAATATATCCCCGTTATAATTGCCGTATATATATAACACTCCTGCACCCTGGTCTATTGCTTTTGTGACTGCCAGCATTTGCTCTGCACTCGGCGATTGAAATACATCCCCCACAGAACATCCATCTAACATTCCTTTTCCTACATATCCTAAAAACAAAGGAAGATGACCAGAGCCACCGCCTGTCGCAATTCCGACTTTTCCTTCTTTTTTATTCGCACTTATTAAACATCTCATGTCATCATTCGTATAAGTAATCAAATCCGGATGCGCAATGTACAGTCCCTCGAGCATTTCATTTACATAATTTTCAGGTTTGTTAATAATTTTTTTCATCTTTTTTCTCCTTTGACTATTATTCTATTTATTCAAATTATCTTGTTATTTTTCTGGAATCCATAACCTTAGTGACTACCATAATGAGCAATAGCATAAGACCCCATACAAAAGTTTTTACAAAAGCATTAATTCTAAGAATATTAAAAGCACTGGACACTAATTGTAATACAATGACTGCTAATGATACTCCCAGTACTTTTCCTCTTCCTCCATCAGGGTCAGTTCCACCAAGTACAACAATTAATAGTGTTAATAATGTATAGGAACTACCATAATCAGATTTTGCAGAATTATAGTGAGAAAGCATCAGTATTCCTCCAATCGAACCCAGTACCCCTGAGATAAGATAGGTTTTGACCGTTACTTTCAGATTATTCATCCCCGAATATCTGGATGCCACATCATTCGTTCCCATGTAACTCACATGTTGTCCATATACCGTTGATTTCAATAGGAAGCTCACTACAACTGCAACTGCGATAAATGTAAGTAATGCAAGAGGTATTCCTCCTATTGCTCCATTTGCAATTAAACTGAATGTTTCAGGAAGTCCGGTAAGTGCAGGTCCTCTCGTAATCGCAAGTCCAATTCCAGTATAAAGCTGTAGACCACATAATGTCACAAGCATTGGTGGTATTTTTAAATACCCTATCAGGATTCCGTTAAAAATACCACAAAATGCTCCTACCACAACCGCACCAGCCATACCGCAAATAATAGCTTGTCCCGATCCACCCATACGGATTACGATAGTCGCACATAGGATACCTGATAGATTTGCGATACCAACAAGCGAAAGATCAATTCCACCCGATATCATAGCCAACATCATCCCAAATGCCAAAATACCAAATTCCGGGAACTGGATACACATGCCCTGTAAATTAGCAAGTCCCAGAAATGACTTAGGCGCCAGCATAGCCATTACTATAAATATTAGCATTGCGATTCCAAAGAGTGCAAGTGTATTTTTCTCCATATTTTTAAAGGATGTTTTTACTCTGTTCATTTTTTCCGCCCCCTTATACCTTTGCACTGTTAGCGATCTTCTTCGCACGCAGCGATGTTATGGATGTCCCTACTACAATAATCAAGCCCACAACAAATGTCTGAAAGTGTGTTGGTACCCCTAACATAATTAAATTATTCTGTACAAGTGCAATCAAAATAACTCCAAGAACCGTTCCCGTTACAGATCCATGCCCGCCTGTTATTCTGGTTCCCCCAACTACTACAGCGGCAATTACCATCATTTCACTTCCCATAAGACTTTGTGGACTTGCCTGTCTCATAAGAATCATGTAAGTAATACCTCCTACACCTGCAAAAAAGCCCGCAAACATATAGATAGCAAACTGAATCTTCACAACATTAAATCCAGCTATTCTGGCTGCATTTTTGTCTCCCCCTATTGCATAAATCCCGCGTCCCAACATGGTATATCTTAAAATTATGTAGACTCCGATAATCAAACAAAGAGGAATTACTATAAGCGCTGTCAACTGGTAACTGATTCCTTGTGCATTGGTATAGGAGCAAATAAATATTCTCGAAAGATGATCTACATGTTCGGGTATGTTGGATATTTCTTTTGTTCCCATGAAGGCAAGCGTCGCTCCGTTCGCAACGCTGCTCACTCCAAGTGTCGCAATCAGCGGCGGAAGCTTTATCTTCGCAATGAGAATTGCATTGATAACACCAAATGACATTCCAATTATGCCAGCAATCGCATATGCCGCTAATGCATTGTCAATTCCTGTTAACAATAAAAATTTTATAGTTCCATACAAGGATAAGCAGGCTACTGCCGGAAAAGACACATCAATCCCACCAGATATAATAACGACCATTTCACATATAGCAAAAATCAAGGTAATTAACATTGCTCTCGATAATGTAATAACGGTAGATAACTGAGCAAATGCCGGATTTACAATTCCGATCAAAGCTGTCAGTGCGATAATAATATAGACAACGATCATTTCATTTGTAGCCATTATAGCTTTTGTTCTTTTACTCATAATTGGCCTCTCTTTCTATCGTTGCATTTAAAAGTCCGGTCAATTGCTGTTCATCCATATCACCAGTTTCTATGACACCCGACGTTCTTCCGTTTTTCATAATTATTAATTTGTTACAATTATGAACCAGTTCACTTAAATCATCTGATATAATGATGACCCCGACTCCATCCTTTGCCAATTGATGTAAAATTGCATGAATATCGGCTTTTGCGCCAATATCAACTCCGACAGTAGGGCCATTTAGAATAATAAGATCCGGTTCGGTATTCATCCATTTTGCAATGACCATTTTTTGTGCATTGCCACCTGATAACGTACCTATTGCTGCTTCCGCATTAGGTGCTGCGCAGCCTATTTTTTGAATCCAATCTTTTGTCACCTTCTGCATCTGTGCATGATTTAACTTACCTTTTTTTAGGTACTTATGTATGGATGCCGCAACGGTATTATCCTGGATGCTTCTCGTCATAAAGAGTCCTTGGGTTATACGGTCTTCCGGAACATAGGCAATCTTATGTTTCATAGCATCCTCTATGGATCTTATTTTTATTTCCTCACCATTTAACACGACTCTTCCACTTTCTGCAGGCAGAATCCCAAAAAGCGCATCTCCTATTTCCCCACGACCAGAACCTAGTAATCCAGTTATTCCCAACATATCGCCTCTGTGTAAGGTAAAACTGACACGCTCAAATGCTCCCCCTTTAGACAGAGATTCTACATTCAATATCTCTTGTTCTGATTTTTCAGGTCTGTATGTATCATCTTTCACTTCACGACCTGTCATACAGGATACAAACCGATTCCTATCAAATTCTTCTATCAATCCTGTTGCAACATTCTCACCATTTCGTAAAATAGTAAGTCTGTCTGCAATCTTATAAATTTCATCTAGTTTATGATTTACAATAACGACCGCAATTCCTTTATTTTTGAGGCCTCTAATGATCGTGTTTAATTTTTCAACTTCATTTGCTGTTAGTGCCGTTGTGGGTTCATCTAAAATCAATAATTTCGCGTCATTCATGATCGCTCTGCAGATAGCTACCATTTGTTTATTGGCGACCGATAACCTTTCGACCAATATATCCGGATCCATGTGAGCCCCTATTTTGTCCATAGCTTCCAATGCTAATTTTCTTGCCTGTTTCCAGTCCATTTTCCTACTGCCTACAAGGAGCGCCCTATTCATTGCAATATTTTCTGCCACTGATAGATTTGGGAAAACTGCAAAATCTTGATAGATGACCTGAATTCCCATATGTATGGATTCAATAGGACTTAATTTTTTGATCTTCTTGCCTTCTATATAGATATTTCCCTCCGTTGCATCATGTGCACCAGATATCACTTTAATCAGTGTGGATTTTCCACATCCATTTTCTCCTGCCAAGCAATGAATTTCACCGCTCTTTACTTCAAGGCTGACTCCCTTTAAGGCTTTTACACCACCAAAGTATTTTTTTACTCCATCTAGTTTCAAAAATGTCTCCGCCATAAATTATCCCAACTTTCTATATTCTGAAAATGCGAACCTCATAAATTTCCAATAAATTGGATATAAGGTTCGCACTGTTTTTATTGAAAGTTACTGCCTTCCACTATTTTGTCTTCTCCCGCTTAGAAATCATAAGCTGGATCATCCACATTGTCTTTTGTAACATCAATCCATGCCTGACCATAGAAAACATTACCATCTAAAGATAACTTATTATAGCCATCTACACCCAAATCACATCCGTCCGATAATTCTTCTCCATTTAATACTTTAACAGCTAATTGAATCATTGCTTTTCCTGCTAATGCCGGATCCCAGAAGGATATCATATCGATAGTACCATCTTTTACATATTTACCAGATACAGATACTAAAGATGTTCCAGCAATTTTCACTTTTCCAGACAATCCCAATTCTTCTACTGCCAGCGCCGCACCTGCAACATCCGGCATAGCCGATCCCTGAATGGCAACGATATTAGGATTTGCAGTTAATACCTCTTTTACTTTATCATAAGATTTCGATTGATCGTCAGCAGTCTCCAGTTTGTCTCCATATTGTTTCATTTCTGGATATTTTTCTTCTTGTAATTTTTTTGCAGCATCTACCCATTGATTATGTGATTCGCTTGTTAGTGAACCAACTTCAAATATGTATTCACCCTTACCACCTGTTGCTTTTCCTAAAGCATCCATAAAATGTTCCCCATATGCTTCATTGTTAAAAGCTTCTATATCATAATCCATATTTGTCATTCCGGAAGCTTCATGAGTTATAACTACAATCCCTGCTTCTCTTGCTTTTTTAAGAACTGGCTCAAGAGCCTCCGTTGAAAATGGAACTACACAAATAGCATCCACTCCCTGAGAAATCAAGTCTTCTATTGCCTGTGCCTGTAAAGCACCGTCCCCCTCGGAAGGACCCGTATAAAAAGCATCAATCGTAGGGTTCTCTTTTGCGTACTCATTTACACCTACTTCCATTCTTTGAAACCATGCAATACTTGTCAGCTTTGGAACAACTGCAATTTTATAACTGCCTGTAGATCCTGTCGAATCTGATGCTGCCTCTGTCCCCGTTTCACTGCTTGTATCAGTCGGCGCGGCCTCTTCTTTCACTGCCGTATCAGCAGCTGTACCGACCTTATCCACACCGCAGCCAACCAGTATAGAAGTAGTCATAGCCACGCATAACAGGGAACTCAATAGTTTCTTTTTCATACCCTTTTTCCTCCTTATTATAAAATACGCTTCCATTTACTAAATATGTCTAAACTTAGTTTAATATTTCTACATTGTTTAGCTTACTATTTAGTATTATTTAGTAATATGAGAATAACATCTTTTCTTCCTATTGTCAAATGTTTTTTCGTTATTTTGCACATTTCAATTACTAAATATTGATTTTATTTATGCTATTTATCTATTTGTCTTTCGTATTACTACGCTTTTTCGACAATATACCACTTAATTATACGTGTATTCATCTGTTCTGTTTTACTAAATTCAACTTAATTACTAATATATAAACGCAAAAAAAGATAGTAAAAGCGAACGCTTTTACTATCCCTATAAAGTCTTTTATATTAGCCTTGAAACTTCCCTATAAATTCACGAATTCGTTCATTTTCAGAATGAAATATTTCCTCCGGAGTTCCCTGTCCCTGAATGACTCCTTGTTCCATAAAAATAATGCGATCTGACAATTCCTTCGCAAATTGCATTTCGTGCGTAACGATGATCATAGTCATATTTTCATTTGCCAATTCTTTGATAACACGCAGTACCTCACCTGTCAATTCGGGATCTAATGCACTTGTCGGTTCATCAAAGTACAAAATCTTGGGCTGCAAAGCAAGTGCCCGTGCTATAGATACTCTTTGTTGCTGTCCGCCAGATAATTGATACGGATACGCATCTTTTTTATCTTCGAGCCCAAGTTGCTTTAATAACTTGGCAGCTCTTGACTCTGCTTCTTTCTTTGATAAGTTATCTACGCTCATTGGAGCATCGATAATATTTTTTAGAACACTATAGTGTGGAAATAAATTAAAGTTCTGGAAAACCAAACCAAAATGTTTATGAATTCTCTTAAGATCGACTTTTGAAGCATACTCACTATGGCTTCCATCCTTATCTTCTACACTCCATGCTGCTTTTTCTCCGAGATAGATCAATTCACCATCATCCATAGTTTCAAGCATAGTTGCGCAACGAAGTAAAGTAGATTTTCCAGATCCAGAAGGTCCAATAATAGAAATTACTTCACCCTCTTTTACCGTAAGGGATATGTCTTGTAACACTTTCAGGTTACCAAATCCTTTTCGCATATGATTGATTTCTAATAAATTCATATTTTATTCCCCTTACCTTTCTATCGATAGTAGCTTAATTTTTTTTCCAGATATTCCATTCCAGTTGCCACAAGTAAGTTAAAAAGATAGTAAAAAATCGCTGCTACTATGAAAGGCACCATGGTAGTTTGTGCTGCTGCAATCGCTTTTGCTGTCGTAAACATTTCCGTAACCGCAATGACCATAGCAAGAGAAGTATCCTTAACTAAGGTAATCACTTCATTGGTAACCGGTGGCAGAATTCTCTTTATAACTTGCGGTAAAATAATCTTTCCAAATGTTTGTGCCTTACTATATCCCAAAACTTTGCAGGCTTCATATTGTCCTACCGGCATAGCTTCAATACCAGAGCGATAGATTTCCGCAAAATATGCTGCATAATTTAATACAAATCCAATGATAACAGCTGTAAAACGATAACTTGCACTAATTTTCATACCAAATAAGTAATACGGACCGAAATAGACCACCATCAGCTGCAACATAAGCGGCGTACCCCTCATAATAGAAATATATACTTTCGTAATTGTCTTTACCATTATGCTTTTAGACATACGTCCAAAGGATATCACCAATCCTAAAGGTAAAGAGAAGACCAATGTTAACAAAAAAATTTCCGTCGAAGTTATCATGCCGCTTCCTAATTGTCCTAACATCTTACCTACTTCCATACTCTTTTATCCTCCATACGTAGTACAATATGTATAAACCAGAAATCTATACGCGGGAAAGGGGCAATGCCTGCCCCTTTAATCAATTCTATTTACCCATGACAACACTGTCTGCCAGTTCCCATTTTTCTGCAATTGTCATAAATGTTCCATCTTCTGCCATAGCATCCAACTGCTCTTGGACTACATCTCTTAATTCTTCATTTCCTAGTAAGAAACCAATTGCATAAACTTCCTTTGACAACGGTTCTTCCAAAATAACAAATTTACCGTTTCTGGAGGCCATCTGATAGTTTGCTACGCCGATATCCATCGCAACTGCATCCGCTGCTCCAGCTTCCAAGTTCATGAACGCAGTGTTATATTCTGGAACTTGAATCATATCTGCAAAAGAACCTGCTAGCGCCGCATTCGCATCCTCTTCCAAAGCCGCCAGTGCCGAGGAATCCGCTTGAACATCCACGATTTTTCCAGATAGGTCAGCCAGCGTTTTGATACCCGAATCTTCTGATACCACAAATACTTGGCTGTTATCTACATATGGTTTGGACCATGTGTAACTATTTTCACGCCCATTATAGGTAAAACCATTCCAGATACAATCAATAGAGCCAGACGATAATTCCATATCTTTGGAGTCCCAATCGATTGGTTGTTTTACAAGTTCCCAACCAAGGCGGTCACATACTTCCTGTGCAAGATCCAGATCAAAACCAATATACTCTCCGTTTTCATCCATATATCCATATGGCGGAAAATTTGCATCAAATCCTACTGTTAATGTGGTTCTGTCTGCTATCTCCTCTGGCACATCCCCAGTCGCCTGCGATTCCACAGAGGATTCTGTCGTTTCCCCTTCTGACTGCGTAACAGTTTCTGATGTAACAATTCCTGTTGTAGTTTTTGTTCCGCAACCTGCCAGAACAACTATTGCCGCTGTTATTGTACCTAATAACGCAAATACTCTTTTCATAATATCCTCCTTTAGTGATTTATCACGCTAAACTATCTGAATACTTATGAATAGTATCATAGCAGCATACTAATGTCAATATTCTGAAACAATTGCCAGTATTTCCTTTGCGTATTTAGGATAAGAGGTAACCAGATCCTTTACCTCCTTCTGTGCACTATTTGCAATATCCTTATTATATTCCATTTGTTTTCTTAATTTTTGTCTTCTCACTATCAAATTATGCCTGATTTCTACCATTTCTTTGTTATCCAACAAGGCATCCGCTTGTCTGATCCACACACTTGGGTCTTTAATATGATATTTGCTTAGCAGAGAAAGCAGCCCACCGCTATAGAAATCCAAATCTTCATTTGCCTTTTCAATCTTTGCTCTCTCCTCTCTTTCCACAATAAATAAGTCCCATAATTCTTTCAGATGAATTGCAGATCTTACCCCGTATTTCAAATAAAGATAATCTAAAAGGTTCGTATTATTTACATATCTGATCTTAACTTTATTCTGTAATAAGATTAATTTATTGATGCCAAGTTCTACCTTTTTTAATTCTTTTACAGCATCAGAATGCTTCATATAAAAGTAAGTTAGTGCCAATGCACCTGCTCCCACACAAAACAAATAACCCAACTTAACATGGATACGAAATGACATCTGAATGATAAGAAGGATAATGCAAATCGTAAACATTGCAATCATAGTAACAACAGCCATTCCTCTCGTATTCTCTATCATATCGTGTAACTCGTTTTTCCGGAAATAATACGCATGCCGTTCCCCCGTAAGACGTACCAAATCATCTTTTACCAATCCATGATAATCTTCACAATCTTTTACTTTATTATATCCTTCGGGCATATCTTCCTGAATCCGTTCCATATGCTTAAAATCACGATCCGACATGCGGTTCGGGCTTCTTTGAAATCTTTTTTGTTCTCCCAGCAAATTTACGACTTTTTCTGCCCGCTCTGCTATTACTTGTTTCTCTTCTAGGGGAAGTGTCTCTATTTCCTCCATATCAGTCAGATAGGAAGTGACCATATTATATTCAGAAGTCAGCTCATCCATCTCTTTTGATGCTTCCGCTATTTGCTCCAGACAATTTCTCACATACCTGTCTCGTTCACCCTCATTGTCTATATTGATATCTTCTCTTTTAAGAATACTTTCTTCCCAATCTTCTTCCTGTTTCGGTAAGTCTTCCAGTTGTACTTTTTTACGCTTAAATAGTATGTCAAACCATTTCATACTAATTTCCTCCCTTTGTTGGCTAGCGACGGCTGTTCAACACATTTTCCCTGTATTCGTTTTTCTGCTGATCCGTTCGTAGCTCGATGGCATCACAATATTCCTGAATGCGCTGATTCTTTCTAAGATCCTGTAAATCTTCCAGCATTTGTTTTTCATCACTTTCTTCCCAAAGAAGATTCAAATTTTCAATCGCTTTTTCCAATTGCAGTGATATATTATAGTGGCTTATCTCTTGTGCAATAAAATCAATGTATTCTTTATCTGATAAGAGCATCCTTTTTGCCGCCAAATATGCAAAAAATCGGGCTTCGCTTTCCTCCTCTTGATAGGAACGAAGATAACTTGCGGCCGCCAAATCAAACATAAATAAATGCGCATAAATAGTACCGATATTGTATGAAATTCTAGCAGCCAGCTTCTTATCCTCCTCCCCCACTTCTTCTCTTAAATTTTCATATTCACGTAGCGCCACCGCATATTTTCCTTTTTTATAATAGAAATCTAACCGCCTCAGCTTTTTATCCCAATTATTCAAATCTTCGTTATCAAGAAGTTGTTGGTTAATTCTTGCTATCTCTTCCTCGGAGCAATAATTAGTGGCTCTTAGAATTTTGTTAATAAATATTGTAAGAGAATCCTTCTGATTAAAGCAATGCATAAGTTCCTGACCTAATTTTTGAAGTTTGCACTCCTTTTCAATCCATTCTGCCAAACGGACATCGATGAAATCCTTATCCATTAATACAACATTCTCCCTGATATAGTAACACAATTCTTCAATAGAATATAAGTTCAGCTCACTTTTATCCACCCAATAAGGAGTCTGCGCATATGATCCTACACACAAAAATAATCTGCTCACTGTAATTTGTCACCCTTTCGTTGTATTATAATTGGAATTCTTCTGTCCACTCCTGATTAGATGTTGTAAAAATATCTCCGAATCCCATATCTTTACAATAAATGTGTAATATATTTTCCGCTCTCAGACTTACCTCCATATGGACACGCGTCGTGCATCTGGGCCTCATTGGAATTCCGGATAATAGAATATCAGCAACTTTATTTCCGATTTCATTTAACGGTGTTATAATAATGGAAATAACATTACCACTCTCCAACAAAAAATCCACTTCTTTTTTTGCATCATACCAGTTCTCTCCTGCATCTAATAAAGCGTGATAAATTTCTTTTTTATTTTTTACTACTCTCATCCCTATATTTGACTTAAGTTTTTCTTTTCCTAAAAAAACATATTCTTTGCTTAAATTACCAGGTATTTCTTTTTCCATGATTGCATAGCAGGCACCTTTACTATATAAATTATTACCTTGAAAGACCCTTCTTCCATTGCACAAATATCCCAAAGTACGCTTACACCATTTATCTTGAAAATCCTCTCCAATCAGATATACAGAACTGACAATGCGTTCTTTACACAAATCCACTGCCGCTTTCAGGAATTGTTCGTCATTTCGTTCCACAATATCCTGATAATTCTTTTCTTCTATATAAGAGACCATTGGAATTGTTCTTTTATTTGTTTCCAGACAATAAGTCTTTAAAAATCCATGTTCAAAATCAAAGATGCCAACCTGATATTTCCACAGTTCTGGTGATTGATTCATAATATAGTAAAAAGCACTTTCTTCATGGCTCTGAAAGCACACCATTTCTTTGCTTATATTCATAATATCCATGACTTGTAACAAAATCTCGACCATCTTTTGATCTAATTTGTCAACCGTTATCATAACAGACACAATATTAGACGATGTAGTGACCATTCCCAGCATGGAAAAGCTTTTCTTGACAAAAAGTGCAAGTAATTCGACTGGATTTATTTGCAAGCCTTCTACCTCCACAGCTTTCCCTTCTCTTGTTCTACGAATCAGATTTTTTATCAGAATTCCTTCTCCGTCACTCGCATTTTTTATAGCTTCTTTTCCATAAAACCACTGATTAACCTCATGCCGTTTACATAAAACAGTGGGAATATTATACTGTTCTTCACCCGCTACCGTGGATAATGTCTGGGGCCCATTTCCATTTAAATGGGCAAAACTAATTTGAGATACTTCCTCACCCAGGTCATATCCCACAACAACTGATTGTGTATTCCATTGATAATCTTTCTTATTTTTATCAAACTTCATATTCCAGCACTCACTCTATCTGTTATGATATCTTAAATAAATGATCTACCATAAATTCCTTCTTATAGTAATCATTCAATAATTGATCCAGTGTATCATAATCTTGTAACGTTTTCGCAACAGCCAAATTGTTTATATTCGAAAATTTGCTTTCTTTGCTATCTCTTGCAAGTTCACTTTTATGTATGGTACCGCTCTCTGTCAGTTGTTCATGTCCACCTTGTTCTTCGGTAATATAATACTGTACTTTTTCTCCGAAAAAGAGAACAAATGGTTTTAAAAAGAGCCTTCCATAGATTCCTCGCATTTCCTCTTTTCGATATTCCGCATTTTTTGTTTCTCCCTCTCTTGAAAAAACATAATGAAGGCATACTTTGCACTTGGTATTTGTTCTATATTCTAAAACAGTACGGTCCTGCATTCTCTCTAACTCTGGAACCATATCAAGGAACTCCATAAAAAAAGGAAAATGTATTTGTTCTCTTAGAAAGGGTAGTAGCATTTCTCTTATAAAGATCTTATTTTCGGTAGTAAGACTATCATTGTTCTCGGAAAGATACTTCAAATAGGCCAATCGACAAATTCTTCCTATCGAAATGCCTTCTTGCAATATTTTCGTAAAAAGCGAAAACACTTCCATATCCAGAATATTATCTTCTGTAAAATACTCATAGGCACATTTTGTCAGATACGCTAATTCAATATCGCCATCTGGCCCCAAGTGAACATATTGTTTAAAAATAGTACTTGCTTCCGGTATAAAAATTCCACTATATAATACTTGTAGAATAATTCGTTCACAAAGTGCATAGGTATCTACATCAAATTCCGTGGCTGCTTTCCATATATCCCGAAGATTTTTTGTAGTTCCTTTATAATAAAGGATTAAATACTGCAATATAGCAGTATCATAGAGTTGATTGCTAAATGAAATAAAAGCCAACTTTTCTAAAAATTCGTCATATACGAACTCGTATCTGTCCAAAAGACGACTGCACAAATAAAATATACTCTTTTTCTGGATGCCCTCTATACCATACTCTTTTATCCATAAATGCGCTTTATCATACATCCCCCTTAGCACCATCGATTCAATAAATACTGCACGTTCAGACTCTATCATAGTAACTGGTCTTACCTTCAAAAGATATTCATCAAGTTCACGCATCAAATCATTGTCATTGTAATATTGTAAGAGTTTGAGACGAATTTCCCTTTTATACTCTTCTCTAACTTGCTCTGATACTACGATCCTTGAGTAAGATCTAAAATTTTGTTCCGTTATCAAAATATAGTCTTTGGTACTCTCACAAATAAAAATATCCATGCCTATAAAGTCTATCTCCAAATTTTGTATCGCATAAACTATTTTTCTGGGCTGAAGATATTGAATCAGTTTATAGGACTCGTTTCTGGCATAGCGATTACCAAAACCATCCTGTAAAAAAATCTCATATCCAGTACCATAAATAGCCACTTGTGCTTTACCATCAACGACTGGATATCTGATCTCCCCCTTCAAGTTATCATGAATCACAACGACCTGTCGGATATTATCATCTTCGATCACCACCTGGTGCAAGAATAGTAACGGCGCCAATAGTTTTGCAATCGGTTCGCTGATTTCATTTGGTTTAATCAATTCTGAATATAAAAAAGCAAGCTCGCTGTTAATATGAGCTTTCTGCAATTGATCCACTACAAAACTATCCATTTGTTCAGCATAAGAGCGTACCATTTCAGGACTCTTATCTTTATAACGTAAAATATTGGCATATAAATATGCTTTTTTTTCATATGCAAGATTACATGCATATGCAAAATACATCATAACAATTCTGGGAATTTCTCCCTTATATTCATAGGGAATCGATAGCAAATAGTACTCATATAGTTTTGTAATTCTTAACTGATTTTCAACTCCAAGAGCATACCATTCATGATATTTATGCTCTGTTATATTTCCTTTGATTAAAAATTCACAGATTACTTGTATGGACTCAATATCATGTTTTAATTCATAACAATATACAAGAATTGTAAAAAGCCTGTCCGAGTATTTCCTTACTCTGCTGATTAAATAATGGATCTGCGGAATCACTTCTGTATTAAGCAGGCCCTTTTTTCTTGCAAAATTCAGCACCTGCATTTCGAACTCGCCAAGACTCTTCAGCAAGGAAGGGTTGGCATTTATAAGATAGACCGCCTCAATATATAATACGGGACTACTATTTCTGTATTGGAATTGTTCTTCCAAAAAAATCCATTTTTTAGAAGGGCTTCTGCTGTATTCCTCCCTCAAAAACAATAACAGCCATGCTATCCTCCAGTTTCCCTGATGTCTTTTATAAATAGACTCTATTTTTTCAGTATGTCTATTTACATATTCTTCATCACGGTTATAGAGCGTTTTTAAATACAGATAATAGCAGATGACTTCTGGCTCAAATGTATGATTTACTAAAATTCCCTTCACGTGATCAAGTAACCATTTAGCCTCATTATACCGTTCTTGTGTAATGAGCAGTTGCGCCTGCATTAAACGATAAGCAGGATTTTTATCATCATATTTGATTAACCGGGAAACAATTTGCTCAGTCTTTGCAATCCAGCTTTTAGTATCAATCTTTTTTATTCTAAATTCCAAATAATCTGTCATTAACAGGATATTTAATTCTTTTTGTAAATGAACCTTTTTTTCTGGAATTGATTGCGACACCAGTATCGGTACTGAGAA
Source organism: Bacillota bacterium (assembly GCA_023392535.1). Classification (GTDB taxonomy): domain Bacteria; phylum Bacillota; class Clostridia; order Lachnospirales; family Lachnospiraceae; genus SZUA-378. Next base: position 28,778 of record JAEVYY010000008.1, read on the forward strand.
ATTTCCATATGCATGTACAAACCGAATCCTACCGTAGTTTGTTCCTTTATGTAATTTTTCGCTGAACACATAAACATTCAATTCACAGTGATTTCCTAAGAAATCATCATCGGTCAAATATTCTTTTTCTGTGGATAGAAAATCTCCTTCTACAAAAATATGAAGAGCAACATAACCCCAGCCATTTTTCGTGATACTGATTCTTTCTTCTACCACATCCTCAGGATCAGACACTTTTACAATCTCTGTTTCCAATAAATACTCGATCTCTTGCTTCTTATGAACTCTGATCAAGAACTCTTCCATATTCTGCTCATTTCCAAAATCTTTGGCTAGTCCTTTATATATGCTAAAATATTGCTTTTCATTCCCTGATAGTATTTTCGTAAAATTGGAGGAATAGAATAACTGAACTGCCTCTTTCCAGTTACTCTTTGCCAGATTGGCAAAATGAAATAAATTCTTAATATCACCCAATGAAGTGGAAATTGAGGGATACACGATTGTAACAGCGAAGGGAATGTACGCTTCGCCTCTTTGTGATACGACGTTAATCTCTCCGGTCTGTATCTGCCCAACTTCCAATCCCTTTGCATTAAACTGATAGTTAATCGTACACATATTACCTGCGAATGTATCTTTTTCAAAGGTCATGCGTTGATTCGCTGTAAAAATCTGTCCTGTATTTTCCCCATTACCTTGACTTAAAATCTCGAAAGAACCAGAAGCTGTCTCATCCTTTCTAATTACGATCTCTAATTTCGAACAAGAGAAATCGAGGGAAGCATTATCCATATCAAATTGCTCACTTAAATACTTTTCCACAATTTTTTTCAAGTTAACCACCATCTTTTCCCTTAAATTACTATTTTTCCCCTAAATAATAATCCTTTATAACCTCATTATACTTCTATATTATAACATTGCATTGTCTCTTTTAGCAACCATCGTCAAAAACTAGACTTGACTTTTTTTTAAATTAGTGTATTATTGTATTAATTGTATAATACAGATGTTGCTGTATTTATTACGCAAATGGAAGGAGTTACTAATATGGCATGGAATTTAAATTCAGATCGCCCTATCTATGCTCAAATTGTAGAAATAATCCAAATGCAATTAGTCTCTGGCTATTATCGACCTGGTGATAAGCTTCCTAGTGTCCGGGAATTAGCTGCAGTTGCTTGTGTGAACCCAAATACAATGCAAAAGGCATTTTCAGAATTAGAGCGAAGCGGATTAATTATTACACAAAGAACAAGTGGCAGATCAGTAACGGAGGATTATGAAATGATCAAAGAAGTTCAAAAAGATTTAGCCAAGACCCAAATTAATATTTTTCTAAAGAAAATGACAGAACTTGGTTTTGAAAGAGAAGAAATTATGATGTTGCTGGAGAATGAAGCAAAGGAGGACAATCTATGAGTCCATTATTAGAAACCGTTAATCTTACGAAAAATTATGAAAAACAGAAATATGCCATTCATAATATCACGCTCACACTAGGACGTGGACGCATTATCGGACTTTTAGGTCCTAACGGCAGTGGAAAAAGTACTTTTATTAAGATGATAAATGGTCTTCTCACTCCTTCATCTGGCACGATCCTTATTAATGGCTGTGTTCCCGGTATAGAAAGCAAAAAAAAGGTTTCTTATCTTCCGGAACGCACATATCTGCAAAATAATATGAAAGTATCCGAATTAATTGATTTTTTCTCGGATTTTTACGAGGACTTTGCCAAAGACAAAGCATATGGTATGTTGATGTCACTCAATATCAATTCCGATGCAAAATTAATGACGTTATCAAAAGGAACAAAAGAAAAGATACAGCTTATTTTAGTCATGAGCCGTAATGCTGATCTTTATATTTTAGACGAACCAATCGCAGGTGTCGACCCAGCTGCCCGAGATTATATATTAAAAACGATACTTTCTAATTATAATGAAAATGCAACAATTTTACTCTCTACACATCTGATTTCAGATATAGAAAATATCTTAGATGATGTTATTTTTATACAAGATGGTAAAATAAAAACGCAAACTACGGTCGAGGAAATTCGGATGAAATATGGGAAATCCGTTGACGCTTATTTTAGGGAGGTGTTTGCATGCTAACGAAATTGCTGAAATATGAATGGAAAGCTTCCTATAAAATTGTGACACTTATGAATCTGTTTATCATAGTTTCAACAGCCATTGGCATCCTGACCCTAATCACTCAAGTATGGAATACGGAATCCAAAAGCATCTCTTCCATGGGTGCATTGTTGTTTGTTTTTTATTTCTTATCGATCGCACTTGTTTCTGTTACTGCTACTATTTATGTGGCTGTCAGATTCTATCGGGGTATGTATACAGACGAGGGGTATCTTATGCACACTCTTCCCGTGACAAAAAATCAATTATTATTAAGCAGAACCATCATCGGAACCGTCCATATTGCAGTAACCTCTATTGTTATTTCCTTTAGCATGCTTCTATTATTTTATTTTTTGGCAACAAGATTAGATCCCGCAGCCAGGTCGGCAATTGCATTTGAATTGAATACAGGGGATTTATCAGAACTGATTTCTATTTTTGCAACCAATAAAGTTATGAAAATTAGTTTGATTATTTTTTATTTTGTAATGTGCGCCATAGATTCTGTACTCCTATGTTTTGCTTCCATATCATTAGGACAATTGTTCACCAAGCACAAAATAATTAGTTCTATTATCTGTTATATTGGATTTTATACGATTTTACAAATAGCCTCATCTTTTGTGATACTTCCTTTCACAGGGTTGACGCTTATGAACAAAATTCCATTATCTACGATATTAGATATTGGTTTAATTGTGGAAACAGCACTGATTATTATTTGCAATGTAATCTTTTATTTTATCAGCTACTACATCCTTAATAAAAAATTAAATTTAGACTAAGTAAGTTTTATTTATACAAATAATCAACACATTCATTTACCTTTGCATATATTATGTTAAACATATAATGCAGAGGTATTTTTATGCCAGCGTCTTTACGCAGTACACAAAATAATACAACTCTACCCAGCACCGGTATGCTTGAAATAAATGTGGCATCTTCTCTTGGTCTCTTTCCTGTTAAAAATGCAAAAATCAGCATATCAATAACATCGCAGCCAGATGCTATAATTGAAGAGATCACTACCAATGAATCAGGTAAGTCTGAAGTAATAGACCTTCCTACTCCACCAATAGACTATAGTCTGGAGCCGTCTGATGTACGCCCATATTCTGAATATAATATAAAAGTTGAATCCACTGGATACGAACCGGTATTGGTCTCGGGTACTCAATTGCTCGCAGATACATTAGCACTACAGCCAATCTCCATGATTCCCAGGGAAACGGAAGAAACGCCAGAAGAAGTAGTTATTATACCGGATCATACCCTATACGGAGACTTCCCCCCAAAGATTCCAGAAGCAGAAATAAAACCTATGGATGAGAGTGGGGAAATCGTTTTAAGTCGTATCGTTATTCCCGAATACATTATTGTTCACGATGGTGTCCCAGACAATAGCAACGCACCAGAATACTATGTTCCATATAAAGATTACATTAAAAACGTGGTATCCTGCGAAATTTATCCTACCTGGCCAGATGAGACCATCTATGCAAATACACTTGCCATTCTGTCTTTTACAATGAACCGCGTCTATACCGAGTGGTAGGGGAATCTATAGCTTTTAATGGTAAAAATCTTCCATAGGAATTTTAAATTTAATATAGATACTATCTCTTTTTACCTCTATCCTCTCGATTATCTTCTCAAGAATAATTTTTTTCTGGTGAACATTCGCAAGTTCAAATTCATATTTCCAATCAGGCATCATGTTACTTAGTTCTTTTAAATTCTGGTACTGAACTTTGCATTTGTTCCAATTATTCTTATTTTCTTTATACCTGCTTTTTATCTCATATAGTGTCTTCTCCTTATTCTCTAATAGGAAAGAAAGTTTTTGTGGCGTAAAAAGACTGTCTCCTCGTAAAGCAACTGGTATTTGGGATTCTAATGTGCAGATATCACTTTTTACTTCCCTCTCTTCTTTCTGAATCTTATCTAATTCTTTTCTATACTTTTTTTCTTTATTTTCCTGTACCTCCAATATATCTCGAAAAATATCTTTACTTTGCAAGCCTCCTATAAAATGTCCTGCAACTTCAAAAACAATAGCGTCTATCTCTTCCTGCCTGTATAACAGATTTCCTTCACATTTAAGGGAAGCATTACTTTTTTGTATGCATCGATATCTACCACATATCTTTTTTACGGTTGAACCATCTCTTCTGTTCCATGAATCATAACGACTTCCATTGGTCAACTTTGCTCCACAATACCCGCAATAGGCGATTCCCAAAAGTGGCAGTTTACCCGTCGTAGTCACTGGGTTGTTACTCACTCTTTCTTGTCTACTATTATTACCAGCCTTTCTTAATTCACGTTTGTGCTGTACTTCCTTCCATGTTTTTTGGGGAACAATGACCAGTTCTTTTAATTGATGATCTGAATAGGTCCATTCCTGAGGTGGCATTCTTACATAGCTCCCATGATTTTCTCTCCTTCCATAGGCTAAATATCCCATATAAATCGGATTTTTCAACATATTGGAGACGGTTCCGGATTTCCATTCTCCCCCTCTAATTGCGGGTATTTCTCTACTATTAAGCTGTTTTGCAATAGCAAATGCCCCTATATCTTCTTCTACCGCCAATCGGTAGATTTCCCTTACTATTTCTGCCTCGTCTTCTTTTATGATTAGTTTCATCAATGCTCTCCCATGGTTACTTATTTCACCAGATAAAACAAGTCTATACCCAAAAGGAGCATTACCTCCAACAAATTTTCCACTTCTGACCATGTCTGTTTGTGCTGCTTTTACACGCATACCTATTTTACGGCTTTCACCTTCTGCCTGCCAAAACCTAATATAATTCATCAATTTATCAATATGCTCTTCTGTTTTTAATGGTCCTTCATTTACTGACCAAATTTCAATGCCCAAGTTATTCAGCTGGGCTACATATGCAGGAATTTCGTCTTCTTTACGTCCTATTCGATCTGACATATATACCACTAAAATATCAAATTTTTTCTTTTGAGCGTCCTGCATGATCTCCATCAAAACATCTCGCTCTTTTACAGGTACCTTAAATCCTGAAATAGCTTTCTCTACATACTCATACTCTAAAAACCAGTCTTTAAATTTCTCTATAAATTTTTTGCATTCTGCCCTTTGCATGGGAATATCATCTCCGTGAAGCTGTTGTTTGGATGATACTCTATATAAACACCTCACTTTTTTCATAGAATCGTATCTCCCCTATTCGTTAACTCGTTTAAAGAGAGTGTTCTTTCAATATAATTATTTTTTAATATGGAGGTTATTTCTTTCTCTACCTTATTACTATTTACCGAATCAGTAAACACAACCTTGATTTTATATTTAGAGGGATTCGTTAGAACGTATCGATAGGATCCATCTTTCTCTGAAATCAGCTTTTTATCAAAATTTATCATGGTATCCGCCATATACCCTTTTGCTCTTTTACTTCAGATTATGTATTTTATTTCCTTGATATTCATACAGGTATAAAAAAGAACGGTGCATTCCATGCATCGCTCTCAAAATAGTATCCTTTATATGTTATGTATTTTTTCTCTCTGGTTCCAGGAAATGCATACGAGCCGCTACTTTTTTGGGACGTTCTCCAATCTGATATTCTTCAATCTCCAGCTCTTTTTTCTCTGTATTTGATAACGCATTCGCACAATCTCTGCAAAATCTTCCAGATTTAATATTGGTACCGCATCCCTCACAACTTAAAAATATGGCAGAGTTATCAGGAATCAGTAATCTACCATCTTGTAAAAAACCCTTAATTCTTCTTACCCTAACTCCTGTCGCCAGAGATGTGTCTTTTACGGTTGCCGATAAATTAGAATAGATATAGTCCTTTACCAAATTAAATTCTTTTGTGTCAAGTTCTTTACAATTCGCGCAAAGCCGAAGGCCAATTCCAGAATATTGAAAGATCTTCCCACATCTAGTGCAAGTACATATTTCATTTTTTTCAAAGTTTCCTACTGTACTCATACAATCACTCCACTATTTTCCCTTTTGTAAAATACCTATAAAAAGTTTCGTTTTCTATATATACAACTAATAATAAATACCAAACCTGATTTTGTCAAATAAGTTTACCCATAATTTCTATTGGTACCGCTGTACCGGAATAAAGGATACAATTTTACAATTACGACATCCACTGCTTTTGATCAGAAATTTGTTTATGGAAGAAATATTTTCTCTAATGTAGACACTATCGTAAATAATATCTTTGCCAACTTTTTATCGCGCCCTGGGGTCAGACAGCCAATCCTTACCTCCTTTTGTGACGGTAATCGCGTACAATGCAAGGGACTTAGCCAGTGGGGATCAAAATATCTGGGAGATGAAGGCTATACTCCGATTGAAATTCTTCGTTACTATTATGGCCCTGATATGTATATTAATACCTCTGAATTTGTCTCAGGTGTTCCCTCTTCTTTTCCGGGCTATAATTTAGATATTGGTGCATCCGGAGCTAAAGTAACACAAATTCAGGAACAGCTAAACCGTATCGCTCAAAATTATCCAGCTATACCAGTTGTATCCGCTGACGGTGTCTATGGAGCTCAAACTGCTGATGCGGTTAGAAAATTTCAACAAATTTTCAATCTTCCGCAGACTGGTATTGTCGATTACTCTACCTGGTATCAGATATCAAACATTTATGTTGGCGTAAGCCGTATTGCTGAATTAACTTAAACAAATTGCTTACACATAAAAAAGGCGAGTTATACTCGCCTTTTTAACTATCCTATTATTTTGCCAACATCATCATAATTTTATTGGAACGTGCTACAAAGTTTGTCATTGCATCAGGGGCAAGTGGTGCTTGTTGTAATTTTGCAAGGTCATACAACTGTTCGCAGATCATTGGAACATGTTCTCCCTCTTTACCTTCTATAATATGTTCTACCAATTTATGATTGGCGTTCAGTATCAATGTTTCCCCTTCTCCAGTTCCTCCAAACATGCCCATATCCATTCCTGGCATCGCATACATTTTCATCATATCCTGCATACGCCTGCTTTCCTCAGATAATGTAATCATAGAAGAAATATCTTTATTCTTAAGTTTCTCAACTTTTATCTTAATATCTTTTTTCTTTAATGCTTTTTTAAAGATATCAGATAAAGAGGAGGTCTGTTCTTCTAACTCTTTCTCTATTTTTTTAGAAGTCTTAGTTTTTAAAGAGTCTGTAAGATCGGCGTCAATTCTTTTAAATTTAACAGTATCATTCTTTGATTCTAGTTGGGTGATAAATGGCTGATCGATATTATCTTTTAGAATGACCGCGTCCATTTTTGCCTTCTTGAACATATTGATATATTGACTCTGCTGTACCGTATCCGTTACATAATAAATGATTTTTTCTTTCTTTTCCTCTGCACTCTCTGCTGCATCGTCACTCTCATCTACAGTCTCTTCTTTCTCATCCACTACTTCGGCTTCCACCTTTTCTCCGGATTCATCGACTGCATTCTCTTTTGCCTCATCAGGGTCAGTTTTCTTTACTTCCAGACATTCTGGCAATGTAAGATATTTGCCTTCTAAGTTCTTGAATAGAATATAATCTGTCATTTTCTCACAGAATTTGTCATCTTTCAAACAACCAAATTTAATAAATGGATTAATATCATCCCAATATTTTTCATATTCTTCTTTTTCTGTTTTACACATACCAGATAACTTATCAGCTACTTTTTTTGTGATATAATCTGATATCTTTTTAACGAATCCATCATTTTGTAATGCACTTCTAGATACATTAAGAGGAAGATCCGGGCAATCAATAACACCTTTTAACAGCATCAAAAATTCTGGTATTACTTCCTTGATATTATCTGCAATAAATACTTGATTATTATATAGCTTAATCATTCCTTCTATGGATTCATATTCCGTATTGATCTTAGGAAAATATAATATTCCTTTGAGGTTGAAAGGATAGTCCATGTTAAGATGAATCCAGAACAATGGCTCTTTATAATCTTGAAATACTTTCCTATAAAAACCAATATAATCCTCTTTGGTACACTCATTCGGATGCTTGGTCCAAAGTGGTTTGGTATCGTTTAAAGGCACTGGTCTTTTTAAAATTTTCAATTTTTCTATACGTGGTGATACTTCTACAATTTCTTTTTCACCGTTTTCATTCGTCTTTTCTTCTGTTTTGGCCTCTTCTACAACAGTCTCAATAACAGTATCTTTTTCTGTTTTTTCTTCTGGAAGAATGGTTTCATATTGTGGTTCCTCATTTGCCTTGGCAAGGAATATCTCTACTGGCATAAAGGAACAATATTTCTGAATTACTTCTCTGGCTTTATACTCATTGCAGAATTCAAGACAATCTTCATTCAGATATAATGTGATCTCGGTACCAATTGTTTCTTTTTCTCCATCTTTCATATTATACTCAGTTCCGCCATCACATTCCCAATGGGCCGGCACAGAACCTTCCTTATAAGAGAGAGAATCTATATGCACTTCGTTTGCGACCATAAAAGCAGAATAAAAACCAAGCCCAAAATGACCGATGATCTGATCATCGTTTGTTTTATCTTTATACTTTTCTATAAAATCGGTTGCCCCTGAAAAAGCGATCTGGTTAATATATTCCTCAATCTCTTCTGCCGTCATTCCCAACCCATTATCAATAATTTTTAACGTCTTTTCATCTGGATTAACAATAACTTCGATTTTGAATTCATGACCATCTTCAAAAGAATACTCACCCATCATTTCCAATTTCTTTAATTTTGTGATCGCATCACAACCATTAGAGATCAGTTCTCTAAAGAATATATCATGATCTGAATATAACCACTTTTTAATAATTGGAAATAAGTTGTCACTATTAATTGATAAATTACCATGTTTCTCTGCCATATTTATATCACATTCCTTTCTTTCATTTAAATAAGATTTTAATGCTGAAAAAATAAAAAGTCAAGACTTAATTAGCACTCATCATAAATGAGTGCTAATAATCCTTGAAACTAGGCATATTTACTGGGTTTATGGAATTATAAAATTTATATAAACTAAAACTCATCCTCTCCGAAATAGCTGTTATACACGTCAAAGAAATCTTTAGTAGTCACATTCTCATCCTGAATAAAAGTAATTTTATTCCATAATTTCGTATTTAAATTTCTGGTAAGTGTTGCTAGAAATTCATTGTATTCATCGTTGAATACCTCTTTTTTCCGTTGTTCTACAATCTTTACTTTATTCGCATCTGTCTCATTTCGGTCAAATGTAGAGATACACTTAACAATATGATAGCCATATGCGCTTTCGATCACATCACTTATTTCATCTTTTCCCAGTTCAAAAGTCGCTTCCTCAAACGCCGGCTCCATCTCACCTTTTCCATAGGAATAAGTTCCAATTTTGTCATCGCTATATTCTTCAATTAATTTTGCAAAATCTGTGCCACTTTTGGCGAATGTATCCACCGCTTGCGCCTTCTGAAGAATTTTTTTTCTGTCTGCATCTGATAATGCTGTCTTTTCGCCCTTTCCATTCAATGTATAAGTCTTAAACAGAATTTGTTGTACCGTTATTGTTCTTGCTTCATCGTCACTGATTTCCGGGTTAATATCTTTAATAATGTCTCCATAGACTTTATTCGCTAATGCATATTCTTCATATAGCTTTTGTATCATTTCCATGGTAACACCCATTTTTTCAATTTCAGATGAATTCAGTGAACTATAATACTTTTCTGCAGCCTTTGCACAAAGTTCTTGCTCTTTCTCTTCTAGAACTATAGTGTGTTTTTGCGCGAGCAGATTCATAGCCTTTATCTGTGCGATACGAGCCAATACATTCTCTTTGATACTATCTTCCAGATTAGCTCCCTTTAAGTCCTTTTCCCATATCTCATCGCCAAATACACTCTCATATTGATTTTGTGTATTGGTTAGATAAACCATGATTTCTGGTAGACTGCAAGAAGTTCTATCCAGACGGAATACTTCACTTTTACCAAATCCAGTAGTCAGTACTACTTTTAATTTTCTCTCATTTTTTTCTCCACATCCTGTTAAAACGGAAGATACTATAATCATGCTAAGTATAAAACAGAGATATTTATAATAACCAGTTAACCTGTGTACTTTATGCCCTTTTTCCATTTGCTTGATCCTTTAAACTTTTTCATCATATCTGTAATTTTTTTAAAATGCTTCTTGCTACACTGATACCATTTGCGGAAGCCTGCTGAAGTCCTCTAGTTACACCAGCTCCATCTCCGATCGCACGTAGTCCTTCCACACTGGTCTCAAAATCTTTATTTATGACTACCTTATTAGAGTAAAATTTAACTTCCACACCATAGAGTAGAGTTTCTTCAGCGGCAATTCCCGGTGTCACTTTGTCTAGTGCCATTATCATCTCTTCTATATCTACCATAATCCTATGTGGAAAGACAAGTGATAAATCTCCCGGAACAGCATCTTTAAGCGTTGGAACCAAATTGTTTCTGCATAGTCTCTCTTCCGTAGTTCTTCTTCCACGTTTGAAATCTCCAAATGTCTGAACCAAAATTTTACCACCACACAACATATTCGACAATTGTGCAATTTGCTTGCCATATTCAATTGGTGTTCGAAATGGCTTTGTAAAATTCTTTGAAACTAAAAGTGCAAAATTCGTATTGTCTGTCTTATGTTCCTTAGATTTATAGGCATGTCCATTTACGACTGCAAGTCCATTATCATAATATTCGGTAGCAACTTCACCGGATGGATTTGTACAGAAAGTTCTGACTTTATCATCAAAAGTAGGTGTATAATAAATTAATTTTGCTTCATATAAATTGTCATTTAAAGATTGCATTACCTCATCCCGCACTTCCACACGGACACCGATATCGACTGTCCCAACGGTAGTTTCTATTTTATGTGCTTCGCATACTCCACTGAACCAATCTGCACCTTCACGCCCTACCGCGGATACGATCTGATCCGCATAGATAGAATCCCCTCTGTCAGTAATTACTCCCAGAGCTCTGTTATTTTCTATCATGATTTCTTCCACTCTGGTCTGAAACATGATAGCAACATTGTTCTCCTCCAAGTGTTTCTGCAATCTGGCATAAATTTTATACCCTTCCTCTGTACCTAAATGTCTGATGGGACATTCAATCAGTTTCAGATTTGCATTGATTGCTTTTCTGCGAATCTCACGAATCTCTTTTTCTTTTTCCAGACCATATACATTCTCATCGGCCCCAAATTTTAAATAGATATCATCGGATTCCTTAATGAGTTCCACTGTTTTATCGTAACCCAGGATACCCGGCAGATTTCCTCCAACGTCAGGAGATAATGAAAGTTTTCCGTCAGAGAATGCTCCCGCTCCTGCAAATCCAGTCGTAATGGAACAAGGATTACAACCTACACATTGTTTTGTTATCCGTTTTGGACAGTTCCGTTTTTCTATTGAACGACCCTTTTCAATCATTAGTACTTTTAAATCGCTTCTTTTTTTCATCAACTCATAAGCACAAAAAATCCCGCCTGGTCCTGCACCAATAATTATTACGTCATATTTCATTTCCATTTTTAGCTCCTGTCTGCCGATTTCACGACTTCTTGAAATTAAGCTACATTATTATTGTATCAGATATCTGTCCAATTGTCTCTTTCCGTTTTTTGTTATATGATCAAGTTTAAATTTTAAAAACTGTACTATGAGAATATCATCACATAGTACAGTTTTATAATCTAACCATCATTTTTTATAACAAATCAAGTTCTAAATCTTGAAGCTGCGTAATGCTGCTTTAAACTTCCCTTAATAAAAATCTCATTTACACTTCCAGTATCAAATAACATTTGTTTGGTAATAATTGCAGTCGGTCCAATATGATGAATCAGCTTGCTAAGATTAGACCTTTGAATATGATTCTCTATATGCATTCCATTTTTTCTGCAATAATTTAAAAAAGCCTGTTCTATACTATCATTATCAAACATCGATCCAAATAATATGGTTTCATTCGGTGCTAATATAGTAATGACATTTAATACTGCTGCTGCCATAACTTCCATACTATTTCCAAAGATATCCTGAATCGGTTCATCCATTTCTTCTACAGAAGCCATTTTCATATCACCGATCCATTGTTCAAAATAATCTTCTGTAAATTTAGTGATATCCCCTCCCAATTGTTGAAATAAAACGGGAGTGTGTGTTTCTGAAAAAACAGCACATATTTTTTCTCTCATGGCCTGCATGGATACGATTGTTTCAAGACATCCTTTTCTTCCGCATTTACAAGTGATTCCATCAGGATTGACAACATAATGTCCAATTTCTGCAGCACCATTGTCTTTTCCTTCATAAAGTTCATTTCCAATAATAATGGCAGCTCCTACCCCCGGACCCCAGCGAAGGAAAAACATATTGCTTGATTTTTTACCAAGTCCATACAATAATTCACCTTGTGCAAATGCTTTTATATTGTTTTCCACAATTACCGTACAAGACATATATTCTTCCATCAGGTTTCTGAGTGAGACTTCTTCTTTCCAAATACCATATGCCAGTTTACTAATCCCTCTTTTCCGGTCAACGATTCCGGGAACTACGATACCCATTCCAAGAATATCTTCATGCGATTTTTTACACTCCCACAATAATGCTTTTGCTTCTTTTGCGATTGTTTCCAAAAACAAAGGCGGATTTATATCACATTGTGTCACAATTTTTTTGCCACCTAATAGATTTGCTTTTAAATCACAGATACTGATATATGTGTTCCTTGCATTTATTGTGACTGCAACCACACATTTACAAGCATAGTTTATCTCAACCAGAATTTTCTTTCTTCCTGCTCTTTTTTCTTCCTGCATCTCACCTTTTTCACGAATGAGCCCCTCTTCCATAATTTCATTACACAAAAGTGTCACCGTTGCTGGTGTCAATCCAATAATATCAGCAATATCCTTTCTTGACATAGAGCCCCTGCTATTTAACAAACCAATAATTGCTGATTTATTTTTCATTTTAACATTTTCAAGATTCATGCCTTTTTGCATATATGTTTCACCCGTTCAGATATTCCCTTATCTTTAATTTTTCTCTATTATATCTCACTGCCAATGAAAAACACAAGGAAAATAGTCGCATTTTCTGCACTCTTCACATAAACAAATAGGTGATAGTGCTTCTATCACACCATCACCCAATTGCATGTTAAAGTAAAGAATCTGCTAAATCAGAAAAAATTACTCCAAGCCCATATGCACCTGCATCTGGATATCCAAGGCTTCTGTCTCCTACCGTACCAGCTCTGCCCATACGTGCTACAATCTGTTCCGTCTTTTTAGCTCCCACAGTGGCTGCTGCCGCTGCCCTTACAAATATCTCTTTCAGTGCTGTTTCTGACTCGGCACACATAGTCCACACATCCGCACACGGAATCAGCGCATCCATTAGAGTTTTATCACCAACCACTGCGCCTCTGCCAAAGGAACGTTCCCCAGTAGTCTGTATTCCCTTCACAGCTGCCTGCAGCATTTGTGCAAACTCCGCAACGGAAAGTTGTGTTTTAAGACCAACATTTTTTCCGGCTGCCCGAAAGGCGGAACCCCATATCGGTCCGGAAGCACCACCACAATATTCCATGATAATTAGAGAACAGGCATCCAGAAATTCACCGATCGTATGACTATGCTTCTGCAGCAAATCTTTCCACTCAATCTTTAATTGTTTGAATCCTTTTGCAACGCTCATACCAAAATCGCCATCTCCCGCATGTGAATCCAACTCACAGAACGATACTTCATTTTCTATAATACATTGACTCATACGATCAATCATATATATCATATTAGAAATTGTAATTGTTCTATCTGATAGAACAGCAAATTTCTCATCCGTTTCCACCTGATAGGAAATCTCTTTGGATTTCTGGTACTTACCAGCAATTGCTGTATATATCATAGGTTCAACTGCTCCTGAAATGTTTATTGCTGGTGTCTCACAGGTATCTGATAAGAATTCCTCGAGTTCTTTATCCAGCTTCATCAATGATAAGGATGCTCCTGCCATGTCAATACTTGTCATATAATTACCAACTAGCACACGTTTTACCATTATTTCCTTTTCATTCAGAATTGCCATTACATCGTTATTTAAAATATACAATTCCTGAATCGGACTTGCCCCAAAACCATTTACCAGTACTACTACGGAATCTCCCTTTTTTAGTGACAGTTCCGATATCAGTGCATTGGTCATGCGTTCTGCCAATTCTTTGGAAGATACCAGCTTTTCCCTTTGAATTCCCGGCTCCCCATGAATTCCTACGCCATATTCCATTTCCTCTGTTCCCAGTTCAAATGTCGGTGTTCCCTTTGCTGGTACTGTGCAGGAAGTCATTGCAAAGCCTATACTTTTTACATTTGCAATTGCTTTTTCAGCTACAGCCTTTACCTCTGCCAGATTCAAGCCTCTTTCAGCCGCTGCACCTGCAATCTTATGGACCAGCACAGTCCCAGCGACGCCCCTTCTGCCTACGGTATAAAGACTGTCTTTGACTGCAATATCATCATCCACTTTGACATAATCAACCTCTATGCCATCTTCTGCTGCCAGATATGCAGCATTTTTGAAATTCATCATATCTCCACTATAGTTCTTGATAATCAGTAAGGTACCTTTTTTGCCGGCTGTTTCTTTAATTGCCCGATATACCTGAATTTGAGAAGGCGAGGCAAATACATCTCCGCATACCGCTGCATCCAACATGCCTTTTCCCACAAACCCTGCATGTGCCGGTTCATGTCCGCTTCCCCCACCGCTGATCAGGCTGACTTTCTCCGGATTTTTATGTCTTCTGGAAATTACCTTATACTTCCTATCCAGCACTAGGTCATGATAAGTATGGACAATTCCATTGCACATTTCCAGCACAAAATTCTCTGCGGTATTCATTATTTTTTTCATTTGTCTAGCCTCGTTCTTTCCATGCATGTCCCATGCTGTCTGCAACCATAATTGCGCCAGCCACAGCTTCCGCATTCACCGGAAACGGCATTGCATGAATGGATTCCTCAGGTATACAGGATTTCTCGGCTACTTTCATCAACTCTTCCTTACTGATTGATTCTACTCCTATATCTGCCAGACAAACTGGTAATCCAATGGAACAGCAAAATGATAATACCTCTTCTATTTCTTCCTTAGGTGCATTTTCCAACACTAATTGTACCAGTGTGCCAAATGCTACTTTTTCACCATGATAGAATTTGTGCGTACCGGATAACATTGTCAATCCGTCATGAATTGCATGTGCGCCTCCAAGCCCACCGCTTTCAAAGCCGAGTCCGGATAGTAAAATATTGGCTTCAATGATATTTTCCAGAGAAGCAGTTACTTTATGATTGTCACAGGCAAATTTTGCTTTTTCTCCATCAGCCAGTAACGTCTGGTAGCAAAGTGTTGCAAGTGCCAGCGCTGTATTTGTACCTACCGCCGGAGGACATACTCCCTCCCTCACTCCGCACGGAAGACCTGCATTTACTCTTGTATAGGAAGCCGAAGTAGCCCTTGCTTCAAAATAAGTAGACAATGCATCCCCCATACCGGAAACCAAAAATCTTGTCGGAGCATTTGCAATTACAGTCGTATCAACCAGAACAACGCTTGGGCTTTGTTTAAAATATGCATAATCATCAAACATTCCATCCGGTGTGTAGAAGACTGCGGAATGACTGGTTGGTGCATCTGTTGCCGCAATCGTAGGTACAATGATCAGTGCTTCTCCTTCTGCCACACATTTAGCGGTGTCAATCGCTTTCCCACCGCCAAGGCCGATTGTACAACTGCAATTTTTATCTGCTGCCAAATTTTTCAATCGTTCTACTTCCTGTCTGGAACATTCTCCCCCAAAACTGCTTTCTACAAATGTAATCTCAAACTTCTCTGCCGTATGGTCTAACTTTTCCTTCACTCTATGTACATCATCCGGATGCGCTATCAAAAGTGCTGATTTTCCAAATGTATTTACAAAATAACCTAAATTTAATATTTCATCTTCTCCCTGCACATATTTGGTAGGGCAAATCAATGCTTTTCTCATTCTATGCTCCATTCTGCATGTTTCACATGCTCGTTAAATTTATTTAAGAAATAAAGAAAACCCAGATATTACAAGTAATATATATGTAATTATCATAAATACTTTCTGACTCATTCTGGAATACAGCTTTGCACCAAGGAACATTCCTGCAAACAAGAATGGAATCGCATACAACAGCAGTTTTAGATTTTCCATCCCCCACATCCCCTGACGGATATCATCAAACATAATTAGTGTATTTAATACAATCCATACGGTAGATATGGTAGCTCGAAAACAATTTTTTTCTTTAATTTTCTGGGACAAGTAGCCAATTAATAACGGACCGCCGCACACAAACATTCCGTGTACGATACCCGATGAAAGCAGCAAAAGAAAATGTGAAAATTGGGATCTTTTCTTTTTTTCTCCAATTGGTCTGTATACTTGAAACAGTCCTTGAACTGCCAAAAAAATTACAAATATTCCCAGACATTTATAAAGGATCGCTTCTTCTCCTGAAAAAGCACTTTTTAGTAAAATACCCCCCAAAATTCCTATACTCATGACACATACTATTTTTTTTACTTCTTTCCAGTCCACATGTTTTCCATGTGTAAAGAAAACATAGATACCTGATAATGTTCCAAGTACATTTAATATTGGTTTTGCAACGCTGTATCCCACTAAAATAAGGCTCGGGGGCATTGCAAGAATCGTTCCTGCAAACCCCGTAATGCCCTGTATAATGTTTGCTAACAAAATGACAATAAAAAATAATATTTTGTCCACTTACTTTACTCCATATGTTTTCTGAATGTTTAAAAATACTTCTTCAAAAACAGATCCTTTTCTATAAAATGCAGGCGGATATCCCAATTTGGCTTCCACCTCGATTTCACCGCCTTCATAGGTTCTGCCGCTCCACAAATGAATCCAATTATCTTTTGGCAGGTATACCGTCCATGACTCTTTCTCTGCTAAATACACCGGGGCAATTAACATATCACGTCCATACAGATACTCATATTGGATATCATAAGTATAGGCATCCTCCTCATAGTGTATAAATAATGGTCTTTGCACAGGAATTCCCTTTTCGGCATTTTCTGTAACCAATGATTTTGTATAAGGAGCCAATCTTGTATAGATATCAACAAGCCGTGCCAATTGTTCCATGGCGTCTTCATCCTCATAATATTGGAAATTTGTATCGGGACGGTTTCCCTCATGTGTCCTCATTACTGGCGTAAACATAGCCATTTCAGCCCAACGGAGAAATAATTCCTTACTTCTGATATTATCAAAAAGAGAGGTATAGCCCCCGATATCACTATGGGTCAAACCACATCCCATTATTCCCGCACTAAGTGCTCCGCAAATTACAGAAGCCAGCCCATCATGTACACTGAAATCAACCGATTGGTCACCTGCCCACAACAGCGTACAATACTTTTGAATCCCTGCTGCGCCAGCACGCATAAAGTAAACTACTTCACCCAGTTTTCCAGATTCTTTCACTGCTTCGTAATTGCACTTTGCCCAGAGAAGCGGCCAGTGGTTATGCTCCTTCATAGCAGATATCCCGCTATAAAGAGCGATGTCATCCGTTGGCAGATATTCGCCAAAATCTGCCATCCAACCGTCTATTCCGATTCCCAATGTGTACGTTTTTATAATACTCTTAAACCATTCAAATGCTTCCGGATTTGTCAGATCCACAACACCACAATTAAACTCACCGAAATCTACCAGATATTCACTGCCATCTTGCTTTGTTGCAAAATACCCTTTTTCTTTTCCTTCCTGATAGAGAATGCCATCATTGACCAGATACGGATTCACATACCCTAAGAATCTGATATTTTTCTTTTTCATTTCCTTGATTTTTTCCGGAAGCTGTGGATACATCTCTTTATGAAATTTCCAATCCCATTGCAGACGTTTTCCAAAGGAGGTCATCCGCTTTCCGCACCAGTCCTGACACCAGATACCGGCTACCTTGATTCCTTTTTCCAGTGTTTTATCAAGCAGTCCAAAAGCTCTTTCATTCCCTCCTTGTACTCCCATGATCAAACCATGATAGACCCATTCCGGAAGCTTCGGCTGTCTGCCGAAATACGCTGTAATCTTCTCTAGCAATTCGATATACGTAGGTGCCGCCTCTATCCGAATCTGACTTGGTACCTCCCATATCTGTAGTTCATGAAATTCCTCATTCTTAAAATTGAAATCACAATATGCTGTTGTATCAACATGAAGAAAATAGTGTTTTGTGGAGATATAAGTAGGCTGCGGATAATTTGTATTATAATAATCTCCTCCTGCTTTATTTTCCACATCAGACCTCCATGTTACATAAGTCGTTTTATCACGCCCTACACCTGGCTCCGAAGTCCATATGGGAAAATTTCTGCCTCGTAGATTAAAGTAGGACATCTGTTCCCCGCATCCATAACATTTTTCTTCCTTTTCTGCCGGTATTCTTATCCAAAAGCGGTTACAATCCTTTTCTTTTGCTGCGAACTCTAAGATTAACAATTCACTGTCCAATAGAACCTTGCATTCTATCTTATCCTCTAAATTCAACAGATACTCATTTTCATTTTTTCTGATGCAGCCCGAAAGCATAAGCGGGACACGCTCCACAACATAATCCTCTATTTTATAATTTCCGCGATACATATCCACAGTTTCACGACCTTTTCCAATATAAAATATTGGATTTTCATTGTTCAGGTCGATGATCATTTTATTATCACTAATCACCTGAAACGATGTTTCACTTACCTTGACTTCCATAGCCGCCTCTCCTCTCTATGCTGCTTTTCTTTTTTTCTTTTCTGTGATTGCTATCATTATGGTTTCCACAATAAGCACCAATGTCACAACTACTATCAGTGTCACATTTTTGTTTGCGGTAGCAAGACCTGCCGGTGAAAAAATAAAGTATTCGTATATTAAAAATGATACCAACCATACTGCAAATCCATTTTTATGCATCCATGGAGTCATGTCGTAATTATCTTTTCTGGTCGTTTCATGGTTAAACTGCTTGTCATTAGGTTTTAACTTGCTGCATACCAAAATAATAATGACCATGATTACAAATGATATTGCATAAATATTCATATAATTAATACTGCAAATTTTATTTGTGATGGGTGAATCAATATATTTGAACCAAAATTTAAAACCGGAATAGAAAAATACATGGAACGCACTGGCACAGACAGCGCCAAAGGAAGATCCTTTTTTTGAAAACATACCAATTAATACCAACGTAATAATCGGTATATTATAGAATCCGGTAAAACTACGCCCAAAATCATATAATCCAGTACTCAAGACCTGCAAAAATGGTGTGAAAATGATAGCAAACGCTGCAAATCCCCAGCCAACCCATTTTGCCATTTTAACTGTTTTTTCATCGGAAAGATTCGGATTAAAAATAGGTTTATAAATATCCATCATAAAAACAGTACTTGCTGCATTCAAAAATGAATTGTATGTAGAGATAATGGAGCCAAACAGTGCTGCGCAAAATAATCCGACCACTGGCCACGGCAATGATTTTGCTACTAAGGTAGGGTAGGCAAAATCTTTACTTTCCAGGCCAGGAACAAGCCTTGCAGCAATGACACCGGGTATTACCAGCAAAAAGGGAACTAACATCTTTAATAAGCCTGATAGTAATACACCCTTCTGTCCCTCCTTCAAATTTCTGGCTCCAAGTGCTCTCTGAATCAAAACTTGATTTGTGCCCCAGTAAAATAAGTTGGCCAATAACATACCCGTAAAGATACACATGAATGGAACCGGATCTTTACTGCCTCCTATTGCATTTAGTTTTTCTGGCTCTGTATTGACAATATCTACGACACCAGCTACAAATCCGCCGCCACTCAACCTTCCAACTGCAATAAAACCAAATACCACTACCAGCAGGGAGCCTACAATTAATAGAATCCCATTAATGGTATCTGAGACAGCGACGGCTTTCAATCCTCCAAGTACGGCATAAATTGCTCCCACAACGCCTACCAGAACTATCAATATTGTTAAAGCTGCCTGTGTGCTTACTCCAAAGATACTACCCAAATCAAATATTTGATTAAACGCAATAGCTCCTGCGTATAGGCAAACCGGAATACCAATTAAGAGATAACCAATCAAAAAAAACATGGAGATCATTCTTCTGACAACAATTCCGTATCTTTCTTCCATAAATTCAGGTAATGTCGTGTACCCCTTTTTTAAATATAAAGGTAAAAAAATAAAAGCCATGACAATTGTTGCTATAACTGCTGTTGCTTCCCAAGCCATGCCAGACATATTTGCTGCATATGACTGTCCGGAAAGCCCAACCAGATTTTCTGCGGAAAGATTGGTCAAAAGCATGGAACCTGCAATAAATAAACCGCCAAGTCCGCTTCCTGCCAGGAAATAACCTTTCGTAGTCTTTTGGTTATCACTTCCTTTTACCAGAATAGTGGATATTACTGCCACCAATATTGTGAAAAATAAAAATGTTATAATCGTAAATCCTAAATGTTCCATTTTTCCCTCCAATTTTCGAAATTATTTGTGAACTTTGTCAGTTTTCATGCTCCAAAACTTGTGTTAAAATGAACACAAAGATGGAGTCATTCATCCTACAGCTGCAATAGAAAAGTCCTATAATATGACCGTATTATCACTTTTCTACCTGCAGCTTTTTGCTTGATTCTAATAATTCAATTCTTTGTTTTCCCCTATAAGTCCTGGGAACGCTCCTTGACTAATTAATTGCCTCCTCTCTGGATGCGCAATGACCCATTTATTTTTCAATAGTAGAATTTCATCTTCTTCGTCAAAGTGTTCTTTCACTCCTGCCAAAGGGGTATTGGTTCCAAGCGGTAATATCACGATATCCTTGAAACCTTCCTCGCACACTTTACATGGCGCTAAATGAAGTGTGGTCTGATACATCTCTATAGCAGTCCCTTTTTCCACAAAAAAAACTTCTGCATCCGCAACGTTATAGGTATTACATTTCATATCCCATATGTGTCCTAATACAAGCATAAAATCTGTTGCAGCAATGTTGATTTCGCTGCCTTTATGATACTCAAATCCGTTATATGTACTATTTCTACCATTACAGTACCCTATCTGTATCGGCATACCTCCGAATAATGTGTATTGGATTCTGTCAAATATATCAAATTGCTGCATCTCGTCAACACAAGGGATATAAATATTTCCTTCTGCCGGTATCACAGTTTGTTCTGCCATAAAAGAGAGTGTTTCTGTGAAATCATATCCTTCGACGATTCTTCCATAACTTTTAAACGCATCGCACTTTACACTTTGAATCGGAACATCGTTTTTTTTCTGCAGTTTTTCTAATGTTTTCATTATTTTTACACTATCCTCTTACTACTTTAATGGTGGCACAAAAATCTTCTTTTCCGTAACCTGCCTTCAACGCTTTCTCATATACGTTTTTTGCAACAGCCTCACCCGGCATATCAATTCCGCATTCCTTTGCCAAAGAAATGCAAATATTTACGTCTTTTGCCATATTTTCCACGGAAAAAGCAGTTGTATAGTTTTCTTCCATAATTGATTTCGCTTTTCCATCCAGGTAAAAATTCTGACCTCCTCCATAGGAGATTGCTGTTGCAAAATCCAACGGATTAATATCAAATTTTCCTGCCAGAGATATTGTCTCATTTACTCCGTTTTGTATCTGAGACACTAGTGCATTATGACAGATTTTCATGACAAGGCCTTTACCATTCCCTCCCATCCGAACTATATTTTCTCCCATATAGGATAAAATCGGTTTCATTTTATTGCAGACAGATTCATCACCGCCTATATAGATTCCAAGTTTACCCGCAATTGCCGCTGGTTTTGATTTTACGACTGGCGCATCTATAAATTGTGCACCAGTAGTTTTTACCATTTTTGAGATTTCAACGGAAACGCTTGGTTCAATTGTACTCATATCAATGCATGTCTTTCCTATTTTTAATTCTTTTAATACTTCTTTATATACCGACATGGAATGCTCAGATTTGGGAACCATCGTAATAATGACATCTGCACTGCGTGCCACTTCAACCGAGCTATTACAGGCAACTGCTCCTTTTTGGGCTAAGATATCTACCTTTTCTTTTATCATGTCAAATACATACACTTTATCATTATGCTTATTTACAATATTCTCGCACATGGATTCTCCCATAATGCCAAGTCCTATAAATCCTATTTTCATTTTTTACTCTTCCCTTCTAAAATTATTCGGATGCAGTATCATCCCAGGCATTTGTAAAAATACCAAGACCTTGATCCGTATACGGATGCTTAATGCTGTCCTTATAGACATCAAGTCCAGTGGTTACAATATCTGCTCCCGCAGCTGCGCAATCGACGATTTGTTTCGCCGAGCGGAGTGCCGCACATATAATCTCCGTTTTATGATAAAAGCCATAATTTTTGTATATGGTAACGATATTCTGAATATAGGCTTTGCAATCTTCTCCATTTGCCTCTTTCCATCCTAAGAACGGCGATACGAACAAAGAACCGTTTTTTGCCGGCCACATTGCCTGTGCTGGTGAAAATACTAATGTGACATTAGTACGGACCCCTTCTTTCTCTAGCTTTCTTGCTGCTTCAACACCTTCCTGTGTACAAGGAATCTTAATTACAAAATTTTTACAAAATGCAGCAATTTTTTTCCCTTCGTTAAAAATTTCATCTGGCTGATCCAAATGGGGATTGATTTCTACCGAAATTGGGAATTTTTCATACCCTTCAATTCCTTCTTCTTTTACCCAATCTGCCAATTCTTTCATGACAGTCATAAATGGCTTTCCGCTGGCCATAATATGTCTTGGATTTGTTGTCACCCCATCAATTCCAAATGTATTGTATGCATATTTTATCTCTTCAATTTTTGCACTGTCTAAAAAATATTTCATTTTATTCTCCTTTAATATTTATTTAATTTAATTTATTAACTAATTATTAATAAAATTTAGAGGTTTGTTGACCCCTTTTGTGAATAGTATATAATCTTAGGCGAAATGTGTCAATAAATCTATAATAATTTTCTGTTTTTCGTTATTTTACTTAATTTTTAAAAGCATATTTTGGTATATATGTATAACCTATTAATAATTACACACTTGAATTCCTAACATATTTCCAAGTATAGTCAGTTCTTCATTTACATTGCCATAAATCACTACAAAATGTGGTTCCCACCCATCCTTAACACTGTCGCTTATCATTTTTTTAGAATTATTTTCTGTTTTTACGACCACAGATGTCCCACAGAACTGTTTTTCTCTATCAAGAGCTTCACCCTTCGATAAAAAGAATCTGAACGTTCCATCCGGCTTACTACCGATACGAAAAATTGTGACATGTTCACAAGGTTTACACCCAAAATCCATGACAGGTCCTATTTTACGATTAGGATGTACCCCTACTTTAGGTCCTTCGCATTCTTTTGCAAGTTCGCATGCTGCTGTTCCGCAATGCCAGAATGTAACTGTATTCTCATTTTCATCAAGAGAAACTGGATCCCCAAAAAACACTGCTTTCCCAGTCAGCTGCATTCCCATGTACATGGATAAAGCGCCATAAGCATCCGCCTCACAACTGGCTGCCACCCCCATGTCATTTAACATTGCAAGTACTGCACATACCGGCGTCCCATAGGCAGTGAAGAAATCAGGCCAGCATCTAGAGGACAATGCAGCAATTTTGTTATTCTCTACATAATCTTTATATGCTTTATAAATCCTTGCAAAACCTTTCACATTTTCATCTGGAATATTCTGCAATCCATTCATTTTGCCGTTTGCTTCCTTTAAATAACTCTCACATTCTTCCTCTGTATAAGACTTTGCAATATCTATCAGCTCTCTCGCCTCCACAGACTCCAATGTTACTCCAAAAGTGCTCAACATATCTAAATCTAACGCCCTTCCAAATCCAAAGCCCTGAGGCGTATGACCGATAGATGCCATCTTAATACCGCTCAATTTTTTCTTTAGTTTTGCCGCACTAATTACAGCTTGTAGTTTATCAATTACCGCTTTTTCCTTGGTGTCTCCGAAAACATATTCAAAATTGCCGCCGCGAAATGCCATTATCGCATTTCCAGCTGAAAAGGCTCCTGTCAATGAATTTAATCGTAATCTTCCCCCATCAATAACAGGTTCTCTAAGCGTCCATAGTAATACAGGACAGGAAAACCTTTTTAACACTTCACTTGCATATGCAGCATTAGCGAATGTGACATTCTGCAGAATAATTAATTCCGGATTTATAGTATCCAAATATTCTGTTAACGCATCCATAGATAATAACATCTGATCTGGAAAAACAGCATCCTGTGTTAGAGAAGAAATTAATTCTATCGTTTCCTCAAATTTTACCTTGGCACTTTCCAAGTGAAATGTCGGCACGCCAATCGGCACATAAGCCACCTGAAATTCATTCAATTACATTACCACCTTTCTTAATAATCATATTTGATTAATTATTTTAATCAAATATATCATTAGCGTACCTAATTTACAATCCTATTTTTAAATTTTGTTAATTGTAGCTAGTTTTAAACATTATAAATTGTATATTTTTTCAGAAAAATAAGCAGTACTATCACCTTTTAGAGAAGATAGTACTGCTTATTATCAGCATTTTTATATTTTATTGATTTGCTGCTGAAAGTTTATCGACAAAATCTTGCGTGCTTATTTCTTCTTTTACGAACGCCTCTAATAAACCTGGAAATGCTTCCACAACCGGCGTAGTGGCAAAGCTTCCAAAACTCTTTAATGTAAAACTTGCATTTTTACATTTTGAAATTATTTCAGACTGTAATGGATCTGTCAATTTAGAACTTTCTACGTTCAAACAAAAAGTGGAACCAGAAGCCTCTGCAAGTTCTGTAACATGATTCAGATTTGTAATATAATCAAAAAATGCTTCTATTCCAGCCTGTTTATCAGGATTTTCCTGTTTCGCCGCGCAGAGGAAAGCTTGTACATAATTAATGACAGCATCTCCATTTATACCATTATAACTTGGTCCTGATGAAACCAATACATGATCATAAAATTCCTGCCCCGCATTATTTTTAATTCCCCCAAGTATCCAGGTACCATTCACATAAATTGCTGTTTCTTTCTTATAGAAATGTGTATTTACAGTTCCCGAATCTGCTCCTACGGAATCTGTTGGTGCATAAGAATATATTTTCTTGAGTATCTCAGCTGCTTCCTTATAATCCTCGCTTGTAATATCTTTTGACCACGCATCCGGCCCGGCCACACTTGCCAAAGCATAGCTAAACCAAAGCTGTGCTGTCCAAGCATTTCCGCCTGTCATGAAAGAGGTAGGATTTATGCCTATTGCCCTTACTTTATCACATGCTGCAAAGAATTCATCCCAGGAAGTTGGCAGTTCTGTAACACCTGCAGCATCTAATATTTCCTTATTGTACATAATTGGTATAATACCATCCTCATAAGGAATACAATAGGTTTTATCATCTGCTTTATATTCTTCTATTACCCCTTCATTAAATCTGGATGCTATTTCACTGTTAGAAAGATACTGTGTAAAGTCCATTAATTTTCCTGTTTCTGCATAATTTAGAACATCCGAATAATTTTTGACTGTAAAAATATCTGGAACTTGCCCCGCCGAAATTTGCACCTTTAGCTTTGACTCATAAGTATCATAATCGGTCTGTTCGATTAAATTGATATGGTATTTACCCGCATATTCTTCATTAAACCCATCTACCATACTTCCAAAATATTCTGCTTTACTATCCTTTCCAACCCATATACACTCAAAATCTAATGACACTTCTTTATCTGAAAAAATATCTGTTTCTTCTCCAACCGTCTTTTCTTCCAAAGCAGTATTAGTCTCTTCACTTTTTGATTCACATCCTGTTAAAATAATTCCACATATAACACAAAGAAATGCGATAATTCTTATTGTTTTTCTCATTTTTGCTCCTATCTGCGACTTTATTCGCGTTAAAAATACAATTAATCTTCTGCTAATTTAAAATCTTTTATAGAATAATTAATTTTTTGGGCCATAGATTTTACTTCATCACTTTCGATCGCAATAGCATCCATCGTTGCCGCTACTTCCTGTGAAGAGGCACTTGTTTGTTCTGTTGCTGCAGCATTTTGACTTGCGATGTCTGTCAAGTTTTTCATAAGTTTCACGACACTATCACAATCTATGTTCAGAGTTTTAATAATATCCGAAAGACTATTGATGCTGCCATTTATCTCGTCCAGACTTTTTATAATCATCTCAAATTTTTCACTTGTATCCGCAACTCCATGTGACTGTGCAAGCATGGCTTCTTTCACAATATCACTCTGTTGATTTGCCTTCGTCACATTTTCCTGTAAATTTTCTATCATTGTGTTTATTTCTCTTACACTACCACTTGATTCTTCCGATAATTTTCGTATTTCTTCCGCCACAACTGCAAATCCTTTTCCCTGCTCTCCTGCACGAGCGGCTTCTATGGAAGCATTCAATGATAACAAATTAGTCTGCGAGGCAATTCCATCAATGATACCTGAGGCCCTGCCTATTTTATCCGTACTGTTACTGATCATTTCTATATTTGTAAAAATATAATTGATTGCCTGCTCACTTGCAGTAGAAGCATCTTGAAGTTTGCCAATTACCTGCTGTCCTTCTTCACTGACAGATTGAATCGTGCTGCTGGAAGTAGATAGTATCTTTGATATTTCATTATTTTTATCAATAACATCCTTTAATTCATTGAGCTTTTCCGATGTCTGATTAATGCCCATTGTCTGCTCTGTTGTATTAGACGCAATTTCTGTGATAGCATGAGAAACCTCATCCATTGCCATAGATATTCGTGAGATTCGTTGGCTCATGTTTTCAGCAGAAGTATCTAAATTCCCTGATGTGTGATTCAGTTCACCCACAATTTTTATCAGCACATTCTGTAATTCATTAGATACGATTCCCAATTGCCCAATTTCATCTTTTCCATCAATTACAATCTCCTGGGCCGTAAGATCTTTTTCTGAAACCTTCATGATTCTTTGCATTACTATTTTTATCCTATTTACAACCATCTTTCTGGCGTAAAAGGATGCAAATACCGTGACTCCTGCAATAATAATCAGTCCAATGATCATCCATATCTTCAAAAAACGTACATTTCGATCAATGTTTTCTTGTGATTTTGCAATTTGGTCATTTGCTGTATTCACATAGCTCTGCACTCTTTCTTCAAGTGCATTGGACAACTCAATAAATTTATTACAACTTTCTGCCACCTTATCTGTTGTCGAAGTTGAAGTAATGGTAAACATAAAGCTTCGTCCTGCATCGTACATTTTGGCATATCCACGTAATAGGTCATCATATTCAGAAGATTTATCAGGATACAGGATACGCATATTTTCCAACTGTGCTTTAAAATCTTCATCTGCAGAATCCAGCGACTGGAATACATTCAAATCCATTGTAACTGCTGCCTCCGGAAATAATTTTTGTACATTTAAGAGATCCTTTTCCATTGCAACCGAAATATTAATCGCTTTCATACTTTCTTCCTTCATTTGTACTACCGCTTCTTTCGTTACTTGCAATTTCAAATAATTATAGCCTGCATAAATTAGAAAAAATATAAATATAGCTATAATTGGAAATAGTACCTTGACTTGAATAGACTGAATGGGATTAATTTTATCTTTTAAATCTATTCTTTGTTTTGATTTTGTCTTTTTCCCCTTGAACCGATACCCTTTTAATCTTTCCATTCCATATTCTCCCTTTTAATTAATTAAATTTATTAATATAATATCAAATATAAAATGGAGATGCAATATGCATCTCCATCTAATTCTAAAAAGTTATATTCTCTCACATTTCTTTTATTACTGATCTAAAAAAATGACATATTTATTTCACTTCTACAGACCATCCAGCAGGACCTTCTATCTTTCCTAGCTGGATATTTGTAATCGTATCGTATAGTTTTTGACTTAGTTCTCCAATACCACCATCTTTAATTTGAACATCAACTTCACCTTCTCTTAAATTACCAACAGGTGAGATAACAGCTGCCGTACCAGTTCCCCATACTTCTTCAAGCGATCCATCCTTTGCTGCATCAAATAATTCCTTTGCAGAAATTTTTCGCTCTTCGACTTTTAATCCCCATGATTTACATAAGTCTATACAACTTTGTCTTGTAACTCCTGGTAATATTGATCCATTCAACTTAGGAGTCACTACAGTTCCTTTAATTTTAAAGAAAATGTTCATAGCCCCGACTTCTTCAATATATTTTCTTTCTACACCATCCAGCCATAAAACTTGTGAGTATCCTGCCTCATGAGCTTTTACTTGAGCTTTTAGACTTGCCACATAATTGGCACCCGCTTTTGCTTCTCCGAGTCCGCCTCTTACAGCCCTGACATATTCATCTTCAATCCAAATTTTAACTGGATTGAGTCCTTCCGGATAATAGGCTCCCACCGGTGATAATATAATTATAAATTTATAAGTATTAGATGGTCTTACACCAAGAAACGGATCTGTAGCGATTATAAATGGCCTGATATAAAGAGAAGTTCCTTCTTTCGTAGGTATCCAATTACTATCTATTTTTACAATCTCTTTAATTGCCTGTAAAAAATCATCTTCAGGAATCTCTGGAATACAGATTCTCTTATTTGTATTATTTGCCCTTTGAATATTCTTATCAGGACGGAATAGCAAAATTCTACCCTCTTCCGCTTTGTATGCCTTCATACCTTCGAACATTTCTTGGCCATAATGAAATACCATAGCCGACGGATCTAATTGTATTGGTTGATAAGGAATGATACGAGGGTCAATCCACCCTTTCCCTTCTTCATAATCCATTACAAACATATGATCTGTAAAAATCGTCCCAAATGTCAATGGATTTTCAGCTTCCGGTAATGGCTTTGGATTTGTATTTTTTTCAAATGTAATATGTAACATAATTATCCCTGCTCCTTGTGATGCGCTCTGATAAACTCGTTAACTTATCGGGTAAAATCAAATGTCTACTTCGTAGCCGCTTGATTTTCTTCCGATAAGTTACATTATTATACTTTTGTGTGTTAAAGTCAAGGTGTATGGCGAAAAAAAAAATCCGCTTTTTCCTTTGAAATAAACACGTAATTTATCTTGTTTTCTGATATTTAACAAATTGATATTCTAAGTCAAAATACGTCTGCTCCTCACTGTCCGCTGTTACTTTCCAGTCTGAGAGTTCATCCAGATTCGGGAAATAGGTGTCTGCATCATACGCATGGTCTATTCTTGTAATATGAACGGTGTCGCAATATGGCAGCATCTGTTTGTAAACACTCTCACCACCGATAATAAAGATATCTTCGCTTTTATAATTTCCAAGTAACTCCAGAAGTACTTTCATCGAATGTACTACCGTGGCGCCTTTTACTTTTAAGTTTCGATCGGTGGATAAAATGATATTTACTCTGCCATGAAGCGGAAGCCCACCCGGAAGTGTAGCCAATGTCTTTCTTCCAAATACGACGATTTTTCCTGCTGTTTCTTGTCTGATGTGTTTTTGGTCATTGGGTATAAGAACCAACAATTCACTTTTATTGCCAATCGCCCAGTTTTTATCTACCGCTACAATTATATTCATAAATGGAACTCTCCTTCTTTTTTAGATAGCAATAGGAATACCTATGATTTGAGGTCCTGTCACATAATTATCCACTTTGACATCCTCTCTGGTAAATTGATAAAAATCTTTGACATCAGGATTTAGCCAAAATTTAGGAGCTGGATACGTAGGCCTTTGTATCAATTCCTCTATAATTGAAACATGTCTGTCATATATATGAGCATCTGCAATTACATGTACAAATTCTCCGACATTCATGTCACAAACTTGCGCTATCATATGAACAAGCACAGCATATTGAACAACATTCCAATTGTTCGCCGCCAAGATATCTTGTGAACGTTGATTCAATATTGCATTTAATGTTAATTTATCCTCACCTTTTTTTTGTGTGACATTGAATGTCACACTATATGCACATGGATAAAGCTTCATCTCATACAGATCCTGATGTACATAAATATTTGTCATAATTCTTCGGCTAAAGGGATTATTTTTTAAATCATAGAGAACTCTGTCGATTTGATCCATCATACCTTCTTTATAATGATGTTTCACTCCCATCTGATATCCATAGGCTTTCCCTATCGTTCCCTCTTCATCTGCCCAGCTATCCCAAATATGACTGTGCAAGTCATTAATATTATTAGATTTTTTCTGCCAAATCCAAAGCAACTCATCTGTTGCGCTCTTTAATGCGGTCTTCCTTAATGTTAACAAAGGAAATTCTTTAGACAAATCATACCTGTTGACCACACCAAACTGTTTTATGGTATAAGCAGGTTTGCCATCCTCCCAATGTGGTCTGACCTTTTCACCTTCTGTGCTGGTTCCATTATGCAAAATATCCTGACACATGTTAATAAATATATTATCTGCTAAGCTCATTACCTTTATCTGCCTTTCTTTTCTATTCCGTTTGAAGCGGAATTTTTGTGTCTTATCTATCCCATTTATCACAAAGTGAGTTAATCTGATCTGCAAGCTTTGCAAGATCCTTATTGGCTCCCCCTTCATTCTTACGAATGACTGCAAGTAGCCTCTGCCCTGAAGCCATAAGCCTGGTAAAGACATCGGTAGCAATCTTTGTCTTCTTTTTGATTGGCATTGGATCTGCAACTGTTTCAAATAGATTTTTACTTATATCAAATGTAGTTCCACTAAAGGGAGCATATGCTTCCAGTCCTTGAACCTGTTGTAATGTCTCTACAAAACTATTACATACGCTGTCTTCCCCATGTACAACAAATATTTTTTCTGGTTTCTTTTGAAATCCATTCACCCAATCTAGCAGTCCATTCCTATCTGCATGCCCACTTAATCCTGGCAAGGTAATTATCCTGGCATTTACTTCGATCTGCTCCCCAAATAGTTTGACCTCCTTGGCCCCTTCGATCAATGTTCGACCGAGTGTTCCAACTGCCTGATATCCTACAAATAGAATCGTGCACTCCGGTCTCCATAAATTATGCTTTAAATGATGCCGGATGCGGCCCGCCTCACACATACCTGATGCAGAAATAATTACTTTTGGTTCATTATCAAAGTTGATTGCTTTGGATTCATCGCTTGTAATTGATAAATTTAAACCTGGAAATGCGATTGGATTGATTCCCTTTTGTACTAATTCCATCGCTTCTTCATCAAAACATTCATAGATATTTTTCTGAAAAATACCAGTCGCTTCTACTGCTAATGGGCTGTCCATATATACTTTGAAATCCTGAAAATCCTTTATCATTTTCTTGGACTTAATTGTTCTTAAAAAATACAGCATCTCTTGCGTTCGTCCAACCGCAAAGGATGGAATCACTACATTTCCACCTTTCGCAAATGTTTCATTCATAACTTTTGCAAGTTCAATCACATAATCTGGCCTCTCGATTGCATGTAATCTATCTCCATATGTGGATTCCATTACTACATAATCAGCTTCCTGCGTTTTTGCTGGATCTTTAATCAACGGCTGATTTAAATTGCCAATGTCCCCTGAAAAAACTATCTTCTTTGTAACTTCTTCTTCTGTCATCCAAATTTCAATACTGGCTGATCCCAGCAAATGTCCGATATCAGTAAAACGAATCTTGATACCATCACAGATGTCCACTATTTTATTATAGTGACATGGCACAATTCTTTTTATCGTTCCATCCGCATCTTCCATTTTATAAATAGGCTCAATTGCCTCCGCACCGCCACTTCGTTTTGCTTTTCGATTCTTCCACTCAGCTTCCTGCATTTGTATGTGCGCACAATCCCGCAACATAATGCTGCACAAATCCGCTGTCGCATATGTGGAAAATATTTGTCCCCGGAAGCCTTTCGCATAGAGTAGCGGCAATAATCCAGAATGGTCTACATGTGCATGTGTTAAAAAGACATAATCAATCTGTGCTTCTTCTACAGGTAAATTAGCATTTTCGTATACATTCACTCCCTGTTCCATTCCATAGTCTACTAAAATGTGTTTCTCACATACCTGTAAATAATGACAACTTCCTGTCACTTCATGGTCTGCTCCAATAAACGTTACTTTCATAATTTACTCCTGTCTGCATGAATGCATGCTATCCTATAGTATCCCCAAAAACAGATTGCCCACTACCGAAATTATATCACTTTTTCCAGTAGCAGGCAATTTCCTGTCTTGTTCTTATGTGTGTTTTATTTTATTTCATTTGCTGTCATGTAAAATTGATAGTAAATTCCTTTTTGTTCTAATAGCTCATTATGGGTACCTTCCTCTGCTATTCCCTCTTCCGTAAGTACCAAAATGCGATCAGAATTCTTAATACTTGACAATCGGTGGGCAATTGTTAATGTAGTTCTTCCTCTGGACAATGTCTCTAATGATCTTGCTACT
Source organism: Bacillota bacterium (assembly GCA_023392535.1). Taxonomy (GTDB): domain Bacteria; phylum Bacillota; class Clostridia; order Lachnospirales; family Lachnospiraceae; genus SZUA-378. Next base: position 61,578 of record JAEVYY010000008.1, read on the forward strand.
TCAAATTCACTCTCATTATCTAACGCTGATGTAGCCTCATCTAGAATAATCATCCTTGGATTTTTAAGAAATACTCTAGCGATACTGATTCTTTGTTTTTGACCGCCAGACAGCTTCACTCCACGCTCTCCGATATAAGTATCATAACCATCCTTTAATTCTTTAATGAATTCATCCGCACCTGCCATTGCCGCTGCCTGAATGACTTCTTCTCTGGTAGCATCCAGCCGCCCATATATAATATTATCATATACCGTTCCTGAAAATAAATATACATCTTGCTGAACGATTCCAATATTTTTTCTCAGGCTTTTCAAAGTAAATGATTTTATATCTACATCATCTATCTTAATTCTTCCTTCTGTAACATCGTAAAAACGCGGAATCAGATTGCACAGTGTGGTCTTTCCTCCTCCTGAAGGACCAACAATCGCAATTTTTTCTCCTGACCTGATATGCAAATTTAGATGCGTAAATACCTTGTTATGGTCATCCGGATATTCAAAACTTACATTTTCAAATACGATGTCCCCAATAGGGTCTTTCATATCTATCGTATCGGGCTCATCAAAGATCTCAATGTCTGCATCCATTATCTGTAGAAAACGTTCTATTCCTGTCATTCCTCTTTGAAATTGCTCTGAAAATTCAATGATCCTGCGAATCGTTGCAATCAAAGTGGTTACATATAACAGATACGCAACTAAATCTCCGGGTCTTACCAGACCCTTCACCATAAAAATACCACCTGCAACAATGACTGCAAGATACATAATACCGTCGAACATTCTAGTCGTTGTTTGAAATGCCGCCATATATTTGTAGGTTTCTTTTTTTATGGTTAAGAATTTTTCATTATCCACTTGAAACTTCTCATTTTCCATCTCTTCATTCGTAAATGCTTTTACTACCTTTTGTCCTAATAAACTATCTTCAATGCGCGCATTCAACTCTCCGATTTGATATCTTTGTTTTCCGAATGCAGACCTCATCTTTCTATTAAGTGACACACATGTCAATATCATAATCGGCACTATCACAAATATTATGACAGTCAATAAAAAGTTGATTCTGGATAAGATAACAAAGGAGATTAAGGCTTTTATTGCAGCAATAAAGAATTCTTCCGGGCAATGGTGCGAAAATTCAGTTACGTCAAATAAATCATTCGTAATTCGCCCCATAATCTGTCCGACCTTCGTATTATTATAATACGTATTGGATAATTTCTGAAGATGGGCATATGCATCTTCTCTCATTTTTGTTTCTATTTTTGCGCCCATTACATGACCAACGTCTGCCATATAATAATTTGCAATACAATCAATGACTCGAAGTGCAAAGTAAAGAACACCCATTTGCAATATCAGCTTTGTTGTTAAAGTTGCAAGCTGATTGATTCCAGCATTTGTAATATAACGCATAATAAGGGGTAATACCATCTCACAGATCGTTGTTAGAGAGGCACAGAACAAATCTAAATATAAAGTTTTTTGATGTTGTTTATAATAGGGTATAAATCGTTTTAATAAGGTTATTGTTTTGTATTCCTTGTTTTCCACCAGCTTCACCTCCGTAACTTGCATTTAAATGGACGAAACTATTGTCAGCTTCGTCCATACCTGATTGTTACTATGTTATAATAACACATCTATTTCCCGATATACAACATGGTCGAGATAACTTTGAGAATCTTCCCCGGATAATAAAAGGTTACTTTCTTGTGCATTTTCTTCAGAAGCAGTTCCATTACTCTGTTCCACGGTTTCAACAGAAGCATTCTTGTCGTTAGCTTCACTTTCATCATGTATTCGCTCTTCTGCCGCTTTTTTCTGTCTTTTTATAAATTGTTCCTCCGTAGATCTTTCAATCTTTTCGGAAGCTTCACGAAGCGTTTTAAGCTGCATTCCTGTTACCTTATCAATACTTAAGTTATTATCTGCTGCTACACCTGCCACATAAGAAGAATCAACACCAAGTGATGCATTCCTCCTTGCATCACTTGATGCAACTCTGGCTTCCCCTTCCATCTTTGTCTTTATCCAATTAAGAGACGCTGATCGTAAGAGTGCTGCTTGTCCCGTTACCATAGCTTCCATCAGATCTTTCGGAATGATCGAACTCTCAATTTCCTTTTGTTTTTCTGTTTTTTGAAATTCCTCTATTTCTCCATCACTTTGTTCTTTTTCAGCCTTTTTTTCCTGCTCTTCCTTTTCAATCAGCTTTTGTAACTCTACTAACTGCTGCTGAAGCTGCGTAATTTCATCTTGTATCTTCTTCTTTTTTTCTGCTTTCTCTTTACTCGTCAAATTTTCGTCATTCTCTATGTTCTTAATTGACTGTTCTTTATTCCTTATTTGTTGTTTGACCCCTGCTATTCTTGGATCCTCTTTAGATGAATTATCTGCAATTGCAGTTCCTGCATCATAAGAAGAATAAGTGCTGGTATTTGCGTTCAGATTACTGATAGCATTAATTTGCATAAGCTTTTCCCTCTTTTACTGATTTCATTCTATTTAATTCCTATCTATACTATCGGACAATTACCGCTTATTGTTTATATTTTTTGAGAAAAGAAGAGTCATATCTCTAAATAGGAAAGCAGACAATCATAAAAATCTTTATTTACCTTTTTCACAGATAACAATTTCCCTACCTCAGAAATGAAACAGTGTTCGCTTTCTCCATTTGCCCGCACTTCTCCTGAATCCAAATCACTGATGTGATATCCAATTTTTAATGTAATTCCATTAAATAATAAAATTTTAGCCTCAATACGGACTGTCTCACCAAAACGAGTCATTGACTTATAATTACAGTTCACCTTTGTGACAGGACTGATGATTCCTTGTTCTTCCATAGTCTTATAACCATATCCAATTTTATCGAGAAAATCTACTCTTGCTTCTTCAAACCATCTGATATAATTTGAGTGATGTACAATTGCCATCTGATCTGTCTCGTAGTATTGCACTTTATGAATATAAGGTTCTATTTTCATACTTTACTCCTTTTCGTATAAGAGTGGTTCTTTGATAGCTTCCCATCGTTGGCACAGTTTTTCTATAGAAAAGACCGCGTTTGCCGGACTGGTAGAAGGTAATGTTATGCATTCTCTTTTCGTTTTCTTGAAGCTGTATTTCTGATATAATTCAGCTGCTTTAGCACCATTTGCAAAGATTCTCTTTATATCACAGACATGTAATATCTCCTCCACAGGATTCGTAATTACATTTTTAATGCTATTATCACTGGAACCTATTATATCACACTCCGCTATCACATCCCAGACAGCTATATGATTTTCTAACAATAGCTGTTTTTTCTGCAAGACTGTATTTGGAATCTTGCAGTCCAGAATATTCGACAGAACCCGCCAAAACCGATTCTGTGGATGACCATAATAAAACTGTTGTTCTCGCGATTTTACAGAAGGAAAACTCCCCAAAATTATAATGCTACTATTTTTATCGTATATCGGCTCAAATGAATGAGACAAATGTTCATATTCCATTGATTCAACCTTCCCTATAAAATAAATAAATGCATACCTATTCTCTTCCACTTTGAAATTTTCCTGATAAAGTGGCCCGCTGCAAGATATGCCCCTCAGCATTATTTATAAAATCCTGTTTTCTGCTGCTCGCATCTATACCTAAGGTACAATCCAGCGTATAAATAGTAAACACATACGTATGTATGAATTTGAGCGGTGGCTTTGGCCCTTTATATTTGTTTCTGCCGTAAGCAATTCCTTGCGTTGCGCCCAGACCTTCTACATATTTTCCATGAACTACCCCTTCCGGAATAGAAGACTGTACCGCTATATTCCATATCACCCAATGATTATAGTTTGGAAAAATGGGATGCGAAGCATCATCTAACGTAATTGCAAGTGATTTTGCATAAGGTGCGATATTGCTTATTTCAAAATCAGGAGATCTATCAACTCCGCGAGCCGTATATTTTTCAGGTATCCATCCACCTTCATCAAAAGCTTTACTCTTAATCATTAATATTTCCATAATTATTCTCCAAAAATAAGATACTTTTAACGTCTTGTTAACGTATAACATAAACAATCAGGCTAAAACAGATAGCTTTCTGTTTTAGCCTGATGACCTTAGAGCGATAGACGGGACTCGAACCCGCGGTCTCGACCTTGGCAAGGTCGCGCGTTACCAACTACGCCACTATCGCATTTTTCTTACCCGTCTTTTCAACGGGCAAGATATAGTTTACTATAATTGTCCCCTTTTGTCAACTCACATAGTAAGAATAATCTAAGGCAACCGATTCATCATTCAACATCTGTCATACTTTCTTCTGTACTTGATTCTATATCTTCCTCTGTGTCTAACACCCCATAACCACCAGTTGCAGATTCTTTGTATTTAACCCTATAAATACGATGTAACGATTCATTAATTCTTTCCTCTGTTATCGTACCACTTTTTATGGCATCCAGTACTCCCTGATAGGCTGCCTTAAAATCATTCGGCATCAATATGATATCCACACCTGCCAAAATAGCTTTGACTGCGGCTTCCTCATCCGAATAAGCGTCCGTTATTGCCCCCATATTCATTGCATCGGTAATGACAATTCCCTGATATCCAAGCTCCTTACGTAACACATCTGTTACCATGAGCGAAGACATACAACAAGGGGTATTATCTCCGATTACCTGTGGTGCCGACATATTGGATATCATAATCATATCGGTTCCGGCTTCAATACCTGTAATATAAGGAATCAATTCTGTTTCACGCATCTGAGCCAGCGTTTTATCAGTTGAAGTCAGTTCTTTGTGAGGATCCTTCGCTACATCCCCAAGTCCCGGGAAATGCTTCATACAAGCACTCACCTTATTTTCTTGCAGCCCTTCAATGGCTGCACGTGCCATGGAAGCTACAACACTCGGATCCGAGCTATAAGACCTTTTTCCAATCACTTCATTCTCCGGATTGGTCAATACATCTGCGACTGGTGCGAAATCTACGTTAAAACCAAATTCTGTAAGATAACCGGCAATTGTCGCCATAGCATCATGTGATTGAGAAGTATCTCCTGACGCCCCAATATCTGCTGCTTCCTTCACCTTCTCTACCGCTATGGCACTATTTCCCAATCTGGCCACTTTGCCTCCCTCTTCATCAATTCCTAAAAAAAGAGGATATTTGCTATACAAAATAGTATTAGAAGTCATTTCCTTAAGCTGTTTTTCACTTACGATATTTTGTCCAAAATATATGAATCCTCCTACCGGATACTCTTCTAATGCTTTCTTCGTTCCATCACCTGCCTGCACAACCGTTTTAACTCCGGTAAGTGCTTCCGGTGTCACCATAAAGAGTCCTGCTACTTTATCTTCCAACGTCATCGCTGCAATAGAAGTATCGGCAAGCGCATCCAATGCATCAACTTCTTCCTCTTCCACCTCTTCCTTTGTCGGCTCAGATATTTGAGTTTCTGTAGCTGTCTCATTCAAAGGCTGTTCTTCCTGTTGTTCTTTTTTTATACATACATAATCCATAAATCTATTGGCTCCGTGAAAAATGCCGGTTCCCAGCAATACCAATATTACACCCGCTATGCTGTACGCAATCATCTGCGCTTTCTTTTTTCTCCGCCTTCTCATCTGGCGTCTGGCATCTCTTTGTTCCCTATCATCCTGTCCCATGCTTCCCTCCAAATTAACCCATACGTCATTACTATCTATTACTATACTATTGATGATCAGAATATTCTATTATTTATCGGCATAACTTGTCTTTGCAAGTGTTACATTTCCCCATGAACGGTAACCAGCTTTGTCCGCACCACACAAGAACCATTGATTTGTACTATCATCTCCCTGAGCATCCCATGTGCAGTCAATATGATACCATTGTCCGTCAATATTCACAATATTCCACATATGCGGTCCACCGTTTCGGGTTCCCGCTGCTGTATAGGATGGAATTTCCAATACCTCCATATACTTTTGAAATAACAGGGCATATCCGGTACAAACAGACATTCTGTTCATAGCCGCATCATATGCACTGGAATTATTCGCTTTTCCTTCTGCCGTCTCATAATCATATGTAACTGTATTACATATGGTATCATGGACTTTTTTAATTTTTTGATAAACAGATTCATCCTGGTAACTTTTTATCGTTTCCTGTATATACGCATCCAATGCCTGTTCTTCTGCAATCGTACTCAACCAGGATAATGTTATCGTATAATACTTATCCTTTCTATCTATCTGATAGCCATTACAGCTATGCACATCATATCTGCCAGTCATTCCTCCAATATTTGCTTCCAACTCGTTTACTAAATCACTGAAAATATTCGTATCAGATGTAATGAGAATGGTCGAGGCATGCATCGTAAACGCCGTTTCTAAAATAGCAGGAATATCCGATACATTGTTTATCGTCGTGCGAAACTCTTCCTGATATATTCTTGATTCTTTCGGTTCTATGACCGCAAATACATTCACGCTAAGTATTAACAGAAAGAAGGTATAGCTTAAATAGAGAGAATATTTCCTTTTCATCTTGGTTCCTCCGTATTTATAGCATTATCTTACTTTTTAAATGTGAAAGCAACATGAAATGTGACATATCTTACTATGGGAACAGTCCGATATCATGAAACAGCAAAGAAAAAGAGAGTATCAATCAATTCGATCAATGCTCCCTTCTAAAATATTCTGTCCATTGGACTGTACCTCCGCTATTTATCTCCTATCTCTCCATCTTATTTATGCATACTAGAAAGAACGCTAATCAAGATATGTTTTATCTTTTGTGCTATATTGCTTATTCTTATGTATTGGATTACGCTCTTTTGTATTTAAAGTCTTCTGTATTTCAACATATACTGAATTTTTAATGAAAAGCTTGTACGCCATTATCTTTCGTACTTTTATTTCCTAATCTAGTTTGTTTTTTAATTGGTACGGTTTTCTTAAGTACATTACTTCTTTCGTATAAACATTTAACTGTTTGAGTGATTCGTACCCTTCTTCTCTTTCGTACTTCTAATTAATACTATCTTTTGTATATCGTTATTATATACACTCTACTTACATTTGTCAACACACTTTTCTTGATTTCGATTTGTTTTTTATCTATTCAACATATATCTTTATATATTTCCATATTTTACCATGCTTTTCCCTCTTTAATCTAAAATATTAACTTTCATAATAGTATAAGATATGTTATATTTCATTTAATAAATATATTGGAGGTAACTATCATGGCAACACCGAGAGAAGAAGCATTTGCTAGTCTTGCAGAGGGAATCATAAAGAAGCTGAACGAACGAAATATAGAAGGATATTATTTTGATAACAGTAAAGCATGCATCGATAAAATTTTATCTATGATTCCAGATGGAAGTGTGGTGTCATGGGGTGGTAGCGCATCTGTAATTGAAAGTGGAATGATGGATGCACTTCATAACAATAAATTTGAATTAATCGATCGTTCTACTGCTAAGACTCCTGAAGAACAGCGTATCACTTTTGCTAAAACTGTGATGTCTGATTATTATTTCATGAGTACCAATGCTCTTACAATGGATGGTGAACTCATGAATATCGACGGTAGTGGTAACCGGACAGCATGTCTGATACATGGTCCCGAACATATCATGATGATGGTAGGACGTAATAAAATCGTAGAAGATATTACATATGCAAAGTCACGTATCTGCAATATTGCTTCACCTGCAAACGCCAAAAGATTAAAACGAAAGACACCTTGTAACTACAACGGAAGATGCAACGATTGTTTCTCACCTGATTGTATGTGCAACCAGATTGTTATCACACGTCGCTCAGGGCGTCCTGGAAGGATCAAGGTATTTCTTATCAACGAGGAATTGGGATATTAATAATAGATCGAGGTATCTGTGATGAAAAATCAATCTGTCATCCATCAAGGGATAGAAGAAAATAGAGAACTTTATGACTTTGAATATCCAATTAACTGCTGTAAATTTAACACGATTTCCTTACCTCTTGGATACATTCATTGGCACTGGCATGAAGAAGTGGAGCTTCTATACATTGCAGAGGGACAAGTGGAATGCCAGATTAGTGAAGAGATACTAACACTTCAATCAGAAACTGCTGTTTTCATCAATCAGAATGTATTGCATTCTCTCCACCCAATAAAGGAAGAAGATAATTGTATTTACTCTATCGTTTTCAGTCCTTCTTATTTATTCGGACATGGGCAGACTTACTTAGAAAGTAAATATCTCGTCCCAATCCTTTCATCCGAACAATTGAAACACTGCTGCATAGAACAAAATACGGAGCTTTTGACTTCCATCAAAAAGCTCCTTTTGTTGAACCAACACAAAGAATACGGTTATGAACTTCTCACTAAGTCATATCTATGCAATATTTGGTATGATCTTCTAAAGCAACTTCCCTATGTCAAGCATGATATGAATATTGATTCGTCCATTTCTCTTGATGATACACGTGTAAAGAATGCAATTCGTTACATTGAATTGCATCACTCGGAATCAATTACGCTTGATGATATCGCTTCTTCCATCCATATCAGTCGTAGCGAATGTTGTCGCTGTTTTAAACGTGCCATTCACTTAACACCATTTGAATACCTAATGAAATATAGAATTCTGGAATCAACACGTATTTTACAGTCTAATATGACAATGGATATTGCAGTATCCGAGCTTGCAATGCGCGTAGGTTTCAATAACACAAGTTATTATAATAAATTATTCAAAAAATATATGCACTGCACGCCAAGTGAATATAAACAACAATTAATAGCGGCTTCCACTCGATGATTCAATTTTACTTCATCTTGCCCATAATTGTCCCTAATATCTGAATCCCCTTCTCAATCTGCATTTTGTTAGAATTTGTAAAGTTCATTCGAAAAGTGGTAGATTGATATGGTTCCGTGTAAAAGGAATCTCCGGGTACAAATAGTACGTTCTCTTTCATGGCTTCTTTTAGTAATTCCTCTGCTTTGATACCGTAATTTACCATATCCACCCAAAGGAACATGCCTCCCTGAGGGTGTGTACATTTCACACGATCCGGGAAATATTTAATTGCCGCTTGATACATGGCTTCACTTTGCTCTTCATACAAATTACGAATCTTAGCTATATGTAGATCATAATCGTTATGAGTCAGATAATCATGGATAAGTTTTTGCGTCATTATACTAGTATGTAAATCTGTTCCTTGCTTTGCCAATGACAGAAAATTTAGTAATTGCTTATTCTTAGTGCAGATATAACCCACCCGCATTCCAGGAGAAAGTGTTTTCGAGAAGGATCCTAAGATGGCACTGCGATAATAATCTTTTCCAATATACGGAAGATTTTTTCCTTTAAATCGTAATTCTCCATAAGGATCATCTTCCATTAGAAAAGCACCATATTTTTCTACTATTTTTCTTATTTCCTTTCGTCTTCTCATGCTGTATGTGATACCAGATGGATTCTGAAAATTTGGTACTGTATAAATAAGTTTTACCTTGTTTTGCTGCAGCGCTTTTTCAAGAGCATAGGGACTCATTCCCTCATCATCCATTTCAACTGATATAAAGTGCGGTTCAAACATGGAAAAAGCCTGAATTGCACCTAGATAGCCAGGTTTTTCTATTATAATGCTGGAGCCTTTTTCTATGAGTACTTTTCCGAATAAATCAAGTCCCTGTTGAGAACCGGTGGTGATTAAGATATCCTCTTTTACGAAACTCATATTATATTTCTCGCAATACCGCTTTGCGATCATTTCTCTCAAAGGTCCATAACCTTCTGTCTGATTATACTGGTATGATTCACTATCCTCTAATACCCTTTTTGACGATTTCTCCATTTCCTTTTTTGGGAATGATATGGGATTGGGAAGTCCACCTGCAAAAGAAATAAAATTCTGTGACTCCGTTACTTTTAAAATTTCTCTGATAAAAGATGGCTTTGCTTCTGTAATTCTTCTTGTATACAATATTTCCTCAAACGAACGTTCCATTGACTTCCTCCTTTTAGTATCATTACTTAGCATATTTTGCTCATTTTATCATTGCCACATCATACATACAATGATATAATTGTATGCAAGACAATATGCCGAAAGGGGTCAATTATGCCAATCAATTCATTTGACAACTATTATATGAGCTGGAAGCCATCGTTTAAAAATACTACGCTTCCCTTATATAAAGAACTTGCTAAACAGTTAGAAGAGGATATTAAAAATGGAATTCTTCTCCCCGGAACGAAATTACCTCCACAAAGAGAACTTGCAGATTATCTAGATATCAATCTAAGTACTGTAACAAGGTCTTTTAAGATCTGCATGCAAAAAGGATTGATTGTCTCCTCTACTGGCAACGGAACTTATATTTCTTCTGATGTCGTTTATGATAGTAATATGCTTTTATTGAATCCATTGGAAGAAAAAGTAATTGAAATGGGAGCGATCCTTCCAAACCGATTTCCAAATAAATATGTCGCTGAAGCGATTCAAGCTGTGTTAAAAGAGCCAAATGCGGATATTCTAATGCAATATAATACGAATTTGAATAATACAAGACAACTCTTAATGGCCGCCAGATGGATTTCAAAAGCGGGATTGCAGATAGATTACCAAACAATCCTATTTGCCAGTGGCGGACAGAATGCACTTACTGCTATTCTAGCCGCACTTTTTCATGCCGGTGATAAAGTAGCATGTGATGTCTTTACCTATCCAGGTCTAAAATCAACCGCAAAATTATTGGGCATTATTCTCATCCCTCTCAAAGAATATACGGAAGAAGCATTGAATCATGTCTATAAGAATTACAGCATAAAAGCACTCTATGTGATTCCAGATTATCACAATCCTACTACACATGTGATGGATCTGTGTACAAGACAAACGATTGCTTCTTTTGCTGATAAAAATAATATTATTGTTTTGGAAGATGCTATCAATTCTTTTTTATCTGCGAACTTGTATCCACCTATTCATACTTTAATACCGGAACATACCGTTTATTTCCTTAGTTTATCTAAGACACTAGCACCAGGTCTGCGACTTGCTTATGTCCTTGCACCTTTGCAATACCAAAAGGACATAGCCACTGCACTTTATAATATAAATATTTCTGTCTCACCATTACTTGGGCAGGCAGCAGCCACACTCATTCAATCCGGAAAGGCAGATATTATTTTGTCTCAACGACAGGCATTTATTATAGAACGTAACCATATTGTGAATGAATATTTGTCTGCTTATCACTTAAAGGGGGATGATACCTGTCCATTTCGATGGCTGATTCTACCTGATGGATTTACGGGTCATGTTTTTGAACAGCTGGCAAGAGCTTCTAAAGTGCAAGTATATGCTGCTGATCGATTCCTTGTGGGAAATACTATTCCTTATGAGGCAATCCGTATTAGTGTGGTATCAGAAGAAAATACAGATCATTTTTTAAAAGGCATACAGATCATTCAGATGTTATTGGAAGAAACTTTAGAAAAGAAAGAAAAAGAAAGCCTTTTATAGCTTTCTTTTTATCTGCATCTGCGTCAGGAATACGTATTCCTTTCTTTTCTATGTATTTTCTTCACAATTACTAAAACCGCTCCGTCTGCATGAATCATAGCAGCAAACTGCCTTTACCTGTAAATAATTTATAAGCTTACTGTATCTTACTGCTTTTTTCAATCCTTCTATACATACAGAAATCGCAAGGCTGCATCCTAATAGTACCGTCACAATCATAATTCCCGAGCCAAAAGAATATATAAAATCCTTCGCATAGTAATAATACAAAAATGTATGTGTTAAAAAAATATTCATGGAATGTTTGCCAATAAAAGAAACGATCCCACCAACACCTTTTAGAGGTGCAAGAAATTCATAACTTACATAAGTCCATAATACTGCCCCAATTCCAAAATATAAAGAAACACTTATTCCATAAAAAAGCAATTGATAGGTAATCAGAAACGTAGCTGCGCAAACAATGCATTTGGCACCCTTTATGATCTTATTTCCGCATCCAAATTTCCGCATTCGAACAAATAAATCTGTCTCCGCTGCAAATATGCCTAATATCATACTAAATGCACACAATCCATAATACGTCTGCTCCATTAAGAGCGCGCCTGGTAACAGCGCTGCAACCGGAACAGTAATAACTCCTAATCTTTGATATAGCTTATAATATATCTGAAACAGGAATATCAGCACGATTACAAAGGACATATACCACCATGTTACATTTAGTGTAGGGGTATGAAAAAAATCTGCCATTCCCAGTGCATCGACGACTGCATATCCAAGCCAAGACTTTTCATTTCTGCTATACAACATTGTCAGATCATCTTTCAAGGCAAGAGCGGTAATCGCAGACAGCACGTATACAAACAAAAACGACATGACAAGGGAGATGATTTTATTTATGGTATTCGGCACGATTTGCCGGCTATACGCCTCCTGTGAAAGCTGCATATATTTTTTTGTCATTCCGTAGAATGTCAGCATCGTAAAGCCCGCAATACATAATTTAAAATATTGCGCTATTACAATTACTTGGTGAGCGGATAAAAATACGAAAGAAACATTAAAATTACCAAAGGTATCATAGTCATAAAATAAATGATGAATGATCATCATTATGAGAAACAGACCCTTCGCTATATTGGTATCTTTCTTTGTAAACTGTAGTTGTTTCAAATTATCTTGCCCCTCCTTCCATTTATTATGTGCAAGTATTCTATGATCAAAATCCCATTGCCGCCTTTACTGCTTCCATCTGTTCTGTAGAAGTCAGCTTCTCTAATAATGTAAATGCTACACCCGAAGCGGTTTCCGGACAATAGGAAGTAATTACATTGTCATCAATCACAATGGGATCATTTACGACCTCTACATCAAACTCTGCAAGCTGCTTTTGACGATATCCGCCTCTTAAATGATACGTAGTAGCTCTGCGGTTCTCCAAGATACCACTTTTTCCAAGCGGTAATGCTGCTACGCATATAGAAGCGATGATCTTTTTCTGTTCGTTGAATTCACGAATCAGATTTAGAAACCTTTCGTCATAAGCTTCTTCATAGAAACCATATTCTTCAAATCCTCCGGGAATGGCAAGCGCATCATAGTCATTCACATTGATTTCGTCAATCGTTTTATCAACGATTACCGGCACATGAAAGGTACTCATGACCTGTTTTAAAAATCCACAAGTCTCAACAGGCACATCTATTCCATAATCATTCCTTGCCCATCCTAATACATCCACAAATACACTAAATTCCATAATTTCAAACCCTTTTGCTAGAAATAATAATGTTTTCATAATTTCGCTTCTCCCCCTAGATTTATTATTTTGGCAGCTACTGCATTCGCAAATGCTGCATCATGCTCTACCAATAGCATGGCAGGCCGATATGTCTTAATTAGTTCTTCGATCTGGATACGTGAGAACACATCTATAAAGTTAAACGGTTCGTCCCAAATATATAAATGTGCTTTTTCACACATACTCTTGGCCAAGAGTACTTTTTTCTTCTGTCCCTCACTATAATTTTCCATTCTACCACAAAAGAGCTCTCTGGAAAAATCCATTTTTACTAAAAATTGTTTCAATATACTTTCCTCAATCTGATGCGCTGCAATAAAATCAGAAAGTGTTCCTGTTAAATAAGAAGTGTCCTGAGATACATAAGATATCTTTAGCCCTTCCGGAAGCATCAGTTCTCCCTGGCAGCATTTGATATTGTCCGACTGGTCTGACACGATTTTCTTTAAAATAGTAGATTTCCCACATCCATTTCCTCCTTGTAAAAGGATACATTCTCCGTTTCTGACTGTAAAATTCACATCTTCACAAATAATCTTACTTCCATACTGCAATGACAAGTGTACTGCTTCCACCAAAACCTCTTTATGAAATGGAATTGGTAATAGTTTCAGTTTCTCCGTTACTTCCACATCTTTTAACAAATTTGATTTTTCCTCTATTTCTTTTTGCTGCCTCCGCTCCAGATTCTTTCTTCTTTGTTGCATACGTCTGGACTTTTCACCTACATAGGCTCTGGTACCAATATTTTTCTCATATTTTTCCGATTTTTTACCTATCTTAGTAGACTCCACTTCAATTGCCCATTTTTCAGTCCTGTAGGCGCTTTCCCTCAATCGTCTGATATTCTTCTGCAACCGGGTGTTCTCATTTAACTCGTATTCATCCCATAATTTCTTATTCTCCCACCAGGATGTGAAATTTCCCTGTACCACTTCTATACTCGTACGATTGATTGACAGAACATGGTCAATACAGCCATCCAGAAAATCACGGTCATGGGACACTACGATAAATCCCTTTTTCTGATTCAAATAGTTGCTGATTATAGAGCGTGCATCCATATCTAAATGGTTGGTCGGTTCATCAATCAAAAGGAACTGATTTTCTTTGGAAAAAAGTACTGCAAGCATTACTTTGGTCTGCTCTCCATGACTTAATGTCTCAAATGGTCTGTCCCAAATATCAGTATTAACCTGCAATAATGCCAATTCTTTAGTCACCTTCCAAAATTCATAACCAGGATTCCATTCTTCCAAGATATCAATGGTGTGCTTACTTTTATCTTTACACTCATACGGAAAATATTCGAACTGTTCTGACGATACTATTTTCCCAATATATTCATAGTTACCCAGCAAGAGATTTAAAAAGGTTGTCTTTCCTTTTCCATTCCTCGCAATAAAACCTAATTTCCAATCCGTATCAATTTGAAAAGAAATATTTTCAAAAACATTCTCTGGACTTCCTTCATAATAAAAAGTTAAATTTTTTACATCAATCAGTGACATTCGTATTCCTCCTTGTCATACGCTTACTTGCATAATTATATAATAACGTCGCCAAAACAAGGTCTTCCTACGAAAAAAGGATGTAAGAATAACTTCTTACATCCGAACGCTTAATAGAAAAACAAATTCGTAATTAAACAAATTTTCTTTTCATCGCTTACTATTTTGGGATCTATGAAGATATATAATTCTTGCAAGTAAAACAAATAACCCTATAACGGCCATTTGATATATTCAGTTACTATTTGCAAGAATTTATTCTCATCTTCCCACCTCTTTCATTTTTCTAAATGCATCCTAACATAAATAACCTTTTATGACAAGAGTTATTCGTCACTTATTAAGCGGAATTGAAAATTTCATATTGTCATTTTTTTTAATACTCGCTATAATTCCTCTAAGTGCTAAACTTTACAGAACAAAATTATACGCGGGAGCTTATTGTGAAAAAACTTTTATCTATTCGTAAGCATATTCTATTCGTTAGTAATTTTCTAATTATTTTAATCATCATAGTTTGCTTCACAGCAGTAGTTTATAGGGATACCAAAGCCTATCAGGCACTGGCTGAAAAACATACCAAAAATATCGTCAGTCTGGCAGATTTAAATATTTCAAAATACATTGAAAACACCATGACGAAACCTGTCATGGTGTCTAAAACAATGGCCAATGATGAATTTTTAAAATCATGGTTGACCGAAGAAACACAGAATTTTGATAATGATATATACCTGACGAAACTCTACACTTATTTGAAGACCTATCAAAAAAAATACGACTATTCCACCGTATTTTGTGTGTCTTCCGCGACGGATCATTATTACTATCAGAATGGTCTGAATAAAACCGTTTCAAAAGAGGATCCACATGATATCTGGTATTATAACTTTATTGATTCCGGACGTGAATATGACCTGCAGATAGATACCAATGAAGCAAATAAAGATACGATAACCGTGTTCGTTAATTTTCGTATTGAAAGCGATACCGGCCAATTGCTGGGGATTATTGGTGTTGGACTGGAAGTTGACTCTCTGGAATATCTGGTTCATTCCTATGAAAAAAATTATGATCTGTCCATCTATATCATTAATTCAGGCGGTGCTCCAAATTCTTTCTCTGGAACGACCAATCTCTTTCTTACGAAGGAAGATCTAAAAAAAGTTACCGGAGTTCAAGATGAAATTAAACTGGTTCGTTCCAATGAACCGCAAATGCAATGGTTTACTTCCAATAAAACGCTCATATGTCTGGTTACAAAGTATGATTCCACACTTGGATGGTATCTGATAGTAGAAAAAGACACCGCCTCTATCCGGAATGCATTTCAGGAACGTATTAAAAATAATATTTTCTTTATGCTGATCTCCCTTGCCACATGCGTAATGATTATAACCATTATCTTTAATCATTATAATACTTTGATTATTACAAATGAAAATAAAGACGAACTGACTGGTCTATCCAATCCTAAATTATTTGCGAAGCAATTTACCTCATTCATGCATAAAATGAAAAGTTCTCCCAAAACATTATTTATGTTTGATATCGATCATTTTAAATTTGTGAACGATACTTATGGGCATATATATGGGAATTCAGTTCTTCGTACCGTAAGCGAAAAGCTGGAACAAATAACAAAAGATCATGGGATTGTTTCCAGATGGGGAGGAGACGAATTTTTGGGTGTTCTGGCACTGTCTATAGAGGATTCAAAACACCTGCTCCAGGAACTGATGGAATCACTTTCTCAAGAAGAAAAAATGCACTATTGTATCACAATTAGTATTGGTATCACGCAGGTAAATCAAAATCTGAATCTGGATCAAATGATTAAAATGGCGGATACTGCCATGTACCACTCAAAAGAAAATGGTAGAAATCAAATATCTGTATACTTTTCATAGTGCCTACTATAAATTTTGTTGTTTTGTGGTGATATTTAGTGTAATATAGGAATAGTATAATAAAAAGATGGGAGTTTATATTGACATGAAAGAATGGGATGCAAAGTGGAAAGGTATTTGTTGTATTGCTGTTTCGGTTATCTTGGTGATCGGTATCATCGTATCAGCCGTTATCTTTACAAATGGTTTGGTGCAGATTAAAAGTACAAGAACAAAAATTATGGTAACAGGATCTGCTAAAAAACAAATTACTTCCGATATGATTGTCTGGAGCGGTTATTTCAGCGCAAACTCAGCTAGTTTACAGGATGCGTACTCTATCCTTGAGGCCAATCGCAAAAAAGTTGCAGATTATCTGGTAGCAAAAGGCTTAAAGGAGGAGGAACTCGTATTTTCTTCAATTTCTACAGACCCTGTATACATGCTGGATTATAATGGCGATTATACAAATGAGATCGAATCCTATACCTTATCGCAGACAGTGACTATCAGCTCTGCTGAAATCGATAAAGTAGCCGAAGTTTCCAGAAGTATTACGGAATTACTTAATGAAGGTGTGGAATTTCAGTCCTACGATCCACAATATCTCTATACAAAGCTTGCTGATATTAAAGTGGAAATGTTAGCGGAAGCAACGAAGGATGCCACAAAACGTGCGCAGATGATGGTTGAAAATGCGGGAAGTAAGCTAGGTGGCTTAAAATACGCGGATATGGGAGTTATGCAGATTACTCCACTGTATTCCAATGAGGTATCTGATTATGGTATCAGCGATACTACTTCATTAGAAAAGGAAATTACTGCAGTCGTACATTGCCAGTTTGAAATTAAAAATTAACCAACCATAATCTAATGATAAAGATTGACTCATCCAGAATTCCTGATGAGTCAATTTTTAATTCTCCGTTCTCGAATACTAGTAATTTGTAATTTCATAAGCCTTGTATGTATTGTCAAAATGATATCCCAACTTTTCTGCCAGCGCCATAGATGCCGGATTCTGTGCATCCCAACTTGGATACAATCCTCTCTTTAAACATTCCAAAATCAAACTAGCCCCACAGGAAAGTGCAAGCCCCCTACGCCTATATTCTTCTTTTGTATCTATTTCTATCTCAATACCCTGCCTATAAACCGTATAAGAAGAAGCACCAGCCGCTAATTTGCCTGCCTGTAGTACCACTACACCGACTCCTCTCTTCTCATAATCCGCATAGTTTTCAAAATGACTGCATAAATCTCTGGACCAGCGTTCTGCCATTACCAAATCAAACAGATTCTCATCGATAAACTTTAACTCATATTCGATATCCAGATTTTTAACAATATTCATTAAATAGACCACATCAAATATATCTTTTTCTTTCTTAAATGCATAGCGGGTTACTTGTTTTGCTTTTTCCCCATAAACAAACTCTATTTCTCGTGCCCATTCCTCATTCTCTGGAACCATGATAATAAAATCCTGATCCAAATTTAGCGGTTTATGTACTATTAGCTCACGGTTCACCTTTCCTGCAAAAAAACAAAAATCAGCGATAATGATCTGTGCAGAAACCGGACACTCTAAACTGTCTGCATACGCAACACCCATGCAACCCTGCAAACAAGACCATATTAACGTTTCATTCCAGTCTTTAAAAAGTTGTGCTATAAGATCTGTGCTATCTTTGTCAATATAAGATACCATATCTTACCTCCTTAATCATCTTGAAAAATTGCCATAATAATGTTCCTCCATAAATCAGCATTACAAATCCACATAACATATTGATAGCATTTAAAAATCGTTTCGGAAATCGATCTTTTAAACAGGATAATACTCCTGTAAGCGAAAGGAACCAAATTCCTGAGGCCGTTATCACACCAAATAAAAATAATATAGCATCTTCTGCTGGTAATGTCACGCGAAATGCACCAAGCAGCATCGTTCCATCCAACACTGCCTGTGGATTGCACCACGATACTACGCAGGCAGTTATCAATACTTTCTTTAAGGATACGTGCATGTCTATTTTTCCTTGACTATCAGCTTTCTTCTTTAATAAAGCATAGCCCATATAAATTACAATCATACTTCCTACCAGCAAAATAAACGTCTTGCTCTCAGGAAAAATTTGCATAAAGGTGCCCACTCCAAAAAAGCATGCAAATGACAATGTTACATCAAAGAAAATAACAATCAATGCCGTTGCAACTGCACGACGCTTGCTCTGGGTGAGTGCCGTATTGATCACAAATAAATTTTGCATACCGATAGGAGCCACATAAGCCAGTCCCATAATCAAACCTTGTAAAAATATATTCATTTGTACTCTCATCTCCTCTATCAATTTACCGTTCGATATGATATATATTAATTAGTTATGCAGCATTGCGGACCATCCAAATGAGATAAATTGACCCAACCAAGTTAGGAGACAATATGATAGTAATCAACTGGAAGCCTGACCGAAACTGTAAAGAATCCATACAAAGACAAATATTGAACTTTATGTTGCAAAATATCATTGACGGGAATTGGAAAACAGGTGAACAACTTCCTTCCCAGAGAAAACTGGCTGAACTCTTTCATGTAAACCGCAGCACTATAGTAGCTGCTATGGATGAGCTCGCTTCACTGGGCATCATCCAAACTATGTATGGAGGCGGTACGATCATCCATAGAAATGCATGGTCTGCCATGTTATCTCAAAAACGGACCAATTGGGAATCTTATATTAATACTGGTACTTTCTATGATAATTTACCGGAAATTCAATTAATCAATAAATATGAGTATCTGCCGAATATGATACGACTTGGAACAGGAGAGCCTTCCCCTGAATTATTTCCAAGGTTTCTCTGGCAACAGGCATTAAGTACCGTTGCCGTTACTATAAGTTCCATGAATTATCTGGAACCAAAAGGGCTATATGATCTGCGTGCTGAAATTGCCACCAGAATGAATAAGAAAGGAATTCAAATAATTCCCGAAAATGTCCTGATTACCTCAGGATCCTTGCAAGCCCTACAATTACTCTCAGTCGGTATGATGCCAAGAGGGTCTAAAGTCTTTACGGAAGCACCAACCTATCTGAAGTCTTTGCAGCTCTTTCCTTCTGCAGGGATGATACTGCAAGGAATCCCTATGGATGAAGAAGGAATCAAATATTGGCTCCTTCCAACAAAGGAAACTGAGAAATCGATACTCTATACCATCCCTACCAATCATAATCCTACTGGTGTCACAATGACTCCCAAAAGACGACATGACTTGTTGCAATATTGTGCCAAACATCAGATTCCCATTGTGGAAGATGGTGCTTATGATGACCTGTGGCTGGAAGCGGAACCTCCTGCCCCATTAAAAGCAATGGATACAAACAACAATGTAGTATACCTTGGAACAATTTCCAAAACACTCGCTCCCGGTCTTCGTGTTGGATGGATGATTGGTCCTTCCATGCTGATTGAACGTTTAAGCGATATCAAAATGCAGATGGACTATGGCGCCAGTTCACTTGCGCAATCCGTTCTTCTTACGATGTTCCGAACTGGGGGCTATGATTTACATCTTACCCATTTACGAAAAGAACTTTTAAAACGCCGCGATGCCGCTTTGCATGCTCTGAATACCCACTTTAGCAAACTAGCTGATTGGTGTATCCCACAAGGTGGTTTCTATATCTGGTTACGATTAAGGGGAAAAATTTCCGTTCCTATGCTTTTTAAGAAAGCCTTACAGGCAAATATTCTGGTGAATCCTGGAAATGTATATGATTTCAGATCCAATCATGCCATTCGGTTGTCTTTCGCTTATGTTGACTGTAATACTTTTGAAAAAGGAATCAGAGAACTTGCACTTATTGTATTCTCTATGCAATAGACGACCAAACAAGATTTATCTGCTAAAAAATGTCCCCAGGCAATCGTGTTCTACGGCATTTTTTAATTCCACCGAGAAATCTTCCATGTCTGCCGACAGATACAGGAACAATGCTTGGTTATTTTCATATACCTGCTTCATAAAAGTTCGTACTAACTGCAATAATTTTTCTTTCATTTCTTGTTTTGTTCTGCCTATTGTAAATTTTTTTATCTTATTATAATCCACCTCTTTAAATCCATAGGCTGTTAGTTTTCTTTCACAAATCATACAGCCCAATACATTACGCAATACAATATTGCAAATATTGCAATAGAGCAAGTCAATTTCTTGATGATATGCCATTAGTACCTCTTGAACATAGCCGTCCGGAAATCTTGAAAAAAATACCTGTTCCAGACTCACGTACGTAAGATATTGAAAAATTGCATCTACTCCGCACGCAGGTTCCACTGGTAACAATGTTGGATAATCCAGCGTTAAGATGTGATCCTGAGGATGAAATCTGGCGTCATAATATCTAAAAAATTCTGGCATACCCAACACGATCGTATTATAATAGTTTTGATTTCCAAAAGCGCAAAAGTCAACAATCAAATGTTCAAACATTTCTTTTGTCTGCTCGACTTTTCGAATCACTTGCTCATAACCGGAGTGGTATAATTCTTTTACATCAGGTCTTTGTACTACTGCAAGCCCCTCCTCGCACTCAAATGAGTTCTCTTTTTCATGAATACAATATAAGACCGCTCCCATCAATTGCTTCGCTTTGGCATATGAGATAGAAGAACTCTCTTTACTAGTGTATTTCTCTGTCAATTCCGCGACAAGAGGGATGATCTCGCTCATCCTCAACTCATCTTTGTTTTCATTCATCCTCTTCCTCGTACTTCCCTAAAAAGCCATGCGTATTCTCTCTGATCTGCCTGGCAAATGCTTCCAAAGCAGTGTCTTCAAGGTGTTCTAAGGAGCCCTCACATTCTCCTTCGAATGCTTCCTTCATATAAGTAATCAACTCATCATCTGTTAGTTCATCCAGTGATTCATTTTTATACAGATAGAATATATCCTGTAAGGCTGCGATTGTATCAACGTAATTATCCTGATAGATATAAGGAGAATCGCAAAATGCAAATATTAACTTTGGTAAAATTCCCTCTCCAAATTCAATTCGTTCCTCTTCTTTTAGCGTTCGTTTCCGTTCCTCGACTAGAACCTGTGCTTCCCGTTTTGTTAATTGTAATCCAAATTTCTGCGTATATTGGTTGCACCCTATCACCTTCTCAATCTGAAAATTATTTTGGTTTATCATCTGTAACAAGAAATCTTCATCCATATAGTATTCCACCTTTCTGTATTGTAACTCTACGCCTAACCCAAACACATTACAATACTTGAAAAATCTTTCAATTTGTGGTATTATAATAGTGTAAAAAACAGTAGAAATCAAACAAAAGATTTCTACTGTTTTTTCTATCTGTTTATGTCTTATACAAATTCCCAAAAATGTTTTGGCATGATTTCATCCGTAAATTCTACTATTTCTTTCGAAGATTCTTTTTCCCACAAATCCATTTTTACATACTCATATTGCTGCGGAGAGCCAAAGCAAACATAGAGTTTGGATGCCGTCACATCATATATCATAGAGCGCAGTGTTCCAAAATAACTGCTATATGCATGGCAGGACATTCCATTCGGCAATGGCGTGGTCAAAATCTGTTGCAGGCCACCTCTGGATATCTTATTTCCCCTGGCACTGATTTCATTCATAAACTCTTCTCTTGCCTGCGTGAAATACCGCTTTGCCGGATAGCGCTCGCGATGCCCTTTTTCCATGAAATGATTAAATCCGTAAGTAAACGGGGAAGCTTTCGATTCCATGATATCTGCTTTTCCATCTTTTGTAAGTATCTCTGCTTTTATAATGTTGCCCGATACATCTCCAATCAGAATATTGGCATTGGTGCAAATTGGCAGAGTTTTCATTTTCGCGATTGCCTCTTTTGTTGATGAGCAAGTATCCAACAGAATTCTTACGATAAAAGGAAAGGAAAATCCTTCCGCTTCTCCAGCAGACGGCTCTGCAAAGTCAAGGCATGTAATCGCTACGCACAACCCCAATTCATTGATACCGTCAAATCTTCCTACCTGATAAAAGGAAAATCCCATATGTGCATAACTGCCTTCTGCCCTTTGTATTGTAAAAGCATACTCATCCTCATAACTATATTCATAACTTTGACCCATATAGGCATGTCCATCCGTAGTCTTTTCTGCTGCGATCCCTATGACCGAACAGGCACATGGCAGTTGCTTTGCATATCCATTCAGAACAATACCTAAATCTTGCAAAGCAATTTCTAATCCATCTGCCAATCCTCGGACTTCTTCTCCTAATCCTGTACTGTATTTTTCAAAAAGAGCACATTTTGCCTCTGCCTCTTCTTTTGTCAACGCCGGAACTCCATCTGGCCTTGACATAAGCCATTGCTTTAAAAGAGGAGTATATTTCATAATATGTTCTCCCCTTTTCTTACCGATATCGTAATGGTTTCCTTCTAACACTATTTTATAATACGTAGCCAACTGATTCATTATTATATGACTCCCTTCTGTTTGATAGAAACAGTTTAAGGGATTGTTACTATTAAATCTTGTCTTTTACTGCTATGATCTGTCAGATTAATTTAATATCTAAATTCGTTGCTTTTCTTCTATAGGAATCCATATCTCACTAATATAATCGTTGCTTAACGTATTACCATCCGTATAATATTCCAGGTCATAGTCCATACATATTTCATATTTGGACTGTGGCAGCCATTCCGAATAAATTCTTTTCCACATATTCTGAATGGTGTCTGGCATCGCACCTCTACAGGTAAAAATTGCCCATGTATGAGTTGGTATCTGTATGATTTCAAATCCAACCGGTACTTTTGGTACATGCTTCCTAAAATTACCTATTCCATATTTCCAGTTGGAAGAATCATTCATTTCTTCTGCACAGATTCCGAGTACTCCACAGACTTTATTGTGTAACCCCTTGTCGAAATAGTATTTCCAGAAAACTGGAATTTCCATAAGAGATGTCTCCCCTTGAAATACTTTCGTTAAAGCCACCACTTCAAATGCCGCTTTTTCAACAATCCGATACTCCATACAACTACCGCCTTCCAGCGATACCCTGATAGAAAGTCTGTTAAATGATTTTAAGATGGCTCCTTGCTTTTTAGCATTTACGGGACTGATGCCATGAAAACGGGTAAATGCTTTGGTAAAGCTTTCCGGTGTCTCATAGCCATATTTGTAGGCAATATCTGTGATTTTTAAATGACTGGAGAGTAATTCATGTCCAGCGAGAGAAAGACGCCTATTACGCATATACTCACTGATATTCATTCCCGTCAGTGCCTGAAAGGTACGCTGAAAATGAAAACTGGAAAAATAGACCTGTGATGCAATCTGTTCACAAGTCAAATTTTCCAATAAATTGTCTTCCATATATGCAATTGCTTGATTGATTGCTTTGACCCATTCCATTTAAAGCACTCCAAACATTTCCATTGCTTTTATCAATTCGTCTTCCTTTCCATCTCCAAATGTATTCCCAAGAGATACAGAGGGTTTATTTTTTCCATGGAAGTCACTTCCCATGGTTTCCATAACTCCCAATTTTTTTGCAAGTGTATGATAATACTGTCTGTCGTCACTCGAATGATAACTACTATAACTTTCGATTCCAACAATGCCCTGACTTACCATATCCGTAATGATTTTTTCATCTCTTCCGACCGTATTGACAGGATGTGCGATAACCGGAATTCCGCCGGTCTTTGTAATTAATGTAATAGCTTCCGCAAAACTCATATATCGTATCGGTAAAAATGCAGGCTTCCCCTGCGCACAATAATCCCAGAAAAAGTTTACATACGGATTGTTACTTCTGCTGCCGCCTGCCCGGTAAGCTGCAAGCAAAGGATTATTCTCATTCCTTTTATCCGCCAAAGCAGCTTCTGCAATCATCTCTCCTACTACGACACCATCTTTTGCTAGTTTTAATACATCCTCCTTTTCAAAGAGTATTCCAAGTTCCAATAAAATTTCCAATGTTTTCTTGGAACTTGCCTTTTTTTGGCTCAAAATGTCTTGTTCTATCTGTAGATATCTTTTATCTTCGATATCAATCCCATATCCTAATACATGCAGATCCAACTCTTCATAGGTACAATCCAGTTCAATTCCTGGAATCATACGGACGCCGGATGGGGATAATGCTTTTTTCATTTCCCTTATACCGCGTATGGAATTGTGGTCTGTCAAGGATACGATTTCAAGATGATTCTCTTCACACATAGCTGCAATTTCCGCCGGTGTGTATTCCCCATCCAGACTAATATCTGAATGCATATGTAAATCTATATAGCTCATTTTACTCCCCCTTTTAAATACAAATTAGTCTTCCAAAGCATTATCTTCGAAAGGTCACACATATTTTTTCAACCATAAGTGGTAGTATTTCAGTTGCTCTTCCGTATGGAAATAATGTTCTCCGCCTTTCATGCGTTCCAATTTCGCTCCAAATCTTTTTACAAAGGAATCCACGGTTTCATACTCACATACATTATCTTCTGTGCCGCATAGAATCACAGTTGGAGCATCCCATTTATCCACCGGGTGTTCTCTTACATACGAATAATAGTCCCAGTATAGAGTTTTCCCAATTGGTGTGGCAATTTCTTGTTCGTTACGCAGTCTTTCTTCGCTCACGTTAAACCAGGTCATCATATTGGTGATGATACGTTCCATATCCACCAATGGTGACAGGAGTAGACATTTCTCTAATGGCTCGTCCCGAAATGCTAATAAACTGAAATAAGTTCCCATACTATTTGCAAACAAACTGATACGATTCCAATTTTTCCTGGCATATTCCATAATACTATGTAATTCATCCACACAGACCTGCGCTTTACAAAGTATACTTTCTGCTTTTCGTTCTCCGTGTTCTGGCAAATCAAAACTCAGTACCTGAAACCCCTTTTGTACCGCTTCTCTCGCGAAAATTTCTATAGGAACATCAGCCTTATTGGATTGATCTCCATGAACTGCAATAAATAGCTTATCTGATGGATCTCCCCATATCAAAGCAGGAATATGGTTTATTTTTAATGCTCTTCTATTCATATTACCTCTTTCTGTTATAGAAGGAAAATCCTCCCAAACGAATTCTCTTTTTTCTCTATTTTTATATTTTCTTTCATTTTTACTAATTCCTCCTTTCCTGTTTACAATCTGCTGTTACATACAATTGATTATAAATGTTGATTAAGTTATTATCAATATAATATATTATTTACACATTCTCTTATATTTGTTTGCCATTATCAGTATCCATAAAACTTGTATTGCCAGTATCATCGCAGACAAATATACCATTTCAATAGGGAATTTCATACCGCTCTTAAGAGTGGATGCGCTGCAACCGACCATCCAATACATAGGCCATAAGGTAAAAATATTTTGAGTAATGGAAAAACAGATGGCACAGACACAAACCACAAGGCATAGTTGGATGATATGATCAATTGTAAGTGTTCCAATATGATAGATCCCCACACTTATTGTTGTGAGCAAAATACTAGGTATCTTACCAAAAGAATGTTCATATCTTGTCTGCAAAAAACCATAAATGAACACTACTTCCCATATCGCTAGTCCATTAAATAGGATTGTTGTGAAAATCGTTTCTTCTCCAAAATATTCTTTTAGTTCCATTAATCTCCATACCGTCAAGATAAGTGAAAATAAGATTGTTACTCCCATTCTTTTTGATGTAATCCCTAATCCCGATAATCCCTCCTTCTTATATACTGCTATCCACCAGACTGGAATTCCTACACATACAATAAGTACGGTCAATAGTAAAGATATAATTATTGTATATATTACATTATTCTTATATAAATTTTCAGAGCTAAAATAAGCAAACCACAACCAAAATAACAATACTACTACTAAAATCAATTCTTTTTTAGGCTCCCATTTTATTAATTTTTTTCTTATCATCTTTTACCTACCTTTTCATTTTTTCCGAGTAATTATTCGGATTATAATATAGAATATTACACAAATGCTATTCCGTCAATATAATTGTGAGTATTTATTCGGATTTTAGTGACAAATGAAACATTAAGATTTATACTATTGCAAAAAGCATTTTCGATTACAATCAGAAAGGAAAACTATGATAACATCTAAAATCCGCATTCCTAAGCAAGAACGAAGTATACGAAAAAAAGAAGCAATTCGGGAAACAGCTTTGCAATTATTCTGCAATAACGGTTACTACCAAACTACTACAAATATAATTGCGAAAGAATCCCATATGTCTGTGGGAAGTTTATATGAATATTATAAAGATAAAGAAGATATTCTAATTGATATTTTGAATCTGTATTTTGATGAATTTTTAAATCATCAGGATTCTATTACAAAGTCTTTTGATGAAATTGCTAGTGTTACAAACAAAATGATATGGATAAGAGAGTTGATTGATAACTTAGTGCAATCGCACAAAGCATCGAAAGAATTTAATAAAGAATTGCATTCACTTTATTTTAATATTCCTGCTGTTCGTAAAATTTGTGACGAGCAGAAAAAAAAATTACGTACCATTATTTACAATAGTCTGCTTCAGATATCTGACCAATTAAAGGTAGCAGATATTGAAACTGCTACTATTGTTTTTATGGATATTTTAAACGCTACGATAGATAGGATCGTCTTTTATCCTTTAGAAATCGATAGTGAACGGATTATCGAAGAAAACACAAAAGTAATCTATTATTATTTATTTAATGAGTTATAGTCGTTTCATCTGCTGCTCTCGAACAGTGCAGAAACCGCTGTCTCATACTCCGCCAGCCTTTGCGATTTTTTAATTTGTTTTAGCTCTTTATGGCTATCAGGAAATAATTCTATCAGATAGACCCAAAGTTCCTTCATTTTGAACAGAATATTTCTGTCTCCAAATAATAGTTTCTGATACTCTCCATAAATCCTATCATGAAAACTTTTTAGCTTTTTCCTGTCAATTTTATCATCGTTAAGAATCTGGCCGACTAAAAATGGATTTTTAATAACTCCGCGACCCAGCATCATTCTATTCACTTCTGGAAATTTACTTATAAAATGCGCATAATCTTCTTTTGTAAAAATATCGCCATTATAACAAATAGGATTCTTACTTACTGCCAATGCCTCTTTGAACACATTCCAATTTGGTCTATTTTTATAATAGTCTGTCTGTATTCTTGGGTGAATCGTTAGTTCTTTGATTGGATATTTATTAAAAATCTGAATCAATTCACTAAATTCCTCCGGATCTACCTTTCCAATTCTAGTCTTAATTGAGATTTCTACCGTTAGTTTTGCAAAGATATTTTCCAGAAATGAATCTAGCGCATCTGGTCTTGCAAGAAATCCTGCACCTTTTCCTTTTGCCACCACTGTTCCTGATGGACACCCCAGATTTAGATTGATCTCTTCATAACCAAGCAACTGAATAGCTTTCGCTGTACTGATAAAATCTGCTGCTTTATTCGTCAATATTTGGGGAACCAATGTCAAACCGTTATTGTTTTCCGGCAGAATATCATTGATCTCCCTTTTAGACATGGTCCGATGCTCGCTTGCTACAATAAAAGGAGCATAATACTTATCAACAAAACCAAAGCAGTTCTGATATGCATTTCGATAGAGATAGCTCGTTACGCCTTCCATTGGTGCTAAGTAAAATTTCATTTTGAATCTCCTCTTTCTAGTTAAACATGTATACTTTTTTATTATCTGTTTTTTTCCAAAATAAATCAATCCCTCTTATTCATTCCTTTCATATACAGTCCCATACGAAAAAAGAACTTGCGCTCCATTGATAAAAACCAATAGAGCGCAAGTTCCAGTGAATATTTATTAGGAATTACTATGTAACAGTTTTCCATCTATCTTTCCTACTTGTGTATCATTCATCCTTGCATATACGGATGCTTTTCCTGCAGATTCCCCTATGTCTATAACCGTTGGCTGTATTCTAATGCTGGCCTGCATCAAAAAGGTGGTGGAGATACATCTTCCGGCAACGATTAGGTTATCTACCTCATTACATAGCAAAGCGCGATAAGGAATCTCATAATACTCTCCTTTTTGAAACTTATCTTTATGCATGAGGCCTTTACTTGCCGAGTGCACATCAATATACCAGTCACCTTTTGCAATTGCATCATCAAATCTTGCACGATTACTGTAGTCCTCTTCTGATAGAACATATTTTCCTATCAATCGATAGGACTCTCTCACACCCAACATATTTGCTATTTGTGAAAGGTATGCATGCTCAAACCCAGGCATATAGGAATTTAAAAATTTCACCAGTCTGCCAATCATTTTCCTTCCTTCCGTCATCGCTTCGGATCGTGCAAGCATATCTGTGTTTTTGCGAAGCGTCCCTATATGCGGACAGTTAAAGCTCATACACCCGCTTTTTCCAGGAATAGAAAAGCATTGATAATACCGCAGATCAGCTTCCTTAAGCATTCCAGCTTCCAAACCTCTTCGGAAGATTGGTTCTAATTTAAATTCTTTTCCCGCCACCATGGCTGATTCAAAGAAATATCCGTCTGTCAAAGGCGAAAATTGATCCTGCTGTGATAAACAATACTGGCGGTATTTTTCTACATCAATTCCTCCCATCTCGAATCGGAGTGAACTCATCTGATTATTCCCGTCTTCATCTCCATGCGAAACAGCAACACCGGCACTTCTGGTTAGAATGGCATCACCACTTGCATCAATAAAAGTTCTTGCCTTAATTGCTACCATTCCTTCGACTGTCATAACCAAAATGGTATCAATCCTATCATTGGACTTCATACAATCTATGAAACAGGTATCATACAATATCCTGCCTCCATAAGCAAGATATAATTCTTCTAGTACTACTGACATATTTTCTGCACTGAACCAGACATATTCCCCTATCCGATCTCTTGTTTCCATTCCCTTTTCTTTTAACTTTTCTTCTATTTCATAAAAGTTTTCAAAATGTGTTACATGTGAGGGCATCATAGGACATACCAGCGCATTTGTCTGGCTCCCACCCAGCAATGTTGATTTTTCTATGATTAGTGTACGATTTCCACCCTTAGCCGAACTGATACCTGCAGAGGCACCTGCCGTTCCTCCTCCAACAATTACGGTGTCATATTCACCAATCACTCTTATTTCCTTATTCCCATATTTGATATGATTCATCTTGTTCCTCCCCGAAGTGATTCTTCGGCATCTAAAAAAAATTGAAATACCTCATTTTCCCCATAAACTCCTTTTTCGATCAGACACATATAATCCATTAGCTTTGGGTGCAGTGGAGCTTTTGTTATGATCTTGGCAAATCTGTGTGCTGCTATCTCACTGCATTTAAGAACTGCTGATTTTTTATTGATTACATGCATGATTTTACGATTCACTTTAGGGAGTATTTCATAAGTTCTTTTATCTTGTTCAAATTCATAAAAATGATAAAATTCGTGTGCCATATGAATCTCTAATAATTCTTCCAATGTTATCTGAAATCCATACTGATTAAGGGCATCCATTTTTTTTTGGATACCGGGCAAATAGATATCAATCATCTTGCATTTTTTATCATAATATATCTGAGATTGGATCTCCGAAAATGTCATTTCATTTTGATTCGTGTTCTCGTGATAATATATTTTCACATTTGATTGCTGTAACATAGCAGTTAAATTCTGATTCTCATATTGTTTTACTGTTTTTTCTGCAATTGCAAAGCTTTCTCGGATATAAAATCCGATATCATCTATTTTGGAAAACATAGGATCTTCCTTTAAATCACAATATGCTAAAATTTCATCTGATATCTGCTCCCATTTCAACATACTTTTAATCCTTTGCTGCTGCTACAATAATATTACAATCATCTTCTGCGAACTCTAATTCCATTTCAGCTAAAGAGAGCAATTGTTCTTTGTTTATTACACCGCTCAAATCCAGTGTCTTTTGCTTAAAATAAAGATACGTCTTGGGTAGTGTTGCCCCCGCATCAGTATACTGTGTCATACCATCTATAAATTCTTCAAAAACAGAATGTAACTGATTTTTACGTATTACCTGAATTCTTGCATTGTCTTTTTGCAGACGGATGACCCCTTCCTCGTCGATAATACGAACCATGTGCGTTTTCTTTTTTAGTAAACCAAAAAAGAATTTAGTAACTTTATTTATTTCATATGCATGCCACCTTCCCGCATGCCCTGCTACTTTAATTTCACTTAAGTCTGTCTGTACCGCCTCTTGTATAATGTTTCGCAGCTCTGTTTCCGTCTTTGCCTGCGCATTCATCTCTTTTGTTCTAAGTTCCGTTGCACCTGTAGCTATGGCACGTAAAATATTTTTTTGACTATCAATCTCAATCGATATCTCCACTGTTTGTGGATTTGCCCCTGCTTTTGTTATCACTTCCATGACATCGCTGCGTATCTTTCTGATATCTTCCTCTGTGGGATTTGCAACATTCCTCTCCACCTGCTCTCTGACAAGCGCAAGAGAAACACCAATCGTTGAAATATAAGGGGCATTTTTAGCAATTCTTTGTCTGATTTCCATTTTCTCTGAAAGGTATGGCGTAACTACAGCTGCAGAGCCTCCTCCTCCTACAAGGTAAATGAGATTTCGATTGAGATCATAGTCTTTTATAAGTTCTTCAACAACAGACTTTATCTTATCCATTGCTATTTCCATAGCTTGTTTACATGCTTCTTCCACGGTGGTTCCTATCTCATCGGCCAATACTTTCCATGCTATCATCGCTGCTTCCACATTACCATATGCATAATCATCTTTCGGAACGTATCCCAGTATATTGGCAGCACCAGCAAGTGTCAGGGCGAAGCTTTCACCACTCTCACAGGTAACAACCGCGTATTTCGCCTGATCCTCCTTTCTCGGAGCAATCAGTTTCAGTTCTGGTCTAACCATTTTATCTAATTTGGCAAAGACTTCATATTCTTTTTCTGCAATATGTGCGGAGCGTGGTCCTACATCTGTAATTTTTTTATTTTCTACTACGATCATACTTCCACCTGCGATTCCAAGTGTACGTACATCCAAAGAAGTCAGATATAATTTATGACCGCCTACCTGTGCATTCTTTATCATGACCTTTCCATCTTTAATGGCTGAAATATCCGTAGAGGTTCCACCAACTTCAAGAAAAATTCCGTCTGTGATTTTTTCGTACATCAGTGCCCCTGCTACACCTGCTGCCAATCCTGACAGCATTGTCATAATTGGTCGTTTTCGCACTTCATCCACACTCATGACACCACCATCACATCGCATTATCATAAGTGGTTTCTTTATACCGGATTCTTTTACCGCACCTTCCGTCATATTTGCAGTTTCCATCATCTTAGGTATTAATGCAGCGTTTACAACTGCCGTTCTGGTTCTTGCCTGCAGACCATACAATTGTGAAATTTCATATCCTCCAGTAGCAAGCATATTTTCTTGGTTGGATAGTTCAATCACTTGTTTTTCATGGTCAGGATTATCAACGGAATACGCTTCTGAAGCAACAATTACTTCCGCCCCTTCTTCCGCTAATTTACGGATTGCACTTCTGATTTCCTGTTCCTCTAAAGCCGCAGAATCCATAAAGGTATGTTTTGTATAAAGATATTTCTCTGATGCCAGAAGAATATCCCCGACTCTAGTTTCTCCCTTAGCCCTAATACCTTCTGCACCAGTTCCCATGCCAATAATTCCAACTTTAGCGACATCACCCTCTAATAAAGCATTGGTTGCCTGTGTAGTACCATGCGCAATAAAAATAACATCCCCCGGATCAATGGAATTTTTCTCCAATACAATATCAATTGCCTCAATGATTCCTTGTGCAACACCCTTATCTGCGTGATGAGTCGTTGGAACTTTTTCTTTTGCTATTACTTCATATGTCTGATTATCGATGACAACGGCATCTGTAAAAGTCCCTCCTACATCAATACCTATTCTAACTTTTCTGCTCATCTGACTGTTTCCTTCCTATTCCTTACAGAAGGCTGTCTTAAGAACAGCCTTCTACTTACTACTTCTATTAAAAAATAAAGATTGCTGTATATAATAAAATTCCAAATGCCATTACGATAGTATAAGGCAACGTCGATTTTAAGATATCATTGACATCTACTTTTGCAAAGTCCGCTACAATTACATTCTGTGTATTGGTAGGATCCGAAATACATTGCACCACACTGGTACTTCTTAAAGCCATTCCCACTGCTACAGGGCTAAGTGTTCCAGCTGCAAGGAAAATGTTTGCCAAACCAGAACCAAGTCCATACATATTCAGAGGTCCACGATAAAGCGCCAATGGGGATAATACTGTAAAAATTATTACATAGACAACAGGATTTGCTGGTAAGATAGCACTGATCAGTGGTTGCATCAATGCTGTTGTTGCTTCTGCCGCAACACCGTTCAATAAAATACCAATTCCAATCATTAATGCAATCACACCTGCTACATCTTTAATTCCTTCTACTACTGCACTGGAAGTAATCTGTACGATTTGTTTGGGAGAAGTAATTAATACCGTCACAATAATCGCAATCAGCAAGCTTGTTTCTGCATTCAATTTGAATAAGAAAACAAGTAAAATAGGTAATAATGGAGTGAATAGTGCAAAGGGATTTAATCTCTTTCTCTCTCTATCTTCTGCTGGCATTGCCCAAGAGCTTCTTACTGACTTTTTACTTACATTGATTACAATATAAGCTATGGTTACGACAATGCTGATGATTCCCATTACCAATGATGTGGATTTAATTACTTCCATGTCCATACCGATGACATCTATGTACATCTGATAATTAGCTACATTAAAGATCAATCCAATGCTTAATCCCATCAATACAAGACTTGCTGCTACAGTAGGTGCAATACCTGCGGACAACATAAGGGGAATTACAATCGTAGATACCATAATTACTGGTCCTGCACCGCTGATAGCTGTGAAGATTACAGCCGTTGCTGCCGTTAATACAATGGCTATTGCCAATGGCTTGTCTCCTGCTAATTCAGCTGCTTTTCGAATGATTGCATCTGAAATTCCTTGTTTTTGAATAATTTTGGCAAATATGGCTCCAAAAATTGTTGCAATAATCGTTCCCGCTAATTTGGATGCGCCACCTGCAATAACAAAAGCCATGATTGTCTGACCTTCCTCAGTGACTGGTTTTATAAAAGGAACTCCTGCAATCGCTGCAATAATAATTCCTAATAATGGCAGTGCTAAAATTGCCGGTAACTTTTTGGTCATCATCAATACGATACCTATCATAAAAACTAGTAAAATTAAGATAACCTGAACATTTAAAAAATTTCCCATTTTCTCTTCCTTCTTTCTCTTATTTATTTTATATCTGCTGATCTGCAGATATGAAACCAAATTTGGTGCTGGTATAAACTACACGTATCTTCCAATAATAGATTCTATCGTGGCATCATAAATTGCCTCTTTACTCCGTCTGTCATCTTTCAAATAATTAGCGTAAATAATATCAATAATGATCAATGCAGGAAATTGTGGTGATATTACGTTTCCATATTCCAAATTCTGCTTTACCGCGGTAAGCACGACTTCATCAAAATCTTTTGTAAACTGTTTATTATTTCTGGAGGTAATAAACACCGTAGTAGCTCCTTTTTCTTTCGCCATATAAAGTGCATCGATAATTTCTTTGGTGGCACCGCTAATGCTAATTCCAATGACTAAGCTGTCCTCATGTAGCCGCACCGCATTCATCAGTAAAAGATGAAAATCTGTAATCGCTTCCACATCCAGACCAATCCGCATGAAACGCGTTTTAAATTCCTTTGCCACCAGTCCTGAACTGCCAGCCCCATATACATAGATTCTCTTTTTACCTGAAATCAGCCTTGTAATTCGATTCATCTGCTCTTCATTAATCAAGTTATAACTTTTATTTAATAACTCCTGATAGGTATTTAGTACGACTTTGGTTCCTTCTTCCACCTCTATTTTTTCTTCCTGAAAAGTAGATTGATAATGGTAGATAAATTCACGGTAACCAGTAAATCCAATTTTTTTCGCAAATCTTGAGATGGAGGCTTCTGAGATATAAAGGTAATTTGCAACACTTTTGGCATCTAGATTTCTATTTTCTTTATTATTAATAAAAAAGTCCGCAATTGTCTTTTCTACCGACGTAAGATTTTCATAATTGGATTCAATCATGGGTATTACGCTTTTCTCATACTTCTTCATTCTCTGGTTTCCCCTTGTCTTCTCTGGAAATTAAAATAGGCTCCCATCATTCCCGCTTGATTGCCATTTTGTGCAAAAGCAAGCTTTACATGTTTTCGTATCGGTTCCACTAGGTATTTCTCTAAACTCATCTGTAACAAAGGCTGTAAATATTCTTGTTGTTTCATAATGCCACCGCCCAAGACAACTACTTCCGGATTTACCACGCAACAGATAGTAGAAATTCCATGCCCCAATATTTCACACATTCTAGCAATTGCATTTTTACAGTCCTCATCCCCTGATTTTGCCAAATCAAATATTTGTTGACCATTTAGTTGTTCTTTCCCTTGATAGCCCTTTATGGTATTTACTTCATTTACCATGGCTTTGGTCGATGCCCTTGTTTGAAAATCCTCATCCCCCATCTTCATATATCCAACTTCACCAGCACTATTAGAAAATCCCCCAAAAATCTTTCCTTCTATTAATATGCATCCACCTATGCCTGTCCCGATGGTAAGGCAGACAGTCACCTTACTTCCCAATGCTGCTCCGTAAAATTGTTCCGACAACCCTGCACAGTTCACATCATTTTCTACTTCACAGGGAATGCCACATTCGATCTCCAATATTTCTTTTACATTCATACCGGTATAATCAGGTATACTGTCATTTGCGTAGATAATTTTACCTTTTTTTGCATCTACAATTCCTGCAGTGGAAATACAGATACCATATAGCATCATCCGTTCCTGCTCTTTTTGCACCATTTTCTTTATTTTATCTAACAGGTGTTTTCCACCTTTATCCGCCTCTGTCTCACAGTGGTGGTATTCTTCGATCTCATGATTCTCATTTATGATCCCATATTTTATCATGGTGCCACCAATATCAATGGATATATATTTTTTCAAAAATTCTACCTCCCGTATTCGGTTTATTCTAATATCTGGCTGAACTTTTTGGTAATCAACTGTGGTCTTGTGATAGCACCTCCCACCACAACACTAAAGCATCCCATGGAAATTACCATTTTTGCTTTTTCTGGTGTATTGATATTACCCTCTGCAATTACTTTACCTTTTACATTCTCAAGAATTTTTCTTATAATTTCAAAATTATTTTCTTCAATTCTCTTGTCTTTACTATAATCCGTATAACCAACTAACGTGGTTCCGATAAAATCAAACCCAAGTTTATCGGCATGTATTGCTTCCTCAATTGTAGAACAATCTGCCATTAACAATTGCTTTGGATACCGTTGTCTTATTTGCTTGTAAAAAGTATCCAGGGAAATCTGATCCGGCCTTATCTGATTGGTCGCATCTATTGCTATGATTTCAGGAGTCACCTGTTGCAATTCCTCAACTTCTCTCATTGTTGGCGTAATATATACATTACTATTTTCATAATCTCTTTTTATGATACCGATAATCGGAAGGTCTGTATTTTTACGAATTTCTTTAATATCTTCCACTGTATTTGCTCTGATTCCAGAAGCGCCACCTTCTTTAGCTGCTTTTGCCATCCTACCCATTATAAAAGAAGAATGTAGAGGCTCATTCTCTAAAGCCTGGCAAGAAACAATCAACTTACCTTTGATATTTTTGATATACTCTTTCATTATTCTGTCCTTCCATGCAATTTGCGTTTATTAATTATCACTATATCTTTTTTAGTTTTTAATTTCAATATACTTTTTTATAATGAAAGTTCTTTCACTTTTTTTGTGTGTTTTTTACATTTCCAAATTATATTTTTATTACTTTTCACAAATATAATATGAATGTACTTTCAAAATTTTTAAATAGGTAGTATTTTTGATGCAAATATACGATAATAGCATAGATGGTATTTAATAAAAATATTTTAACGAAAGAAGGAACTTAAACATGCATTTTTCTAAAACATCTGACTATGAGAGTATGAGCAGAAAGGCGGCAAACATTATTTCTGCGCAGATCATTATCAAGCCAGACAGTGTTCTGGGTCTTGCTACCGGTTCTTCTCCAATCGGAACTTATAAACAGCTAGTGTCATGGTATGAAAAAGGAGATCTTGATTTTTCACAGATACGCACTGTTAATCTCGACGAATACATCGGCTTGTCGCCGGAAGACTCACAAAGCTATTATTATTTTATGAAAGAAAATCTTTTTAAACATGTGAATATCGATGTAAGAAATACAAATATACCGAATGGATTGGCAAGCGATATTGAAAAAGAATGTGCACGCTATAATGAAGTGATTCGTAATATTGGTGGGGTGGATCTTCAACTATTGGGACTTGGGCACAATGGACATATTGGATTTAACGAACCAAACGATACCTTTGAAAAAGAAACACACTGTATAGATTTGACAGATACGACCATTCAGGCAAATGCCCGTTTATTCGACAATCCTGACGACGTACCGCGTCAAGCCCTTACGATGGGAATTAAGACCATTCTGCAAGCGAAGAAGATCCTTGTGATTGTGAGTGGTAAGGATAAAGCTTCTATTGTAAAAGAAGCTTTCTACGGACCTGTAACTCCAAAAGTACCCGCTTCCATTTTACAGCTTCATGATAATGTGACTATTATTGGAGATGAAGATGCTTTTTCGGAGATAACAATCTAAACACTAGACTGATAAACGGTAATCGAAAAGAGGAATGATATGATAATAAAGAATGCTCTCGTCTTCAATGAATCTAATCAATTTGAGGACAATGATATCATTATAGCAAATGATATCATTGCTACTAGTAGCACTGGTACGGTGCACGATGAAGTGCTTGATGCAACCGGTTGTTATGCAATACCCGGTCTTACCGATCTTCATTTCCATGGCTGTGTTGGATACGATTTCTGTGATGGTACAGAAGAAGCCTTTGAGGCAATTGCAGAATATGAGGCTTCCCAGGGAATTACCCAGATATGCCCAGCCACCATGACATTTCCAGAAGACACTTTAATTCGAATCGGCCAGACCGCTGCGGCTTATAAGAATGAAAGCGGCGCCGTATTATGCGGTATTAATATGGAAGGACCTTTCCTTTCTTATTCGAAGAAGGGAGCACAGAACGCTTCTTTTCTCCACGCTCCAGATGCCGCTATGTTCCGGCGTATTCAATCTGCCTCAAACAATCTGATCAAACTATTAGATCTTGCAATTGAAGAGCCTGAAGCACTTGACTGTATCCGGGAATTGAAAAATGAGGTAGTGCTTTCCATCGCACATACAAATGCAACTTATGAACAGGCACAAGCAGCTATAGATGCGGGGATCACACATGTAACACACCTATATAATGCTATGAGCCCTTATACACATCGCTCACCAGGTATAATAGGAGCTGCATCGGACAATGATGAGGTGCATGTAGAACTCATATGCGATGGGATCCATATTCATCCTTGTGTTGTCCGTAATACCTTTAAAATGTTTTCTGATGACCGTATCATCCTGATCAGTGACAGCATGATGGCCACCGGACTAAAGAATGGAGAATATTCTCTTGGCGGACAGGCGGTTACCGTAACTGGCAACCTTGCAACACTTCATGATGGGACGATTGCCGGCTCTGCCACTAACCTTATGGACTGTGTACGTGTTCTTGTAAAAGATATGAAGATTCCTTTAGAAAGCGCTATCAAATGCGCCGCTGTAAATCCGGCAAAAGAAATCGGCATCTTTGACCAATACGGTAGCATTTCACCTGGGAAAAAAGCGAATATCGTCTTATTAAATAAAGATCTATCCCTTCGAATGGTAATTCTCAATGGAAGACCATTTGAACAAGTAACATATAAATAGCAGTTCCGCCACCGATGCTAAATAGTACATTTCGTTTCCATTTATGTAATAGAATAATACTTATAATTGCCAGAAGCTCTGGAATTCCATAGGGAGCTTTTGTCATGGATACTTCTTTTAAGCAATAGACTACTAAAAGTCCCATCATGGCTGGCGGCAATACTTTTCCAAGATACCCTATTATTTCAGGAGGCTCCTTTGTCTCCGGAAATAATAGAAATGGAGTAAATCTAGTGATCATTGTTCCGGCCGCAACTGCGAATACTATTAAAATCGTTTGTACAGGCGATAAATACATCGTTTTTTCCCCTTCTTTTTATCTTCGTATTGACACGTGCTTTTTTTCATATTGGTACCCCATCACTAAAACGCATAGGATGATTCCCATTGCAGGAATTACTAACTTATCTGCTCCAAATAGAAATAAGCTTAAAGTCGTACCAATCATTCCAACAGCACCATGTACCCTGTTCTCTTTCTTTTCCAATTGTTCCAAAAACAATACTACAAATAGCGCTGTTAATACAAAGTCAAGGCCTTGGGTATTAAAGTGAATCAGATTCCCTAGAATACTTCCAAGCAAAGTTCCCATTATCCAGTAAAGATAATTTAAAAGTGAGATTGAAAAAAAGAAATACTTTCTATTCGTTCCTTCGGGAGGATCGACGCTGGATGTAATAGAAAATGTTTCATCGCATAATACATAAATCAGAAAACCTCTGATTTTTCCCAATCCCTTATATTTTTCCAACATTGAAATCCCATAAAACAAATGTCTGGCATTTACCATAATACTCAATAAAAAAGCCTGCATCGGATCAAATGCTGTCGTAAGTAATGTAATTGCAACAAACTGCATGCTCCCGCAAAATGCGATGGCACTCATAAGGAATGCCCACACGGCTCCGTATCCTTTTGTCTGCATCAATACCCCATAAGCAATTCCCAATACTAAAAATCCCGTAAGTACTGGTACGGTATGTGGGAATGCTGCTCTGAACGCCTTTCTGAATGCCTCTTTTCGATTCCAATCAGTCATCTTGTTATTGTACTCCTTACTCGCATACTGTATAATATAGTAAACAAACGTTAATTATATTTGTTAACTATATATTACGTTCGTTTATTATATTTGTCAACTATATTCTTATCTTTAGAAAGGTATTATACGATTTATGGATATTAATCATATTATTGCTGAAAATTTAAAAAAATTAAGGACCGAACGAAATCTTAGTTTGGGACAGCTCTCTACCCAAAGTGAGGTAAGTAAAGTCATGCTTTCCCAAATAGAAAAAGGTGAGACGAATCCCACCATAAATACAGTCTGGAAAATTGCAAATGGTCTGAAAGTTCCCTATACAACACTTTTAGAGCAGCAAAAGCAGGAAGCTTGCATTATCCGTAAATCCGAAATTACGGTACAACGAGATGAAAACGACCACTACCGCTTATATTGCTATTACCCTACTACACCACAACGTAATTTTGAATATTTCCAAATTGAACTGGATGTCGGGTATACACATACCTCTATCGGCCATTCTGAAAAATCACAAGAATACATCATGGTCTTGGAAGGTGTGCTTACTTTAACAGTTAATCACCAGCTTTACGAATTACAAAAAAATGATTGCATCAGTTTCCTTGCAACAAGCGAACACTGTTATTCATCGACCGGAATAGAACCATTGAAAGCAGCCCTCACGATCTATTATCCCGTTTAAGTTATTTCGGACTTATCCCATTTTTCCATAATAAAAGCCCATCTTCAAATACCGTTTCTATCTGCCCATTATTTTTTAACCAAGACAGATAGGAACGAATCGTGCTTCCCACAAGCACATATTGTTCAAAGCTCATAACCAATTTATACTTTTGAAATAATGCTTGTAAAATATGCTCAAATATTTGTGGTTCTCTACAAATTTGTCGTATTTCATCCGCAATATCATAGACCTTTTCTATGTTCTTCTGTGCTAAGTAGGCAATATCTTCTGTAACTTCTGCATGAGATGGAACAAATATCTTTGCTTTCATCTCTTTTATTTTTTCAAGACTATTTAAATAGGCAGTTATATCATAGATAAAACTAATTTGATATTTTTTGAGTGTTTCTTCGCTAGATAAACTATCTGCAAGAAATACGACATCGTCTGGTGTTCGATAACCCACCATATCAAAAAAATGTCCGGGTAATGGTATCATTTCCATTCCGCCCGGCAAATCTTCTTCTTTCAGTACCTGTGTATCGCTTTCCTGGGCCATTAGAAATTTATGCTGTAATTCCTTCGGTGGATAGGCACCATATAGAAAAGAAGGTTCTAGTATTGGATGATTCGTAAAATCTGCTTCTATTCCAGGTGCAAATATCTTACAGTTACTCTGTCCTTGTAGATATTTATTTCCACCGATATGGTCTGCATTAGAATGTGTGTTGAAAATGCTCCTCAACTTCCAACCTTTTTCTTCTAAAATTTTTCTAATTTTCCTCCCGGCATCTTTATCATTTCCACTATCAATCAGAATCACTTCCGACTTGCCCAGTTCCACAATTCCAATCTTAGCTGGACAATCGATATAATACGTATGGTCTGCTACTTGTACTAATTCAAACATATATCTTACTCCTCCTAGTATCACTATTCACTTAATGCAATTAGAACTTCGATCACGAATCCATCCTTGTCATTCATGCCCCGAATACTGCCTCCCATTTTATCCATTAAATAGCTGCAAATATATAATCCAAGTCCTGTTCCGCTTTGCTTTCTGATGTGTTCCATATTACTCCGATAATATTTTTGAAATATTAAAGGAAGTTCTTCTTCTTTTACTCCAGGACCAAAGTCCTTTATCTGCAAGCGCAAGTATTTATTTTTAATTGCACATGTAACTTGGATAGGCGTATCCGCATACTTATACGAATTATTAATAATATTGCCAATCACCTGTTCTAACCGTAACTTGTCAACGCTAATCAGGCAAGATTCAACTTCCTGAACGCAATTTATTTTTTCATTGTAATCTGCATTGGTCACAATTTCTTTTATAATATCGCTGTCTTCATCTGTGCATATGACCTCAAGTTCTCCAAGTTCTTCCATCGTAACATGGAACATATTTGAAATAAGAGCATCTATTTGCTCGGCTTTTTGATTAATAGAGAGAAACTTTTGTTCCGTTTCTCCTCCAGGATATTTTGCTATCATTACTTCACTGATCAATTTTATAGAGGTGACTGGTGTCTTTATATCGTGACTAAGGGATGCTACTAGCTCCTTCTTGCTCTGGTTCGCCTGATATTCTTTTTCTCTTGCGATTTTTAACTCTTCACGTAAAATATCGAAACTCTCTGTAAATGCGCCGCATACATGATTTTTATCCATCTTTAAGGGAATATCCAAATTTCCTGCTGCAATTTGTTGTGCTGTCTCCTTCATTCTTTCGAACGGTTGTATCATATTTTTTTTCAGATAAAGGAGTAAGAAGTTTAAAAAGACCAACATAACTGTTGAAATGCCAGCTACGATAGATACCATTTTTGTCTTATCTTGTTGCAATCGCTCTATATAATTCGATTCTATGATCAGGGTACCTACCTGTTTGTCCTGCATCTTAATTACATAATAGGCTTGATGCTCACGAATTGCATTTTCTATACTTTTCATATTTTCTGACGCATTTGTCGTTTTATATAATATCTTTTTGTTTCCATCTGCTACGCTAAATTCGTATTTAAAATTTTTCCCGGATAATACCGTAAGATGGTCCCAATTATGTATGACTTCCTGATAAATATGATTCATTTCCACGAGATCTGCATCAAAAGATACTTCTTTTGATGCAGATCCATACAGAATACCTATTAAGAACAGCCAGCCCACTATACTGATAATCGCTATCTTTTTACTATTCAAAAACATAGCCCACTCCCCATATAGTCTTTAAATATTTAGGTTCATTGGGTACTTCTTCCATTTTTTCCCTAAGATGTCTTGCATGTACTGCTAAAGTGCCTTCTCCAATGTAATGATCGGCCCATACACATTCCATCAACTCATCCTTTGAAATAACACGACTCCTATTCTCTAACAGATATTTTAACATTTGGTATTCCATTTCTTTTAATTTTACCTTCTCACCATTTTTGATAATCTGTCTATAATTGCAGTCCAGCTGTAATTCTTCATTTATGTCAATTATGTTATTTACACCTGATACACGATGAGACTCTATGTTTCTTGCTGTCGATTCTATTTCTGATATTTGTGTCATACTATATTTTTCATATCTGCCTAGAATTGCTTTTACCTTAGCCAATAAAATATTTAAAGAAAATGGTTTCTTGATATAATCGTCCCCTCCAATGTTTAACGCTGTCAACACATCATCATCACTTGTTCTTGCACTTAAAAATAGAATAGGGATATCCTTTGTTTTTCGTACTTGTTTACAAAATTCAAATCCAGATTTATCGGAAAGATTAATGTCCAATAATAATAATTTTACATCTTTTTCTCCCAAAAACTGTAATCCATTTTGATATTCCGTCTCATATGCCGTCTTGATATCGAACATGGTAAAGTACTCCGCTATCGACTCTGCTATTTCTTTTTCATCATCCACGATCAGTACTTTATATTCCATCCTTTAGCTCCTCCAGAAAACTACTTTTAAGTTTATAAATTGAGTGTAACGAAATTATTAATAAAATTCAATAGCTAGCGATATGTAATGTTCATTTTACTTCCCTTTTCCCCAATAAAAGCTACCGTTCCATCTTTCGGTAAAATAACGGTATGATTACCATTCAAGATATAGGTTGAATATATGACCTCATGGTACTTGTCATATACATACACTGCTGCATTATCATCTGCTTCGATTACGACCTGCTGATTGCTCTCTTTTTCTGATATGGAGAACCAGCGAGCTCTTTTTTCTCTCTTCATTTGATAAGTAGTCGTCTGCTCTGGAAAGGGTTCCAAAACAGCTTCGTTTGCATATAAGACACCAATATTTTTAATATCCGCATACTCAACCCCATGTTCCGAAGTCAGCTCAATATCAGAAGTATCCCGAAACAGTGCAAATGGTTCTGCATGATTTTCGTCTACAATCTTCGTGGCATTCAAAAATCCTGCATTTTCCATATACCCTTCTAAACTTCCCATTTTCATTTTAAGTATTGGGTTTGTATTCCAATTGGTAGAGGAGTACTTGTCACTCATTAGATAATAGTATTTTCCATTTCTGTTACTCCATGCCATCTCAACTCTTTTACTTATTGGATTCTCTTCCAGTTTTTTTCCACAGGCAGATGTTCTGACTCCCATGTCAAATCCTGTATAGGCTGTGTTAGTAACGGAATAGATATATTTTTCTCCATCTACCTCCTCCCTTAACACAAGTTTTGAAATTCCATTTTTGCCTTCTCCTGCACTTGAAAAATCTCCATCCTGTAATATATTTCCCAATGATCCAACAAATGTTCCATCTCCTATATATTCGTAAAGCTGTATTACTTCCTTACCTTCTTGCACTGCTTCTATACGCATTGTGTTCTTTTCTGGGAATGCGACTGTATAAAAAGTATTCCATCCATAGTTTCCAGCAAAAGATAGATATTCTGCTTCTATCTCTTTTCGTTCCACTGCTGCGTAATGATTGGTCACCTCATCCATTGTGG
This sequence comes from Bacillota bacterium, assembly GCA_023392535.1. Taxonomy (GTDB): domain Bacteria; phylum Bacillota; class Clostridia; order Lachnospirales; family Lachnospiraceae; genus SZUA-378. Next base: position 106,076 of record JAEVYY010000008.1, read on the forward strand.
TGTCTTCTTCTTTCTTTAACTCACCTTCCACTTCCAGAGCTGCAAGTAGCAAAGCATTACATACTTGCTGGTTGAATTCTGAACTTCCTCCCGAAATTAACGTTGCCGCTGCCATATCTTTATCTGGAACTACTGTCAGATTCGCATGCTGGAAACCGATATCTCCGCCTTTTGACATTGCCTGTATGCCATACCTTTGTAACTGCGGCACATGCACCTCATCCCAGCCAAGTCCAAATCCGGTTTCTCCCAAATCTGTTGGACTTGTATACCTCAGTTGTCCGTCTTCCTCTTTTCGAAAGGCTGCTTTTGATTCCTCTGATAACAGGGAATTACTATTCTTAAGAAATAATGTTCCGAACCTGCATAAATCTTCTGTGGTGGACCACATTCCTCCACTGCTGATCACTGTACAGTTCTCAAATGGATATTCCATACTGTGGTTCTTAAAATTACGCGCCCTCATGCCCATTTTATCAATACTCTCCAAGCTTCCTGTCCGTGACATGGAAAGAGGTGTGCAAAATTCCTGTTCTATATACTTTGTGAAGCTCAATCCACTTACATGCTCTACCAGAAATTCAACCAGTGTAAAACCATCATTCGAATATACTGCATGCTCCCCTGGCTCAGATTTCAGAACTTCCTTCTGCATTCGTTTTAACAGGGTGTCTTTGGAGCTCGTATCTTTATCATTAAAAAGAATCATATCATCATAGTGGCATCCCTGTAGCCCTGAGCTATGGTTCAACAACATTCGCACCGTAATCTTTTTGTACCTTTCATCTGCCATCTTGAATTCCGGGATATAGGTCGTAATTGGCTCATCAAGATCCACGAGACCTTCCTCTGCCAATTTCATAACTGCCGCTGCTCCGAACATTTTGCTGGTAGAACCGATATCATATTGATACTGTCCCGTCAATTCCGTAGCAGGTGCCGCTTTCACCGTTGCTCCGCTGCCAAACATGATATAAGCAATCATACTAAAAATCATATAATACGTTGTTTTCTTTCTCATCTTTTTACACTCATTTCTATCTGATTTTACGAATCTATTTATTCCACTAATAATTCATATACCGATATTTTTCGTATACGACTAGCTTCCAATATAGCAATGCAGAACGTAAATATAACGAGTCCCAATGCGATGCCAGATATTCTGGCGACAGGCATTGCGATATCTACATGTGCCGCCCCAATTTGTTTGAATACGATACCAAAGAGCCGGTTCCGCAATACGCCGGTTAAGAAGATCCCCATAAAAATACCTATTACGGTTGAAGGCATAAGGCTCATTGCGACCTGCATGGTCAACTGAGGTGTCGTATATCCGATTGCTTTTAAGATGCCATACTTTGTCTTTCCATTTGCAATCATCGTCTTTACCAAAAGAGTTATCATAAGTATTATTACTAATAAGGTAGTTAGCAAGACTCCTAATGAAAGATTGGAGAACGTAACCACAAATGTATTCATCGCAGCCTGCGTTCCGGCAAAAACATCGGTGATATTGGTAATCAAATACTTTCTGCTGTTTCCGGATATGATTCTGTTGTCCAGATAAATAGAGTAGTCTGCACTATCCACATCATACAATCTCATCAGTTTTGCTATTTTTTCATCTGCTATCTGTTTAATTTTTTCATATTTATCTTCGTTTTCTAGCTTTGAATCTGTCACCATGCTGCTGACAGACGTTCCAAATTTATGTTCAATGCTACGAATTACATCAGCCGCCTGATATCCCTTTGCCAAATACACGTTCAGATAATTCGCCTTTGCATAAGGATTGATCTTTCGATATGCCTTCTCACTCATTTTTGCTACTTTTCCGAGATCATTTGTAGAATTACTCAGCCCGCAAACAACATACTCATATTGATATCCATTTGAGTCCACACATATCATATCTCCCATTTGAACATCTAACTGCTCTGCCATCACGCCACTTAATACAATTTCATTCTCATATAAGGGAAATCTTCCAGCATATACACAATCTGTTTCCAGCTGATCAAAATTCTCATATACCGTTAAATGGATTTCCTGACTTCCCATATATACGATGGTTTCTTCTCCAGAAATGACTTTCCGTATTCCATGCATTTTTAACAATTCTTTTGAGAATTCCTCCGGATCTGTCTGTTCCGCCAAGTTTATTCCGATGTCTGAAAGTTCTTGCCCAAGGATATATAAGATATTCGATTTGTTAAATGCAAAAGTATCCTTTAGCAAAAATCCCATGAGTGTGGCAAATGTTACACCTGCAATGCAGATAGCCATCATAGCATTCTGCCTGGTAGAACGTACGAACTCTTTGCAAGCCAGATTGATATGTATATTTCCTTTTATTCGATCTAGCGGAAATCTATTTTTTTTAAATTCATGAGTCTGTAAGCCTTTTGAAAGGGCGACAATCGGTGGGTATTTATTTACCTTTCCTGCACTTTGAAAACAAATCAGTGTGATCAGAAACATAACACCAACCAGAAGCATGATACTTACCGTGAAATTAAAACTGCTTCTCCACTTTAATCCGCTCATATCCGCAACTAAAGTTCCAACAATAGTTACAGCTTCGTAGGAACATATCGCTCCCGATACACTTCCCAATAAGGTCGTCAGAATATACTCCATTGCATATATACTGATAATTTGTTTTCCCGTATAACCAAGCGCACCCAGTGTTCCAATGGCGGTGATATTTTCGTCAATATTATTGACGATTCGATGTCTGATTACCATAACTGTAATGATCGTAATGATAATAGCAAACCCCATGAGCATAAAAGAGGCCATATAACCCATGCTGCTATAGGCAAGTTTTGACAAATTGTAAGTAACAGAATAGGCCACTCTTGATGCCCCCGAAGTAGTAGCCTCGGAAGATATATAGCGTATGATGTCATCGTATACTTCTTCTGTCATTCTTTTATCTTTACAAGTAATTCCAAGAATTACTTGTGAACCACATTCCTGGAATAGATTTTTATAGGCTTCCTCTCCCAAATACATTTTATAAGCTCCGACATTGCCGATTCCCATATTTGTACTTTCCGTGAACCCTGCTATCACAAAAGCATACTTACTTCCCCTGACATCTATCTCTATAGTATCTCCTAACCGGAAGCCGAAGCTTTTCATAGAATAGGGAATATAGATGGCATTTTCGATAGTACCCTCTATTCCTTCTCGTATGTGCGCCTTACAAAGCATCATATCTGTTGCTATATCCCAAAAATATACCGGACAGTTTATCACCCCTCCTGTGTATGGTGTTTTCATATTCTCAGAAAAAATGGCTTCTCCCAGTTCAACCTTTTTTACCCTATTATCTTTTTTTAGGAAGGTAAGATGACTATCTTTATAATTAGCAAACTTTTCTGCAATAATGATATCTGCCTCTCCCAGAATATCCGCCCTTTCATCATAAATTTTTTGAATATCCGTTAAGAGTGCGATTCCTGTATTGAGGAAAAGGGAAAGCATAAAAACTAATATTCCCAAAGAAACCGCTGCAGCCTTTCTTTTTTTTAGATTCCTAATAGCAATTCGTATTATTTTTTTCATGTCTACCATCCCATTTCATCCAGGAACAATTGTAATTGTTTCCTACGCTGTTCTTCCTTTTCCGCCTGATAGGCTTCCATCTTTAATTCTCCATGAATACACCCGTCTTTTACATAAAGGATGCGATTTCCACGAATTGCGGTTTTCATGTCATGTGTAACCATTACAATACTCTGCCCATTTCTGTGAATGCTGCTAAAGATATCCAGCACTGCTTTTCCGGGCTTAGAATTCAGTGCCCCTGTAGGCTCATCTGCAAATACGATAGTCGGCTCATTGATCAATGCTCTTACAATTCCAATACGTTGTGCCTCTCCACCCGACATTTGGGATGGGAATTTACTCCACATTTTTTCTTCTATTCCCACTTGTAATAGTAATTCTTTCGCCTGTTTTATCATTGCTTTCTTATTTTTACACACAAGCAAGCCACTTGTCAGAATATTATCCAAAATACTCATATTGTCCAGCAGGTGAATACTTTGAAAGACAAATCCGCAATTCTTTCGTCTGAAGACAGCCAATTGATCGTTGGTGTATGTCGAAATGTCCGTGTCATTGAAAAATACTTTTCCCATCGTAGGTTTATCCATACCGGAAAGTGCATATAGTAGCGTTGACTTCCCGCTTCCACTGCTTCCCATGATGACAGTAAAGTCCCCATCTCTAATTTCAATATCCATATTTTTTAATACATGTTGCTGATTACCACCTGCTGAAAAACTCTTACATAATTTATCTGCTTTTAAAATAATAGAACTCATCTTATACCTCCCTATTTACAATGACAGTCTAAATACATGTCATATCAGGAATAGTATAGATGAGTTCTAATGATTAGTCTTTAATGATGTCCTACCAAATTCTTATCAATTTCTTAACACTTTATTTCAACCAGTACTTGATACCACTTATCTCTTTTGCTTTCGCAAAGATTTCATCTACGTGAGTCTTCAGATACGTCTCCAATTGTGCGACTTCCTCTTTGGTAAAACCACTCTGTTTCTCTATCATACCGTCTGGAACAATACCTTCCGCAAATTTTTTCCCCTTCAAATCCTCTTTTTCAAACGTGACTCTGACTATCTGTTTCTTACCTTTCTGTAACAAACACGAATAAATAAGATTTAACTCATCCATACGCAATCCCCCTTGACCGTTCCTGTTTTGTCCTTCTTATCTCCATAGCATCTGCTATAATGAATACCATTTACCATCGCACGAATGGCTTCATCTAGAAAAAGTGTAATATAAATTCCTATCATATGCAAATGAAATATTTGTACCATTGCAAAAGAACATGCTATTACAAACGTGGATCCAACCATCTGGGAAAAAAGCATAAATCTGGTATCCTGATTAGCTCGGATTGCGCTTCCGATTATCACGTTCAAAGATTTAGGAATCATAATGATTCCAGTAATCATTAAAAAAGGGATTGTTTCACTAATTGTTTTTATATCCTTTGTAAATATCATAAGAATTGGCTTCGTAAATAAGATAAAAATGCAGATGGCGATACCAACTATTATTAAATTTAGTCCTACGCTGACACGAAATACAATATTTGCCTTTTTTTTATCGCAAGCTCCGATTTCCTGCCCCATAATAATAAGTGTTGCCCTGGATATACCATTAAATACAGCATAAATTATTACTTCTATTCCAAATGTTAGTGTATAAATGGTTGTTGCCAAATAGCTGAATCCATTTAGAAATCGTATCAATACCAGATTTGATGCATTCCAAAGCAGGAATTCAAGCGCGGTTGGCATTCCTAATCGAATGACTCGCGCAAAAGGCCTCCATGAAAACCATAGTCTCTTTTCTTTATGTAACTGAAAAACATCCTTCTTCCAAACAAAACAGTAAACTATCATCCCCATTGCAGAGATTAGATTAGCTACTAACGTTCCAATTGCGGCACCATCGATATACATAGGAGAAAAACCAAAATGTCCAAAAATAAGAACCCATGAAATACAAATATTCAGAATGACCTTTAAAACGCCTGCATACATAATAGGTCTGGTATCTCCAAGTCCTTGCAGCATTGCCTGCAGGGAAGAATCAATCCCAAGTAAAAGAATATAACCGGAGCAGATCATAATATAATTTTTACTAAATGTCATAATTCTTTCATTTACCTGTAAGATATGAAGTATATCTTCAGTAAAGCTGCACCAGATAATAAAGAGAAAAATAGATAGTATGGAATTGAATAAAAGAGTACTTTTTACGTCTCCTATCACACTCTTGGATCGTTTCTCCCCATAAAGACGGGATACAATGATTGTGATACCTGTTCCAAGTGCTACCACGCTGTCTAGTGTGGTATTCAATGGAAATTGTGCAGCTCCAAGTGCGGATAGGTAGATAGCATCAATATTTCCTAAAAACGCTTTGTCTGTTAAGGATTGTATCTGAAACACCAGCCCCTGAACCATAACAGGAAATGCAATTGTTAAAATACGGGCACTTATTACTCTTACCTTGTTTTCCATTCTTCTACCACCATTTCCAATAAACCTCTCCGATATAGTCGATCGGCATCTTCAACCACATGCAATTGCGGTAAGCGTTCCCTTGGCAGAAAGCGCTCCAACCTTTCTCTTAATTCCTGCATTTCTTCCTCCTGCATGGTGAATCCAGATAGGGCAATATTCTCTGTATCGATCACGCAGACAATTGCTCTTATCGCTGTTGACAAATAATGAAGTGTATCCTTTTTTTTATCACAAATATTTTCCATTTCACCGGCACAGCCATGTACACCCCGAAGAAGATTGCCCTGTATCAAAATACCTGTTCCCACGCATCCATCCGTTTTGAAAATATGTGCGAGATTCTTCCATTTTTCTCTCTCGGCAGTAACAATCGTATTTACATCATTTTCAACGAATACGACTACATTTTCCAATCTTCTTTCTAATTCCTCTTTTACATTAATATTCAATAGTCGGGGCAATATCGGTAAATGCTTAATCGTCCCATCCAGTATTACACCTGGAACGCCAAGTGCAATCACGGACAACCTTGTAAATGATTGTCTGATTCTGGTAATAATCTCTTCTAATTCTTCTATTCCAAAATTTTGATGTAACGCAATCTGCAAGTTTTGTTTTTCTTTTCCTAATGCATCTACAATCAGTATCCTCAGTGTCATATCCTCTATGTAGGCACAGACACCTGTCTCGTATTCGGCATTCAGCGCAAATTCTTCTCCCGGCCTCCCTCCATTAGAAACAGCCTCTACCATAAGTGCCTCTCCTGATCCAACTAATTCCTTTAATACCCCTGATACTGTTGGAAAGCTAAGTCCTGAAGCATTTGCTAATTCTGTTTTACCAATCTTTTCGAAGTCCCTCATCAAATTCTTAATAATTCTTCTGTTTTTAATGCGTATCTGTTCAAAATGTGCCACTTTTTCTTGCATTTTGTTATCTCCCTTTTCTTTTTAAAATATCTTTTAAAAGTGTGCTTAAAAAGTAATATATCAAAAAGTATTATAATTGTCAATAGAAGTATCAACTATGTCGTTTGCGAAGTTCTGCATAGGAAGATTCAAATAATGGCTTTACCCACTGATACTGACTGTCATCCTGATATTCCCTGTAAGCTCCTTCTGTCATCATGGTCAGGTATAGTAAGACATCATACCAATAAATACGCTGCATTTCCGTATCTGTTAGCTGTTCTTTTCCAAATCCCCGCAGGAAATCAATGCTTCTGGTATGTCTACGGAAACGGTCATCCATGAAAACTTCCCCCCACATAGCACGTTCCCAGTCAATAATCCCGCTCACATGTCCTTGATGAATAAAAACATTTCCTTCCCACATATCCCAATGAACCAATACCGGTTTTGTTACTTCATCGAAGCACTTCCTGTCTGTATTTAATTCTGACAGAATATCCTGTAAAGAGTATCCGATATTAACACTTTTAGCTTCCGCATCCTGTAAGACTCTGGCAATCATAAGAGATACCGTATCAAATAACTGCTCCGTCCAATGTTCCTGATCAGCAAGTAAGCCAAATTTTTCCCCATGTATCGATGATATTTTTTTCTCAATCACACCCAATTCGAAATCCAGCTTATGTATTTGCTCCTGTTCCAAATTCTGTTTACAGGAAAAATAACTTTGACCCTCCATCACTTCCATAAAAAAGTAGGCACTGTCACAAATCGTACGGGAATCATCATAGAAATATACCTGTGGTACAGGAATATCCGTTTTTTCGGCAACAAGTCTCATGGCTCCCACTTCTGCTTGCATCATGTTCACCTCATTGGATAGAAGTGCGTGCTTATCCCTCGGTGCTATTTTTAAAATCGTTTTACTCCTATCTTCAAGTGTAATGAAATACGCAGCATTACATAGCCCCTCTGTAAGCTCCTCTGTATGTAGCGCTTTTTTCCCAGAGAATGCTTTTACTACCATTTGCTCAATTTTGCTCTCCGATAGTCTGTTCTTTGTTATCCCCATGTTTCCATTCCTCCAATACCGTATTATTAAGTTACATAAGAGCTCTTTTCATCCATCAGGGTACACATAGCAAGATTTAATTTCATGTGCATTTTACTACTGAAACATTCACTGGGTTTCATCATCTTACTTACACCAATACCTTATTTTTTTCTGGTATATGTTACATACGTATAGGGAATCTCTCCATCAAAATGCTCATCTACCTGTTTTTCAAAATCGGCTTCCTTGAATTCCGGAAAAAAGGTATCTCCTTCTATTTCTTTTTCAACCACTGTAACATACATCTTATCGACCATATCGATCGCTTCTTTATACAATCCTGCTCCTCCGGAAACATAGATATCCTTATCACTCTCAGCCATTTCGATCGCCTCCGAAAGAGAAGCTGCCGTTCTGCAGTGCTCACAATCAAAATTTTTCGTACGGGATACTACGATCGTTTCACGGTTTGGCAATGGTCTGCCTATTTCCTCATAGGAACGCCTTCCCATAATAACAACATTTCCTGTCGTAAATTCTTTGAATCTTTTCTGTTCCCCTTTTATCTTCCAAGGTATCATTCCTTTATTTCCAATCACTCTATTTGAGGAATATGCCACAATTAATGCTATCATACGTAACTCCTTTTACTATCCATTCTTTATTTTCTCATGCAGTTTCTTATAGATACGTTCCATCATCCACGGTTCACTGACCGCTTTTACCGCTTCGTCAAAGCTAAACCACTTTACACCGCTATTCTCATCCGGCTTTACCAATAATGAATCATTCTCATCTGCTTCAATCAGGTATGTAAGATTCAGATGTAGATGCGAAGAAACATATTCTCCCCGTTTCTTATGTCCATCCACAGTCAAAGTCTCCAATGAAAAGATATCATCCAAAAGTAATCGAGCACTCTTGATTCCTGTTTCTTCTCCCAGTTCCCGCATTGCAACTGCAGAAAGGTTCTCCTCTCCATCCGCATGACCACCTGTCCATGACCACGAATGGTAAATATTGTGATAAATCATGAGTATTTTTGTCTTAGACGGATTTACTACCCACGAAGAAGCTGTAAAGTGTGCCGCTGTATTACTGCGCAATAAATAATCTGGGTTTCTATTCATGAAATCCAGCATCATCATACGGTCTTTTTGTTCCTGCTCATTATATGGCTGATAGGCCCCTATGCTCTCATATAGATTCATCTTTGGTCATCTCCTATATAAATGTCTGCTATTATAAAGCTAAAAATAACTCTTTTATCTTCTCAGCTGTTCCCTGCAAAGAACCTTGAATCATCTCTGCAGAGCCACCGCCCTTTGCCTGGAATTCTTCTTTTAGATGGTTTTCAATTTCTCTTGCATCCCCTTCCCCGATACCTACCATATAGCGATATCCTGTTTCATCTGTTCCCACAAATACCCCGCAAAATCCGGTATGTTTTTGTACCAGTGTATTGACTGCCATACGCAAGATTCCTGCTTCCGCCTCTTTTTCAAATAAGCAGACATTTACAACTTGTTCTGGAATCTGTGTAATTTTATGCATCATCAATTCCTGTTTTGCAGCAATTAGCTCTTGTCTTACTGCTCCTAAATCATTCTTAATTTTTTGAGTTGCCTCTGCCACCAACTCAGGTTTTGCAGATAACATTTTAGAAATAGATAATACATTGTCCAGCTTTTCCTGATAGTCGGCTAATGCACGAAAACCGCAAAGAATAAAGATACGGATACCTCCTTTATAATTCTGAGTATTTACGACCTTCAGTATTCCTATTTCTCCCGTACTTTTCACATGCGGTGCACAACAGGCACAGATATCATATCCGGGCACCGCTACGATTCGGACTTGTCCTGTAAGCTCGATTTTACTGCGATATTCCATCTTCTGCAGTTCCTCCTTTTGGGGGAATGAAACCTCTATCGGCAGGTCTTTCACAATACACTCATTTACTTGCTGTTCTATCTTCCTGACTTCTGTATCTGATAACATGCCATTAAAATCCATCGTTACCACCTGATCGCTCAAGTGGAATCCAACATTGTCATATCCAAACTGCGCATGCACCAATCCGGAAAAGATATGTTCTCCCGTATGCTGCTGCATATTATAAAAGCGATGGTTCCAGTCAATTTCTCCTTCCACCGTACTTCCTGCCGGAATATTCTGCTCCAGTGTATGCGTAATAATATTATCTCTTATCTGTACATCCAATACCTTACTATTCTGAATCATCCCCTGATCTGCACTTTGTCCGCCCTCTTCCGGGAAAAATAATGTCTGGTCCAAAATTACCTGGTATTTCTTTTCCTTGTTTTCAATTATTTCTTTACACGATAGTACCGTTGCAACAAACTTTGTCTGATAAGCATCTGCATCGAATAATCGTTTTGTCTGTTCCATACCGCTGTCCCTTCTTCCTTCGTATCCGAATCGTTAACTCTAAAGATCATTTGATCGTATTATACGAATGGATTCAAATATCTTTTTCTATTCTTTGTCTTTCCATTATAATCTATTGCCTTATTCGGGCAGCTCTGAATACATGCCACACACAATTCACAATGATGGTTCCAAATAGGTTTTCCCTCTAACATAGTAATATTATGAACCGGGCATTTTTTTGCACACAGACTACATCCATTACAATCATCATCAACTGTAAAATTTCGATCCTTATCATGCAATCCACTGATCATTTTATAATAATAGTTTGCAAAAACACGGTCTATCATTGCATGACTTTTCTCAATTCTAGATACCTTTCCAGCTTTTATGCAATCAGCCATTATCCTTACTTTTTTACTCTCCTTTGCAAATAATTTTCTCTGTTCGCTCTCACCTCTTGCCCCATACCCAATAATAAAATTACCTGGCATACGTATCAGAAATCCGGCAGATAATGTTAAGTTTCGTTTTTCCAATATTTCCTGGCATTGGTCAAGTGCCTTGCCGGGCATTCCCCCATAATTAGCAACTGCATAAATGTATGTGTTCTTAGAAACGTTTACTTTTTGCAAGAAATCAGCAATGATCAGCGGAACCCCCCACATATAGACAGGGAATACCATTCCAAGTGTCTTTCCATCTATCCTCTCATTCGCATAATCAGCAATCTTTCGAACCTGACACTCCTCTAATTCTTTACTCAAATCGTTGGCAATCTGCAAACTATTTCCCGTACCTGTAAAATAATATATCGTATTCATACGCATTCTCCCATAAAAGACAAGACTAATTTATCTGTTGCTTAGATTCTACTTGATGTCATCTGTTTTATCAATAAATAAAAAAAAGCAAGAAAAAAATTCCTTGCTAAATTTCAAAATCTTCGGATTTAAATTTACTGTAAAATCTTCCACTCGTTGCTGTAAAGTGCAAAACACAATAATCGGGATCCGTTACTCCTAATGGATAATACATGGTATCGCCTTCCTGCCATATCATTTCCTTGCTTTCCATGTCTTCCAGCACTTCAACCGTTCCCCTTAACATGGCACCTCTGAAAAATCTTTTATCACAAAAATAGATGCAGCCCTTCGGGTTGGTACGATATTGACTTACCCGCATGGAAGATGTATTCGTTGTAAAAAAAAATTCCCGGATTCCTTCTCGTTTTCTTGGCGGCAGCATTGCTTTTGTATTCGGATAACCCTCGCTGTCCATAGAGCTAATAAGCGCCACGCCAACTTTATCAATCAGGTTGCCTATTGTCTGTTCCGGATCTCTCATCATTGTATACCCCCCCCTCATTTATCTTCTGGCTTTCCCCGTCACAGATTCCATTGTAATCTCATAGATATCCACCTTGTCCATTGCCGCATCTATGTACTTTGTACCTGCTTCTTTAAATTCGATACTATATTTTTCTATCATTTTTTCAAGAGCATTACGTTTATCCAGAAGTATTTTTGCCTTTCCAAAAACAATCGCACTTTCATATTTTGCAGCAAATTGAGATGGGAGAACTTCCGTGTTTCCAACAACCGTAAAGCAGACCTTCGAATTGTTTTGAATATTTTCAAGTTTCTTACCAACTCCCTTTGCTGCATGAATATAAATTTTATTGGACACCATGACATAACTTACGGGCACTCCATAAGGATAACCATCTTCTCCTACCGTAGACAGTATACCATATTCACATTTTTCTAAGATTTCCATTACTTGTGCCTCTGTTAATTGTCTATCACTTCTTCTCATTTTAGTTTATCTCTCCCATATTCGTTGATTCTGTATCCCTAAGTGCTTTTGCTATTTCGGTATATTTTCTGACAAATTTTGTTTTACCTTCCGTATAAGCATCACGGTCATGTTCGTATTTTGTCCATAAGTCCATTTTTAACTGCTCATATTCTTTTGCAATATCGATATGTTCTATTAAATAATCCCGAAAATATAACTCATCATTATCACCGCAATACCGCAGGTGCAAATGAAACACCTTTTCCGCAAAACCATCAATGGTATAACCCTTGTTAAAAGAAAGTTTTTTTTCCTTCTCAGACATACAAATATATCCACATTCTACCAGAATCTTTTTAATGGAAACTAATTCACAATCTTTGTTTACCTCCACCAAAATATCTATGATCGGTTTTGCCATAATACTGTTTATAGTGGTACTGCCGATATGGCTGATACGGACAATCTGAGCTAACGGCAATACATCTCGTAAGTATTCGTATTCATCATCGTACCACTTACTCCAAACCGGGTCATGTTCTGTCAAAATAATTGGAAACAGCTTCCATAATTCTTCTACTGTCATCTCTGACAATTGCTTTTTCATAGAATACTCCAATCATATTTTTATGTCATTATATCACGAACACTATGCGCCTTCCATTATTTAGTCTTAAATTTTCTCAGTTGATCCTCTAAATGATTCGCTAATTTTTTTAATTCATTTGAATATCGGTTAAATTCCTCCATAGTCGCTGTAACCTCCTCTGTAGAGGCTGTGACTTCCTCTGAAGAAGATGCTGTTTGCTGTGATACGGCCGAAATATTTTCAATTGCCGATACAAGTGAAGTCTTATTTGTATTTGTTACGGTAATTGATCCAGCTATTTCATCTACTTTCACAATCATTGCTTCAATTGCAGATAGAATCTCACTGAATATCTCTTTTGTCTCTCCAACTGCTATATCCTGCTCATCTACAATGATTTTTGTAGATTGAATAGCTTTAGCTGCCGTTTCCGATTTCATTTGTATGTTATCTATAATCACCTTTATTTCTTCTGTAAATGCATTGGATTGTTCTGCTAATTTTCTGATTTCCCCTGCAACAACAGAGAACCCTCGTCCCGCTTCCCCTGCACGTGCAGACTCTATACTGGCATTTAAGGATAATAGGTTGGTCTGCGTTGTTATGTTTGTTAATGTATCTGATATAGCACTAATCTGTTTTGTACTTTCATACATATCACCGACCATCGTATTCACTTCATCCGTTGAGGCTTTGGTCTCGTTCGACTTTTGAATTAAGGTATCCACCATATTGAGGCCTTTGGCACTTAATTCTTTCGTATTTTTAGAGATATCATTCATATCTATGGAATTTCCACTGATCACATCTAATTTTTCAGCAAGATTTTCCGTCTCAATTACACTGGTCTGTGTATCTTGTGCCTGATTAACCGCACCCCGCGATACTTCTTCAATCGCTCTTGCCACCTCTCCCATTGCTAAGGTAACCTCGGAAGACATATCGGCTAGATTCGATGATGTCTCCATGATCGTATCTGATGAAGTTGTGACCCGCTCTATTAATTCTGATATATTATGAATCATCTTATTAAAGGAATCTGCCAAATCAGCAAATTCATCTTTTGTTTTAGCCACGATAGAGACAGTTAAATCTCCTTCCGAGGCTTTTGCAAATACTTCTTTAAGGTTATATATATTTTTTGTAATTCCGTTACTCAAAACGATTGCTGAAATGGATGAAATCACCAGCATGATCAAAATAATTGACACGGTACTCATTAAGATCACCTTTGTATCATTCGTTAGTTCGGATTCATCTAAAGTAGCAATTAATTTCCAGCCGGTAATTGAGTTTGTCTGAAATACGCCGAACTTGTCCACTCCTGAATATTGATATTTTACGAATCCACTATCCTCCGCTTGTGCTCTATTCCAAAATGATACTTTGGTCGCTTCCTTGGTATTGATCAGTTCTGATTGTGGATGTGTCAAAATAGTGCCATCGATAGTGGCCATAAATACGTATCCTGTGTTTCCTATTTTCTTTTGATTCATCCTTTCGGTAAGCGTTGCTAAAGAACAGTCGATTGCCATAACGCCTATCACTTTTCCGTTTTTTTCGACTGTTCTTGCTATCGTTATTACATTACTCTTCGTTGATGCATCTTCATACGGTGCTGTTATAATAATTTTACCATGATTCTCTACTGCCTGATGATACCAGTCTCTTGTGGTAGGATCATATCCATCTGGCATTTCCTTATTCTCTGAAATTATAAATTGATGGGTCGCAGTCCCAAAATATGCCCCCAGAATATCTTCTTTACTCGTTATTATGGTATCTACTATTTCCTGTATAAAACTACTATTATTGCCTATATCTACATTTACCAAATGTGTATTATCAGATGTTATCGTTACAATACTACATAAGGCATCGATATACTCATTTAACCCATCATTAATTTCCGTTAACGATTGTGTACTCGTTAACGTCAATTTCTTATCTAAAATAGATTGTGAGATTGCATAAGAACCTAAGCCTACAATAATTAGTGGAATGATACAAATAAGCATAATTCCCAATATCATCTTAGTGCGTATACTGTTCATCTTTCGTCTCTTTTTTTTCATTTTTCTTTCCCCATTTCTCTTTTGATAATGTCTTACACAAACATTTAGTCTATAAGACCATTGTACGATACAAAAGGAATTAGTTCAATAGTACTAATGGTTTTCCAACACGACCATAAAACAGCATCCTTTCGGATGCTATTTTAGTTGATTCACCTTTCCAATTCCTTCTTTTCTTACATTGTGTTCCTGATTTTGATTTTCAGGCGTATTCTTTTGAGTCACATGATTAAATTTGTTTTGATTTTTCTGTTCTTCCAATACTTCCTGGTATTCCTTAGTTCTCACTATTTTTGATATTGTTTTTTTATTTGTTCCCACTATTCATCACCTCGGGAATAGTATGTGCATACATTTTGGTTTTAAATCTAAAACATTTCTTCTTTATAATCTAAATGACATTGACCCGATAAATCTTTCCATTGAAAGCAATTTTTTTCCCAAGTCATGTATCCATGCCAGCTTCCATTTTTGGGTATGGATACAGACCCCGGATTCATGTAAACATAGTTTTCATACTTTTTACAAGCAGGCACATGTGTGTGACCATGTAACAAAATATCCCCATGATGCAATTTCGGCAGTGCATCCTCATGATAAGAATGGCCATGTGTTGCAAATACCATCTGCTCTTTCTGATACAAAATGCAGTATTCAGCCATGATTGGAAAATCAAGTACCATCTGATCTACCTCTGAATCGCAGTTTCCCCTCACACATAAAATATCCTTCTGTAATTCATTTAGCATTCGAATGACTTCTTTGGGATGATACCCTTTCGGTAACTCATTTCTCGGACCATGGTATAAAATATCCCCTAGCAAGAGCATTTTGTCTGCCTCTTCATTCTGATAAGCCTCGATTAATTTTTCGCAATAGTATGCAGAACCGTGTATATCCGATGCAATCACTATTTTTCCCATAGATGAAGTGTCCTTCCCATTTTTATTTTTTCCTACTATTCTGCCTTATGCATAGAGAATTGATTCATATCATAGTTTTTGAGGTTTTCATTGATTCCTCTTTGATCTGCTTCCCCAATCAGTTGATCCCTTGCTTTCTTTGACTCTATTTCTCCTCTATGGCGGCTAGGCCCTCCTACACATCCACCTAAACATATCATACCTTCTATAAAATCCTCTTCCAGCTTACCGAATTTTAGCAATGTCAATGCCTTTTTACATTCGGCCGCTCCATTACTTTTACACACCTTCACATCTTCATATTTATTCATCTCTTTGAGGGATTCAATTACAGCAGCGGTAACTCCTCCAGCATTTCCAAACCTTTTTCCAAAGGTACTTGCTTCCTGGATATTATTACTTTCTGGAAGAAGTTCAACTTCTTTTGCTCTAAACATGGCTCTTATTTCTCCAAACGTAAGCGCATAATCCGCATTATTAACTAACGATTTATCCTGTGTTTCGGCCTTTTTTGCAATGCAAGGTCCTATAAATACCGTAATACAATCCTTATCTTTTGCTTTCAGCATTCTGGATAGCGCACACATCGGAGATACGGTCGTGGAAATAATCTCTTTCTGCTCTGGGAAGTGCTTCTTTACTAAATTAACGAAGGCAGGACAACAAGAAGTCGATTTTTTTTCACCTTTTTCATATGCCAGAGCCCACTCCTCCGCTTCATAATAAGCCGTCATATCACCGCCAAGTCCTACTTCAATCATATCTGCAAAACCTATCTTTTTCAATGCTGTCTTCCAGCTTGCCATTGTAATATCATTACCAAATTGTCCTTCTGCGGCAGGAGCCAGCATGGCATATACTTTTTTCCCCGAAAGAATGGCGCGGATGATATCTACGATAAATGTCTTTGTCCCGATAGCCCCAAATGGACAGCTATGTACACAATGCCCGCACTGAATACATTTATTTTCATCAATCGCACAAATACCATTTTCATCCATCGTAATCGCATCTACCGGACAACTTCTCTTGCAAGGACGAACTAAATCGGCAATGGCATTATAAGGACAGGCCTTTGCGCACTGGCCGCATTCTTTACATTTTGCAGGATCGATATAAGATTTATCTTTTCCCATACTGATTGCTCCGAACCGACATGCCTGCTGGCAAGATTTTGCCATACATTTCTGACAATTATCCGTTACTACAAAGCGAGAGATTGGACATTCTTCACAAGCCGTATTAATTACCTGAACAATATTTTTACTTTCTCTCCCAGTAGGACTTTTTCCCTCTGCCATACGCACACGCTGGCGGATAATTTCTCTTTCTTTGTATACACAGCAGCGAAATTTAGCCTGTTGTCCTGGTATCATTTTATATGGAAGTGCCTCTTTTTTTTCTTCATATTCACCTGCAAAGGCAAGCTTAGCCACCTCGTATAGAACTTCATGTTTGATGGTCAATATCGTTGCATCTTTATTAATCATAATTATCTCCATTTCCTGTACACTATGTAGTTGTTAGAACGCAGGTAAAAAGGCATCCGCTATCGACGTCGGATGCCTTTCTTTTAAACCCGCTCTGAACTATTATTCATCACCATACAATGTAATTAATTTTTGTAAGTACGTGTATCGTTCCTTCGCATATTCTTCTGCTTTTTCAAATAATGTTTCTGCCTTTTCAGGATTCTTTAATGCAAGAGATGTATAACGAACTTCACCTTTTAAGAAATCTTTATATTCCTGGGTAGGTGCTTTACTGTCCAGAACAAATTTTTTCTCTGCATCAGGATTAAATCTGAACAAATGCCAGTATCCTGTCTCAACTGCTTTCTTCTCTTCTGTCTGTACTTTATTCATACCTATTTTAATACCATGATTAATACATGGTGCATACGCTATAATAAGGGATGGTCCCGGATAGGCTTCCGCTTCTGCAATCGCTTTCACCGTCTGGGCATAATCAGCACCCATTGATATCTGCGCTACATATACATACCCATAACTCATTGCTATGCTTGCCATATCTTTTTTCTTAACTTCTTTTCCACCTGCAGCAAATTGTGCAACTGCTCCAGTTGGTGTTGACTTTGAAGATTGTCCGCCTGTATTAGAATATACTTCTGTATCAAATACCATTACATTCAGATCCTGACCACTTGCAAGTACATGATCTAAGCCTCCAAAATCAATATCATAAGCCCATCCATCTCCACCAAATATCCATTGAGATTTTTTAGCCAAAAAGTCTTTATTCTTTATTATGTATCTGCAAGTATCGCAATCAATATCTGTTAATGCTTCTACCAATTTATCAGTTGCATCTCCATTTAAGGAACCATTCTGGAATGTTGTTACATATTTCAGACATGCCTCTTTTACTGTTTCTGATGCCTTTTCATCATTCATAATTTCAGTGACTTTTGATTTTAATCCGTCTCTGATTGCACGCTGCGCAAGCAACATACCATACCCAAATTCTGCATTGTCCTCAAATAAGGAATTATCCCATGCAGGGCCATGTCCTTTTTCATTGACAGTATAAGGAGTTGATGGAGATGAATTACCCCAGATAGAGGAGCATCCTGTTGCGTTTGCAATATACATTCTGTCACCGAATAATTGTGTGATCAATTTTGCATACGGTGTTTCTCCACATCCTGCACATGCACCTGAGAACTCAAGGAGTGGTTGTTTAAACTGACTTCCTTTTACTGTTGTCTCCTTGAATTTATCAAGAATCTCTTGTTTTGATGGTAATGTAATCGCATAGTCAAATATTTTTTGTCTATCCAAACTGGACTCAAGGCTGTTCATGGTAAGCGCCTTCTCCCCTTTTTTCCCTGGGCAGACATTTGCACAGGAACCACATCCAGTACAATCTAATACCGATACTGTAATGCAGAAATAGTATCCAGGCATACCCGTCATAGGTGATTTTTGCAGTATGTTCGGTGCCTTCTCTGCTTCCTCTTCTGTCATTACAACTGGTCTGATTGCACCGTGAGGACAGACATAAGAACAGAAATTACATTGAATACAGTTTTCACAATTCCAGGATGGAACGTTAACTGCAATTCCTCTTTTTTCATATGCGGATGAACCAGAAGGGGTACTGCCATCTACGTATGCAGATACTACAGAAACTGGAAGTGTATTTCCTTCTTGTGCATTTACCTTGGATTGGATATTATTTACAAAATCAACTACATCTTTTCTGTTTCCGATTGCTTTTTTACCTGTCAGATCTTCGTCTTCACAATTTTTCCAGCTTTCCGGAACTTTAATTTCAACTACTTGACCTGCTCCTGCATCGATAGCTGCCCAGTTCTTCTGAACAACTTCTTCCCCTTTTCTTCCATAGGTCGCCTTGGCTGCCGCTTTCATCAATTCATTTGCTTTATCCGCTGGAATAATATCTGCCAATTTAAAGAATGCTGACTGTAATATGGTATTGATCCTTGTAGGTCCCATTCCTGTCTGGATACCGATCTTTACACCATCAATGGTATAAAATTTAATATGGTGTTCCGCAAGATAACGTTTTACCTGACCTGGTAAATGATTCTCCAACTCTTCACCTTGCCATGGGCAATTCAGTAGGAAGGTTCCGCCATCCACTAATTCCTGCACCATATTATATTTACGGATATACGCAGGATTATGGCATGCAACAAAATTTGCCTGTTTAATTAAGTAAGTTGATTTAATCGGTTTTTTACCAAAACGCAAATGTGACATGGTAACACCGCCAGACTTTTTAGAATCATAATCAAAATAAGCCTGTGCATACATATCTGTGTTATCACCGATAATCTTAATAGAATTTTTATTTGCACCTACCGTACCGTCTGCTCCAAGTCCCCAAAACTTACAGTTAATGGTTCCTTCCGGCGTAGTAACAATTTCTTTTCCTGTGGATAGAGAAAGATTTGTTACATCATCAATGATACCAATAGTAAATCTTTCTTTTTCTTCGTTCTGGTAAACAGCTACAATTTGAGCCGGTGTGGTGTTCTTTGATCCAAGTCCATAACGTCCTGATAAAACTTTTACATCATTTAGTTTTGATCCTTTTAAAGCTGTTATAACATCTTGATATAATGGTTCTCCAATAGATCCTGGCTCTTTTGTACGGTCTAATACAGATATCTGTTTTACGGTATCCGGAATTGCTTCAAGAAGTGCTTTGGCACTGAATGGACGATATAAACGAACTTTGACAACTCCTACTTTATGTCCAATCTGATTCATGTAATCGATAGTCTCTTCTATCGTATCATTTACAGAGCCCATTGCGATAATAATATGAGTTGCATCTTTGGCACCATAGTAATTAAATAATTTATAATCGGTACCAATTTTTGCATTCACCTTATCCATGTAATTCTGAACGATTTCAGGCATTGCATCATAATACGGATTACAAGCTTCTCTTGTCTGGAAGAATATATCTGGATTTTGTGCAGAGCCTTTCTGACAAGGATGATTCGGATTTAATGCATTCTTACGGAATTCATCTATTGCATCCATATCCACTAAATCTTTCAAATCTTCATAATCCCAAGTCTCAACTTTTTGAATTTCATGAGAAGTACGAAAACCGTCAAAGAAATTAATAAATGGAATCTTTCCTTTGATTGCTGCACAATGGGCAACCGGTGTTAAATCCATAACTTCTTGTACACTTGAGCTACATAGCATTGCGCATCCTGTTTGTCTACATGCATATACATCGGAATGATCTCCAAATATATTCAGTGCATGTGTCGCAACACAACGTGCAGACACGTTAAAAACTCCCGGAAGCTGTTCCCCGGCTATTTTATATAAATTAGGAATCATCAGTAACAATCCTTGGGAAGCTGTATAGGTTGTTGTTAACGCACCTGCTACCAAGGAACCATGCACCGTGCCTGCCGCACCGCCCTCTGATTGCATTTCTGTAATTTGTACTGTCTGGCCAAAGATATTTTTTCTGCCATCTGTAGCCCATTCATCTGTAGCCTCTGCCATAACAGATGAAGGTGTGATTGGATAAATAGCTGCAACTTCAGTATACGCATATGACGCGTGTGCTGCCGCATGATTCCCATCCATCGTTTTCATTATTCTTTTCATATTTTTCCTCCTAATGCTAACATGGTAATTCTTATAGCGTAAAAAATGAATCGGCAAGCCGATTCTAATGATGATGAAGCCAGCCGTATAAGAGAAATGAGACCAGCAAAACCCTTATACAAATTGGCCACCTGTTCCGAATATATGATTATATTCGCTAATGAGAATTTTATCATTAAAAAAAGGGATTATCCAATCACAAATATGCATGACTATCATATTAAATTTATATAATAAAAATCCCAGTCTTATGACTGGGATAACTTTTTTGCTACGATGTTTAATTCATTTATGAACTCATCTATTTCGCTACTTCTATTATGATGTCTATGAAAAATCAAATAATCACACATATGTGTTGTCAGACTCTTACATTCCCTTTGTACAAGACCATGTTGTACAAGTGTCGATTCGGGCATTGGCGACACCCACATATAAGAGGAATTAATTTCATGAAGCAAATCGAACTGACTCCCCCTTTCGTAGACATAAATTCGCTTTTTTCCAAGAATATGGAATGCATTTTCATCTTCCATATTTTCGGTATTAATTCCTTCTGGATACTTGATATCACCGTGCATAATCTGAATCATATCACGCAACGCTTCTCTGGTAATCACTTTCTTTTTCGCCAGGGAATTATTTTCAGAACATAATAATACGAAATTAAAATCCAACAGAAGCTGATAATCAATATGTTTCGAATCCAATAAGGAAAAATAGGATTGCTCATATTGCTTTTCAAATCGTATAATTCCCAAATCGTATTGATGATCTTCTAAATTATGAATCGCAGCCATAGCACTGGTTTCCTGAAAATGAATAGAAATTGTTTTATTGGGATCCAGTTTCTCAATGAACCTTGTAAATGCATAGGATACATAACTTGCTCTCGGACATGCAATTTTCGCCGAGATACGGTTTTTATCAAATTCAAGAAAATCACTTTCCAAGCCATCGATCTTCTCTTGTATTTCTTTTAGTTTCCGAATAAATTTTTTACCTTCTGATGTAACTTTAACACCTTTCGGGCTTCTGTTGAAAATTGTGATATCATACTCACTTTCCACTTCTTTTACAATCTTACTCAGATTGGGCTGTGCTACAAATAATCGTTTGGCCGCTAACGTAATAGAACCGCATTTTTCAATCTCCAGAATATATTTTATATTAGATATATTCATTTCTTATTCTCCTAATACCCTCACTGCCTTAGTCAGCATTGTTCATCTTTGCCAGCTTTGCCGCCTGATCCGCTGCAATAAGGCTATCTAATAACTCCTCAATATCTCCGTTCATAATAGAATCAATCTTGTAAAGCGTAAGCTTGATTCTATGATCCGTCACCCGGCCTTGCGGAAAGTTGTAAGTCCGTATCTTCTCCGAACGATCTCCGGTACCGATCTGACTCCTTCGAAGCTCCGCTTCTGCGTCATGTTGCTTTTGTTGCTCTATATCATAAAGCTTGGCACGTAAGAGTGCGAACGCTTTCTCTTTATTCTGTAATTGTGACTTTTCCGTCTGGCTGTATACTACAATTCCTGTTGGATAATGGGTCAAGCGAACAGCGGAATCAGTTGTGTTGACGCACTGTCCTCCATTTCCTGACGCACGCATAACATCAATGCGAATGTCTTTATCTTCAATGACCACATCCACCTCTTCGACTTCTGGCATTACCGCGACAGTGATGGTAGAAGTATGAATCCTCCCTCCGGATTCCGTTTCCGGAATACGTTGTACACGATGTACACCACTTTCATATTTTAATTTAGAATAAGCTCCATTTCCATTAATGATAAAGCTAACTTCCTTTACTCCACCGATGCCAATTTCATCCACACTGACGGTCTCTACCTTCCAACGCTGTTTCTCCGCATAATGGACATATAACCGATACATCTGTGCGGCAAACAAAGCCGCTTCATCTCCGCCTGCGCCAGCACGAATTTCTACAATAACATCCTTTTCATCATTTGGATCTTTTGGAAGCAAAAGAATCTTTAACTCCTGTTGTAACTCCTCCACGCGTTTTTTTGCAGTATTTAATTCTTCTTTTAACATATCACGCATTTCTTCGTCAGACTCCATCTCTAGCATCGCAAGACTGTCTTCAATATCCTTATTACACTTTTTATATTCCCTATATGCCTCAACAATTGGCGTCAATTCACTTTGTTCCTTCATTAAAGAACGGAATCTGTCCTGGTTGTTCGTAACGGTAGGTTCATTCAGCTCACCCAAAATCTCTTCAAATCGAATTAATAAATCCTCTAATCTATCAAACATTTTTACACTTTATCCTTTCACCAAAGTACCTGCAACGACACGATCCAAACCTGCAAGATCCTTCTTTACCACCACTTCTAAAAAACCTTTACTCTCCATGAGACTCTTCACCTGTTGACCCTGATCGTATCCTATTTCAAATAGTACTAACGCACCCCCGTTTAAATATATAGAGCATTCCGATATGATTTTTCGGTAGAAAAAAAGGCCGTCTTCTTTTCCGTCAAGTGCGATTAAAGGTTCATGCTCCTTTACCTCAGGCATCAGATCTTTCACAATACTTGTCTGGATATACGGCGGGTTCGCCACCAACATATCAAATTTATCTTTGTTTTTTAATTCTTGAAATAAATCACTTTGTATAAATTCAGCCGAAATCCCCAGACATTCGGCATTCGTCTTTGCGACTGCCAACGCCTCCGATGAAATATCCACCCCAGTACCAATACAATCATTTGAATAATGAAGCAGACTCAAAAGGATACAACCTGATCCCGTGCACATATCTAAAATACGCATACCGTCATGCAAGCGGAGCATAGCTTCTTCTACCAAGATTTCTGTATCTTGCCTTGGTATCAGAACACTATCATTTACTTTAAAGGAAAGACCCATAAATTCTTGTGAACCTGTTATATACTGCAACGGAATGTGTTGTGCTCTTTTCTTTATAGCTTGTTGGTATGTTATATACTCTTCCGATGATACTTCTTTATCCGCATGCGCTAATAAATCATTTCTGTTCGTACGGCATATTGATTCAAGCAGTAACCTGGCATCCAAATTTGCATTCTCAATCTTATGCTGGGACAACCGCCTGTAGCCCTCTTCATAAACAGCTCCATACTTCATCTTTTAGTTACCAATAGGTTCGTCATTGTTACCTGCCTCTTCTGTACTGTCTGCTTCAACATCTAACCAGGAATCATCTACTTCATAGCCAAATGTATCCAATAAATATTTTTTCCAGTCAAAGACGGCTTCTACTGAAGCAATCGCGACCTCCACCATATCTTCCTCTGGCTCCCTGGTGGTCAACCTTTGAAGGAGCATGCCTGGTGCCGAAATAATCCGCACAATAATATGATTGCTCCTGCCCGCCAACCGGATGATTTCATACGATATTCCCGCTATCACAGGTATCAATAAGATACGGATCAGTACCCGATATGCCGGATTTTCAACCCTGATAAAGAAAAACAGAACAATACTTACAAACATAACAAACAGCATAAAACTGGTACCGCATCGCTTGTGCTGTTTAGAACTCCTCATGACATTTCTAACTGTCAAAGGCCTTCCTTTTTCAATACAATTGATACATTTATGTTCCGCTCCATGGTACTGATATACTCTGCGGATATCTTTCATCGCAGATATTGCAACTATATATAAGACAAATATCAAAATACGCAAAACGCCTTCAAAGATAGCCAGAAGAGACAGATTCCGCACAAATTTATGAAATAGAATAGAAGAAAGAAAGTAAGGCAGAATCATAAATATAGCAACTGCCATAACGATAGAAAAGGCAATCGTTAAACCTACAAATACTTTCTCCGCTTTCTCTTTAAATATTTTATTCATGAGTTTATCTGTTTTAGTCTCCTGAGTATTCTCCTCTTCATAGAATGAGGATGAAAAGGTCAATGCCCTCATTCCCAGCATCAAAGAGTCAATAAAATTAAAAACGCCTCTGATAAACGGCATTTTCTTCCATTTACTCTCCCGCAAAACACCTACAAATTCTTGTGTCTCGATTTCAATTTCTCCATTTGGCTTTCTGACTGCAACTGCATAAGTATCATTATTTTTCATCATGACACCCTCCAGAACTGCCTGCCCTCCTATTCCCGAGGATCTATTTATCTTTGTTTTTTTCATTCTAACTCCAGTCCTTTATCGCTATATGAGTATCTCAAACACTTGTTCGTTCCAAATAGGAATCATATCTTTATATAGCAAAAATAAGGTTGAGATAATGATACCTCAACCTTGTCTGCAATACTTATTTGCTTTCCACACCATATTTCTTATTAAACTTATCAATACGTCCGTCAGCTCTTACAGATTTCTGTTGACCTGTGTAGAATGTGTGACATTTTGAACAAACTTCTACGTGAATTTCAGGTTTTGTTGAACCAGTCACAAATGTATTACCGCAGTTACATGTTACAGTTGCCTGATGATAATCAGGATGAATTCCTTCTCTCATTGCTTTCACCTCTCTATATAAATCTTAGTAATCGTTTTGTTCTCATCTCATAAACAGCTTTTTTATTGTAGCATAGAAAATAATTACATGCAAGTACTTTTTGTCAAATTATAACCTATATGAATCTGATCTTTTTCACGGTATTGACAAATTCCATATTTGTCTTTGTTTTCATGAACATATCAAGTATCTTATCCACTGCTTCTTCCGGTTTCATACTGTTAAGTGCCTTTCGCATAATAGTAATTGCTTCCAGCTCTTCCACTGTCAACAGCAGATCTTCTCTTCTGGTGCCAGACTTTGGTATATCGATTGCAGGAAACACGCGACGCTCCGATAATTTTCTATCAAGAACCATCTCCATATTCCCGGTTCCCTTAAACTCTTCATATACCACATCATCCATCTTACTTCCTGTTTCAACAAGCGCCGTTGCAAGAATCGTAAGACTTCCGCCTTCCCTCATATTTCTGGCTGCTCCAAAAAATCTCTTCGGCATATGAAGTGCCGCCGGATCCAGACCACCGGACAAAGTTCTTCCACTTGGTGGGACTGTCAGGTTGTAGGCCCTTGTCAGACGTGTAATACTATCAAGCAGGATCATAACATCTTTCTTATGCTCTACAAGACGTTTTGCTCTTTCGATTACCATCTCGGAAACTCTCTTATGATGATCCGGCAATTCATCAAAAGTAGAATAAATAACTTCTACATTTGGTCCTTCAATTGCCTCCCGAATATCCGTAACCTCTTCTGGGCGTTCATCAATTAACAAGATAATAAGATGCATATTCGGACTATTTTGTTTCACAGATTTCGCTACTTCCTTGAGCAATGTAGTCTTACCTGCTTTTGGAGGTGATACGATCATCCCTCTTTGCCCTTTACCCACCGGACTCATTAAATCCATAATTCGCATGGATACTGTGGAGCCAGGAGTCTCAAGCCGTAATCTTTCATTTGGGAAAATAGGTGTCATATCCTCAAAATTTTTTCTTCTCGCTGCCACCTCGGGTGGCAGATTATTAATTTTCTTAACAAATAATAAAGCACTGAATTTCTCGCTTTGTGTTTTTATTCTTGTATTCCCATCAATGATGTCACCTGTCTTCATGTTAAAGCGGCGAATCTGGCTTGGTGCCACATACACATCATTTTCACCAGGTAAATAATTAGCACATCGGATAAATCCATATCCGTCCGGCATGACTTCCAAGATACCGTGCGCCACGACACCACTGTCGAGTTCTGTGGGAAATTTTTCCTCTTCCTCTTTTTTACTTTCCTTTACTTCTCCTGGTTTATTTAGTACCATTTTAGGCTCTACATCTTTTCCCAGTGATTTGTCTTTCTCATCCGCCTCTAACATAGCGTCGATCAAAGCCGCTTTTTTCAAGGAAGTCGCACCTTTAAGCCCTCGTGTCTTTGCAATCTCACGAAGATCAGAAAGTGCAAGTGATTCGTACTTTTCTCTCATATAGTTCCTCCATATTAACATTCATAACGAATATTTAAAATATTACTATTTCTTCAATCATCATCTATCATTTTATTTGTTTTTTTAGGGAATTAAAACAGATATGTCTTTTGAATTGCTATGCATTTCCCATATTATACACTATTTTTGTGAAAATGAAAAGTTTTTTTTATGTGGATTTGTCCATTACTCTTCTGTCGTTTATCACTTCATAGATACCTTATTATGTGATATACTTTTGTAAATGTCTAAAATAGATAATTCTATAGAAGTCAATAGATGCGCAAACAATCGCGCAGAAAAGGGGAACAATGAATCAATCCGATCTCACTCTTATAAAAGAATATTATCTTCCTGCTATAAAAAGTAAATGGCATGCTGCCAGTCAATCATTTCCTGATTTTCTGTCTGAGGTTAGTGAGGAATCAAAAAAGAGAAATGAACAATACTTACAAGCAGTTTCCGATGACGTAATGAAACAATTAAATAAATTTCCCCGCATACCTTTCAGACGAAAAAAATGGAAGAAGCGCACGGTATGTATGGTCAATACTATCCTACAAGAAGAATCCATCGTTAATTTACATAACACTCTGAGCCAACAGACCATGGATTCGTTTCAAAAGGAACTTACGGATTTTTTAATTCATGTGAGAAAATTTGCTCCTGAATTAGCTCTGGATGGAATTGGTCAAGCCGTAAGAAATTATATTGTATATATGATGTTCAAGGAATTGAATCAGGTTAAATCGGAATTCAGTATGGAAGGTTTCGGTTATAGTATGCTTTATCCGTTTACAGACAATTTTATTGATAATAAAAACTATTCTATTGAACAAAAAAAAGAATATAATCAAATCATCCGACACTATCTAAATGGGGAAAACGTATTTCCCACAGCGCCACATCAACAGAAAACTTGCGACCTGCTCTTTGCTGCGACAAAATCAAACGATCATCAAGATTCTACTCTGCCAGCTTTGTTGCTCATGATGTTAGAGGCTCAGGAAAATAGTATACAGCAGCAAAACAAAAGTCTCCCTTTAACAATGGAAGAACGAGTGGATATATCTCTCTATAAAGGAGGCATATCTGTCTTAATCGACCGGTACTATGTTGAGAAAGAAATTACAAAAGAAGATTTGTTCTTTTATCTTTCATTTGGTTTTTTCCTGCAGTTAACAGATGATTTGCAAGACATTAAAGAAGATTTCGAACAATGGAACCAGACTATATTTACTTTTGATAAACAGAAGGAACAAGAAGAAAAAAATGTCAATAAAATGTTGCATTTTATTCATCAGATCATAGCATCTTATCAAACTGAGAATCATGCATTTATCGATTTCATTTTATATAATTGTTATCAGCTCATTTATTTTTCTGTAATACGCAATAAAGATTTTTTTTCGGAAGGCTATCTCAAAAAATTAGAATTATATCTTCCTATATCCTGTAGTTTCTATGAAGGTCTAAAAGAAAAGCACGTAGAAAACAAGAAACGTTTCAACGCGGATACCTACATGAACATTCTGGATGAAATGCTCTTTCCTTAAAAAAGTGCATTTTTACATTTTAATTACGCTTGAAAGAAAAAAATATATATTATATGATGAGAAAGAAAAAATAATTTTTCTGCAGATAGGAGTAAAAAATGACTACGAACGAAAAAGCTTTAAAACTTCATGAAGAGTGGAACGGTAAACTCGAAATAACTTCAAAGACCCCTGTAAGATCCAGAGAAGATTTATCTTATGCTTATACGCCTGGTGTTGCCGAACCATGTAAAGTCATCGCCACTGATAAAGAAGCTGTCTATAAATACACAATGAAAGCGAATACCGTTGCCGTGGTTTCAGACGGTAGCGCGGTGCTTGGACTTGGTAACATTGGTCCTTATGCCGCTATGCCTGTTATGGAAGGAAAAGCAGTCCTTTTTAAAGAATTTGGTGGAGTAAATGCGATTCCTATTTGCCTGGATACACAGGATACAGAGGAAATAATAAAGGCTGTCACTTACATCGCTCCTGCCTATGGCGGAATAAATCTGGAGGATATCAGCGCTCCACGTTGTTTCGAAATCGAAGAACGGTTAAAAAAGATTCTGGATATTCCTGTTTTTCATGATGATCAACATGGTACTGCAATCGTGGTACTTGCTGGTATCATTAACGCACTAAAGGTCGTTAAAAAGAATAAAGAAAAATGCAAAGTAGTGGTCAATGGTGCGGGTAGTGCAGGTGTTGCCATTACAAATTTGTTGTTGACTTATGGATTCCAAAATGTCATTATGTGTGACAAAACAGGTATTGTATCCAAACAAACAGAAGGTCTCAATTGGATGCAGATCAAAATGACCGAGATTACCAATCCGAACAATGAAACGGGTAATTTAGCGGATGCTTTAAAAGGTGCCGACATCTTCGTTGGCGTATCTGCTCCCAATATAGTAACTCCTCAGATGGTATCTGCCATGAATAAGGATTCCATTCTTTTCGCTATGGCTAACCCTGTTCCGGAGATTATGCCGGATATTGCAAAAGCTGCTGGAGCCAGAGTCGTTGGGACGGGACGCTCAGACTTTCCGAATCAGATAAATAATGTGGTTGCCTTCCCAGGAATCTTCAAAGGTGCTTTGGAGGGACGTGCCACCCAGATTACAGAAGAAATGAAGCTGGCCGCTGCTATAGCCATTGCAAGTCTTGTTCCAGAAGAGCAATTAAGCGAAACTTATATCATGCCAGAAGCCTTTGATCCACAAGTCGCTGACGTTGTTGCGAATGCCGTAAAGTCTCATATCAAATAGAGGTTCGCATGAGAGATACAAATTTAGAATGTGTTGGTAATTGGCATGGAAAGCACTACCATTCCCTGGATTCCTATTGCAAAAATAAATATGGACAAAAAATATATAAAATAGCAATTGATGCAGGTATGACTTGTCCTAATAGGGATGGCACTTTAGATACTCGCGGCTGCATCTTCTGTAGTTCTGGAGGCAGTGGTGATTTTTCTATTTCGCATATCCAGGTCACGGGGGATACCATACAAAGACAGATTGCAAAAGGGAAGGAATTGTTTTTAGGAAGAGTCATCGGAAAAAAGCAATTGCATCCCAAGAAAGTCGGTTGCAGATTTATTGCTTATTTTCAAGCCTATACAAATACGTATGCACCACTTCCTTATCTGTCTGAAATTTATCATGCTGCACTAAGTGATACTTCTATTATTGGTATCTCCATAGCTACGAGACCAGACTGCATATCTGAGAATATTTGCTCTCTTTTGGATGATTTAAAAAGGGAATTTCCTACGAAATTCATATGGATTGAGTTGGGGCTGCAGACGATTCATGATTCCACGGCTAATTATATAAGGAGAGGCTATACTATCCGTTGTTTTGATGCATGCCTACAATCATTACATGCCCATACCATTCCCGTAATTGTTCATATCATACTGGGGCTCCCGGGAGAGACCCCTACCATGATGCTCGATACTATTAATTATTTAAATGCCTGTGACATTCAAGGTATTAAAATACAACTATTACACGTATTGAAGGGAACCGATTTGGCTAAGGATTACTTTAACAATACTTTTTCAACGTTATCCATGGCTCAATATTTAAATCTCGTGATCTCCTGTCTGGAAATTTTATCTCCTGATATCATTATTCATCGAGTCACGGGTGACGGTCCTAAGAATTTACTGATATCTCCTTTGTGGAGCAGTGATAAAAGAAAGGTATTAAATACCCTTCATCAAGAAATGAAGGTACGAAATATATGGCAAGGAAGTGCATATTATGATTCAAGACGCAATCACAATTTATAAATTAATTGTTCTTTATATGCTTGGCCGCGTTAATTTCCCAATGACCAAGACACAAGTAGATGATTTTATATTAGAAAAAGAATATACAAATTACATGACTTTGCAACAGGTGATCGCAGAGCTAATCGATACGAAACTTATCGTTGCTAAAACAATCCGTAACCGAACACATTTATCCGTAACCGAAGAAGGAAAGAGCACCCTCACTTTTTTCCAAAACAGATTAAGTGAGGCAATTAAGTCAGATATCGATGGTTATCTCAAAGAGAATGAACTGGAGCTACGCAATGAAGTCTCAATTCAGTCCAATTACTACAAATCAACAAGTGGGGAATTTGAAGCACATTTGCTCGCAAAAGATAAGAATATTACGTTAGTGGATATTAAACTTTCTGTCCCAATCGAAGAGATGGCCTCCTCTATTTGTGAAAATTGGACTAAAAAAAACCAAGCCATCTATAAATACCTGACTGAACAATTATTCTAAAAAATCTTCGATTACATTCCCATCTATTTCTCCTAAATCAAAATTTAATAACTTTGCAAGAGTTGCACCTTCATCCCAGAGGTGCATTCTTTCAATTTTTGCGCCCTCACGGACTCCACAACCCATCATCATGAAAAATGTCTGATAATCTGACTGATATGGTAAATAGCCATGTGTCGCTTTTATTCCTCCACTCTTTTTACAAGCCATACTCTCGGGCTTTCTTTCTAATTCATCCACGTAATAATACCCATCTCTGGCTTCAATCATTGCAGCACATGTATCATCCGCACCCATGCTTCCAGCTTCGCTTGCTGAATAGATATGAGCAGCCCCATACTTAGCCTCTTTTGCTATAATCGTTAATACCTCAGCCAGTTTACGATCTATTTCTGTCTTGCCAATGCTTTTAGGATTTCGGTAAAGATAGCAAGAGCCGTCACAATTTTTTGCGATGACATGATATTTTACAATTTTATTATGTTTTACAGATAGTAGCCCTTTTTCTCTTAATAATTGATTCAAGTGCACAGCCACAAAAGTGTCTTTCTGATAATGATCTCCAAGCAATACGATAGTAGTATCCTCAATATTTCCCAATTTTGCAAGATGTTCTAAAATATTCCCCAGCCTTTTATCATGTCTTCTGATGGCTTCTTCGACTTTTACATGCCTCACTCCATATATATGGCGATTGGTATCCACATCGGTAAAATGAACTAACAGCATATCTGGATGGTATTTGTCGATTGTGTACAATGTTGATGCATGTACAAAGTTATCGAGTGCTGGCTGGCTGATTCCATCTAATAATGTACCAAATTTTCTATTAAGCTCTAATTGATAAGAAAAAGAACCATTAAAAGCAGATACCACAACTTGATTCTGCCAAGGTCTGTTGGAAAAAATCTCAGGTACATTAAACTGAATCCGGCTTCTGGCAGTAACTGGCCATAAGAGAGATGCCACTCGCCAGCCCTTTTTAATTGCCTCATCATACAAAGTAGTTCCTTTGATATATTTTCTGTGCCACATCCAGTCAGGTGAAGTTCTGCCCGGTTGTAGTAACGTATTATTGACTACTCCGTGATTGTTAGGCGTCCTACCCGTAATGATAGAAGTATGGGCCGGATATGTCACAGAGGGATATACGCTCACTACATGTTCACAAATCGCTGCCCTATTCATAAATTTCTGAAAGTTAGGTAAGCTATTCATAAATGATAAATCTTTACTACCCATCGCATCGAAAGAAATAATAACAATTCTTTTTGGAGTTTTCATACGGTATCAGTTCCTTTTACTTCATTTTCATGATCAGACTGCGCTGCATGTGCCTTCAACATTCTCATATGCTCACGTATTTTCTTTTCAAAACCGTTTCCAGTGGGCATATAAAATTCCTCCCCCTTTAGTTCATAAGGAAGATACTGCTGTCTAACATAATGATTGGGATAATCATGCGCATACTTATATCCTGTTCCATGCCCCAATTTAGCCGCACCTTTATAATGTGCATCTTTCAGATGCGAAGGAATCTTTAAGTCCCCTGTTTTCTTAACCGTTTCCATGGCTTTTCCGATTCCTATTACTGCCGCATTACTTTTTGGCGCACAGGCTACATAGGATACCGCCTGAGATAATAAGATCTGTGCTTCCGGCATTCCTATTTTCTCCACCGCATTTGCTGCAGAAACCGCTACCGTAAGTGCCATCGGATCAGCATTTCCTACATCCTCCGCCGCACAAATCATAATTCTTCTTGCTATAAAAGTAACGCTTTCTCCTGCATATAACATCTTAGCAAGATAATAAAGAGCCGCATCCGGATCAGATCCTCTCATACTTTTAATAAATGCAGATATGGTATCGTAGTGATTATCCCCTGTTTTATCATATCTCACTACCCGTTTCTGAATACACTCACTTACCACATCCATCGTAATATGAATCTGTCCGTCTTCACTTCTTATCGTTGTCATAATGCCTAACTCAATTGCATTTAGTGCATGTCTTGCATCTCCGCCAGAAAGCTCTGCCAAAAATTCCATGGCATCTTCCTCAATCACTGCTTGATAAGCACCCATCCCTTTTACTTTATCATAAACAGCGCGATGTAACAGTTTTTTTATATCTTCTTTCTCCAGAGGCTTCAATTCAAATACAATGGACCTCGATATGAGCGCTCCATTTACTTCAAAATATGGATTCTCTGTTGTTGCCCCGATTAAAATAAGAGTTCCATCTTCTACAAAAGGAAGCAGGTAATCTTGCTGTCCCTTATTAAATCTATGGATCTCATCAATAAATAAAATCGTCTTTTTCCCATACATGCCCTGTAGCTTTTTTGCTTCATCCACTACTGCTTCCATATCTTTTTTGCCCGCACTGGTCGCATTGATCTGCTGGAACGTAGCACTAGTCGTATGCGCGATTACTTTTGCAAGCGTTGTTTTTCCGGTTCCGGGAGGTCCATAGAAAATAATAGAACTTATTTTATCCGCTTTAATGGCACGATATAATAATTTATCTTTTCCAATAATATGCTCCTGTCCCACTACTTCTTCCAGTGTAGTCGGCCTTAACCGCGCTGCAAGAGGAGATTCCTTTTCCATATTAGTATTTCTCATATACTCAAAAATATCCATTTAACTTTCCTGCCACTTTCACATAAACATTTGTATCGATTTTAACATATCCAAATCAAACCAACAATCAATACGCTTTCTCAATCAAATAGTATCTCGTCCACAGTCACAAAATCATATCCTTCATCCTGTAACTTATCAATAATTTCCAATGCCGCTAATATGGAGGAATCATAACCATCATGCATAAGAATAATATCATTCTCTTGAACTTTATCTACTACTCTGCAGAAAACCTTATCTGCATTCATGGTGCACCAGTCGCGCGGATCGACCGTCCACATCACACGAAACATATTTAATTCTTCTTCACATTTCTTATTCCAAAGCCCATAAGGTGGTCTTACATAAGTGGGGGCCTCTCCTGTAATTTCCTTGATAACTGCATTTGTTTCCCTTATTTCCTTGATAAATTCTTCTTCGTTATTCTTTGTCAGCTGCATATGGGAATAGGTATGATTACCAATTAAATGCCCTTCATCCTGCATTCTTTTAATCAAATCGGGAGATTCTTTGGCATGCATTCCAGTCACAAAAAAAGAAGCTCTTACTTTTCTTTTTTTCAATCCATCCAGTAATTTTTCCGTATAACCAGGAACCGGACCATCATCAAAAGTGATTGCTATCTTTCCTTTATTTTCTGATTTTTTTGTTTCTAACTCCACTCTACTTTCCATAATCTTAACTGTTTCATTTGTTTCTCTATCTTTCATATAACAAACACCCATCATTACGATATCTATAACAAATAGAATTAGAATACAGCTCTGTAACTTACTCATGTATCTACCTTATAAATTTACTTACTGTAAATATATGCATACTAGTTATCAAAATTCATGGTACCCAAGTATCTTTCTTCAAAACCATCTTGTTTTGCCAGATTCAGAACTTCTACTTTCTGGTGAAACGATTTTACTTCTTCGATTCCCAGATCTGTTATTCCTATCTCTTTTTGTTTTAACAACTCTTTTCCATACAAATAGGCTCCAAGTAAAGAAGAATTTCCGACTGCAATAACCTTGTTTTTAAGTTCAAAAGGAATCATACCGATTCGATTTGCATCTTCCACATTTAAATGATAACCAAACCCACCCGCCAGATAAACATGAGCTATCTGTTTCAGCGAGATACCGTATTTTTCAGACAGCGTTATAATTCCTGTTTTTACAGCTGCTTTAGCCATTTGCAAATTTCGAATGTCCTGTTGCTGAATATGGATATCCTGTATCTGGTAACCATTCTGAAAATAAGGATCTTTCAGTAGCCCCGTCTTATCCAGTATTCTTTCCTCTAATAATTTTGCCGCTACCGTTATCATATCACTGCCAGCTATTTCAGATAACTTACCGCCTTCAAAAGCAGGACCAGCAGCTGTCGCAGTTGCAATCATCCTCTTACGATTTCCAATTACCATCTCTCCATTTGTCCCAAGATCCAGGAGAAGGTTGATTTCTTTTGCCTTATGCATTCCCAAAGCATAAATGCCGGCTGTGATATCTGAACCCACAAAGCTGGATATACCTGGTAACAAAACAGCTCGATAAGAACCAATCTCCAGCTCCATCTGACTTAAATCTACAGGAATGAAAGGATATACCGCCATTCCCTGCAGATCAAATCCCATTAGAATATGCTCCATTACCGTATTTCCCGCGATTACGATTAATGTATTCGTATCTGGTGTCAATTTCCTGATTTCTTCTTCTAATACCCTTTGGGTAACCTGCTGCATCTTTTTACGTTCTCCACGTATGCTGGCTTCCATACGTGATATAACGTCTGCTCCCCAAATACGTTGCGGATTTAAAAATCTGCTCTCCTTCCGAACAAGTCCGTTTTCAGCTTCCAGAAGCTGGATTGCAATTGTTGTTGTCCCAAAATCAATTGCGACCACCTGCTTATTTTTTAGAACACTGTCATCTGCTCTTTGAATTTTGCTATTTGCATACGTGCTATCATAAATAGAAATAATTTCTCGCTTCTTTTCTTCTTGAAAGATAATCTTTATATTGCAATCTGCATTTGGTTTTGCCAGACAAGCAAGGCGCATTCCAGTTCTCAATTCACCTGGTGAAAAGAAACGTCGTTCTTCTGGTTTCGGTAATGGTGCCCAGCCGATAAATTGAATCCTGCACTTTCCGCATAGACCTTTCCCACCACAAAGAGACAAGAAGATCATTTCTTGCCTCATTAACATTTCAAATATACTTTCGCCCGGCAGAAGAATGTAACTTTTGTCTTCAAAAGTGCCTTTTATAGATACCTTAACTGACATGTAGCCCTCCCATTTAACTAGGCTTGTGTGATCCCACCACTATATAAACTGATTTCTCTTCCGATCATAACGATAATTAATAACTGCAAGTGTATCTATTATTTCCTGCTCTTCCATACCAAGATCATCACACATGGATTGTAGATTGGCATAATAATCCCGCAATTTCAAATTTACATAACTCAGTAGCATAACTGGATCTTTTGGAATCATATTACGATTCGCTCCTTCATTTTTGTTTTCAGTATATAATATTTCTTACATAAAAGATAGTATGACGCCCATTCTTTCTATAGGGCGCCATGCTGGTTTTGTTACAATACTCCTAAAACATAGTTTACTTTCTGGCAATTAGTTCCCCTTGTTCTACATCAATGGTAATCGTATCCTTGGCGCCCACTATATCCTGCAAGATCAATTTGGCAGCAATTGTCTCCACATATTTTTGAACGTATCGTTTTAAAGGTCTCGCACCATATACCGGATCATAAGCATTTTCTACAATATAATCCTCTGCTGTATTTGTTAGTACTATGGTCAGTTCTCTGTCCGAAAGGCGCCTGTTGAGATCGGCAATGATCAATTTAATAATTCCACCAATATTGTCTTTCGTCAGTGGCTTGAAGAACACGGTTTCATCCAGTCGGTTTAAAAATTCCGGTCGGAAATGATTTCGTAATTCTTCCATGACTAATTTTTCAGATTCGGCTCGTATGATTCCATGCTCATCAATTCCTTCTAATAAAAATTGTGCTCCAATATTAGATGTCATGATCAGAATCGTATTTTTAAAATCTACCGTTCTTCCCTGTGAATCGGTAATACGTCCGTCATCTAATACCTGCAGCAGGACATTAAATACATCCGGATGTGCTTTTTCTATCTCGTCAAAGAGAACGACGGCATATGGTTTACGGCGTACTGCCTCAGTGAGCTGTCCTCCTTCTTCGTATCCCACATATCCAGGAGGCGCTCCAATCAGTCTGGATACGGAATATTTTTCCATATACTCACTCATATCGATACGAACCAGGTTATTCTCATCATCAAATAAAGAGGCAGCAAGAGATTTTGCAAGTTCCGTCTTACCGACACCAGTCGGTCCTAAAAATAGGAAAGAACCAATTGGCTTAGTGGGATCTTTGATTCCAGCTTTGGAGCGCATGATGGCTTCTGCTACTTTTACGACGCCTTCTTCCTGGCCAACCACTCTTTTATGCAGTTCTACGTCCAGATGAAGTGTTTTATTGCGCTCACTTTCCGTTAATTTGGCTACCGGTATTCCTGTCCATCTGGATATGATTTTCGCGATTTCTTCCTCCGATACGCTTTCATGTACAAGAGAATGCTTCGCTTTACTTACGATCTGCTCTTCTATCTCTAATTGCTGTCTGAGTGCCGGAAGTTTCCCATAGCTCAATTCTGCAGCCTTTTCCAAATTTCCTTCTCTTTGGGCAATCTGAATTTGGCTATTCATTTCTTCAATCTCTTCTCTCAATTTGGATAACCTATCGACATTGGATTTTTCATTATCCCACTGTGCCTTACGGTTATTTAATTCCTCTTTTTGTTCTGCAAGTTCTTTTTGCAGGTCTGCGAGTCTCTCCAGACTGAGTCTGTCGTCCTCTTTTTTAAGCGCTGCAACTTCAATTTCCATTTGCATTACTCTTCGCTGTAGTTCATCTAGTTCAGTCGGCATAGAATCCAATTCCGTTTTAATCAAAGCACAAGCCTCGTCTACTAAATCAATTGCTTTATCGGGCAAGAACCGATCGGATATATAGCGATTGGAAAGTGTAGCTGCACTGACCAATGCCTGATCCATGATCTTGACGCCATGGAAAACTTCGTAGCGATCTTTTAACCCTCTTAAGATCGATATGGTATCCTCTACCGTTGGTTCTTCTACCATTACTGGTTGAAAACGGCGTTCCAAAGCCGCATCTTTTTCTATATATTGTCTATATTCATCCAAAGTCGTTGCACCAATACAGTGTAATTCACCCCTCGCCAACATTGGTTTTAACATATTACCAGCATCCAGTGCTCCATCCGTCTTTCCTGCTCCCACAATTGTATGCAATTCGTCAATGAACAGGATAATCTGCCCGTTGCTATTTTTTACATCGTCGAGAACAGCTTTCAATCGCTCTTCAAATTCACCACGGTACTTTGCTCCTGCCACCAATGCTCCCATATCAAGGGCAAATACTTTTTTATCTTTCAATCCCTGTGGAACATCGCCTCTCACAATACGTTGTGCCAATCCCTCTACGACTGCAGTCTTACCTACACCAGGTTCTCCGATCAATACCGGGTTATTTTTCGTCTTCCTGGATAAAATTCGAATAATATTTCGAATCTCATTATCTCTGCCGATTACAGGGTCCAGCTTCTCATTTTTTGCTTTATCCACCAAATCCTGACCATATTTTTGTAACGTATCATACGTAGCCTCCGGATTGTCACTTGTGACATTCTGATTTCCCCTGACTGTGGATAGTGCTTGTAAAAAGCGCTCCCTGCTAATACCATATTCTTTGAAGATCTCTTTCAAAGCCTTATTTGGATGGTTGAGCAGAGAAAGAAAAAGATGCTCCACCGACACATAGGCATCCCCCATCTGCTTAGCCTCATCCTCTGCCGAAATCAGCACTTTGTTCAGATAGGATCCTATAAAAACCTGTCCTCCCTGCACTTTTACTCTCCGTTCCAAGGACGTTTTGATTGTGCTTATAAAATGTTGTTTGTTAATTTCCATTTTTTCTATTAATTTCAAAATCAGGCTGTCTTCTATTGTAAGAAGACTATAAAGTAAGTGTTCTTGTTCTATTTCCTGATTTCCAAATTCATATGCAAGCTTTTCACAATCATTTACTGCCTGCAAAGATTTTTGTGTAAATTTTGATATATTCATACTTGCTCCTATCTGCACTCCTTATCGTCATGCGATCTCGTTACTTTTTGTTTTACTTGTTCTATTATTAATATAACACCGTAAAAAAGATTGTCAATATCACTAGAAAGAGTTTATGAAAAATTTATGTTTCTTTCAATTCAAATAATTAATATAATATTTCTTTCATACTCTTGTATTCTATTGTATAAGATATTATAATGAATTTATCTAATTACTTTATACAATTAAATATTATTTTTTATATTATCTTACAATATGGAGGCTGAATTTATGGAAGGTTATAAAAAGATTAAATCTAAAAATTACCAGAATATAATACTCCGAGTAATACCAGGACACTTTGTAACTGCACATTCTCATATTAATTATTATATTGATTTATCTATGATGAAATCCAGACAAAATGAAGCAAATGCTGTGGCCGCTGCTTTAGCTGACAGGTATCTCGCCTCCACCATCATTGATACCATCGTTTGCATGGATGGCTGTGAAGTGATTGGAGCTTACCTTGCCAACCATCTTACCACCGCAGGTGTCATTTCTATGAATGCACATAAAACAATCTACATAACCACACCTGAATTTAATACCAACGGTCAGCTCATATTTCGAGAAAATATACAGCCTATGGTGCGGGATAAGAATATTTTATTACTGCTTGCTTCTGCTACGACAGGCAAGACTGTCTCACAGGCCATTGAGAGTATACAGTATTATGGGGGAACCGTAACAGGCGTATCTGCAATTTTCAGTGCCGCAAGTAAAGTATATCAATATCCGATCAATGCCTTATTTACCACTGCAGATCTTCCTGACTATCAGACATATTCCCAATCTAATTGCACTCTGTGTAAATCAGGCCATCCCGTTGATGCGATTGCAAATGGTTTTGGTTATTCACAATTATAATAATATGTAGACAAAATGGATACACAACATAGTTTCAACTGCAACTAGATGTGTATCCATTATTTTTTCCGCTACTATTCGTTATGATACCGATAAAGACTCCATTCATTAGCCATTTCGTTTATCCACTGTGTCTGTCCAACCCCATATTGTTTTCTTTGGTTCACATCGTATAAAGAACCATTCTGATAATCAATGCTAAGCACCAAATCCTCCGTAATATTATAATATTTAGCAACCTCATTTAATTGCTCGCGATAATAGTAGTGAATGCTGCTCTTAACGTCCCTCGGCATTTCTTTTGTTTCCATTTGTTTCATCAATAGTGCATAGATATTGATACCATCCTTTGTATAAAAAACACCATCTTTTAATGTTAATTCATCCAGATCATAGCCCGTTTCTTCTTTGATTGTTTTATTCAAATAATATTTTGATAATTTTTTTTCGGAAAATTGTCCAGCATTATCATCTTGAATGTTAACCATATGGTAAAAAAGATTTTTTGCATTTTCATCGGTATTCAATACTTTCTCAATTTTGTACTTTAATTCCTCATCCTCCATACCGTTGACCGTAAGCTTATATTCCTTCGGTTCTATTGTAAAGCGTAGTTTGACATCTTTTGGTACCGTTATCTCATTTTCTGCAAAGAGATCAGCAATCTGCATATTTATCTGATTGCGGTTATATTGATTTCTTCGTGCAATATGGATGCTTTCCGGAATCAAATCCCCACGCACAACCGGATCCAGACAATTGCTTGCAGATCTGCCGAATGTCAAATTGAGCTCATTTGAAAAGCAAGCATTTCTTTCCTCCTTTGATAGACCTTGTATATATCTAGGAGAATTTTTATTATAATATTTATCAAAAATATATGCATATATTTCACCCTCCGTTTTACATAGCCGCCTGTTTTCTTTTACGGCTGTAGCATACTTCTTTTCAATTTTTTGAAATAACTTTTCATGATAACTAGCAAACCCATCATTCCTAAATTGAATCTTAGTATTACTACTATTGTTTATACTACTATTGTTTGTACTTACACACTGATCGACTGAATTTGTTTTCCAAGTATTAACTCCAAGCATTTCCATATACATCACCTTTATAATTTATTGATAAGAAAATGTGTCAGTGATATCATATTGATAATACATAAGCATTGAAACACCCGTCATTGTTGACGCTGCTTTTGCCCCTGTACTATAATAAAAGCCCCAATCTGCCCTGGCTTGTACTCCAATACTCTGAAGCTCTATTTCTGTACTTGAGATCTCTGTTTCTTCTGTGCTCGGCATCCCTGGTTCCTCTGTGCCCGGCATCTCTGCCTCCTCTGTGCTGGGCATCTCTGCTTCCTCTGTGCTCGGCATCTCTGCTTCTTCTGTGCCCGACATAGTCTCCTCTGTACTCGGTATCTCTGTTTTCCCCACAGTCCGTAATTCTGCCTCTTCCGCAAATACACTCATACTCATTGAGACAACCATAATTATGGTTATTATGATAGATACTATTTTTTTATGATTGTTTGATTTCATAGATGTTTCTCCCCTCTTTGGTTCATGAATTGTTTTCAATTTCCCTTTTACAAACCACTTTATGAATTCCTTTCAATTTCATTTATTTAGGTACTTATTTTAATTATCGGCTTTTTCCATTATTTACTAATATAAATAACACGAAAGACAATGCATGTACATGGTTTACTGCATCAATACAGTATTCCTCAAAGCTAGTAATATAAATAATTTTAACATTACTATTTATTTGGTCTAGACTTTTTCCTAATTCAATCCCATCTACTCCACTCATAACAACATTCAAAAAAATACAATGGAATTGTTCTTCTGATTCTAATAGCTCTTTACCCTAAGAATAGACCTTTATCTTGCAAAGAATAGAGTGTTCCTCCATAATCTGCATGAGCATACTATATAAATACTCACCTTCATGAGCCGCATCATTACAAATTGCTATTTTAAACATGTTCCCCTCCATATTTATGATTAATTATTATCCTCCTATTAATTTTATCGGTAAATAAATAAATAACATTAATTACCTATGACATCTTTACTAAATATTAAGAAATTTCTGAAAATTATAATATTTATACTAGAATTCTTCTTTCATTTTATAAAATTCGATTCACTATATTGCTTTAAACTTCTAAATAAAAAAGATGCCACATACGGCATCCTTTTTATTTATTCGAAACATCAGATTACTTATCTTCATTGGCTAGTTAATTTTTATATGACAGATATGTCAGATATTCCCATATATTTACAAATCAAATATAAAATAAGCAAGTGAACAGGATAAAAGAAATAAAAAATATATTTCATATCCCACCCTCTTTTTCCATTATAGAATTGAAGAGGCAATAATACGATAAAGGAAGTGAGCTCACTTAATGACATAACTGTCAGTATTGTGCATCCAGCAAGTAATCCCCATACCCTGCTTTTTCTTAATAAATACATCAGTGCAACAGTCAGTACCCCATAAGCACCATAATCACTCTTTAATAATAGTGCGGCTCCCATACCTGCGGCAAGAATCAATACATGCAGGAAGAGCAGGAGGATACGATGTCTCTCCCCTTTCTTACTGACCATTCGAAAGCCTGCCAAAACAAGTAATCCTATGGATAACGTAAAGAATACATTCTGATATCCAAAGTCATATACTTTTCCAGAAAATGCGAGGTCGAACGGAATCTCGGATGCTGCTGCAAATAACAGCATTCTACCAATATAGTTCTTTATATTGTGCGTATGCAGAAATCCTTCCATCAACAAAAAACAAAAAATTGGGAAGCTTATTCTTCCAATCATACGCATCACGGAATCCAGCGTATAAAGAACCATATGATCTTGTAAAAATTGTGTTGCCGATTCTATACTGGTATTCGCATTCAAAAGTCCCTGAGAAATTAATATCCGATCAAAGACAGCCGCCGCAATATGATCAATCAGCATTGCTATTATAGCGATTATTTTTATGGTACTTCCGCTAATCCCACTCTTTGTTTGTTTCATTCCCTTCCCTATCTCCTTATTTTACAATCCGATAATAAGTCCTTGCCGTCATCAAATAACTTACGGTATATAGCAACGCAAATCCAACCATTGTTGCTCCTGCACATTTGACCATCAGAAGAACGTTAAAAATATTTAATGCACTTAATAAATAGAATACCATATGAAGTCCTACTATGCTATGAATAATTGCTCCGATTAATGGAATAAAAAAGACAAGCAATATCTGCCTTTGTATCGTTCCTTTTACATCCTCGCCGCTCATACCGACTTTTTGCATAATATCATAACTACTCTTATCTTCAAGACCTTCTGTTATCTGTTTATAATACATAATTAGCAACAGAAATGTTGAAAAAATGATTCCGAAAAAGATTCCCAAAAATACCAGCCCTCCATTCATAGATCTGGTACTTTTACTCCAATCTATAATATCATCTTCCGCCAGATATCCAGGCATACTTTTACATAATTCCATGTCTTGCATATACTTTTCTTTATTTTCTTCACTTCCTTGTAACTGGAACCGAATGGTCTTTGTAAGAACTGCACCATTTACTCCATAGAGGTCATCTATCAGTTGTTGTACTGCATTCTTATCTTTCATAATTAAAAAATAGTAACCACGGTTTAAATTCCTTGGCTCTTTGTTTGCAATTCCTATCAAATTAACTTCCTTCACAATTTGATACGTATTTTCCTCTATTGTTATCTCTTTCCTTGCAAAATCTGCACCTGTTGAAAAGATAAGAACATCGTCCTTGCCAAGCTGCTCTGGAACTCCACTTTCCGGTGTTACCAAATGCTTGTAATCATCTAACGTAATTAGTAATACATCATGTTGATTATCCGCATAGAAAGTGTTCTCGTTTAGCGTTAATTTCTTATCATCCTCAATCATATTCAATTTATAATAATCAAGCTCTTTTTTGTCCTCTATTTTCAATTGATGTTTCTGAGCCAATTTTTCGGCAGTTTGCTGAAACTCATCTATATCCGTTTTTTCACTATCCGAAAATTTATATAAAACATCATAAGGGCATAAAAAACGTATCGCACCATCTTGTCCAAAAATAAGAACTGTCGTACAAATTAGCGTAATTATAATCATCGTGCCAAAAATACAGATATTGGATAAACCTGCTGCATTTTTTTTCATTCGATAAATCATTCCTGCAATTGTTACATAGTTTTTACTTTTATAATAAAATTTATTATTTTTCTTTAAAAAACGAAGAAAAGCAATACTTCCAGACGTAAACAGGAAATAAGTACCTACACATACTAAAAAAACCGCTAGAAAAAAATATAAAAAAATCATACTATCCATCTTTGCACGAATCGCGATTACATAGCCAATTCCCAGACAGACAATTCCTATCATCGTGGGGAGCCATAGCCTTTTTGGTTCTTTCTCACCTGTTTTCTGGCTTTGCATTAATTCAGTCGGACTAGATCGAAATACATGCAGCAAATTCACAAACAAGTTAATGATTGTAATAATACCCATTAACGCAAGCGTATTCACCATACTGTGAATGGATACCGTAAATGCTGTCTTGGTGGGCAGTGCACATAATTTCATAAGGATTGCAAAAATTAATTTTGAAAATACTCCACCAAATAACATTCCAACACAACAAGAGACTAAAAAAATACCTATTGATTCTACCAG
The DNA here is from genome assembly GCA_023392535.1 of Bacillota bacterium. Taxonomy (GTDB): domain Bacteria; phylum Bacillota; class Clostridia; order Lachnospirales; family Lachnospiraceae; genus SZUA-378. Next base: position 150,816 of record JAEVYY010000008.1, read on the forward strand.
CATCATAGATGCTATATGCCTTTTTTCAAGTCCCAAAATATTATATAAGGCCAATTCTTTATTTCTGCGTTTTATTAGGAAGCTATTTGTATAGAATAAAAATGGAATTAAAATGAGTGCCAATAATACTTTACCGACCATCATTAAAACGAGCATATAATCCGAATACGGAATTGTCTTTAATAATTTATTATCCAGAATTGCTTCAAATATAAAATAAATGGCTGTAGAAAATGCATAGGTCAAGAGATAGGGAAGGTAGATGACACTATTTTTTTGCATTCCCGTTATTGCCAGCTTAGGGAGAATAATTAATTTACGCATGACTTCCTCCCTTTGCTTGTAGAACCGTTAAGGTATCAGCAATCTTACGATACATCTCATCATCAGTGGATTCACCTCTATAAAGCTGATGAAAAATACTACCATCTTTGATAAATAATACGCGACGGGCACATTTAGCAGCCTGAATACTATGAGTAACCATAACAATTGTCTGTCCCTCCCTGTTAATCTCTTCGAACATATCTAATAGTTGCGATGCGGCCTTGGAATCCAATGCACCGGTCGGTTCATCTGCCAATATCAATTTTGGGTGGGTGATCATAGCGCGGGCCGCTGCCGCCCTCTGTTTTTGCCCTCCGGATACTTCATAGGGATATTTTTGCAATAATTCTGCGATGCAAAGCTGCTTAGCAAGCGGTTGTAGTCTTTTTGCCATTTTTTCATACTCCATTCCCTGTAATACAAGAGGTAATAAGATATTGTCTTGCAAAGTAAAAGTATCCAGTAAATTAAAATCCTGAAACACAAAACCCAGGTTATCTCTTCGAAATGCACATATTTCTTTTTGTTTGATTTTCGTTAATAAGACTCCATCCAGTCGTATTTCGCCACTGGTGGGCTGATCCAGTGATGCCAAGATGTTAAGCAATGTGGTTTTTCCAGATCCGGATTCTCCCATAATTGCAACATATTCTCCCTGTTCTACTGAAAATGATACATTACTTAATGCCTGTACCTGATTATTTCCTTTTCTTGTGGTATAAATTTTTTTTATATTTTTTACATCCAATAGTGCCATTTTTTCCTCCTTACTATCTGCCTTTGTTTCTTTGATGTTCTTGTTCGATACCAACAAAAGTATAGCAAAAAAAGAAATGTATTGCCTTTACGATAGCTTACATTTCTTCCTCCAATCTTACATTTTTGCAAGGTAACTCGCATTTTAATTTATACCCTTATATTCGCTTAAGACAAAGCATGAATTTTGTTCCTTTACCAACCGTAGAGCTTACCTGAATGGTATAACCCAAACGATCTATGATTTGTTTGCATAAATAAAGTCCTATTCCTGTCGATTTCTTGTCCATCCTTCCATTATATCCTGTAAAGCCACATTCAAATATACGTGGGATATCTTCACTTCTGATACCAATTCCCGTATCCGTAATAATTAAAGTTTCTGTAATTTCATCAAAAGTGATAGAAATAACACCTTTGTCAGTATATTTAATACAATTTGAAAGGATTTGTTCGATACAAATGCTAAACCACTTCTCATCCGTAAGTACCATAGCCGTGAACGGTCGTAATGCAAGTGACAATTTCTGTCTTATAAAATTTCCAGCATACTTCTTCACTACCTGTTTGACCATGTCATACAAGGAATATGTCTGAAATAACAAATCCGTAGAGTCACTTCTGATCCTTAAGTATTGAAGTACCATATCCGCATACTGTTCAATCTTAAATAACTCATTTTCAATTCTACTATTTAATAAATTTGGCTCAGCATATAGAATTAACTTCATGGCAGCTATTGGCGTCTTGATCTGATGCACCCATAGTGTATAAAAATCATTCATAGAATTTTCACGTTCCTGTAGCAAGGTACCTGCTTCTGCTTTACTTACACATATTTCTCTTATTATTTTTTGATACATAGTTTCTAATAAGTGCTCCGCATCCGGCATATTATCTATAAATTGCGCACTATTTTGGAGTACTGTCAAGAGTGCTTTATACCGATCGTAATATTGCTTATAATCTACCAATGCAAATACGATAATCACAACACCACAAAGAAGTACAAAATAATTCATTATAATGATTGGTAATTCATACGTAATCGTAATGATTATTAGAATTAAAATACAGATACCAAAAAGACTAATTACCTTTTTCCTGGCCTTCAGCCATTTCATTAATAAACTCAATAACGATAATTCTCTCATTTTTCACTTACCCATCTTATTCGTTTAGCAAGTACCCAATCCCTTTCTTTGTTGTAATAAAATCATGCAGACCAGAATCATCCAACTTTTTTCTGAGCCTTGTCATATTTACTGTTAGTGTATTATCGTCCACAAAGCAATCTCCATCCCAAAGATGTTGCATGATCGCTTCTCTTGAGACACAGTTCCCTTTATTCACGAATAAAATCTGTAGTATTCTGAATTCATTCTTGGTCAATTCTATCTTATCCCCGTCTAATTCTAACATTCCATTCGAAAGATTTAATACGGCCCCTTTACACTCCATTAGTGTTATATTGCTTTGAAAAGAATACGTTCTTCTAAGTATTGCTTGTATTTTAGCAGATAATACCACAAGATCAAATGGCTTGGTTATGAAATCGTCCCCTCCCATATTAATCGCCATTACTATATTCATATTATCACTGGTCGATGAAACAAAAATAATCGGAACTTTTGATAAGTTACGAATTTTTGCGCACCAATAATACCCATTATAAAAAGGTAGTGAAATATCCATTAATACAAGGCTTGGAGAATACTGAACAAATTCTGAAATAACATTATTAAAATCATTCACTGTTTTTGTCAAATATCCCCAAGTAGATAGATATTTCTTTAGTTCAAGAGCAATTACTTTATCATCTTCTACAATTAGTATCTTATATTGCACGACTTATTCTCCCTTTTATCTTTATGTTAACACTATAACATATAAATTCTGCTTATAGCAATTTACACTTTTGCTATTGCTTTCTTATGGAATCGCAAATTTTATGTTCTTTCACTATAATTTTTATGGTTTTTATTGTATAATGAAATATCATGAGTTATTGTTTGTATACAAGATCTTGAAACTTTCTTGTCTTTTTATTAAGTGTATAGGGGTGAGTATATTGAACAGCAATAAAAATAATAAAAAGAACGTTACAACAATTGCGACTGCTGAGGAAAACTGTGCAGCTTTATTTTGTTTGCTTTCTCATGACCTACGAAATTCTTTATCCAGTGTAATCACCACCAGTAATTATATACTGGAGAGCTATTCTTTATTATCTGAGCAGAAAAAGATTTCCTTGCTTACGCATATCAGCGATCATTCTAAGGAACTTCTGGAACGTTTAGAAAATATCTTTTCCATGAGCAAAGTCCTTGAACATTCTCTGGTTTTCATTGACGAGCCAATTGAGACCATCATCCCATTGTCTATCCGCAGAGTGCGTGTAAAAATTCCTGATTTTGAAATCCAAGTATCGCTTCCCCCTGTGCTACTGGTTGTATCTATGGATTTTGTTCTTATTGAGCATGCTTTCATGCTTTTATTCATGAATCTGTGGAATCATAAGAACGAAAACGATACTCTTCATTGCCATGTGGAAGAAAAAGGGAAAGAGGTTGTTTTCCATATTCATCCAACGCCCATTACTTCCTATGAAGAGGATTTTTCTCCCATCCTATCTCCTGAACAAAATCAAAAATTTGATAATACCGCATATTGTGATAAAGATTTGTCTATTTGTGAGCTTATTATCAACGCTCATAAGGGCACCCTTCATACTCTCACTACACAAAATATACCCTCATACATCATTACATTGCCGTTAAAGGAGAACTGCTGACATGGATAGGAATATTTCTGTTTTAATAGTTGAAGATGAAAAAAATATATGCGATATTATTGCAGCAACGCTTTCTTCCAAAGGCTATATCACATCTCAGAGCTATGCCGGGAAAGATGCAATCAATAAAATAAATTCACAAATACCTGATGTCATACTTTTAGACCTGCTGCTTCCTGACATGAGCGGTATGGAAATTATAAAAAATGTCAGAGTTTTTTCTTCCGTTCCCATCATTGTCTTATCTTCACTCTCAGATGAGGAAAAGAAGGTCGAAGCTTTGGATCTGGGTGCCGATGATTATATATCCAAACCATGCGGAAACTCTGAATTACTGGCAAGGATTCGAACAGCAGTACGTCATAGTCAACGCAATCAGTCTACGGCTACACCTTCCTCTATCTATCGTGTCGGGGATCTGTACATTAACTTTGAGAAAAGACAAATTTTTGTGGGAGATAAGGAGTTACGCTTAACACCAGTTGAGTACAAACTGGTGTCATTATTGGCACACAATTGTGGTAAAGTAATGACAAATACTGCCATTATGACTAAAATATGGGGGCCTTACGTGACACCTGATAATGGTATTATTCGTGTTAATATAGCGAATATTCGCAGAAAGATAGAAAAAAATCCTGCTGAGCCAAAATACATATTTACAGAACCTGGAATCGGTTACCGTATGGTGGAAGAATTAGATGATACCTATGAAGGGGCTTAGCAAAATACTTGCTAAGCCCCTTACCCCTAAATTTCTATCTGTTCTTATCTTATCTCGTTGGTAAATTCGGAATGCCATCAAAACCAGCTTGCAATTCGGCATCTGTTGGAATGGAATCCGTCATTTCCCCATTATGGAACTTTTCATAAGCAACCATGTCAAAGTAGCCTGTGCCTGTAAGACCAAATACTATCGTCTTTTCTTCTCCTGTCTCTTTACATTTTAAAGCTTCCTCAATAGCCACTTTGATCGCATGGCTGCTCTCTGGCGCCGGAAGAATTCCTTCTACCCTCGCAAATTGTTCAGCCGCTTTAAATACATCTATTTGCTCTACACTTCGTGCTTCCATAATACCCTGGTCATATAGTTCCGATAAAATAGAACTCATACCGTGGTAACGTAAACCACCTGCATGATTGGCGGATGGAATAAAAGAACTTCCTAACGTATACATTTTTGCCAATGGACAGACCATCCCTGTATCACAAAAATCATATGCATATTTTCCTCTTGTCAGACTAGGGCAGGATGCTGGTTCCACCGCTATAAATTGATATTCTTTTTCCCCTCTTAATTGTTCTCCCATAAATGGCGATAATAATCCGCCCAAATTAGATCCACCACCCGCACAACCAATGATGATATCCGGTGTAATATTATATTTATCCAAAGCTGTTTTTGTTTCCAATCCGATAATCGTTTGGTGCAATAAGACTTGCGATAATACACTTCCTAAAACATACCTGTAACCTTCCAGACCTGTGGCTACTTCCACCGCTTCTGAGATAGCACACCCCAGACTTCCCGTTGTACCAGGATGATCTTTCAATATCTTTTTCCCTATTTCCGTGGTCAGAGAGGGAGAAGGCGTAACACTTGCACCATACGTGCGCATCACTTCACGCCTAAATGGTTTTTGCTCATAGGATACTTTTACCATATAAACTTTACAATCCAAATCAAAATAAGAGCAGGCCATTGATAATGCAGTTCCCCATTGTCCAGCCCCAGTTTCTGTGGTCACACCCTTTAATCCTTGCTTTTTCGCATAATAGGCCTGTGCAATCGCGGAATTTAATTTGTGACTGCCACTCGTATTATTTCCCTCAAATTTATAGTAGATTTTTGCAGGTGTATCCAATTTTTTTTCAAGACAATAGGCTCTTACCAATGGAGACGGACGGTACATCTTATAGAAGTTCCGGATATCTTCCGGTATATCAATATAGGGCGTTGTGTCATCTAATTCTTGTCGTACCAGCTCATCACAGAAAACTGGTTGCAATTCCTCAAATGTCATTGGCTGTAATGTGCCAGGATTTAATAGAGGAGCAGGTTTTTTCTTCATATCAGCCCGAACATTGTACCATTGCCTTGGCATCTCGCTTTCCTCCAGATAGATCTTATAAGGTATTTCTTGATGATTCATAAATAAACTCCTTTCTCGGTGTATCGATATCTAATGTCATCCTATGAAATAGAAAAGCTCCCATCTCAGCGGTAATTAACTGCTGGGACAAGAGCTGAAAATTTCTTGCGGTGCCACCCTGCTTGATGCATAATGCATCCTCTCTGCGCATACTAGCATATGCTGATTCTTGTTAACGGAGTATCTTCTCCGGCTCCCCTACTCTTAGTCATTTATACTATTTCAGTTTGCCCTCAGGAGTCCATTCTTCTTTGCCTTTTCTTGCTATAATTCCACCGTCTATAGCTCTCTGTATCGCAAGTATCAAAGATTACTTACTCTCCCTCAATGGTTTTAAAAATTTTATAACATTCACGTAATTATGTCAAGATACCTGAATTAATTATTTACATACATATTTTTCATATTTATTGTAATCTTCCTTTTTACAATTTAAGTGAAGTCTAATTCCTTCTGTTTCATATTCTATTTGTTTGACATCTGCAGATTCCTTTAAAATGGCTAAAAGATTCCCTTTCGAATATGGCAGCAACATATCACACTCCAAATAATCTTTTAATAAGGTTACTTCCATTAATCGTATCAGTTCTTCTAATCCAATCCTCGATTTTGCAGACATATAAATGCTGTCATTTCCAACAGTGGGTATCTGTTTTTCCAGCAAATCAGCTTTATTAAATAGATAGATAATCGGTACTTCTTTGGCACCAATTTCATTTAATGTCTGTTCTGTAACTTTCATGTGCTCTTTATAATGCTCATCTGAAAAATCGATTACTTCCACTAAAAGATCTGCATATTTTGCTTCCTCTAAAGTTGAACGAAATGCTTTGATCAGATTATGAGGCAACCGTTCGATAAATCCAACCGTATCGGATAATAAAAAAGGTTTATGATTTTTAGGCATGATTTTACGTACTGTTGTATCCAACGTAGCAAATAGCATATCTTTCTCTAATACCAACTTATGATTGTCATCCATAAATTCTTCCATCATAGCATTCAGAAGGGTTGACTTCCCCGAATTTGTATAACCTACCAAAGCAACTCGTGGTATACCTGATTGCATTCTCTGCTTTCTCTGTGTCTGCCGTTCCTTAGAAATAGTCTCCAGCTCTTTTGACAGCTCACTGATACGATGTTCAATTCTGCGTTTATCCAGTTCGATTTTTTTTTCACCAGCACCTTTATTACTAAGACCACTGCCGCCGCCTTGTCTGCCAAGCGATGTTCTAAGCCCAGCTAATCTGGGAAGCATATATTGAAGCCTGGCTATTTCGACCTGCATTTTTGCTTCTTTTGTTTGTGCTCTGGAAGAAAATATATCCAGAATTAGTGCCGTTCTGTCAATTACTTCTAACTCCATTTCCTGTTGTAGGTTACGCAATTGCATGGGAGCCAATACATTATCAAATATAATAACTGTGGCTTCTAAAAGCTCTGCCTGTTCCTTCACTTCGCTTACTTTACCTGAGCCAATATACAAGCCTTTATTGATATTTGGTAGATTTTGTACCACACTCCCTACCACTTCCATATTACAAGCTTCTGCCAGACTACTAAGTTCCTTCATCGAATGTTTAAAATCCGTTCCGTCCCCTAAATTTACTCCTACTAATAGCGCCTTTTTCAATTCCATATAAGCCTCTTCTATTCTAAAAACAACCTCTTGCATCATGCATGCGTTGTAATTACTTTACGGAAATTCTTTTTTCCTCTTTTTATAACGATCCCATCCTGAAAATCAATCTCGTTGAAAGTTGCTTTGATATCTGTTATCTTTTCACCTTCTACTGTAACGCCACCTTGCTCTACGGCCCTTCTGGCATCCGATTTAGAACCTACCAGTTCTGCTTTTAACAATAATGTTAAGATATCGATCTGCCCTTGTGTGAAATCTTCTTTATTCAAGGTCGTTGTCGGCATATTTTCTGCAACACCTATTGAAAACATTGCTTTCGCAGCACCTTCTGCTTTTTTTGCTTCTTCCTCCCCATGAACCAATTGCGTCAGTTCGAAGGCCAGAATCTCTTTCGCCTGATTCAATTGACTACCTTCCCAATTATTCATACTGTTAATTTGCTCCAAAGGCAGGAATGTCAGCATTCTGATACATTTTAATACGTCTGCGTCTGCAACATTTCTCCAGTATTGATAAAATTCAAATGGTGATGTCTTATTCGGGTCAAGCCACACTGCACCAGATTGTGTTTTTCCCATCTTCTTTCCCTCAGAATTCAATAATAGGGTAATCGTCATAGCAGATGCATTTTTACCTAATTTACGACGGATGAGTTCGGTACCTCCAAGCATATTGCTCCATTGATCATCTCCACCAAACTGCATATTACAACCATATTTTTGAAATAACTCATAAAAATCATAACTCTGCATAATCATGTAATTAAATTCCAGGAAACTTAACCCCTTTTCCATCCTTTGCTTATAACACTCTGCTGTTAACATTCTATTCACACTGAAGTGCGGTCCAACTTCTCTAAGCAGATCAATATAATTTAGATTCATCAACCAATCTGCATTATTTACCATCAATGCTTTTCCTTCAGAAAAATCAATAAATCTACTCATCTGCTGCTTAAAGCAATCACAATTGTGTTGAATTATTTCAGGTGTCATCATCTGTCTCATATCACTTCTTCCAGAAGGATCTCCAATCATACCTGTTCCTCCGCCGATAAGTGCAATCGGTCTATTGCCAGCCATCTGTAGCCGCTTCATTAGGCAAAGTGCCATAAAATGTCCAACATGTAAACTATCTGCGGTAGGATCAAATCCAATATAAAAGGTAGCTTTCCCATGATTAATTAATTCTTTGATTTCTTCTTCATCTGTTACCTGTGCAATTAATCCTCTTGCAACTAATTCGTCATAAATTTTCATCCTGTATTCTCCTTATTATCTCAATTTTTCGAACAAATATGTGACCTTCTTCCGCATAAGCGCGTGCGCATCCAAGGTATTTCCTATAACGTAAAAAAATCCCCATCCTAATGAAAAGGACGAGAATGAAAGTCTCGTGTTACCACCTTTATTTGTAAATAATTTACATTACTTACCTCATCAAGTACGACCAATTTAAAAAGATTCATCTTTGGAATAACATTCTTTTTCTGGTGATACTCATGCACGTTAACGTGTGCCGGAATTTCTCCCTCTTCCGTCGTAGCCTACTAATCTAATCCAAATTCCAGAAATTCGGTACGAAGCTCAGAGATGTATTCATCATTAGATTCCCATGCGCCTCTCATCAGCCGGCTACTTTCTGTATTTTTCTCTAATTACTACTTATTCTCGTCTTTGCTTTTAAAAATGAAATTAGATATATCATAAACAGAAATATTTTATTTGTCAACCGATAAAATATTTTCTTAATTTTTTCAAAAGTATTCTAACTTTTTCTTTCGTAAGCTATACATTATGGTATACTATATATAATATACAATTCAATAACTATGTTGAATTGTACGCGACCAAATATCGCAGATAGGAGCCTACTATGAAAAATCATTTATTACTTACACCCAGGAAATTTTTGTTTGCAATACTTGTGTTTTCGATAATGTTTTTGTATCCATTGACTTTTGTTCACGCGGAAGGTTCAATGAATGTAACTGAGATGTCGGGTACTGCCATTGTAGGGAACTCAAAGCTGAACATAAGAAGTGGACCTGGTAAAGACTATAGCGCACTTGGTTCCGCATCTCCGGGAGAAATGCTTACCATTACCGGTCAGTCTAATAGTTGGTACCGTATTGATTATAATGGTCAGGAGGGCTATGTATCCAGTAAATATGTAACACTTTCTTCGGATGATGCAGAAGCTTCTTCTGTTGTAAATGATCCAAATGATTTTTCTAATTATGAAGAGGGTTCTTCTCAGCACGACAATATCTTTACGGCACTTTCTCCTAAGTTGCTGATTTTAGTGGCTATTCTTATTTTGGTTGTCATTATTATGGTCACCACGTTTATTATGATCAGAAAAAGTAATGATGAGGAGGAATATGAAGACGACGAAGAATACGATGAGGAAGACGAGGAATACGAGGAGGAAGATGAGGAAGACGAGGAGGACGAGGAATACACTAGGCGGCAGCATATTCCTACTAAAAAACGGAATTCACATGCTCCTTCCTCAGATTTGTCAACTCCTGAAAAAGAAGCTAAGATAACGTCCACTCGCACCATTACGGAAGAAGATTATCGTTTGGATATCGATCCACGTATTTTTGAAGAAGAACCTACGTTTGAAAAAGCACCTGCTATAGATAAAAAAACACAAGAATTAGATGCCGCAATGAGTAAATTGGAAGAATTACAGCAGGAAATTGAACGATTAAAGAATTCTTAAAGAAACTTCTAATAACTAAAAAAGCTGGATACCAAACATAGTTTAAAGAAATACTATGCTATGCTTGGTATCCATTTGTTTTATAAGAACATAGATATTATACATATAATGCCTTGTTATCTCTCAAATTTCATGCTTAACTGCTCGTAAACGGGATCTTTTTTATAATTATGAATGATATCTTTCATACGATATATGATTCCTGCATTGTCACACTCTTCTCGTAAAATTCTTTGCAGATATGCCGCTTTTTCACTTTCACAAATATAACAATTTCCAAATCTTTGTTGATATTTGTTTTTCATACCTGGATACAAACGATCAAGCCAATCGTAATAATAAAGCCTTTGATTTTCTCGTAAGGTAACTCCCATACTGTTATATAGGAACTTTGCTCCACTCATGGCAGCATGATGCACCAACCCTTTGATATTCTGCTCTGTATCCGTAATGTAGGGTAAGATGGGAGTCATGAGAATTCCTGTATAGATTCCTGCTCTACTTAACTCTTCAATTGCTTTAAATCGCAAACTACTTTCAACCACATTCCGTTCAATTTTCTTTGCTATTGCATCTTCTGCGGCTGTAATCGTTAACATTGTAATAACGGATGAATGGTGAACCATCCTTTTGAAAATATCAATATCACGTACGATCAAATTACTTTTAGTCGTGATTGCAACACCAAATTCATATCTTTCGAGTAACTCTAATGCCCCTCGAGTTACCAGCTGTTGCTTTTCAAATGGATTGTAGGAATCAGACATCGCTCCGATCCCTACAACCCCTTTACTTCGTTTGCATCTAAGTTCTTTTTCCAATATTTCAAGCGCATTCTGCTTCACGCGTACGGTATCAAAATTATTAATATGATAACAATTGCTTCTACTGTCGCAATAGATACAGCCATGGCTACATCCTCTGTATAGATTCATATTATAATCATATCCAAACCATTGATCGCCACCTGACATTTTAGATATAATACTCTTTACTGGTATACTTTCCATTTATTTTATTTCCAACACTTGATAGCCTTCCTTTTCTATCACTTTCTTTAAAATGTCATCCGTTACTTTTTCTTGCACTACCACTACGGCATTTTTATTTTCAAGATTGACCAATACTTCCTCCACCCCTTCTATTGCATGTAAAGCAGTTTCTACTCTACCTGTACAATGAGCGCACATCATTCCTTCGATTGTAATTGTTTTCTTCATTTTTCTTTCCTCCTGATTTTTCATCTCTAACTCATTTTCCAATTCTCCGCCATCATGATTCTCTTTTACTAAGTGGCTATATTGCTTTGTATCTTTAAAAAATCTAAGGCGCAATGCATTTCCTACTACGCATACACTACTGAAACTCATTGCAGCCGCACCAAGCATAGGATTTAATCTCCAATGCATTAAAGAATAGAACACTCCTGCTGCCACAGGTATTCCAATAACATTATAAAAGAAAGCCCAGAATAAGTTTTCTTTAATGTTACGAATAACTGCTTTACTCAATCGTATTGCAGAAACAGCATCCAATAAATCACTGTGCATCAGTACAATGTCTGCACTTTCAATAGCGATATCAGTACCTGCTCCAATCGCAATACCGACTTCCGCACTTGCCAGTGCAGGGGCATCATTTATACCATCTCCGACCATAGCCACCTTTCTTCCAGATTCCTGCAATTCTCTTATTTTAGCTTCTTTTTCTTGTGGCAGCACTTCAGCCACAACTTCATCTAACTGCAATTCCTTTTGTATGGCCATTGCTGTTGTTTTATTATCACCTGTCAACATAATTGTCTTAATACCTAATTTTCGGAATTCCGCAATCGCATGTGCACTAGTTGGTTTTACGGTATCTGCGACTGCTATAATACCTATTATTCGATCTATTCTAGCAAAAAGAAGTGGCGTCTTACCTTCCTGCGCTAATTGTTTTATTTTCTGCGTTACTTGTGCGGATATAGGTATTTGGTACTCTTTCATTAATGTTGGATTACCTGCCAAATAGGTGATATCATTTAGTTTAGCGATAATTCCTTTTCCGAAAACTGCCTGGAAATCTGTTATATTTAATCTCTTAACCTGTTCTTGCTCCGCTTTTTTTACGATTGCTTCAGCCAAGGGATGTTCACTTGCTTGTTCCAGACTCGCTGCAATTTGTAAAAAATTTTCCTCACTATTTATCTCTTCTTCAATTATATCTGTTACTACCGGTGATCCCTGTGTAAGAGTACCGGTCTTGTCAAATACAATGGTATCAATACTCTGTGCCGTTTGCAAGGCTTCTCCTGACTTAATTAAAATACCAAGAGATGCGCCTTTTCCAGTACCTACCATAATAGCAACCGGTGTTGCCAACCCCAATGCACAAGGACACGATATCACCAATACCGCAATCGCGATTGACATGGCAAATTCAAATGTTGCTCCACTTATTAACCAAATACTCATAGATGCAATTGCAATTAAGATTACAATAGGTACAAAAACACCCGATATTTTATCCGCCATTTTTGCAATTGGAGCTTTGCTTGAGCTTGCATCTTCCACCATATGAATAATCTGCGCTAAAGTCGTATCATCTCCTACCTTTGTTGCCCTAAATTTAATAAAGCCTCCCTTGTTCACTGTTGCTGACACCACTTTATCATTTACTGTCTTCAAGACAGGAATACTTTCACCAGTAATTGCGGATTCATCCACACTTGTACTTCCTTCTACAAGAATGCCATCAACAGGAATCCTCTGCCCCGGTTTTACTAAAATAATATCGTCTACCTGTAATTCTTCTACAGACACTTCAAATTCAGCACCATTCTTTTCAATAACGGCTGTTTTTGGTGTCAAATCCATTAATTTAGTTATCGCATCACTTGTTTTTCTCTTTGATTTCGTTTCTAAATATTTACCCACCGTGATTAATGTCAGAATCATACCAGCGGATTCAAAATAAAGATCCATACTATAATGGCTTACTGCATCGCTATCCCCATGACCGAGCCCATACCCGATTCTAAAAATCGCAAAGATACCATATAAAACAGATGCGCCTGCACCAATCGCAATCAAACTGTCCATATTAGGGCTTCTCTTCCATAGTGTTTTAAAACCAACCCTAAAATACTTTTGATTCACAAATAATATTGGAAGAAGTAATAAGAATTGCAATAAAGCAAATGTAATTGCATTCTCATTTCCATGTAAATAATTTTTTACTATAGCAGGTACTGGTAATCCAAACCACTCCTTAAGCATATGGTGCATCGCAACATACATAAGCGGAATCAGGAAGCAAACAGAAATCAGTAATCGCTTCTTCATTCCCTCTGTCTCATCGATTATTTTTTGTTGATAAGAATCTCTCTCCCTGCTATTGGATTTGGCTCCTTTGTTCCCGGTATCTTGTACTTTGGCTCCATATCCTGCCGTTTCTACTGCTTTTTCTATATCTGTTGCCTGCAGTATTCCTTCCTCATAATCCACCTGCATGCTATTAGTCAATAAATTGACCGTTACTGCATTGATGCCTTTTAATTTTCTTACGCTTTTTTCAACATGAGAAGAACATGCAGAACACGTCATTCCCATTACATCGAATTTTTCTTTCATATTATTCCTCGTTTCTGCCGACTTTGCACCTTTTACCTCATCAAATAAATTCTATTTCATCAATTTTTTTACAATTTCACAAAGCTCATCTACTATTTCCGAGTTACCAGCTTGGATATCATCCACTACACAGCTCTTGATATGTTTAGCTAGTAACTCTTTGTTAAATCCATTTAGGGCGGATTGAATTGCGGAAACTTGTGTCATAATGTCGACACAGTATCTTTCCTCTTCTACCATAGCCTTAATTCCTCTCACCTGCCCTTCTATTCGATTCAATCTACTGATTAATGCCTTCATTTCCTCTTTATCTCTAACTTTGTGTCTTAGACAATTATCTTCCATAGAAGTCTCCTATCTATTAATTTCTATTTTATATACCCCCATAGGGTATAATGAGTGTAATTCATTTAGCTCTATTTGTCAATACCCAATTCAAAAATAGAAGAATACAAAAAAACAGATAATTAAGAAACTTATTTATCCTTAATTATCTGTATCTATTGTTTTTCTATACGATTCCTTATTTTTCGATTTTCTTATTTTATATACCTTTCTTTACTAAATATTTTTTGATATCCATAATTCATATTTTTACTCCCCTTACTTCTATTCGGACATGTTAGACTGCTGCAATTCTCACATAGCGCACCTACATCCATCTTTTTTGCCCTCCCCCTTAACTCGGTCACAAACATGGTACTCTTTTGTGGTCGCATCATAAATGATTCGTTGCATGTGATTTGTTGTTGCTGCATATGGTGTAAAATTTCCTTTGTATAATGAATTGGGTACTTATCTCCCAAAAAATCCATCTTTTGTGCCCATAACCCAGTTCGTACATGTACCTCTTTTACTATCTCCCGATACGCACATAATAATAGTTCCAAACCAATACAATCTATCATATATGCCTGCAACACTTTTCCAGCTTTGCTATAAAGTGCTATTAGATGATCCACAGATTCACCCAATGTTACCGCAACTACAACATAACGCTCGTATTCAATAAACTCATAACCAGGATCATACTCCAAAAATGCTTCGACATGTAGAAGGGGCTGCAGTGCATAATAAAGATGCAGCATTTGCTCATAGTCATTCTCCACAAAATGATATTTGCGCATCATCTTAAGAATCTCTGTATCTGTTAATTCAATGATAAGTGACTTTCCCTGCATCCCCTCACCTTACTCCCTATATATTATAGCTATACTATCATGTTTATAAAAAAGGCACAAGTGTCACCACCTATGCCCATGTTATTACCTGTTATGATAGATTTTTAATACTCATCGCACGCATTGCATTAAGAATAGCTATCACAGCCACCCCTACATCTGCGAATACGGCTGCCCACATAGATGCGTAGCCAATTGCCGCAAGCAACAATACCAATACTTTGATACCAATTGCGAATACTATATTTTGCTTTACAATAACAAGTGTTCTTTTAGAAATTTTCATGGCCGTAGCTATTTTAGATGGTTCATCTGTCATAATAACAATATCTGCTGCTTCAATTGCGGCATCCGAACCCAGTCCCCCCATAGCTATACCAATATCTGCTCTTGCTAGTACTGGGGCATCATTCATGCCATCCCCAACAAAAATGAGTTTTGTCTTATCTGCTTTCTGTTTTAACAGCTCTTCCATTCGATCTACTTTATCGCTTGGTAACAACTCTGCATATACATCTTTAATTCCTAATTTACTCGCAACATCGTCTGCCGTAATCTGTCGATCCCCAGTTAGCATAACTATTTTCCGAACACCCATTTTTTGAAGTTCTACAATTGCGCTTTTCGAATCTTCTTTCAATTCATCTATAATACTAATATAGCCTAAATAGACATCCTTCTCAGCGATGTGTATCACAGTTCCTACTGCACTACTCTCCTGATATGAAATTCCTTGCTTTTTCATTAATTTCGTGTTGCCTACAAAAATTTCACGTTCATCGACATATCCATGGACTCCATGACCTGCAATTTCTTCCATGTCACGAATTCTAGTACTATCTATTTCTTTCCCATAGGACTCTTTTAATGATTTAGAAATTGGATGATTCGAATAGAATTCTGCATGAGCCGTTATTTCTAACAATTCTTCCTTACTGATCCCAATTGCATGGATTTCGCCAACCTTAAAATTACCTTTTGTTAGTGTTCCTGTCTTATCCATAACCACGATTTCTGCCTCAGATAAGGCTTCCAAATAATTACTGCCTTTAATTAAAACACCTGCTTTTCCAGCTCCTCCTATCCCTCCGAAGAATCCAAGAGGGATTGAAATGACTAAGGCACAAGGACAAGAAATTACCAAAAAGGTCAGAGCGCGATAGATCCATGTTTCAAAATTACCGCCCGTAAAAAGTGGTGGAAAGATTGCGAGTAATACCGCACATATAACAACAATGGGTGTATAATATCTGGCAAATTTACTGATAAAGTTCTCCGATTCGGATTTTTTACTAGCTGCATGCTCCACCAATGCCAATATCTTAACTACTGTGGAATCTCCAAACTCTTTACTTACTTCAACATCAATGACACCCGTTATGTTTACACATCCACTGATGACTTCTTCTCCTGTTATAACATCTCTTGGAATACTCTCTCCAGTCAATGCCATTGTATCTAGCGATGTAGTTCCTTTTCGTACCACTCCATCCAGTGGTACACGTTCACCTGGCTTAATTAAAATCAAATCTCCTACCTTGACATCCGCTGGATCCACCTGTATGACTTCCCCATCCCGGTATAAATTTGCATAGTCTGGTCTGATATCCATGAGTTCTGAAATAGATTTTCTGGATTTATTGACCGCATATGACTGAAATAACTCACCTACCTGATAGAACAGCATAACAGCTACCCCCTCAGGATATTCTCCTACCAGGAAAGCGCCAACTGTCGCAATCATCATCAGGAAATTCTCATCAAATATTTGCCCGTGTCCAATATTCTTCACCGCTTTCTTTACAACATCTCCACCTACTATAAAATATGCAATCAAAAAAAGTATTAATTCTATATTTGTATTTAATTCAAATACAAAATGTGTAAAAAGAATTGTTAAAAAATAAATAGCACCACCTGCAATGATACGTTGCATTCTTTTTTTCATTTTTTTTGTCATAGTGCTTCTCCTATATAATACCGTCTTTATTTTTCTACTATTTCTACGTCCGGTTCTAACTTCTTAATTATTTTTTTTGCTTCTTTTATCACTGTTTCTACCTTAGCATCTTCTATATCTAAATTCATTTTTTTTGTTAAAAAAGTTACTGTACAGGAATTAACACCATCGATTTTGGAAACGCTTTCTTCAATTTTGCTTGCACAATGTGCACAATCTAAATCCTCTAAAATATATAATTTTTTCATTTATAATCCTCCTATTTGTTTATTATTCTTCAATATGTTCAAGACCCTGACTAAGAATATTTTTTATATGACCATCCGATAAAGAATAGAAGATCGTTTTGCCATCACGTCTATTCCTTACCAAATTCATTTGCTTTAACGTCCTTAATTGATGTGAGATAGCTGACTGCGTCATCTTTAATAAATTAGCAATATCACATACACACATCTCGGAACACAGTAATACATATAGAATCTTTATTCTGGTAGAATCACCAAAAATCCTAAAAAAATCTGCAAGATCATCTAGTTTTTCTTCTTGTGGCATTTGTTCATTTACTTCTTTTAAAACTTCTTCATGTACGTGTATAAAATCACAACATTCCGCATTTTGATTGCAATCGTTCATAGGAACACCTCCTTGTCTCTTTATATGAATACTTGTTCATATGTTCATTATATCATTCTTTATTGCGATGTCAATAATTTTTTTATTTTTTTGACAGTTCAAAAAAAATCTGTTATATTACATACTATTTAAATAAGAAGAGGAGTTAATTATATTATGGCACATATATCTAGTTGTGATATTTGTAGTAATTATTGTTATGATTCCACATATGACTATTACGTATGTGAAGTTAATCTTGATGAGGACGAAATGCAACGGTTCTTAAGTAATTCTGTATCTGATTGTCCCTATTTTCAACTCGATAATGAATATGCAGTTGTGCGTAAACAAATGTAACTATGATTACTCCTTACTTTTTGGTATGTTTAAATTTTTTTAAACTGGCTATTTCTATAATACCACTTTTGAATATAATAATATGTAATGATACCAGGGGAGAAAGGTCATACGTTTCATGCTTGCATGAAAAAGCATGACTTTGGGACCCGCAAAACATGAAAAAGTAGCCTAATAGGGCGGATTTTGAATGTTTTAGGATTGTGAGAGCACAAAGTGCGTAACAATCCGTAGTATCATGAAACAAATACCATGGTACACGACATCAGAAACACAAGAAATGGGGAAAATGAGATGAGAAATGAAAAGGTATTGAAAATTGTAACGACTGGTTTGTTGGCTGCTTTATCGTATGTTGTTTTTACTTTCCTGCAGATCAAAATTCCTTTACCAGGAGGTGATGCAACTTCTATTCACCTTGGTAATACCGTCTGTGTCCTGGGGGCCTTACTTTTAGGCGAAATATATGGAGGACTTGGTGGCGCAATCGGTATGACAATCGGAGATCTACTGGATCCTGTTTATATGATTTATGCACCAAAAACTTTTGTTTTAAAATTTTGCATCGGTCTAATCACAGGGATTATAGCACATAGAGTTGGTCGAATTACGATCTCCAATGATTCCAGACATATATTAAAGTGGACTACGATTGCAGCCGTCAGTGGTTTACTTTTCAATGTTATCTTTGATCCTCTGGTCGGATATTTCTACAAACTTATAATTCTTTCAAAA
Source organism: Bacillota bacterium (assembly GCA_023392535.1). Taxonomy (GTDB): domain Bacteria; phylum Bacillota; class Clostridia; order Lachnospirales; family Lachnospiraceae; genus SZUA-378. Next base: position 169,683 of record JAEVYY010000008.1, read on the forward strand.
CCACTGGCGGAATTATCACTTGTTTGGAACATTGCCTCCACTTCTATTAATGCCATAATATCTGCAATTGTATCCGTCATAATTTATATTCCTTTAAGTAAGGGATTGAAAAAAGCTGGATTATTTTTTACAATAGAAAAAAAGAGAGAAAGTTAGGCTGTTGATTATGACTTCTATTATTCCAAAAATAGCTATTATTAATGATATGGCAGGTTACGGGCGATGCTCCATGGCAGTCGCCCTGCCTGTCATTTCTGCATGCAAGGTGCAAGCTTGTCCTGTCCCAACCTCAATTTTTTCGAATCATACTGGATTTCCTACACATTATATGAAAGATATGACAGAATTTATGAATCCCTATTTAGAAGGCTGGAATCAACTACATTTAAAATTTGATGGCATCCTGTGTGGATTCTTAAGCACCGTTTCTCAGATGGATTATATCAATACTTATTTAGATACGCAGTCAGGTGACGCCGTCTCTCCTATTATCATTATTGACCCTGTTATGGGAGACCACGGAAAACCTTACAAAACAATTACTCCTGATTTTTGCTTGCATATGAAGCAATTTATACAGAAGGCATCTATTCTAACTCCTAACATAACAGAAGCGTGTCTGTTAACAGACACGCCTTATAAAGAAAGTACATGGACAGAAAGAGATTTACTCCTATTAGCTGAAAAATTGCATTACTTAGGTCCGCAAAAGATTGTTATTACTGGCATTAAAAATAATACGTATTTTCATAACTTTATATACGAAGATAATTTTACACAGTCTATTTATGCCACACCAATTGCAGGCGCTTCCAGGCCTGGAACGGGCGATATTTTTGCAAGTATTCTATCCGCTTTAGCGGTTCGGGGATTTCACTTTACAACTGCCGTCCAAATTGCGGCTGAGTTTGTTGCTACCGCTATTAAAGCTTCCAGTGAGGCAAATATTCCAATTGCAGAGGGTGTTATTTTTGAAATGTTTCTGGATCGCTTGACAAAATTATAGTATCCACTATCTCAATTGTTCTGCACGTAAAAGTGCATCATCTGTATGAGGAAGGAAATTCTCCGCCCCAACCATCAGAACAAACCCCGCCTTTTTCATCACCGACATGGGTTGCTTTAAAACGTGAGAAAATAGCAATGTAATTCCCTGTTTTTTACAGGTTCTATGTATTTTTTCCAGAGAACGTAGTGCCGTTACATCCATAGAAGGAACACTCCTCATTCTGATAATCACAACATTCTTCTTGTGTTTTCCTTCCGTTGTGATATCCATAAATTTATCGGCTGCTGCAAAGAACATAGGACCATTTATTTCGTAAACAATTGCATTTTTAGGAACTTTTTTATAATTTATATGTTCTAAATCGTTTCGCTCATCTTCATCCGTCAGGTCTTCCATGTATTTCCAACCACTTACCTGTGTTACTTCTGCCATGCGCTTCATAAACAAAAGCGCAGATAAAACTATTCCGACTTCAATCGCAAGCACAAGATCAAATATAATGGTAAGTAGAAAGGTAGTAACCAAAACAATAATATCACTTTTGGGAGAACTTTTTAATAATACAATGAATTCTCTCCATTCACTCATATGATAAGCTACCATAATCAGAACTGCTGCCAGCACCGGTAATGGTATCAGTGCTGCAAACGGCATAAATATCAGTAGAATCAATAACAAAGTTATGGAATGAACCATTCCTGCAATGGGAGTACGGGCACCGTTTTTTACATTCGCTGCTGTCCTTGCGATTGCTCCTGTTGCAGGAATTCCACCAAAAAGTCCGGTAAGGACATTGCCGACTCCCTGCGCAATTAATTCCATATTCGAGCGATGTCTGCTGCCAATCATTCCATCCGACACGACACAGGATAATAAAGACTCTATTCCGGCAAGAATCGCTATGATAAAAGCAGGCTGCATTAATTTCGAAATCGTGCCGAAATCTACGTATGGAATATGAAATGCAGGAAAACTGGCAGAAAGTTCTCCATAGACACTTCCGATTGTATTCACATTAAGGTGTAATATTTTAACTAGTAATGTAGAAACAATAATTGCAACGAGAGATCCTGGTACTTTATCGGTAAACTTAGGCCACAATATAAGAATCGCAATTGATAATACTCCAATTCCTAATGCGGATACATTAACTTTCGTTATGTTCTGTGAATAAGCTATTATTTTCTCTATAAATTCTGATGGAACAGCACCCATATCAAGTCCTAAGAAATCTTTTATCTGGCCAGCAAATATGCCTACCGCTATTCCGGCTGTAAATCCCGTTGTTATCGTATATGGAATAAATTTAATCAAACTGCCAAATCTTAGTAATCCCATTATGATCAGTATGATTCCTGCTATTATAGTTGCAATTACAAGTCCATCAAATCCATATTTTTGAATGATTCCATATAATATAACAACAAATGCTGCCGTTGGTCCTCCGATTTGAACCCTGCTTCCTCCCAAAAAGGAAACAAAAAATCCCGCGATAATTGCCGTATACAGCCCTCTTTCCGGATTTACTCCCGATGCAATAGCAAGTGCAATGGAAAGAGGTAATGCAATAAATGCAACTATGATACCAGCGATTACATCCTTTAAAAATTGTTCTTTTGTATAATTTTTCATAACCGAAAAGAGCTTCGGCTTTATCTTTTCCATATTTTCCTCCGATAATACTGATCATTTATTTAAGTATTTTTGTAAATTATTCATTTGTTTCTTCATGCTATCATACCCATGCTGATAAAATGCTGTTAGTTTTTCGGTATGATTCTCTACTCTGGATATGACTCTTACTTCAGGTCGAATCACAAAAATTTTACCTTGTGCCTCAAGTTTTTCCACAAAGTCCAATTGTTTATTATACATATTTGCTCTGTTAAGAATTGTTTTCATCAGTTCTGGATATTCTTTGTAATAATGTTTATAAACAATCCTTGTTTTTGCAGATGTTTTTTTACGGTATTTCACATTTCGTGTTAATATTACCACATTTTTCTCATTGCCCATCTCGATACTTCGTTTCAATGGAATCGAATCAGACAACCCCCCATCCAAATAAGGAACACCATTTATTTTCACCATCGGGCTTACTAAGGGCATACTGCTTGATGCTCTGCAAATATTCATTAAGGTTGCCCTTTCCTGATTACTCTTCATATATTCAGCTTTTCCCGTGAGGCAATTTGTTGTTACAATTTCGCACGTAATAGGTGATGCGAAAAAGCTGTTAAAGTCGAATGGGTATATCTCTTCTGGAAAATTTATAAATACTTTATCCATATCATATAATTGTTTTCCTTTAAGAATATTCCTTGCTGATAAATATCGATTTTCTTTATCCTCTGGTATAAAACAATCCTTCGTTCTTCCCGGTTGTCTGGATACATAATCTACGGCATTACAACTTCCCGCTGATACTCCTATTACGTAATGAAATAGCATGTCCTGCTCCATCAGGTAATCGAGAACGCCCGCGGTAAATACACCTCTGACAGCTCCTCCTTCCAGTACAAGTCCTGCTCTAATCATTTCAGCACTCATATTATCACATCATCCCCTTTTATTTTTGTCTGGTTTCTCTATATCTCTATCGTATAGCCTGCCTCAAAGACTTCTCCTACTTCTAATAAATTCCCATACTCACGCTCCTGAAGCTGGCCCTTAAAAGATTCCTTGTCACATCTCCCATACCATGGTTCCACACAGATAAAAGGTGCCTTTTTCTTAGGCGGTGACCAGATTCCAAATAAAGGTGCATCAAAGGAAACCGTTATATACGGATTTTGCTCATGATCCAGTAATGCTACTTTATGAGCCTGATGATGCTCAATTACCAAGGCATCCTCACAAAAAAGCTGTTCCGATATTGGCAAGCAGCCATTCTCTAATAGATAGGTTTTCTTCTGTGTAGTTAGTAAGCCTTCCTCTCCAATCTTAGTTATTACCACTTTATTATCAACATCCAATTTAATGCTATAATCGGATTGCTTTGTTCCCTTATATATCGGACACATAAATGCGGGATGAGCACCAATGGAAAAATACATCTTTTTCTCACTGGTGTTAATAACTTTCCATTTAATCACCACTTGTCTTCCTTTCAAAATATAAGTGATTTTAAGAATAAAATGAAAAGGATATTGCTGTCTTGTTTCTTCATCAGAATTAAGGACAAAAGATATTTTGTTCTCTGACTTCTCATCCAGTTCAAATTCCATATCTCTTGCAAATCCATGTTGCGACAGCTGATACGTAGTACCCTCGTAAGTATATTCATTGTTCTTTAGACTGCCTACAATAGGAAATAGTACCGGCGAGGTACGCTTCCAGAATTTGGGGTCTGCATTCCACATATATTCCAATTTGCTGTAACAGTCCTGCATAGATCTTAATTCTGCGCCTAAACTATTGACTTTAATACTAATTTCACCATTGTCTAATCTGTATTCAGTCATTTTCTACTCCTCATATGTCTACTTTTTTTTAAGATATAATGAATCAGATGGTATAATGAAAATCCTATCACGACTCCAAGTAGGTTTAAAATGATATCATCTACATCAAATTCTCCAAATCTTGTTACCAATTGAAATAATTCAATATCGATTATGAAACACCCGGAAAAAAGAAGTGTCCAAAATAACTGGTTCATTTTCACAAATGCTTTTGGTAAAAAAAATCCAAATGGAATAAAGATAAGAATATTACCAAATAAATTTTCAAAACTGTTCAGACTTTCATAATACCGGATATACATTTTAATTGTTTTGAAAGGAACAAAATTAGCGGAATGAACACCACTCCGAATGGACTCACTCCCCCAATTTTCCATAATAACGCGTAAAATCGATAACGGGTATTTAAATATAATCAGCTTAACGATAACAAGAATATATACTAATATCAATATTCTCCATCGATTTCTTACCTTTTCCTGGTCATTCATTTTGTTCAATATCTTACTCCGATCAGTGTAAGCCCTTTTGCCGGTAACAATATTCCCGCCCTTTCGCGAAGACCCGATTCTAAAATTACCGGAATATCGCTGACACCTCTCTCTCCCATTCCTATTTCTAATAATGTACCTGTCATAATACGAATCATATGATATAGGAAGCCATTTCCCTGATATTGGAATTGGATCTCATCTCCCACCTTTTCTATACGTATCGATTCTATCGTTCTGACAGTCGATTTCTTGCTTTTCTTAGTAGATGTAAATGCCTTAAAGTCATGTGTTCCTATTAAAAATTCAGCTGCTTTTCTCATCGCATGTATATCAATTAAATGCTCTACTTGGTATACATACCTTCTGTCAAATATATGAGGCACACTGCTATTTAAGACACGATACAGATATGTCTTATTCTTTGCATGTAATCTGCTGTGAAACCGATCAGGTACTTCTTCAATTGCAATTACTGCTACATCCTCAGGTAAATACTGATTCAAATAATCCATAATTTCCTGCGGTGTTCTGCCCTTCTCAATATGAAAATTAACAACTTGACCATATGCATGTACCCCGGAATCGGTTCTTCCGGACGCCTGTACGGTAACTATATTACCACTCATTTTCGTTAAGATTGCTTCAAATTTTCCCTGCAATGTATTCCCTGTGGTTCCTTGCCGTTGCCATCCCTGGTATCTGGTTCCTTCATATTGTACAATTAATTTATAGTTCTGCAAACTTAAGTTACCTCCCAAGGATTCGCTTTTCCATCTACGAATAAACGACATCCTTTCAGTGAATCACCTATCACTGTCTTTCCATAATTGTCTGTATAGAAAGCCATATGATGTGAGACTATGACATTCGGATAGCTTTTCAGAAGTGCGAGTTCTCTATTCACTATCACTTCTGATTTCCGATCAAAATAATAAAGCGAAAATTCATCTTCTACCACATCTAATCCTGCCGCTCCTATCTTTCCCGATTCAATTCCATCTATGAATGCCTTTGAATCAATCAGTCCTCCTCTAGCTGTATTAATCATCACGACTCCCGGCTTCATTTGACTGATGGTATTCTCATTAATCATATGATAACTATCGTCGGTCAGAGGTGTATGTAGCGTGATGATATCGGATTCTTTCCAAATATCATCTTTTTGAACATAAGTAGCATATTGTTTCACCTCTTCCTTCTCAAAAACATCATACGCCAAAATTCTGCAGCCGAAACCCGATAAATTTTTTATGACTGTCATACCGATTCTTCCTGTTCCAATCACCCCCACCGTAAGATCCTTTATCTCTATTCCTTGAATACCCTTTAGTGTATAGTCCTGCACAACATTTCTCTGCATGATACTTTTCATTTTACGAATGCTCATGAGCATTAACATAAGTGTATAATCTGCCACTCCATTAGGTCCATAAGGTGCGTTCGCTACCTTAATACCGAATTCTTTTGCAGCTGCAATATCGATATGATCATATCCAATAGTCCTGGTGGTAATATAACCAACTCCATAAGAATAAAATTTTTCAATCAACTCTCTTGATAATTCTGATGTAACGATATTAATGCAATGACTCCCCACCGCAATATTAGCGTTCTCTATGGTAGGTGGTTCTGGACAGGTCACTAATTCAATATCCAATTCTTTACTAAATTGGTCAAACCACCTTTTTTCATCAAATTCACGGAAACTATATACCGTTACTCTTGTTTTCATTTTGCATCAGCTCCTTTCTTTTCCGTATCATTATTTTCCTGTTTCAAATAATCTAGATCTTCTTTCTCATAATTACGGAAATTATTGATACTTTTTGCGAGCAATTGCAAACTCGTCTGGGTAGTCTGAAAAATACCGGATTGATACATATTATATATAATAATTCCAATTGGAACTGCCACGATCATTCCAATAACACCTGCTGTTTTATAGCCCACAAATAAAAGAAACAGAGTCGGTATCGGTGGCATCCCTATAGAATCCCCCATTATTTTAGGTTGAATGACCTGACGAACTAATTGACTTATACCCCATATAATAAGCAGCCCTATTGACATTTTATAATCCGAACTCATAAATTTTACAAATGCCCAGGGGAGCATGACCGCTCCGGTCCCAAAGAAAGGAAGAAAATCGAGTATTGCAATACCCAACGCAATTAATAAGGCATAATCGATCTGTAATATCATCAATCCAATGACTAAAAGAATGTAGATCCATATTTCTATCTTTATTTGTGCTTTAAAATAGCCACCTACTGCTTTTTTTAAACTTTCGTATACAATATCCCATTTTTTAGCGATCTTTAATGGTACCATTTTTCGCAAAGTAAACGTTATAGCATCCTTTTCAGAAGTAAAAAAATAAGCCGATAGTATACACATAATTACATTAATAACAATGGATGGAATATTTTTAGCAAAGGAACTCACCGCTATAAATGTCGGAGTACCAGCCTTGCCTACAAATTCCTTTATAAATGTATTTGTTTCTTCCCCTATGTTAAGGAGGTTTTCCTGTAGATTATCGGGCAGCCGCTGATATATGATATCTAATTTTTGACTGATCACCTGCATATCTTGTTCTAAACTCTTCCACAAGTTTGGTAAGTCACTAACAAAACCGATCAACTCCGTAACCAGTTTTGAAATAACAAGATAACCTATTAAAATCACTCCCGCTAGTACCAGTACTATTACCATCCCAGATACTGCTTTTCTTCTGATTTTTAATTTATCTTCTAAGAATTTAACAAGCGGATTTGCCACCAATGCGATTAACCAACCAATTAGTAAAGGCATAAAAAACAAAATCGCTTTGGGTACTACCCAAATAAAAATAGACAATATGATAAGCGCTATTAGTAGATTTACTGCAATTTTACCATATCTTCTTATTTCTCCTTGCATTTGTAACCTCCTTGCTTACTCTATAAAGCCATCCAAAGATTCTATAAATTCATAGATTTCATCTCTTCCCTGTTTTGTCTGAGCTGAAAAAGGAAATAAGATTGTATCTGGTTCAGCATCCAGACCACTCTTTATTAACTTAACCTGTTTTTGTATCTGACTGCGGTTAATTTTATCTAATTTAGTCGCTATAATAATAGGATGAAAGCCATTATGCCGTATCCACTCGTACATATTCTTATCATTTTCAGAAGGTGCATGCCTGATATCTATCAGTAAAAATACGGCCTTTAGCTGTTTCGAGCTATGCAGATAGTTTTCAATCATTTTTCCCCATTTTTCTTTCACTGATTGTGATACGCTTGCATATCCATAACCTGGCAGATCCACAAAATAGAATGTCCCATTAATATTATAATAATTAATAGTCTGCGTCTTTCCTGGCTGGGCACTTGTTCTTGCATATGATTTACGGTTCATAAGCGCATTAATGAGAGAAGATTTTCCAACATTACTTTTCCCTGCAAACGCAATTTCGGGATATATCGTTTCTGGCAGGGTGCTTGTAATTCCGCATACGACTTCTAAATTTACATTTTTAATAATCATGTTTTTTTGCTCCTTCTCCTTAGCAAGTTCTATCACATTCAATATGTGCATCAATGCATTCCATTCTTCTTGCTTTTTGTCGTAAATGCATGAGAAATCACTTCCTGCATCGTTGTTACAAACAGGATATCCAATCCCTCCTTGATTTCTTGTGAAATTTCGGAAACGTCCCTCTCATTCTCGTTTGGTACAAGAACTGTTTTAATCCCAGCCGCCTTTGCAGCCAGAATCTTCTCTTTCAATCCTCCGATTGGTAAAACGCGTCCTCGTAATGTAATTTCACCCGTCATTGCTACATTTGCTCGTACTGGCGATTTTGTCACTGCCGATAATAGTGCTGTTGCCATCGTTATACCCGCTGATGGACCGTCTTTTGGAACTGCACCTTCTGGTATATGAATATGAACATCATGTTCCTTAAAAAAATCGGAGCTAATCTTGTAATTGTTGCTAACTGAACGTACATAGCTCATACCAGTCAGTGCTGATTCTCTCATCACGTCACCCAGCTGACCAGTCAATTCCAATTCCCCCTTGCCCGGCATTACGTTTACTTCTATCTGTAAGGTATCGCCCCCTACACTAGTCCATGCAAGTCCTCTGACAATGCCAATTTCATCTTCTTCATTGGCTTTGTCCAAATTGTATCTTTCCTTGCCAAGAAATGTTTTCAAATTACTGCTTGTTACTTTTATATTAGTAACGTTATCCTGCAGAATTTTTCTGGCTGTTTTCCGGCATATTGTGCCAATCTTTCTCTCAAGATCACGCACGCCGGCTTCTCTTGTATAAAATTGAATAATATTTTCCAGAGCATGATCACTGATGGATAGTTGAGTCTCTTTCAGACCATTCTGCTTCATCTGTTTTTGTATCAGAAATTCTTTACTAATATGAAATTTTTCATTTGCAGTATAACTCGTAATTTCAATTAATTCCATGCGATCAAGCAGAGGCCTGGGAATCGTTTCCACCGAATTTGCGGTTGCAACAAATAGTACTTTAGACAGATCTATAGATATATCGATATAATGATCTTTAAATTTTTTATTTTGCTCAGAATCTAACACTTCTAACAACGCTGCGCCCGTATCACCCCTATAATCACTACTCATTTTATCGATTTCATCTAATAAAATAAGCGGGTTCTTAACTCCTGCATTTTTAAGTCCTGCAACAATTCTACCCGGCATCGCCCCTACATAGGTTCTTCTATGCCCACGAATCTCAGCTTCATCCCGGACCCCACCCAATGAAATACGTACATACTTTTTATTTATTGCCGCCGCCATTGAACGAGCTATAGAAGTTTTTCCGGTTCCAGGTGGTCCGACCAGACATATGATAGGACTCTCACCCTCATTAGTAAGACATCTAACAGCAAGGAACTCCAAGATACGTTCTTTTACTTTTTCTAAGCCATAGTGCTTTTCATTCAATATTTCCTGGGCTCTTCCGATATCCAAATTATCTTTTGAAGCTTTATCCCACGGGATTTCTAATAATGTTTCAATATATGCACGTTGCATACTGCTTTCTGAACTATTTCCGGATATGCCTTTAAAACGTAATATTTCTTTCTGAATCTTATTCTTAACTTCTTTACTTGCCTTTAATTTTTTTAATTCTGTTTCCAGCTGATCGGAATCTGAATACGTATTATTTTCACCAAGTTCTTCTCTGATATACCCCAACTGCTCTCTTAATATATATTCTTTTTGGTTCTTTTCAACTTTAGCTTTTATTTGTTCCGCTAATCCTGTCTTAATTTTAGCGATTTCTATTTCTTTATATAGCACACTAGAAAGATATGCATACCTTTCTTTTTCATCGACTGTTTCCAGGACCTTTTGTTTTTCTATATAACTGATTGGTGTATTGATTGCGATACTATCCAACAGCTTTCCAAGCTTTCGGGCATGTTCGAACTGCTGCATCAAAGATTTTCCTGTCTTTGGATGATACTGTTTGTATTGTGTAAACAAATCTTCCATTTCACGTATCATAGCTTCTTCTTCATTTTCTTCGAAATGTGTAATGCTTGCTTGCATTATTTCCACATCTGCAAGCAGGTATTCCGTTATTTCTTTTTCGATACTATGTAAAGTAGCTCTTGTCTCCCCATCGACTAATACTCGAACAATATTATTAGGCAGTTTTGTGACCTGCTTAATCATGGCAATGGTTCCCATATGGTATAATCTTTCAAAATCCGGATCATCCATATTCGCATCCTTTTGTGTGATCAAAAAAACTTTTTGATTATTGATCATTGCTTGCTCTACTGCCTGTATTGACTTTTTTCGACTTAGGTCAAAATGGATTATTGTGTCTGGTAAAATCGTTAAGCCACGTAATGCGACTGCTGGAATCTTTATAATTTTTTTTTCTTCATTTATCCTTGGCATCTTTTTTCTCCAATTGAAGTAACAAAAATCTTTTAATAATTCTTATCCTGAATTATTGAAACGCCACCCGTAAGTGGGCGGCGTTTCTAATATCTTTTATTACTTCGCTTTTTTTAACTTTTCACGATGTACAATTAGCGGCTCACTGGTTCCCTCTACTGCACCTTTAGTTATGGTACAGCTTTCTATTGTCTCATCAGATGGGATTCGATACATCAAGTCCATCATAACGCTTTCCATAATGGAACGTAAACCTCTTGCTCCTGTCTTTCTCTCCATTGCTTGTTTTGCAATTACTTCAATTGCATCATGCTCAAAATGTAGCATAACATCATCAAATTCAAACAATTTCTGATATTGTTTAATTAAAGCGCTTTTTGGTTCTTTCAAGATACGAATCAACGCTTTCTCATCTAACCCTTCTAATGATACATTAATTGGCACACGCCCTACAAATTCAGGAATCAACCCATATTTAACAAGATCCTGTGGTGTTACCTTATTCAGTAATTCACTAATCTCTTTTTCTCCCTTATCTGCAACTTCAGCATTAAATCCAATAGAGTTACGATCCAATCTAGCTTCCACGATCTTCTCTAAACCATCAAATGCACCCCCACAAATAAATAGAATATTACTGGTATCTACCTGAATCAGTTCCTGATGCGGATGCTTTCTGCCCCCTTGTGGCGGGACAGATGCAACAGTACCTTCTATAATCTTCAATAAAGCTTGCTGCACCCCTTCACCCGAGACATCTCTTGTGATGGATACATTCTCGCTTTTTTTGGTAATCTTGTCTATTTCATCGATATAGATTATACCAAATTGGGCACGTTCTACTTCATAATCTGCGGATTGAATCAATTTAAGAAGAATATTCTCAACATCTTCACCCACATATCCAGCTTCTGTTAATGTTGTAGCATCTGCTATCGCAAATGGTACATTAATTATTTTTGCTAATGTCTGCGCCAACAATGTCTTTCCAGAACCAGTAGGCCCTACCATTATAATATTACTTTTTTGTAACTCTACTTCTGAATCCTTTTCTGCAGTGACTCGTTTGTAGTGATTATATACTGCAACAGATAGTACCTTTTTGGCCTCTTCCTGCCCAATTACATAATCATCTAAAAACTCTTTGATTTCCACTGGTTTCAGAAGATTAATTTCAGGAGATGCCGTATCTTCCGCTCCCTCATCATCAAATTCGTCTTCCAGAATGTCTGCGCAGATCTCAATACATTCATCACAGATATAGACACCTTCTGGGCCTGCGATCAGTTTTTTCACCTGATCTTGTGTCTTATTACAAAAAGAACATCTCACGTCAGAATTCTTTCCTGCCATCTTAAACTCCCTGCTTTATTTAGGTATTATTTATTTTCCTCAGAAACATTGGAATGATTTGTAAAAATACGGTCAATCAATCCATATGCCTTAGCTTCCTCGGCGGTCTTCCAGTTATCTCTTTCTGTATCAGCTGCTATCACATCGAAAGGCTGCCCCGTATTTGCGGCCAAGATACGATTCAATTTTTCTTTAGTCCGTAAGATATGTCTTGCTGTAATCTCGATTTCAGTTGCCTGACCCTGCGCACCGCCGGAAGGTTGATGAATCATAATCTCAGCATTTGGAAGTGCGAATCTCTTTCCTTTTGCACCACCTGCCAATAAAAAAGCACCCATACTGGCAGCCATACCAAGACAATTCGTAGATACATCGCATTTAATGAATTGCATCGTATCGTAAATAGCCATTCCAGCCGTTACTGACCCCCCAGGACTATTGATATATAAATGAATATCCTTTTCCGGATCTTCTGCTTCTAAAAATAATAGCTGAGCAACAATTACACTTGCTGATGTTTCACTTACTTCTTCACCTAAAAAGATAATTCTTTCTTTTAAGAGCCTCGAATAGATATCGTAAGATCTTTCCCCTCTACTTGTCTGTTCAATGACATAAGGTATTAAACTCATTATAATTCCTCCTAAGAAAACTATTTCCAAATAATCTGTTTCATCTGGACTCACATATAATCATAACGCAATATAAATCTATTTACAATGTAGCGAATTACTAATTCATAGATTTTTAATATACTTTATTCTTATTTTTCTTTTGCGGAACTAACTACGAATTCAACTGCTTTCTGAATTGCTATGTCTTCTCTGATTTGTTTTTTCTCATACTCTCCAATAATAGTCTTGATTTTATCAAGTTCCATTTGGTATTGAGAAGCCATCTTTTCCAATTCTTTATCAAATTCTTCGTCAGTTACTTCAATTTTCTCTGCTGCTACGACTGCTTCCAAAACTAATCTGGATTTAATCCTTTTTTCAGCTTGTGGCTTTGTTTGCTCCATGAATTTTTCTGGTGTCAGTCCTGTAAATTGAAAATACTGTTCTATACTCAAGCCTTGTTGCTGTATTCTTTGTGAAAAATCTTCCACCATTTGCCTCTGTTGTGTCTCAAGCATTGGTTCTGGAATATCCATCTTAGCGTCTTCTATAATTGCTTCCATAACGGAATCTTCTTTTGCACGTTTCGCATCTTCTTCCTTTTTTTCCATCAATTTGTTCTTAACATCTTCTTTGTACTCAGCTAAAGTTTCGAATTCTGATACTTCACCTGCAAATTCATCATTTAATTCTGGAAGTTCTTTTTCTTTTATTTCTTTTACCGTACATTTAAATACCGCTGCTTTCCCCTTTAATTCTTCCGCTTGATAATCCTCTGGGAAAGTAACATTTACTTCCAATTCTTTTGCAATTTCAGCGCCTATTAATTGTTCTTCGAAACCAGGGATAAATGCACCAGAACCAATCGTCAATGGATAATCTTTACCTTTTCCACCTTCAAAAGCGACACCATCTACAAACCCTTCAAAATCAATGACTGTCATATCACCATCTTTAACTGCTCTGTCTTCCACCGTAACTGTTCTTGCACTTTTTTCTCTTTCCTTATTAACAGCTTCTAAAATTTCTTCATCTGAAACCGTTACGTCTATCTTGTCAACCTTAACTGCCTTGTATTTACCAAGTGTAACCTCTGGTTTTAAAGCAACTTCTGCTGTAAAAATAAAAGGTTTTCCTGCCTCTAATTGTACCACATCAATTTTTGGCTGTGATACGATATTCAAGTCACTATTTTCCAATTCTTTTGAGTAAGAGACTGGAATCAGCGCATTGGCTGCATCTTCGTAAAAAATCTCTTTTCCGTACATCTTCTCAATCATCTGTTTTGGTGCTTTCCCCTTACGGAAACCCGGAAGACTGATTTTTCCTTTATTTTTCTGATAAGCCCCATTGATCGCTTTCTCTAATTCCTCAGCTGAAACTTCAATGGTAAGCTTTGCCATGTTCTTTTCTGTTTTTTCTACTTGTAAACTCATTTAATTTACTTCCTCCTTAATATTAACTCTGTGATTCTTCTTCTATGTCAAGAACTACTCAACAGAGTACTTCTTAAGATACTCTCTCATATCCACAGTCATTTTACGATTATAGCATAAGAATAGCGAAAATACTAGCATTTCTTTTACTTTTTAATTCAATATGGATTGTTTTTTTTTAAAATCTTTTGTATAATAGAAATCAATCTGCTAAAACGGTTTTTCCTATTTAGTAGTGAATCATTGGAAACGTATATTTCTGACAGTAAGGGTTGCCTGACGTTAAGAACATATCATATATTAATTATGATGTCTTTTTGCTCAGTTTAAGCAAAGAGGCTTTTTTTGATTCGCTATTTCTGAAAGGAGGAGGAGCGTATGGAAGAGAGAGTTGCTATTATTGGTATCTTTGTATCTGATCAAAATGCAGTTACTAAGGTAAATGAATTGCTACACGAATATGCCTCTTATATTATAGGGCGTATGGGGTTGCCCTACAGGGAAAAGTCTATTCACATTTTGTCTATTATAATATCTGCCCCGCCCGATGTAATTAATGCATTATCTGGTAAACTCGGAAAAATTCGCGGTATCAATACAAAGGCCATGCAATCAAAATTTTAATTTCTGGAGGTCATCATGAAAAAAATTACCACGAAACAAATTACTACCACTGCTTTATTACTGGCAATCTGTCTGGTCAGTCAGTATTTCAAGAATTTATCTGTCTATATTACAGGTCCTATTATTAATGCTGTATTAATTCTATCCGTTCTTGGCGCAGGTCTATACAGCGGGATCCTGCTTGCTATTATCGCACCTATTACTGCATTCTTTTTTACTGGTTCACCGCTCATGGCAGCGATACCACTCATGTTTCCCACTATTATGTTAGGTAATCTTGTGATTGTATTCTTTACTTATTTCTTCCAAAACAAATGTAGGTTTAAGTATCACCTAGCAACAGGTCTTGTGCTAGGCTCTATTGCAAAAGCGCTTGTGCTTGGAGTACTGGTGGCGCTTGTTCTCATTCCTGCTTTTGGTGCAAACGTTGCCGGTAAGCTTCCAAAACCTGAAATACTTCCAAAAGTTCTGGCGACTGCAAAAGTCACGTTCTCTATTGTACAGTTGTCAACTGCTATGATAGGTAGTGCCTATGCGATGCTTATATGGTTGCCACTGAGCCATGTATTAAAGGATGAGAATTCAATCATGTAGCTAAAGCGGGTACTAACCGTAAAAAAATCCATCTCACGCGATTTTTGCTGTGAGATGGATTTCTTTGTTAGTAAGCTTAATTATGCTTTCTTAAATTATTTCATTTGCTCTTCTTGACGAGCGATCATTCTTCTTACCATTTCTCCACCAATAGATCCTGCTTCTCTAGAAGTCAAGTCACCATTGTATCCTTCTTTTAAGTTTACACCTAATTCAGATGCAACTTCAGTTTTAAAACGGTCCATAGCTGCTTTTGCTTCTGGAACTGCTGTTTTATTAGAAGATTTGCTGTTCATATTATTCACCTCCGCTAATACTGTTAATAGCTTCCTATTCTATCTATTTTTAGGATAAATGAAAAACTTAGTTTTCACATATCCGAAAAGATTCTTCATGGAAGGCTTTTTGAATTTGTGATTACTTTGTCGATCACTTATCTTGTTCTTAGTATTAGCCAGAACGAATTAAATATGTTGGTAATTTTTACAAATTCTTATTGTTTATATATTATTTTTTTTGAAAGTGATTCTGCTATTTGTTTTCCACGAAAACGCTCTACAATTGCAAGCCCAAATGGAATGGCACAGCCCATTCCTCTAGATGTTATAATATGTTCCGATACTTCTACTTCATTCTGTGTAACAATAGCACCTTTCAAATGACTCTCGTAATCCGGGTAGCAACATGCATTTTTTCCCTTTAGTATACCAAGGTGTCCTAATATACTTGGTGCTGCACAAATAGCACTGATATATTTTTTTTCTTCATGAAAAGCTACTATCTTTTGTAACAATGGCTCGTGTGCCTCCAAATTTTTTGTTCCCGGTACCCCACCAGGCAGAATAATCATATCCACTTCTTCAAACTCGGCCTCCGACCATTTTTTATCCGCACAAATCTGGATATTATGAGAACCTGTTACTTGTAAATCATCTGATATTGATATCATAGCGATCTCGATATCTGCTCGTCTAAGTAAATCTACTACCGTTAGTGCTTCAATTTCTTCCAAACCTGGTGCCAAAAAAATAGCTGCTTTCTGCATAATGTTTCCCTCTCAGAATATCTAAAACACTTTCTGCCTTTCTTTAAAATAATGATAAAGTAAATCTCTTTGTGCTATAATAGCATAATACAGAAGTGAATTGCAACGAAAGGAGATTTTCATGAAACCAATGGAAATAGAACGCAAATATATCATTAAATGTTTACCTGAGCATCTTCATTCATATCCCTTTCACATTATTGAACAGGGATATCTAAGTACCAATCCTGTAGTCCGCGTCCGCAGACAAGATAACGATTACTATCTTACCTATAAGGGTAGTGGCATGATGGTACGAGAAGAATATAATCTTCCCCTTACTGCAGCTTCCTATGAGAACCTGCTTTCCAAAGCGGATGGAAATATCATATCCAAAACACGTTATTTAATACCATTAAGTAAATATATTCCTGATTCCTCATTAACCATTGAATTGGACGTTTTTAATTCTCCTTTTGCGCCTTTGATCATAGCAGAAATAGAGTTCAGCAGTGAAGAAGAAGCAAATGCTTTTATTGCTCCTGATTGGTTTCTAAAGGATGTCACTAAGGATAAAGCATACCATAACTCCACTCTAAGCCAAATCGTGTTTTAAAATAATTACTGTTTTATCTACCGTAAATTTTTGTCATCCTTTTTATCTTTTCTGCAAGATAGCTGCTCATATCTGTAGATTTCATACGCCATTTCCAGTTATCGCCTAGTGTTGATGGCATATTTATTCTAGAATTCTCATTCAGTTCCAAGTAATCCTGCATCGGAATTATTGCCACATCTGAGACACTTGACAGAGCTGCTCTTATAAAAGACCATACAATATCCGGTGGAGATGTGTCATTTTGTATATTAAGATATTCTTTGGCAAAATTTTTATCATGTTCATTTAGTTTCCCGTACCAGCCTAAAGTCGTATCATTATCATGCGTACCCGTATATACGATACTGTTTTTCTCATAATTATGAGGAAGATACATACTTTCTTCACTTGAATCAAAAGCAAATTGCAAAATTTTCATACCCGGAAAACCTGTTTTTTTAACCAATTCAAATACACTATTCGTTAATATTCCAAGATCCTCAGCTATGACACTTTTATCTCCTATGGTTTCCTGCATCTTATTAAATAATTCATAACCTGGTCCTGCTTCCCATTTTCCATTTTCGGCTGTCAGACTGCCATATGGTATCGCATAATATTCATCAAAGCCCCTAAAATGATCTATACGTACAACGTCATAACGCTCAAATGAGTATGCCATGCGCAGCATCCACCAAGCATAGTTCGTTTTTTTGTGAAATGGCCAATGATATAATGGATTTCCCCATAACTGCCCCGTTTCTGAAAATGCATCTGGTGGACAGCCTGCCACAGCTATCGGTCTTAATTGCGAATCGAGTTGGAAAAGTTCTGGACTTGCCCAAGTATCCGCACTGTCAAATGCTACATATATGGGAATATCCCCAATAATACCAACATGCTTTTTATTTGCATATTGTTTCAATCTTGACCACTGTAAGGAAAATTCATATTGCAGGAACTGATAATATGCGATCTTTCTCGCATATTTTTCTTTATAAGCGCACATTGCATCCGGCTCCCGCTTCTTTATATCTTCCTCCCATTCTATAAAGCTTTTTCCTTCGTACGAGTCTTTTACAGCCATGTAAAGGGCATAATCTTCCAACCAAAAACTATTTTTTATTATGTATTCCCTGAATTCCGGATCATTTTGTATATCACTATTCTCATAAGCTTGATATAATATTTTAAATCTTGCCAAGTATATTTTTTCATAATCGATCTTATCATCAGCACCTCCAAAATCATAAGCATCACAATCTTTCTTTGTAAGATACCCTTTCTCTACAAGCGTATCCAAATCAATATAATAAGGATTTCCCGCAAATGTTGAAAATGACTGATAGGGAGAATCCCCATATCCCGTAGGTCCCAATGGAAGAATCTGCCAATATGTTTGACCTGACTCGTACAAGAAATCGATAAAGCGATATGCTTCTTTCGAAAAACTTCCAATTCCATACCGCGATGGTATGCATGAAATTGGTAATAATATGCCACATTTT
Organism: Bacillota bacterium; assembly: GCA_023392535.1. GTDB lineage: Bacteria > Bacillota > Clostridia > Lachnospirales > Lachnospiraceae > SZUA-378. Next base: position 188,340 of record JAEVYY010000008.1, read on the forward strand.
CTCATTGTACTCCCATCTGCTGCTTATGCAGCACTTATTTAAGACATGAAAAAAAGAATTCTTACTATACTATTTCAATCATAACATTCTTAAGCATTTCAAACACTTCTTTTCTTGGGAGTGCTATCGTACCTTCTTTACTCACTGCTAAAGTACCGCAAGCAACGCCAAACGCAAAGGCTTTTTCCAGTTTCTCATGCATAATTCCGTAAAGAAAACCTGCAAGCATGGAATCACCTGCCCCTACCGTACTCTTAACATCTATCTTTATTGGCAATGCTCTTAACACCATATTACTTCCAATTAATAAACTTCCTTTTCGGCCTAAAGATACTAAAATATAAGTTACATGATATTGTACGATCCACGATCTGGCTGCCTCGATGATTTCTTCATCCGATTTTAATTTTCGTCCAATTGCATTCTCAAATTCGTGAATATTGGGTTTTATGATAGCAACACCTGCTTTTAGACCTTCTAATAAAAGTTCACCTTCCGCATCCAACACAACCTTACATTTTTCTCGAATAGCTAAAATCATCTTTCCATAAATATCGGTCTTTAAACCTACCGGAATACTACCACTAATCACTACATATTCACTAACCTCGGCGCACTTTTCCAGCACTAAGAACAATTCCTGTATTTGCTTTTCCGTAACCGAAAAACCTGCTTCATTTAAATCTGTAGTTCTCTGTTTTTCCAAATCCACAATCTTGGTATTGGTTCTGGTCGCTTCTTCCACATAGACACGATGTGTCTTAAAGTTTTGCCTTTCCAATAATTCTTCGACGCCTGACTGATTCTTCCTCCCTAAAAAACAAACAGCCTGATTTTCTTCCCCAAGACTTCCTAATATTTTGGAGACATTAATCCCTTTTCCTCCAATATCTTCCCGTACTTTTGAAATTCGATTTACTTCTCCTGGCTTTAGATGTTCCAATATGATGGTCTTATCAATTGCTGGATTTAAAGTAACTGTTGTGATCATATTCTTTCCCCTCAATCTTTCATTTATTTGCCCTTTTTAGATGCCTTCTGAAATACCACTACCCATATTCGGTTGAAATACAGAAAACACAAAATCAAGCAAGAAAATCAACATTAGAACAGCGGCAATTATTCTTTTCTTGTTCGTGTTAATTCGACTGATTTTAGAATCCAGAAAAGGTACCAATCCATAAACAATCAGGCTCCCAGCTATCCCGAAGAAAAGTAATGATTTTAAACACACCCTTCCATTTATATTAAAGGTATCGTCCCCATAGCTCCACCACCTTGTGTGATATAACTTTTCTAATACGATGGATGCCATAAACTCTAATAATCCACATGCCGTTAAGGTAGATATAAATAGTAATAACGGATTTTTTCCAACTCCTTTACTTATCATTATCATAAGTAAAAATCCAAAACCGTAAATCGGAAGCCAAGGTCCATGAAGTACACCTCTGTTTGCAAAAATCCCAAATACATATAGGGTACAAAGAACCTCCCAAATCCAACCAATCACACTCCCAAAGAAAAACATAAATATAATATCTGCAATTTTATCTTTCTTCATTTCTAACTCTTTCTTCTGATGTCGTTTTCTATAGTATATCCAGTTTACAGAAAATAGAGCCAATAACTAAAAAACCCTGGAAGACCACATGCCGATATGGTATTCCAGAGATTTTAATTGGACTAGAATTGGAGTTTTTTGATACGATTGATTGCTTCCACTGTATTTTCATAACTTCCAAATGCGGTCAATCTAAAATAGGTCTCGCCACTTGGTCCAAATCCAGATCCAGGAGTACCCACTACATTAGCTTGTTCTAATAAATGATCAAAAAATTCCCAACTCGTCATATTATTTGGTGCTTTTAACCAAATATATGGGGCGTTAACACCACCGGATACTGAATAACCCGATTCCTTCAATCCATCATAAATGTATTTGGCATTCTTCATATAGTAGGAAACCTGATTTTTTAATTGTTCTTTGCCTTTTTCAGAATATACCGCCTCACCAGCTTTTTGTACAATATAAGGGGCACCATTATATTTGGTTCCATGACGTCTTGCCCATAAAGAATGTAACATTATGTCTCCTGCTTTCAGTTCTTTCGGTATTACTGTATAACCTAATCGTACCCCAGTAAATCCAGCGTTCTTCGAAAAGGAATGAAGTTCAATCGCACAAGTCCGCGCCCCATCACATTCATAGATTGAATGAGGTACATTCTCTTCAGAAATATAAGCTTCATAAGCCGCATCATAAATAATTACAGCACCAACTTTATTTGCATAATCTACCCACTCCTGCAACTGAGATTTATGGATCGTAGAACCAGTCGGATTATTCGGAAAGCAAAGGTATATGATATCCGGTGTCTCTTTTGGTAATTCCGGGGCAAAATTATTTTCAGCGGTACATGGCATATAAATCACATTGCTCCATGTGCCTTTTACCGTGTCATACACGCCGGTTCTGCCCGCCATTACATTCGTGTCCACATATACCGGATAAACAGGGTCGCATACTGCAATTTTATTCTCTGTACTAAAAATTTCTTGTATATTTCCCGAATCACATTTTGCGCCATCTGATACAAAAATTTCATCTGCTGAAATTTCACATCCTCTTGCAACATAATCGTTTTCTGCTATCGCATTCCTTAAAAATTCATAGCCAAGATCTGGCCCATATCCATGAAATGTATCTGCCTCCCCCATTTCCGATACTGCATTGTGAAGTGCTTCCACAATGACTGGCGCCAATGGCTGTGTCACATCACCAATCCCAAGACGTATGATTTTGCTATTTGGATTAGCCTGTGCATATGCATTTACTTTTTTATTAATGGTAGAAAATAAATAACTTCCAGGTAATTTTAAATAATTGTCATTTACTTTAAACATGATATTCTCCTCTCGCGTAAATCTATCACACCCTCAAATACGGTTGTGGCAGGTCCCGTCATAAATATAAGATTTTGTTCTCTATCCCACTGAATCGTTAAACTGCCACCTAATAGTTTAACAGTTACTTGCTCTTCCGTCAAACCATTTAAGATACAAGCAACCGCCGTTGCGCAACAGCCGGTTCCGCATGCCAAAGTCTCTCCGGATCCTCTTTCCCAAACACGCATCTTAACATTTTTTCTATCAATCACCTTAACAAATTCTGCATTTACACGATTTGGAAAAAGCGGATGATGCTCAAACAGCGGACCAATCTTCTCTAAATCCATATTTTCAACATCATCCACGAACATGACCACATGGGGGTTTCCCATGGAGACCGCCGTCATATGGAAGACCATCCCATCTACTTCTATCTCCTCCTGAATCACTTCTTGTTTTTCAGATAGGATAGGGATACGATTTGCTCTCAAAACAGGACTCCCCATATTAACTTTTACCATGGATACCTTTCCATCTTCAAGCATCAATTCTATATGTTTTACTTCGCCGCAACTTTCTATGCAAAGAGAAGTCTTATCCGTAAGTCCTTTGTCAAAAACATATTTTGCTACACAACGAATCCCATTACCGCACATCTCAGCCCTGCTGCCATCTGCATTGTACATCTCCATTTCAAAATCAGCATTTGCTGATGGGTTGATAAAAATCACACCATCGCCACCAATTCCAAAATGTCTGTCGCTAAGTCTGATTGCCAAATCAGATTTGTTTTCCACGTGTTCTTCAAAACCGTTAATGTACACATAATCATTGCCACAGCCATGCATTTTTGTAAAATTCATTCTAATTCCTTCTTCCTTTTCATTCATTATATAGTCTGTGATCCGTAATACTTTTTAATTAAGTATAGCATATCACTTTTCTCCTTTCATTAACATTAACTGCCTTTAACTTTGCAAATGTTGCTTTTTTTTACAGTTTCATTTTATTGTGGTAAAATATACCAAATAAATTTATTATGAGGGAAAGGTTGTTTTTATGATTGAATTCTTTTTTGAAATACTGGTTAATGCGTGTGAAAAAATATTTTATGCTTATTTTCTCAGTAAATATATGAAACCGATATCTAAAATCCGTATTGTTTGTGGTGTTATTACCATGTTCGTTTTTGAGACTATCATCAATAAGCTCTCATTCAACAGTAATTATCAATTGATTATATTTTATTTAGCGGATACTCTTTTTATCTTTATGGCATTTCGTGGTTCTGTCTTCCGTAAACTAGTGCTGGGGACCAGCGAGATATTAATTTCTGGCATCGCTAATGCAGTAACCTTTTTTATAACTGATAATTTTACCTCTCTTGACATAACAAAAGCATCCATTCCTTCTGAGACAAGAATCATTATGATCAGTATGTATTCTTTAATTTGTGCGCTCCTTTTCTTTCTATGTTCCAGAAGAAGACAAAAATCTTATCAAATGCCACCATACCTCACCATTGCTTTGATTTTTCTTATTTTAATAGGGGTACTTGCCATTGATCAGACATTGGATATTTCTATCAATACCGTGCCTGCTGAGAATACCAATCCAATATTTTCAACATCCTATATTTCCATGTGCATTTTATTTATTCTATTGGGCATCATTCTTCTTTTTGAAGTGGTTGGAATCACACTTAATAAAAACTTAACATTGGAACTGGAAAATCATCAGTATAAAGCAGAGCAACAGCAAATTGAAGATATGCACAATTCTATTCATACGCTGCGCATGTTAAAACATGATTACCAGCAGCATTTAGATACTATAAATGGGTTGTTAATAACCAAAGATTATGACTCTATTGGAAAATATTTAGAAGATCTGGATATGTCTTCCTATGAATTTATAACCGTAACTGGAAATTCCATCATAGATTCCTTATTATCTGCTAAAATAATGCTGGCACGATCGCACCATATCAATGTTTCCTATGAATTCTTTTTACCAGACAAGCTGTCCATTCTATCAACTGATTTGTCCATTGTACTAGGCAATATCATGGATAATGCAATTGAAGCATGCGATAAATTTTTTCCTGAGGCAAGCCGATATATCTCATTGGATATTCGTCCGGTTAGAAGTATGTTGTATATAAAGATTACTAATGCCTCTACTGGCTTTTATCTTATAGATGATGATGTCTATCAAACTACAAAAGCAGATAGTAATCACGGTATCGGTTTGAAACGATGCAAAGAATTGATTGAAAAATATAATGGGTTTTGCAACTTTATAGGAAATGAAAGGGAATTTATAAGCTCCATTGTACTTCCTCTATAATATGAATTACAGACTATCAGAGAAAGGATGAAACACTGTGACCAACCTTAAAATTGCTATTTTAGAAGATGAACAACACTATATTGATATGCTTCATTCCATGCTCCTGAATTGGAAACAAGAACACCCTATCACACTCACTATCAACCATTATACGAATGGTCATGACCTTCTGGTGAATGCTTCCTACTTTCACTTGATCTTTATTGATATTAAGCTAAGCAATCAGACTGATGGAATCGACATTGCCAAATCTTTGCGTAAACAAGGTTACTGCGGTGATCTCATATTCACCACCAGTTACAGAGATTATTCTTTGGAAGGCTACGAAGTACAGGCGTTGCACTATCTGATTAAGCCAGTACCGAAAGAAAAATTATGGAGATGTATGGATATTGTAATGAACAAGTTAAGACCGTCATATCACTCCATTTTTTATAGAAATGAATTACTAAAGATTGAACATGTTTCGATTTCTTATCTGGCAAGTTCCAATCACTATATTGATATTTATAAATTAAATGGTACTCAACCGATCTCTTATAGGGGAACCTTCCAGGAGGAAATCCCAAAGTTTCCATCCTATTTTAAACAGTGTCATCGAAGCATTCTGGTTAATATGAATCACGTAGCTTCTATCAAAGGAAAGGAACTGTTCCTCACCGATGGCACACAGCTTCCTATTAGTCCATCTTATCTTGAAGTAATAAGAAATACTATTTTACATATTTTAAACGATTAATTCATAAAGGAGGTTCTTCATGTTAAAAAAGATGTCCGTTTTTATTGCTGACAAATTAATCACTTCTGGTTTTGACCCTGATCAGCGGGAAATCATTGCTTATGGCGCAGAATGCACATTAAGTGAATTACTCGCAAACATAATTCTGATACTGGTAGCTTACCTGCTTCATCTACTACCTGTTACTCTTATCTGGCTTGTATTTTTTACTGCATTGCGCGTTCAAGTGGGTGGGTATCATGCCGCTAATCATACCCTATGCATTTTGGAAAGTACTATCATAGGTATCGTATGTTCTTATTTTTCTACTCTTCTTACCTATTCTCTTACCATGATATGCGGCTTTCTTCTTATAATTTTTTTTGTTATTTTAAAATATGCACCGGCGGTACATCCAAATCACCCTATATCCGTTACATATCAGCGTAAGCTATTACGCCGTTCTCTTATAGTATTTGCAATAGAAGCCCTACTAACAATTATGAGCTTTATGATTTTTCCCCCTGTTTATGCAACTGTTATGATGAATTCTATCTTTAGTTGTGTTTTCTTAATGATTCTTGGACTGATTGGAACAAAAAATATAAGGTAAGTATGTCAATTTGCACCTTTATGTCTTGATAAAATAGATACACAGCATAGTTCGATCGCAGCACGCTTACGCTTGGATTCCGCACGCAATGGTACAATGCTGTGCTTCCATTTTTGGCAAGGTTATTAGATGTGCAAATTGTAAACCATTTTATTATAATCTAAATGGTGCAAATCCGAATCTTAGGACAGAAAATAAGATGCATGCCGTCCCCCTTTGACCGCATGCATCTTTCTGTATCTTATATTCTCGGAATACATTCCCTTTTACACATTGATATATTAACTTTTACACAAATAAATAATTCTGCCACTGACTATGTTTTAAGCTATTTTCTACTTTTTCAATTTTTCCGGCACTTTTATTTCATATAGCTTTCCACAACAAGCCATTGTAGAAAAAACACCAGCCATTGCGGTAAATACTTTTCCGCAAACCTCAACTCCTTTTGTACATGAACATGTTTCTCTTTTCTCTTTCATACTTAGTACCCTCCTTTTTCTTAATTCAAATGTATACTATTTGATAAGAAATAAAATAACACAATTATTGGTATTTTGATATAAAAGTGGCATGAATCAACAGTTTTTTGACGTGAAAACTGATAAAATATGAAAATGTGATTAGAAATTCTAAATATTTATGGTTTTGTATCTTACAATTTCTATTATACTTCCATGATAGACAATACCATCTGAGCCGTTTCTACCATATTCGTACTACTGTCCATGCTACATTTTTGAATGTATCTATGTGCTTCTTCTTCTGTCATATTATTACGTTCCATTAATAAAAACTTCGCTTGTTGGATCAATTCCAATTCCTCTTGATTGCGAACCTTTGGCTTTGCTTTTAACTTCTTACGACGACGCTCTATGGACTGTATCATCATATCTACTGTACTCAGTAGATCATGTACTTTCAGCGGCATAGAAAGACACACAATATTAACCTGTTCTCTGTCATTCAGTAAATGTTGGGAGGCCATTAAAAGCATTTCAAAACCTTTTGGCAGGCAATCGTGCAACTCCATGTACATCATGTCTGGTAATTTATATCCGCATAGTACGATTGCATCATTCAGACCATCTGTCAGGCTGATCGCCTGCGCGCCAGTGTTGCAAACTCCTACCACCGAATACCCATTTCTAACTAGAAGATTCTTAATACTTTTCGCTTCTTCCATTTTGGGAAGCGCTACAATAACACTTGTCACACGCTCACCTCCTCAACTGTCAATATAAATGCATACTCGTATACAATATATTCATGATTCTTCCTGTCAGTATAAGAGGTTTAATATTTGTATAAATATTGATTGATTTCCCAATCAGTAACTTGCTCTGTATATTCCCGCCATTCCTGTCTCTTGGCTTCTATATACTTATTCGTAATATGTGTACCAAGCACCTCTTTGATAAATTCATTTTGTTCTAACGCAATGATAGCCTCCATCATTGACTTTGGTATTTCTTTAATTCCCTTCTCTTCCCTTACTGATTCTGATAATTCATAGATATTACAATCAACGCTCGCCGGCGGCATAATTTCATTTTTGATGCCATAAAGGCCCGCCTGCAGACATACTGCAAGTGCAAGATAAGGATTTGCTGCCGGATCCGGACTTCTAAGTTCCACTCTGGCACCTTCTCCACCAGCTCCAGGAATGCGGATTAACGGACTCCTATTTTTAGCACTCCATGCTACATAAATAGGTGCTTCATAACCTGGTACCAATCTCTTATAAGAATTAATCAAAGGATTTGTAATTGCAGTAATGGCATCTATATGCCTGAAGATACCACCAATAAAATAATACGCCTCTTTACTCATTCCAAATTGATCCCCTTCATCGCTGAATGCATTTTTTCCATCTTTCGATAAAGACATATTAATATGCATTCCAGAACCGTTTATCCCCAATTTCGGTTTTGGCATGAACGTAGCATGCAGACCATGTCGTTTTGCAATTGTCTTGACTGCCAGCTTAAATGTCATAATATTATCTGCTGTTTTTAAAGCTTCATCATATTTAAAATCAATTTCATGCTGTGCAGGTGCCACTTCATGATGAGAAGCTTCTATTTCAAATCCCATATCTTCAAGGGTCAACACCATATCTCTTCTTGCATTTTCTCCAAAATCCACTGGACCAAGATCAAAGTAACCTGCTTGCTCATGTGTAATTGTTGTAGGCAATGCATTCTCATCTGTATGAAATAAAAAGAATTCACATTCTGGTCCCACGTTAAACTCATACCCCATCTTAGCAGCTTCTTTTACTGCTCTTTTTAAAATATATCTAGGATCTCCTTCAAATGGTTCTCCGTTTGGATGGTATACATCACATATAAGTCTTGCGACCTTACCCTGCTGCGGTCTCCATGGAAAAATTCCTAATGTATCGTAGTCTGGATAAAGGTACATATCTGATTCTTCAATTCTTACAAATCCTTCAATAGAAGAACCATCAAACATGCATTTATTGTCAAGTGCTTTTTCTAACTGACTGGCTGTAATTGCAACATTTTTTAAATTTCCAAAAATATCTGTAAATTGTAATCGAACAAACTCTACATCTTCTTCTTCCACCAGATCCATAATATCTTTCTTCGTATATTTACTCATCTTCCACAATCCTTTCCACGGGAATCAATTCCCTCTTTTTACTTTTTATCCCCTATTCAGTTAATAAATACAAAAAAAGGCATTCTTATCTAGTAAGAACGCCTATGTTCTGTTCTATTATAGTAGCTATTCTGTGCGTTTGTCAATACATTATTCATCTAATGATTAGAACATAGTTCATTCACTCATTAAATTATTCTTGACATGTTTAGGCTTCTGCCAAGTCTACCACTACATCAGTCGAGAGAAATTGTTTTGCCGCCCAAGCTTTCCCTTCACTTCCAAATACCTTCATGAAATGTTTTGCCTTTTCTTTATATCCTAATTCCAACATAGGGAATAAGGCATATACATTGTTTCCTTCCATGCCTACTTCCTGTACTTTGTCATAGGCTGCTTTAAATACATCATTCGCGATATTAACTTTACAAATCCCCTTTTTACATGCCAGTGCCAGGTTATCGTCTCCAGTACCGGAGCCACCGTGCAACACTAACGGAACAGGAACTTTTTCTGCCAATTCCTCGAGTAAATCAAAACGCAATTTAGGAATCCCTTTATATACACCATGTGCAGAACCAATCGCAACTGCTAAACAGTCAACTCCCGTTTCTTGCACAAAACGTACTGCTTCCTCCGGAACAGTTAGCGCAGATATCCCATCCACATCATAATTGGCACCCACACCTACATGTCCCAATTCAGCCTCTACTTCTACGCCTGCCGCATGTGCTATTCTTGTCAATTCTTTTACTTGTGCCATATTTTCTTCATAAGGCAATTTGGAACGATCCACCATAATGGTATTAAATCCAGCCTGGATTCCATGAATTGCTGCTTCAAATGTATCACTATGATCCAAAATCAATGCGACAGGAATGCCTGCCTTCATTGCCATATCATTTAGTATTCTTCCAAAATATATCATATCTTTATTGTGTCCATCTCCACATAACATAATGAGAGGGGAGTTCATCTCTTCTGCTGCTTCTACACAAGCACGGCAAGAAAGTTCGTTTACAGCTGCAACTGCGGGAACCCCATATCCCCCTCTTTTTGCTCTTTTTAAGATCTCTGAAATTGATACTAACATATTATTATTCTCCTTTTTTATCGATAAAGTTTTTTAACATTTCTTCAATCTGAGATGCTGTTTTCAATTCTATCGCTCTTGTAACTAACTGTTCACACTCTTGCACAGAAAATTTTTGAGCCAACTCTTTTGTTTCCAATATCCTGGAAGATGTCATACTCAGCTCATCCAAATGAAGACCAATCAGCAGCGGGAGCATTTTAGGATTTCCTGCTGCCTCTCCACACATTCCACAGGGAATACCTGCACGATGTGCAGAATCTATTGTATTTTTAATTAAACGTATAATAGCCGGATGGAAATTGTTATATAAATAAGATACCGCTTCGTTCCCCCTGTCGACAGCTAATGTATATTGTGTTAAATCATTTGTCCCTATAGAAAAAAAATCACATTCAGCTGCAAACAAATCCGCCATTACTGCCACGGAAGGGATTTCCACCATAATGCCCAGTGGTATTTCTTCTTTTATTGGTATTTTCTCTTTTTTTAATTCCTCACTACATTCTTTCACCATTGACTTCGCCCATAGGAGCTCCTCAAAAGAAGATATCATCGGAAACATGATATGTAGATTTCCATGAATAGAAGCTCTTAATAATGCTCTTATTTGAGTCTTGAACAAATGCTTTTTTTCTAAGCACAATCGAATAGCTCTAAGCCCCAAGAAAGGGTTCTCTTCTTTCTTCATGGAAAGGGAAGGCGCTTCTTTATCTCCGCCAATATCTATGGTTCGTACAATTACAGGCTTATCACCCATAGCCCTTAGGACTTTTATATATGCCGAATATTGAGCTTGTTCAGATGGTAACTCTTTTTTTCCAAGATATAGAAATTCAGATCGAAATAATCCGATTCCATCAACACCCTTTTCCAAGACTTTTTTCACATCATCTGGCGTTCCGATATTGCAATATAAATAGTTACGTTTCCCATCTTTTGTTAGACACTCTTTATTTGCTAATTCTATTAGAGCTTCTTTTTTTATTCTTTCAATATCCTGTTTTTTCATGAACTCTTTCATTTGTTCTTCTGAAAGATTTCTATAAATTTCTCCGCTGGATCCATCAAAGGCAATCATCTCTCCGGTATTCAGCCTTTCCATTAAGTCTTCAACACCAACGATTGCAGGAATCTCCAAAGTTCTAGCCAATATCGCTGTATGAGATGTCCTTCCGCCCAATTCCATTAACAATCCAGCTACTTTACTGATATCCATACTAGCCGTGACAGAAGGAGAGATATCACGTCCGACAATAATAGTCGGTTCCTCAAGTTTACTAAGATCAATACAATCTATGTGTAAGATTCTTCTAAGTAATCTTTCTTTAATGTCCTTTATATCTAACGCACGAAGTGTAAAATATTCATTTTCCATTTCTTCAAATATTCTTATAAAGTCTGACAATACTTGATCAACAGCATTGACTGCGCTGACTCCTTTTTGAATGGATTCCTTAATTGGCAGAATCATACCTTCATCTTTTAGAATCGTACAATGCGCATCAAAAATGTCTGCCATATCTTTGCCCGCTTCACATAGCGCTTTTTCCTTTAAGTCTTCTGTCTCTTTATAGACTTCCATAAGCGCTTCTTCAAACGCCTTAGTCTCCGCTTCTACGCTTTTTATTTCATCCGTTAAAGTAATAGGTTGTTCTCTATATAGCAGTACTTTGGCATAACATAGCCCACTTGATACTCCTAATCCTCTCATGTGGATCACCTCTCCCTGCCTTTTCTTACTCGTCTAAATCTTCTCTAATCAATTTCACAATCTGTTTACAAGCTTCTACCTCATCATCACCCGTACAAATAATTTCAATTTCTGTGCCACAGTTAACACCAGCAGCTAATATACCTAACATGGACTTTGCATTATATATCTTACCATTCACTCCGATTTCTATCTTGGAATTAAAATGTTGTGCTTTTTTTACCAGATTATTAGCAGGACGAGCGTGCAGCCCTGTTTTTGCAATTACAACAACGTTCTCCTTTTTCATATAGTACCCTCTCCTAATCCTCAAATTTTATAATGATTCTAAATGTATCTGGTCTAACTGCCGCGTCAAATGCTGCATTTGCTTCTTGGTAGGAATATACTCCTGAGATCAATTTATCCGGATTAATAATTCCCTTTGACAGTAAATTTACGGATCTGTTAAAAGAGCGTACACTTGGACTTACTGCACCTGTTATCACGGCTTCTGAATTGTGAAGCCAATTTGGACTAATTTCAAAAGGTTTATCCGGATGTTGAGAACTATACATTACGCATCTTCCCATATAAGCTGTCATCTCTACTGCTTGTTTGGCAACCGCTGATATTGGTGTCGTATTAAATACTACTTCTGCGCCTCTTCCCTCAGTCAAGGATTTTATATATGCAACAGGATCTTTTTCAAGAGGATTAAACGTAATATCACATCCCAATTCCTTTGCCACTTTTCTTCTTGTTTCATCAGGTTCACTTAAGATTACTCTGGCACCACTTAATTTAGCACACATGATATGTAGCATCCCCATAATACCGCCCCCAAGAACCACAACATCATCTCCTAGTTCAATACGGCCTTTTTCTATGCTATTTAAAACACATGCTAAAGGCTCCGCAAATGCTGCCTTTTCGTCCGGAACTTCATTTGGCATTTTATATGCCTGAGATGCTTGGATCACTAAATACTGTCCCATTCCACCCGTCCCTGGGATTTCCATCTCAGAAGAATCCAGGTTATTAAGTTCCACACATAAGTTTTCTTCACCACGTCTGCAAAAATAACATTTTCCGCATACATGAATCAATCTCGCAACAATTTTATCTCCGATTGGGAATTCCTTTTCACTTACACCTTCACCCAAGGCAGCTACCTCGCCTACGATTTCATGTCCTCCTACAAAAGGGAGCGGCATTTTAGATTCTCTTGTAAATGTTCTCTGTTCCCAGGTACAGATCGCGCAACCATTTATTTTCATTAAAATTTGATTTGTTTTCGGTCGAGGTTTTTTTACCTCTCTTATTTCTGTCCTTCTCTCCTCTACAATAGCAACTACTTTCATTGTTTCACTCATTTTTGCAGCTATCCTTTCTTCGTTCTATTTTCTTTTGATTTTATATCCTTTATTCTGAAACGCCATAATAAAAATCTTTATATAATGCTGTTAACTCTTCTTTTGTTGGCTCCTTTGGAGCAAACATAATATTTGCATCGCTGATTGCCTTTTTTACATAAGATGGTATTTTTTCCAGATATTCTGTTTCTGGAATTCCTGCTTTTTCTAATGTAAGAGGCATATTTATGTCTTCATATAAAGTAAAAATCATTTTGATCAATTTTTCCTGTTTTTCGATTGATGTCCCTGTCAATCCAAGCTGTTCTGCCACTTCTTGATAAATAGGCTGTGGCATTAAATATTTCATCGTGTAGGGCAGCAGCAATCCTGTCATAAGACCATGTGGTTTTCCAAAGTCTCCTCCCGCCTGATCCATCCCGTGAGCCATACCCGTTATTGAATTATTAATACCAGCACCAGCCATTGTTGCAGCAATATGGACCGCCTCTCTGGCACATTGATCTCCGGCATAAGATTTCGAAAGTTCTTTTAGCAAGGTTACCGCTGCTTGTACACATTGCATTTTTACCATCTTACTCGCCAATCTTGAAGTACCAGCTTCCAATGCATGTGCTAATGCGTCAGTGCCCGAAAAAGCTATATTATTAGGTGGAAGACTACGCAATAAGTCAAAGTCCATAATCGCAAGCTTGGGTATAATTTCATTGCTAAGTATCATACATTTCTGTTTCCGGGCATCTTTTACCACCGCACAACCAGTCGTTTCCGATCCTGTTCCACTGGTTGTCGGAACTACAATAAGACTTGACTTTCCAGGAAATGTCTCTACCTCATACGGTTTTGTTGCTCTTTCCCAATCGTAATATGGGAGCTCATAAAATAACCACAATGCTTTTGCCGCATCCATGACAGATCCGCCTCCGATACCGATGATATAATCCGGTTCAAATTTTCTTATTTCTGCAATTGGTTGTGTCAACATATCCATCGTCGGCTCTGTAGGAATACTGCAGATGACCTGATAATTGCTATCTTTTAGGATATCTTCATATAATCTCTTGTCTAGCTGCAATGCGTTTATAATCATTTCATCTATCACAAGTGCAATTTTTTTATCCCTATACTCTCTAATTTTTTCTATACTTCCGCTGCCCAGCACATATCGTGTCGTTTGAAACATTGTGTATTGCATTTGTAACTCCTTTCTTAAGCTAAGATACCTGTAAGTCCGCCAATCACTCCAATGATTATGATATAAACCATAACTTTAATAGAAGAATGACCTTTTTGTAATAGTTTGTAGGCTCCTAATGTTAATAAAAGAGGTAACATTTTAGGTAATATGGTATCAAATAATTGCTGTTGAATACTAAAGACAGAATCGGCATTCTGTTGAATATTGATACCACAATTCATAGTCACATAACTTGCCACCAATGCTCCTAAGACCATACATCCCATAATATTGGCACCCGAAATGATTTTATTTACAATGCCATTTTCTAACATCTTGAGGATTGCATCGCTACCTTTTTTATATCCCATCATAAACCCGGTATAAGAGATTCCGAACACGATTCCAATCATAATAATGCAATAAATAATTGGTGCTGCAATATTTCCATTTTTCGCAAGATCAATTGCAAATGCTAAAATTAATGGCACAATAACACCTTGAATAACCGTATCTCCAATACCGGATAATGGTCCCATCAAACCAGATTTCACAGAAGTAAGTGCATCATCTTCAATCTCAGCTCCCTGCGCCTTCTGTTCTTCCATTGCAGCGGTCAAGCCAACAATTGGAGATGCAAAACAAGGTTCACAGTTAAAAAAACCAGTATGTCTTTGTAACATCATTCTTTGTTTTTCAATATCATCTTTATGTATTTTTTTAGCGATTGGTACCATAGAATGAAGAAAGCCGATTCCCATCATACGCTCATAGTTGTAGCAGGCCTGATTATTAAATAGCCATGTGAGCCAACATTTTTTTAGTTCTTTATCCGTTAATAAGGGATTTTTATTTTCATTATCTAAGTTACTCATTAACTACTCCTCCTTTTGCGTTCTTAATCTGCATATAAATAACCGCTGCACATAATGCAAGGAATCCGATCGCTATCATTCCTAAACCGGAATATACCGCTATGATAAATCCTAAGAAGAAAAAAACTTTCGCTTCCCCTTTGAAAATATAAAGTAATGTCAGACCAATACCAAGTGCTGGCATCATCCCGCCTATCACAATCAAGATACCCAGTACACTTCCGCCAAGTGCATTGATTGCTCCTTGGATGTAGGAAGCACCAAAGTAGCAAGCTAAAAAGCAAGGAATAACAGTCAGGCAAAATAGCATTAGCTGCGGTAGAAAAATACTGGAAATCCAGACCTTATTTCCTTCTCCTTTTTCAACAAACCGGTCTGCCATATGAGCGAAAATAGAATCTAACGTTAGCCTTCCAAACCAGAGCAGAGTTCCTATCAGTCCAATCGGTACCGCTATGGCAAGTGCAGCTTCCGTGTCCAATCCACCCGTAATACCAAGTGCTGCGCCCAGAATACCCGCCAGACACATATCCCCTGGAAGTGCTCCACCTGCTGATATAAAGCCAATGTACATAAGATTGATCGTCGCTCCTACCATGGTGCCCGTTACCGGATCACCCAAGACCAAGCCTGTTAAAAATCCTCCGACCAACGGTCTGTATACCGTATAATATCCAACAGGACCGGCCAAAATAGAACTATTTCCCAAATAATATAGAATACCTAAAATCATTGCTTGTATCGCGCTCATAAACCCTCTCTTTCTCCCAATATCAGGATTCTAATAATTTTTGTATATCAGTCGCTTTTTCTGTCGGAACTAGCTGAAAGTAAATAGCCGTTCCATTCTTTATAATGCGCTTCATAGATGCTACTTCTTCCAAGCTTGCAGAAACATTCTTATTGAATTTCGATCGTCCTGTTTTCGCTCCCATTCCCCCTAGTATAATTCTTTCTAAAATAACACCTCTTTCGATTAATTTTTCTAGCACTTCTGGTATCTTTACAAGAATGATTACCTTCTCTCCTTCTAGCGGTTCTTCTTTTAATACGCTTGCAGCATCAACTATTGATAACACATCCACCTTCACATTAGGTGGGGCCGCTGCTTTCAAAATCTTCTGCATGAAAGCATCTTTTGTTAATGGATCATCCACTACTATAATTTTATTTCCATTTGTCTGTTTCACCCATGCAGTTACAACTTGTCCATGTATCAATCTGTCATCGATCCGGCATAATACGATATTTTTCATTATGCTATTTCCTCCATTAGTTTATTTACATACACCATAGTTTCCTTACCTTCCGTCAATACCATTTCACAAAGTTCTTCTGCCGTGGTAAAATCTCTGGTTCCCATGATTTCCATGAAGGATGGCAAATTAATTCCTGCTATATGATAAAAACGATACTTTTCCATCAAAGAAGCGGTTGCATTAAATGGACTCCCGGATCTCATATCAGTCAAAACCAATACTTCGTTCTCATCTATGAGTTCTCTTATCTTTTCTTCTATCTTAGTTCTCAGACCATCGATATCATCCCCCAGATAAAAACCAAATGTACAGATGTGCTCCTGTTTACCCATAATCAGCTCACTACTCTCTAACATTGCTTTTGCGTAATTACCATGCGACACCAAAATTACTTCTACCATGTTATACCTCCTTTCCTTCGTTACTTGTTTCCAAAATACTTATGATTTCCCTTTCGTTATCAGCTTGCAATAACTGCTGCAAGGTCTCATGCTCTGCCAGCTTTTGCATTATCAATTTTAAAGCCTCTAAGTGATTTCTTTTCTCCAGATACTTATCTTCTTCTGGTACTGCAAAGAGAATGACTAAAGTTACTTTTTTCTCTTCCTCGCTATAGCCATTTTCTTTGGTATCCCAGTCTATAGGATTTACTAACTTTCCAATGGCAATCGCGACATCATGAACCGATCTGGAAATTCCATGTGGAATAGCAATTCCTTTTCCAGCTCCTGTGAACCCGACCTCTTCCCGAATAAATACATCTTGTAGAAACCGATCATAATTGTTCACCATTCCGCTTTTAAACAAAAGTCCTGATAATTGTTTGATAACTTCTTCTTTTGTTATTGCACTTACATTTAAAGCAATATTCTCTACCCTTAAAATATCCTTTACCTTCATAAAGCGCGTTCCTCTAAAAATCTCTTAATCTCTTCTTTACTATTACAAGATATTAAATTTTGGATATCTTCTTTTCTAATAGAAAGGTTATATAGATCCGAAAGTATATTTTTAAATGCCTCTTCCTTTTCAAAGGCTATTGATACTGTTATTTTTTCAGATCCTTCCTTTTCAATCTGCAACCATATATCTGCTTGTTCGAAGGATGGCTCGTAAATTTTTATTATTAGATTGGGCAATAATAATGTTTCAATGAGTAATCTGCTTTTAATCTCCTTATCTACTATGCTTTTGTTTACTAATATGTTATTTTCAGTTATAGAATCATGTAAATTTTTTAAATAACATTTCTGAAAAGCAGGATTCCTGCTAAACTGCATGCTGTTTTTTATATTTAAAATATCTTCCTCTGTCAATAACGCAGATATTACTATAAAAGGTATCTTTTTCAAATGAATCGGTACGGTGGAAATAATAAATTCTATTCCACTAAGATCCATAGTCTCAACTCTTCTGGAAGAAACTACATCCACAATATTGATAAATGAAATTTCATGTTTTAGTTTGGCTGCCAGCAATTGTGAAGTGCCATAGCCACTGTGACAGACAAGGAGAACCTTTTTAGGAGTTAGTAAGCGTACCATCATCGTCTGATAATAAGTTGCAATATTGGCAATTTCATCTATCTTTATTTCTTTTATCTGAAATTTCCGAGAAAGATTTGCAATACTTATCTGACAAATTCCTAACATTTGTGTATATCTTACTCGAATCTCATCTAATAGCGGATTGCTGATTTGAATATTATATTTTAAACGATTTAACATCGGTCTGATATGAAGTAATAGACCAGTCATCATCTCTTCATCTTTTTGAAAATCTACTCCAACTACATCCGATATAAATTGAGTCAGTACTTTTGCTAATTTAACGCTTTTATCCTGTTTGACACGAGGAATCTCCTCGAGGCCTGAGGATATCAAATACTGATAAATATAATAAACTTCTTCTTCTGCAAAAGTCAGATTATACCGTTTTTCAATCATCTCCACTATTTTTTGTGCCTGTTGATACTGTTTTAAAGTATCCGTTCGTATCATGCCTATTTTACTTTCTTCAAAATGGATTCCTTCTTGAACTCTTTTTATAGATAACAGGATATGAGTCAATAAGTTTATATAATACATATCACCTATACGAATCTCACTTTCAATTTCCAGATTCTCCAAAAGTGATTCTATAAAAATGATATCTTTCAAATCAAACAACTCCAACAAAGCTGTCAAGGTTCGTCCATCCAGTCTTACTTTTCCAAAATATTGTGTTTGTTTTGTATTTTTAAAAATTCCTTCCTGATATTTTTGTATTAAAAAAGCAATGGCCTTTCTAATATCACTTTCTGTTCCTTTTATTTTTGTACCTTCCTGATTTTTTTCAAATTCCAAATTAAATTTTTGAAGCCATTTTTCCAAGCATTTGATATCATTTACAATACTTGCTTTACTCACATAATATTGTTCTGATAATTTTTGAATCGATGTATTCATATTAGAGCGCACTAACATATTTTTTAAGATATCCATCCTTCGTGCTTCCGTATTCCTTGTAGAATTCTGCAGGATATCATTTTCTTCCATACTTAAATGATTTAGAATATCCATATTTTTTTTGACTTCTTGACTGATCAGAATGCCTTTTCCAGTCTTAGAAAAAATTTCCATTTGATATTCTTTTAAGTAAGTTCTAATTCCTTTTAAATCCTCCTTAAGAGTCTTATCCGATACTTGGAGAAACTTTGAAAAATATAAGATTGGTTTGTATTCTTCTTCCTTCAGCAGCAAACGAATAAAATCTTTCTGCCTCTTGCTCAATTCGTGCATTTTGTTGTTTCTCCTTATTTATTTGATATAATTTTTGTGCATTATTTTGTATTAATACCACTATAGCAGTATACTTATTATACGTAAATACCAAATAAAGGCACTATGATTAGGGAAGTATTAGTTCAGTTGTTTTAAAATAACTATTAAAAAATAAGATTTCTTAAACAATGTATCTATGCTATACTTTAATTCTATAGAAGTATTTTACGGAAAGGAAAAAAAATATGTATGGTTCAGTCTATGGTAATATTTTCAGAATTTCAACTTGGGGAGAATCCCACGGAAAAGGAATTGGCGTAATTGTGGATGGATGTCCTGCCGGTCTATCTCTGTGCGAAACAGATATTCAAGTGTTTTTGAACAGAAGAAAACCCGGTCAAACAAAATACAGTACACCGCGCAAAGAAGATGATATTGTCGAAATACTTTCTGGTGTTTTTGAAGGCAAGACAACAGGGACTCCAATCTCTTTACTGGTCAGAAATACCAATCAACAGTCAAAAGATTACAGCCAGATTGCGAATTATTTTCGACCAGGCCATGCTGATCTTACTTATGATATGAAATATGGTTTTCGTGATTATCGGGGAGGTGGCAGGTCTTCTGGAAGAGAAACAATTGGGCGTGTAGCCGCCGGTGCCATTGCGGTCAAATTACTGGCACAAATCGGAGTGACTATTTGCACTTATACCACTGCTATTGGACCAATTCGTATTAAAAATGAGCATTTTGATGAATCTTTCATTCCTAAGAACCCTTTTTATATGCCAGATTCACATGCTGCAGCGGCTGCTGAAAAGTACCTGGAAGAATGCATGCTTCAACAGAATTCCTCGGGTGGAATAATAGAATGCATTGTAAAAAATATGCCTGCCAGCATAGGCGATCCTGCATTTGAGAAATTGAGTGCGAATCTTGGAAAAGCAATTCTTTCCATCGGCGCCATAAAAGGATTCGAGATTGGTGATGGTTTTAAGGTATGTGAAGCAACCGGACTTTCCAATAATGATCCTTATCTTTATAATGAGCAGGGTGTCATTGAAAAGGTTTCCAATCACTCTGGTGGTATTTTAGGCGGCATCAGCGACGGAAGTGATATCATTATGAGAGCTGCCGTTAAGCCAACACCTTCTATCGGAGCTACCCAACAAACCGTAAATAAAGATGGAGAAACTATACTTGTCAATATTAAAGGTCGGCATGACCCAGTAATTGTCCCAAGAGCCGTTGTAGTCGTAGAATCTATGGTCGCTATTACTTTAGTTGATATGCTATTTGCAAGCATGACTTCGCGAATGGACAAGATAATATCTTTCTTCCAATCTTAGCAGTTTCGAACTGTATTATTATTTATAGCCACTCACTAATATAGGAATATTTTAGTCCACCTGTTCATAAGATATTAAAAACCAGATGAATGGGGATATTAACATGAGTTCAAAAACAAAAATCGTTGTACTTCATTTAAAAGAATTAATATATACCGGCATTTTTGCCTTACTGGGTATTCTATTTATTATACTTATCATTATTATGTTCCTTCCTAATGATAAGAAAGAAATTAAACAGACTTCCTCGGCAAGTAGTTATGTTCCTGGTATCTATTCAACTTCACTGGTACTGGGTGGTAATACTGTCGATATTGAAGTAGTTGT
The DNA here is from genome assembly GCA_023392535.1 of Bacillota bacterium. GTDB lineage: Bacteria > Bacillota > Clostridia > Lachnospirales > Lachnospiraceae > SZUA-378. The sequence continues at coordinate 209,454 of JAEVYY010000008.1, forward strand.
TGATGAAAACAACATTAATTCTATCCGCCTGGTTAATCTGGATGAAGCAGTTGCAACCATGTATCCTCTTATTGAATCATCTTTTCAGGACTTGGTAAATCAGATATGCAAAAACCAGTCTTTGGATGGTATTACATATTCTGATGATAATAAATATACTTCTCTTGTCTTGTTAGATGCCATTTCCACATCCTTGGAAAAAGCACAAATATCTGCTGATACAAATGAAGAATCACTAACAGAATAAAAACAAATACACATATTAATAAAAGTAAGTCCTCTTTGAAATTACATTCCCAGAAGACTTACTTTTATTTTATTCTATATTCAATTTCCATATATCCCTATTGTATTCAATAATGGTTCTGTCTGACGAAAAGAAACCTGCTTTTGCAATGTTCACTAACATCATTTTCTTCCATTTCTCTTTATTTTCATAATCTTCTAAAACTTTTTCCTTTACTTTAATATAATCCTCTAAATCAAGAAGTGTCATAAACCAATCCTTATTTAACAATTCGTGATATAACCTGTTTAAATTTTCTTTATGCCCAACTTTCAAAGCCTCTACACCAATTATAAAGTCTACTGCTTCTCTAATGACAGGCGAATTATCATAGTAATGTCTTGAAATATAATCTGCTTTCTCATAATGCAATAAAATTTGTTTACTATTTTCTCCAAACATATAGATATTTTCATTGCCTACCAAATCGCCGATTTCCACATTTGCTCCATCCAATGTGCCGAGTGTAATAGCTCCGTTCAACATGAACTTCATATTGCCCGTACCGGATGCTTCTTTAGAAGCCAAAGAAATCTGCTCCGATATATCGCATGCAGGAATTAATTTTTCTGCCTTACTTACATTATAATTTTCTACCATTACGACCTTTATATAAGCGTTTACATCCGAATCATTATTAATAATTTCTTGCAATACCAGCAATAGATGTATAATATCCTGCGCAATCACATAGGCAGGTGCTGCTTTTGCACCAAATACAAATGTAATTGGTGTTGTTGGCTTAATACCCCTCTTTATCTCAAGATATTTATGAATGATATACAAAGCATTCATTTGCTGTCGTTTGTATTCATGCAGTCTTTTGATCTGCATATCAAATATGGAATAAGGATCTATCTGAATCCCCTGTGTTTCTTTTAAAAAATCTGCTAATTGTAATTTCTTAGAATATTTGATCAGTGAGATTTTATTTAACGCTTCCGGGTCCTCAATATATTCCATTAATTTTTCCAGATATCCTGCATCCCTCTTATAATCCTCTCCGATCGTATCGGAGAGAAACGATGCCAGCTCTTTGTTACATGATAAAAGCCATCTTCTGAACGTAATACCATTCGTCTTGTTATTAAATTTTTCAGGGTAGATTCTGTAAAAATGTTTTAATTCAGAGTCCTTTAAAATATCAGTATGAATGGCTGCAACCCCATTTACGCTAAATCCATAATGAATATCGATATGTGCCATGTGTACATATTGTTTTTCATCAATGATCCTAACAGCAGGATCTTTATATTTATGGGCTACTCTCTCATCTAATTCCTTTATGATCGGAACTAGCTGCGGCACCACTTTTATTAAATAAGAAATAGGCCATTTTTCCAGGGCTTCCGCCAGAATCGTATGGTTGGTATATGCACAGGTCTTACTCACCACATCAATTGCTTCCTCTATCGTAAATGCTTTTTCATCCACTAATATTCTAATAAGCTCTGGTATTAGCATCGTCGGATGGGTATCGTTAATCTGAATCACTGCATGTTCATACATCTTTCTTAAGTCATATTGTTTCTCTTTCATTTCTCTTAGGATTAGTTGGGCTGCATTACTTACCATAAAGTATTGCTGATAGATACGAAGTAATTGTCCTTCTTCATCAGAATCATCCGGATATAAAAATAATGTCAAATTTTTCTCAATATTCTTCTTATCAAATTCAATGCCCTCTTTGACGATACTTTCATCCACCGAATCAATATCAAACAATTTTAGCTTATTCAGACCATTATTGTAGCCGATCACATCCATCTCATATAATCTTGAAGTTACTTTTCGCTCTCCAAATTTAACCTGAAATGAGATATCAGTTTTGTTTAACCATGATTGCTCTTGCATCCATTCATTTTTATCCGTCATTTGAAGTCTGTCTTTAAATTCTTGTTTGAACAGCCCAAAGTGATAATTCAGGCCAATGCCGTCTCCTGGAAGACCTAATGTAGCAATGGAATCCAAAAAGCAGGCTGCAAGTCTTCCAAGTCCTCCATTTCCAAGAGAAGGTTCTGGCTCCATTTCTGCAACCATGCATAATGATTTTCCATTTGCTTTTAGAATATCATTTAACTTGTCATATATCCCTAAATTAATTAAATTATTAGATAATAATTTGCCAATCAAAAACTCCGCAGAAATATAGTAAACTTTCTTGTCACCTGTAATCGGCATCGTGACATTTATGAGGTCTTTCGTTAACCGAAGAATACCATAATATAACTCTCGATTACTGCATTCGGCAATCTTTTTACAATACATCTTCTGTACGATTTCACTCAGTTGTTTATTCAGATTCTTCAACATGACTTCTCGCTGCATTTTTAATTGTAACATCATACATCATTTCCCCCTTTTACCGTTGCAAATACACATTAATCTTATGCCGATACAATATTTTTATGCCGAACCTACCGGAATGTTAATTCTACAAAGATTTAATGGCAGATACTATAATGGGAATAGTATATCATTCCTCTTTTTTAAATACAATAATACACTTAGGTACCGATAAACTCTCTTCCGGAAATAAAAAAGACAGTGGTTCAAAAATGAACCACTGTCTTTTTTATTAATACTATTTTTTTAAAAGCTCTTTCATAACGATATGTCTTGGAAGACCATTCACAAAGATTGGTGTTAATTCTCCCATAATCAGTGGACGCGCATATTTTTCATAGCCTTCATTTAAGTTCGTTCCGTCTTCTGTGATCCATTCTGCTGGAACTGGTCTTTCAACGTTAGCAATTGCATGAATATCATAAGCACTTGTACCGCATTGATATGGTTCATCCCCATTTCTGTCAAGTGTGATCATCATACCCGTTTTTCCTTCCTCTGCCGCTTTTACAGCATCAGAACCAACTTGGAATGCTTCGTTGATATCTGTTAGAGACGCAATATGTGTTGCTGCACGTTGTAATGTTGAAAATTCAATGGCACGTGTCTTCAGACCTGTCTCTTCCGCTATGAGTGATGCTAAGTATGCCGCTGTTCCAGACATCTGCTTATGACCAAAAGCATCTACTGCAACATTTTCATTTGCAAGTTCACATACATAACGACCATCAGCTACCTTAATACCTTCTGAAACTGCTATCACAACAGAAGATTTTGTTGCCGCTAAGTCTTTTACTTTTGCCATAAAAGAATCCAAGTCAAATGTCTTCTCTGGTAAGTAGATCGCATCCGCTCCAGAGCAGTCATCCCCTTTTGCAAGTGCTGCTGCTGCCGTTAACCATCCAGCATTACGTCCCATAATTTCCACGATACAAATGGTTGGTTTTTGAGCACCGAAGGATTCATTATCACGAATGACTTCTTTTAAAGAAGTCGCAATGTATTTTGCTGCCGATGCATATCCAGGACAATGATCTGTAATCGGAAGGTCATTATCAATTGTCTTAGGAACTCCCATAAATCTTTGTGGTTTATTGTGAGCCGCTGCATAATCAGATAACATCTTCACGGTATCCATGGAATCATTCCCACCACAGTAAAACAGACATTCAATGTCATGCTTTTCCATGATTTCGAATACTTTCTCATAAGTTTCTTCATGTCCTTCTATCTTTGGCATTTTAAAACGGCAAGAACCCAAGAATGCAGATGGCGTTCTTTTCAACAATTCAATATCTGTCTCATCTTTTAAGTATTCACCTAGATCACATAGATTATCTTGCAAAAAGCCTTCGATACCATGAACCATACCGTAAACTTTTTTCACTCCTATTTTTTTAGCTGCACTGTATACACCAGCAACGCTAGAGTTAATAACGGCTGTTGGTCCGCCTGATTGCCCTACAACAATATTACCCTTCATTTTACGTTCTCCTTTTATTTAACTAATTTATCATTTGACCGTATTTGCTACCGCCAAGTACCATCCAAAATTATAGCAGATTGATATTTGTAATTCAAGACGCAAATTCTTATGTTAGTTCTTATTAAATTTTCTACTACTACTTTTACTACTTTCGAATCCTCCTGAACCAATTAGGCATTTCGCCCCCATACGCAATAATTGTACAATAGTCTTTCGTAGGAATTTTTTGGTTTCCATGTCCAATTCTTTCGTTGCTTCCAGTATCCTTTTCACCATTAGTTTCCAACTATCCGACATTTCCAAAACTGATTCCATTTCCATTGATGAGAGGACATCAAAAATCGTATTGACCAATTGCATTCTTTTTTCATCTTCCATACCCTGAATCCATTTGTATAAAGCTTGATTCATAATCATCGCTTTTCGATCGATATTATCCAGATAATAAAAATCATCTTTTATTACAATCCATGTAAAAGGATCATGTTGTAACAAACCATTTTTACTGCTTTTTACCACTTTATAGTTTTTCTGATGTTCTAATAACATCCCTATAATTGAAGATTTCGGTATGATTTTAACTATCTTATTAGAAATCCTGATAAAATTATCATCTTCAAAGATAGATTCTTTAAATCCAGGACCTTCCAAACTATATATTTTTTCTACTCTTTCCTGAATCTCTGGCTTTACCATTGCACTTGCAAAAACAGCTAAATTCCCGCCCTTGGAGTGTCCTCCTACATAAAAATCACCTTCTATTTTCCTACTGATTCTTTTCAGATATTTTAATGCCTTTTCCTGTGCCGGCACAGGACTTAAAAAGGTCATATTAAAATCTTCTTTCCATCCAATCAGAGTCTCATCCGTTCCACGAAAGGCAATATAGGGAATAACATGTTCTGGGAAAAAAACAATTGCTGCAAACTGGGACTCATTTTCTTCATCCAATTGATTCACATAATATTTTATTTCTGTTCTTCCGAATCTTTTGCTATTTGCAACTGCCAGTAATAATGCTCTGTAACTTGGTACATCAATTAAACCTAAAAACAATTGATCGGTATCCTTTTTATTAACCCCCTTTTTGTAAATGAGCTGGTTCAGAGTCATCCTCTCAAGAATACCACATTCGTTTAACAAAGTATCATATTTTAAATAGGATAATACTGCGAGTACCAAACTATCTATTTCTTTAAAAGGCCTTTCTAAAAAAGAATAATCTCCATATTCATTTACATAACTAATGATATTTCCCATTTTGAGATAAAATCCCACCTTTATATTTTCTTACAAATAATATAACCAATCATAATAATTACATGTAGAAAAAGAATCGATTAGAGCTAAAATAATGAATTCTTTTTAGAAGGTTGGATATGATATTTATTGATGAAAATACAGCAACTTACAACGTTATCTAATACCTTTCAAGGTGGATTGGAGTCAAAATGAGTTTTTTAAATGATCAGGCAATTCCTTTAGGATTTGGTATGGCACTTTCTCAAGACCTAAATGCAATGGACAAATTTTCACATATGACAGAAGCTGAAAAAGAAGAATATTTAAACCGTGCAAGAGATGCAAAAAGTAAAAAGGATATGTCCGCAATTGTGTCCGAATTATCATCTTACAATCAATTGTCATAATCCTTATCCTTTTAAACGTGCAGAGCGCATCCAACTTATTTTAAAGGATGCGCACCATCCTGCACAAGACATATTATTTCACTTTAACATATACAATCTTTAAAATATTATTATTAGGATTTTTTACAGATTTCATCTCTATAGATGGAAATGACTCTATCAGTTGCTTTAGCTTTTGACATTTGTAATTCCTTGGATCAAATCCTGGTACCCTCTTTGTAAGATGTGTCCCAATCTCAGACAAATTTGTCCATCCATCATCTCCTGCTTTTGACTCCATAATAGATAGTATCTTCTTTTCAATGTCATCTCTGCTTGGAATATTACTTAGTTCTATTTCCATCTCAGCTATTTCCTCTACATCTGCCTCTATTTTCTTTTTTAATACTTCTTCATCCGATTTATAAAGAACATCTAAGAACTTAAAAGCTTCACAGGCCGATACTAATGATTTCGGAGTTTTCTTTTCCCCCATCCCAATAATTGTCATCCCTGATTCTCTTAAGCGCATCGCCAGCTTCGTAAAATCGCTGTCAGATGTAACAAGACAAAAGCCATTGACATTTTCAGAATATAAGATATCCATAGCATCAATAATAAGTGCAGAATCCGATGCATTTTTGCCTTGTGTATAGTTAAACTGAAAAACAGGCGTAATGGAGTACTCCTGAAGTTTATCAATCCAAGATTGTACGCTTGCTTGTGTAAAATCACCATATAACCTTTTATAAGTTGCGATTCCATAATCATTTACTTCATCCATAATGAGCTTAATGTATTTGCTTGATACATTTTCTGCATCAATTAAAACCGCTATTCTATTTTCATGATTCATAAATTAACCTCCCCTTTGTTTTCTCGTTTTTAAAATATAAAAAAGCTCTAAGAACTGTTAAAGTCCTCAGAACTCCCTATTCGTGCGGATAACAGGAATCGAACCTGCACGGTCTCCCACTAGATCCTAAGTCTAGCGCGTCTGCCAGTTCCGCCATATCCGCATATAAGCTTAAGTCAGCCACGAATGATATTATAACCTTTTGTATTCCTATTTGTCAAGTCAAAATAAGGAGATATTTTTTAAGATATCCTCTACTCTCCTATCTTTTTAATTATCTTATGATAGATTCGAATTAGAAAAAGAGTGCTTAAGGACAATGACATTATCTCAGCAATCGGGAAAGACCACCACACCATATGTAACCCACCAAATCGGGCCAGCAAATAAGCTGCCGGAAGTAATACTACTAATTGTCTTGCTATTGATATAAGCATGCTGTAGATGCCATTTCCCAGTGCCTGGAACACGGAAGAACAAACAATACAAAAACCAGCGAACAAGAAACTTAAACTAATAATTCTCAAAGCAGGAACGCCAATCTGAAGCATACTCTCAGATGCATTAAAGAAACCTAATAGAATTGCAGGTATCGATTGGAAAATTACAATTCCGCAAAACATAAGCAGAATGGCATATCGGATACTTAATTTTATAGCTTTTACTAATCTGTCTTTTTTACCAGCTCCATAGTTGTACGCAATAATTGGAACCAATCCATTATTCAATCCAAAGAGTGGCATGAAAAAAAAGCTTTGCAACTTATAATAAATTCCAAATACAGCAGCTGCTGTAGAAGTAAAGGTCAGTAAAATCATATTCATACCATATGTAGTCAACGAACCAATTGACTGCATAATAATGGATGGTACACCGACCTTATAAATATGACTTATAATCTTACCGTCTGGGCGAAATCCCCTCATATTAATGCATATCTCATGATTCTTTTTTAAATTAATTACAATCGCCAGAATACCTGCGAATATTTGACCCAAAACCGTTGCAAGTGCCGCTCCTGATGCTCCCATTTTAGGAAAGCCAAATAATCCAAATATAAGAATGGGATCCAGAATTATGTTTATGATAGCGCCTAATCCCTGCGTTATCATTGTATAAATCGTTTTTCCAGTAGATTGCAACAATCTTTCAAAAGTCATCTGTGAAAACAGTCCAAAGGAACAAATCATACATATTGATAAATAACCAATACCAGAACTTATTATTTCCAAATTATTTGTCTGCATTTTAAAATAGAATTGCGTTCCGAATAATCCTATTAATAAAAACAATATATAACTTAGAATTGTTATAAAAATAGCGTTCTCAGCTACTTTATTTGCCTTTTTAAATTCTTTTTCTCCTAACGCTTTTGACAAAACTGCATTTATCCCTACTCCTGTTCCCGCTCCCACCGAAACTGCTAACATCTGAATAGGAAATGCCAAAGAAACAGCTGTTAAAGCTTCCTCGCTTACCTTGGAAACAAAAACACTATCTACAATATTGTAGAGTGCCTGAATGACCATTGAGAGCATCATAGGTACAGACATCGTAATCAATAATTTATTAACTGGCATGACACCCATCTTATTTTCCGTCATTTCACTTAATTCTTTTTTCATTCTGTTACTCCATTTCATTTTCTTACTTTGTACCGAGTGCATCCTGCACATAATACATTCTTTTTCATAGGAATGGGGCCATCTATACGCTGCCACAAAAGGGGCTTTCCTATGAAATAAAAAAACGAATCCAAACGATTCGTTTTACGAATAAACATTTTATTCCCAGTGAGACATCGGGGATATCGAACAGGGTTCGAATCTTTTTCACTTTATTCCTAGTGAGACATCGGGGATTCGAACCCCGGACAACTTGATTAAAAGTCAAGTGCTCATGCCCCTATTTTGCTATGTTTGCTACGTTTTTGCAGACATCATGCAGACATTATGTATTCAGTTTTAAGTATTTCCTTGTTATTGTACCACATTTTCCGTCAACTTCAACCGTTTTATCTAATTCTAGTTTACAAGAATGTTGAAATGCTTTGATTGCAACCTCTGTGATGGCTCCTGCTATTCCATCAATGGAAACTTCTTTGTATTTTTTCCCTGCGTATTCAAATGGCACATTAAATCCTGCTTCGCGTAATTCCCATTGTACCCATTTGGCACCCGAACCGACCGAACCTTTCTTAATTAATGTGGTAGGTTCCGTGTATGGGTTCATTCCTTTCCATGTGGATTCCTTAGAAAGATTTTTGCTATAATCATATGATAGGTCAGAGAATGTTAATCCGTATTTCCATGCGGTAGCTGATACTTTTGATTTGATCGTACCGTAGTTAATTCCTTTTGCTTCAATGCACATCGGTATACCATTTTCTATACCAATATAAATGCCTACGTGCCCCGATTTCCACAGAACGGTTCCTACTGCAAACTCTTTTACCTTTGCAATTGGTAAACGCGTGTATGCCGTAGAATAAAGCTGATAGGAACCAATATTTTTATTGCGATATCCTGCCATGATTCCAGAGCAATCCACATTTACCACTCCAACTTGTTTTTTTGCACGTGCCTTAGCCATATAAGCGGTTGTTACGGTAGACGGATAGAGTCTATGCATAGTTGACATTTTGTTTTCTGTCAGCACACCGTCTTGAATTTTGGCTCCGTAAAAATAAGGTGTTTTTAGTTTTGATTTTGCGTATTCGGACATACCTATTCCAGTTAACATATTATTCACCACCTTTTTTATCAATCAAATTGCGGAACATCTCATATAATCCAGTGGAAGCAAGACCCGATACCATACCGCCCAATATAATTTCTGCGGTTATATTTTGATTGACTAGCAAATTAATGGCAGTGCCAAGTATTAACATGATTAATGGTATGTATTGGTTTCCTACTTTTTCAAAAATTTTAGCGTTTTTCAAGGCAAATCCTACACATAAGCAAATACCTAAAACTACCATATTAATGTAGTTTAATAAAAAGTTTAAGTTTTCCATATTTATTCCCTCTTTTCTTATGATTTGGCAGGGTATACAAATCCAGTGATTTCAAAATATTCTTCTTCTGTAATCCATTTTCCTACTGCGTTCCAAACCCGATCAATAGACCAAAGACCATTGTCATAATAGCCTTTTACTTTTTCAAAATTTGGCGAATGTTCTAAAGTTGCCATTATACAATTACCTCTCTTTCTCTCATCATAGTGTTACTCCTGTTTCCATAGCAATATAGTCAATGTCTGCTACCGTCTGTGCTAACGTTTGTGATACGTCTGTGATTTGTTCTGTATTTGAATTTGTTTTGTCTGATACCGTAGTGATAGCGGATGTTTTTGTTATGTACGCTTCAAAGATATTTGCTTTTGTTTCTGCAAATCCGCTTGCTGTTGTGGAATCAACCGCGGAATAGTCAATACTAATAGTCTGGTCCATAAGTGTGCGGTGCCATTGCAGATTTACAAAGCCCGCATATGCTTTTATCAGGTCAGTACCTACGTAGTATTGGATAACTGCCATGTTGGTTTTATTTGTCAATGCGGTTTGCATTGCGGTAGAATCTGCGTTCAAGATTCTAATTGTGAGTGATGTTTCGGTATCGGATTTGTTATAGATTTCATATTCCGTACCGTCTACAAGTCTAATTTTTGTCATTTAAGCGTTGCGCTCCTTTCTATTTATATAAAATTGTTAATTGTTTCTTTAATAAACCAGAGTTTAGATTTAAAAATTATTCATCCTCTGAACGTAAATAAGAACAATTAAAATAATAAGTACCTGCTTGTATTGTTCCCCATGATTTAGCAACTACTATATTGTTTTCTCTTATAGCGTGGAGTACGCATACCTGTCCACTTGACGAATGACCTATTAAAAAACAATTATATTTTGAGTACCAAGGAAGTGTAAAAACATATGTATTTTCTGGTACTGCGTTTAATACTAATCCGCAACTCATTTTTACTTCTCTTGTTGCCGAGCACACAACAAACGGGGGATTCTCTATTACGTTAAGAAGATATGTAGAGTTGTAGATAGAAATTCCCTTAACATAAAAAGTTCTTAAACTCTGGTCCACTTCATCAACCGCAGTTGATATTCTTTCCTCTAAATCATTGGAATTACTTGCAGACCATGAATCACCTTCTTGCGTTGGTGCTCCCTCTGCTCTTTCTACATCGAAATAAAGTATTTCTCCTGTTGCAACATTGGTTAATTTTCTACGTCCAGAAAATTCCATAAGACGATTTTTCCATTCTCTTGTAACAAATCCCATTACAATATCCCTACACTTTCCCCAGAGTATAATTCATCCCCGGCATAATATAACGCGTTATGCGTATCGTCATACATTTTGTTAACGTCATATAAAATCTTTTCGATTGCGTTCCATTTTTGATACTCATTTAGCGGTTGTGATGGAGTGGTCGGTGTATTTGGAAAGACACCATATCCGCTACGTATCGCTTCTGTTTGGTTTTTTATCCTTGCATAGTCGGACACTTTTGGAATATTTATTCTTTCCCACGATTTCACAGTAGTTGGAATGGCTATTAAATCACCGACTCTTTTACAATTCTGTTCAACCCGATTCCACATAGATAAACTGTTAGTACCTTTTTCATTTTTTGCTTGCACATCTTCTAGCGTACGGTCATAGACAGCTGTTATAAGTTCCAATTCTTCATATGTAAACGCTTCTAACTCTGCGTGTGTAAACGCTTCTAGTTCTGCATGTGTCATTTAATCACCACCCTTACGATACTATAAATGTTTCGTCTATTCTGATTGGTATTGCGGTCATATTGCTTCGCGGTGTTATGATAACAGAACCACTAACATTGGCAATTGTAAGAAGTGCAAAATAAGGTGTTGAACTACTAAATCCAATTTGTATATTTTTTTCCAGTTTAACAGTAGACGGTCGGTAAGTAGAATCTAAAGTAGCAACCGTATACGCGGTTCCTGCCGTCCAAGTTCCGCTTACTGCATCCAATTTATATTCGCATGTTCCATTTCTTCTTATTATTTTGTGTGTTGTGACTGTTCCTAAATTTGTATTTCCTAAGTCAGTTCCTATTGCATTTCTATAATTAAATACCCAGCCACCCCAAATGCTACCAGTTTTAATTCTTTCAGCAACTATCAAAACTGCGGAATAGGCAACGGCTCTTTGATAAGCGGTAACCGTACCTACGTTGGAATTGTTATGGTCGATAAACCAACTATAGGAAGTGCCAGGAGAACCAGTGGCAGAACCGTAACAAGTGCCACGTGCATTTTTGGTTATGGCATTTAAATCACTAAAAATAGTACCGCCATAGATGGTATCTCCGTTCATTGTTTTGTTTTGTATTTCTGCCATGTTAGCGTTAGTCACATTTATCAAATCATAATGATCGCTTCTTGCTGGATAGATTAAATTCATACAATTTCTCCTTTATAAAATTCCGACATCTTCGCCTGCGTAAATCTCACCCATGTAATAAAAATCAGTTAATAGTTTATAGTAACCGCGCAACTCTGCTGTGCTGATAAAACCGCCTGTTAAATCTGTTGTGACCTTTTCAAATCCTGCCACGTAATTACCATAGGACTTTACTGTATTATAGATTTCCGACCAGTCAGCAGGCTTATCACCTTCATTCAAAAACTTGATTTTGAGTCCTAATCGTAGTTTGTAATATTCCAGTAGACTATCAGCTAAAGTTACCGCCTGCGCTCCATTTATGACGGTGCAAGTAAAGTCTTTATTTGCCCTTGTCTGCCCTGCGGATATGTTTTTTATAGATGCGGTTGCGCTTAAATCTTCTTTGCCGTATTTGTAGCCTGTGATAATAACTTCTGTTGTGGAAGTTACAGTAAATGTTACATAATTATTTGTTTGTTCCACTATGGTTCCACTGTTGATTGTCATGCCTGATGCAGGAGAAGAAAGTTCAATTGTATAGGTTCCTGCATCGTAAGTGCCTTTTGTTATTTGGCTTGTCGTTGTGGCCAATGTGTAAACTGGATATTTTACCGTTACATCTGATATGTAATCTTCTTCCGTGGCCACCGTGGAAAACTTACGATCACGCTTAACTGTTGTTTGTATGATTCGCGTCGGTTTGTAAATGTTCAATGTCTCGCTTCGACTTGTGTCAATCAAAGAACCGCAACCAAATAAAATTTCTCTTAATGCTTTTCTGCAAGTCTGTATCTTTAACCAACCGTAAAGCGGTGTGTTCCGTGTTTCATCGTCAACCGTATATTCTGTGATTCCGGCGGCTAACATAATCGAATCAATGACGGTTCCGGCAAGTGTACCGTTATATACTGCGCCCGCTATAAATCGGTTATTATCAAGTAATCCTTTGTAATCCGTACAACTAATAGATGTTATATTGCTGTCGGTGCTATTTTCTGTAAGATAGAACTTTCCAAGCAATTGCGGAACACCATTTACCACCTCATAGGCGTGGCTTATTTGCCCCTGTTGCATGACTTTGTGTAGTCCTGCTTGATTTCCTACGTTAAACTCGTTATTCTCGTCTATTAGTTTATAAGAGAGTTTGTTAATTGGTATCTTGTCAGACGTTGGGTCGACTTCTTCCACAAGACTCGCGCCCTTTACTGGTAGACCACCTTTTCCGAAAATAAGATTGGTTCCATATTCGATAAATCTAAATTTTATAAAGCGGTAAGGATTTGCTTTTGTAAACTCTACGGTTATTTTTCCGTAGTTTTCAACTAGGTTTTGTGCAAAGAATTTATTGTCTGTTATGGTATAAGTTTTTTGGTCTATTTTTACATTTCCAAGATTGTACCAAGTCACTATCATTTCAAGTGGATAATCACCGATGAAGTAAAATGTAATTCCATAAGAAGAATGATTCTCCGTAAATGTAACGGTAAAAGATGGATTTGAGGAAAAATTACCGCTTGCATCTGACATAAGATTGGAAAAGTACACAATGTCCGTCGGTGTATCGGGCATTTCTGGTAAAGTACCATCAAGCTGTGAAAATCCATCTTCTAATGTCATATAGTTTGGCATTGTAATGTTATCTTTTGCTTTTGCGATATCTGCAAACGAGGAATTATTTGAGGTTGTCAATGTGCTGTCTGCGATTGCAGTAGTATCTTTTAATTCATAATCACAGTAAAAGCCTGTTGTTCTCATGCATTCCCCCTTATGGTGTGCGGAATGGTGCTTTCATGGTAAATTTGCAAGTAAGATTTTGAAACTTGACCGTACTTGCTTCTATCTTCATAACATCATCTGCCACTTGACTAATATATCCTTTGAAATCAAAATTGCCCTTTGTGGTCGGCATAGAAAACTCATGGAAATCTATAGGCTCCGTTAATTTGTCAATCAAGTCCTCGTACAAATCATCGTTATCAATAATTCCAAATCCTAATGTATAATTTGCATATACTCCTAATACCTCACGCTTTAAATCTCCATTGTCCTCGTCACGTTCCGCGAATTTGTCAAGAACATCAAAAGTTCGTTTAATGGAAACTAAGGGGATATCATATAAAATGTTGTCTATGTAAATACCTTGTGTAAATGTCACTTTTTCACCTTCCTATAGTATTTCAACACTATAATCTGCGCGTTGCCATTCATTTATTAAATGTGGCAATGTAAGCCGTCCGACTACCTCACCATCTAAAATAATTTGTGCGTTTCCGCTTCCTATACTTTTCATAACATCCAATATTCCGCTTTCAAATATACCCTGTTTTGCCATATCTTTTATTAATCCTGCCGGTGCTTCTATGTTGGTTTGACCTTTTGGCTGATCTCCTAGCATTGCTAAGAAAGGACTACCGCCTTGAATTACTGCTCCGTTTGCTAAATAAGGTATTTTCGGAGCGGTAATTGGTTTTAAATTAACTCCAAATGATTTTCCCCCAAGACCTGGAACCCAACTAGGTATGTTTACCTGTATCGTATTTAGTGCTTTTATTACTGCGTTTATTCCAGCAATTGTTGCTTCTATCATCTTATTTACAATTCCTATAATTGCATTTACAATTGTTTTGATAGTTGCTTTTATTCCTTCCCAAACCGCTGTTGTCATTTGTTGTATGCCTTCCCAAGCCTGTTTCCAATTTCCAGAGAATACACCAGTCAAAAATGTAATCAAACCTTCAAAAAATCCTATTGCTGTATTTATAATTGTTCCAACTAGTTCTCCAAAGAAATTTAGTATAGGAAATAGAGTATTTACAAATTCGTTTACTATATCAGATATTAAAGCTATTACAATAGGTAGTAGCCACTCTATGAATGGAAGCAATACATTTTCCCAAAGTAGTTTAATAACTTCCACTATTTTTCCTATCAAAATAATAAAATTATTTATATGTGGTTGTATGTTTTCCATTAATTCAGAAAATTTTTTTGATATATTTTGCAATACTGGTAAAAAATATTTGTTATAAGATTCTAAAAGTATAGTAAATATCTCACTAAAACCATCTGCAAGAGAATCAAAAAACGGTTTAAAACTTTCATCATAGGTTTTAAATATTTGCTTAGATGTTTCTTCAACTGTTTTTTTTATAGTTTCTAAAACATCAGCTATTACACTTAGCGTTTTTTCAATGGTAGTCTTTAAAAGTTCTTTATTATCAATAAAAGGTTGCGTTATTACATTTAAAATATCTCTTGCCAAAAGCATAACTAATTCTGTCAATGTCAAGAATAAATCTACGAATATACCAATTAATGCTCCTGTTACTCTTTGACCACTTTCGCTACCAAATGCTTCAAAAACATACGCAAATGCATCTGAAAAATTTCCAACTATTGCTCCGATATCAGAACTTATATCAAACATTTCAACTAATCTATCTTTAATAAAATCTTTACTGCTTTCTAAATATTTGGATATTCCACCTGTTATATTCTGCGCGATAGTAACTCCAATGCTTGCAATAGAGCCAACAAACTGTGCAATTGCATATACCCATGTATCTATCATTCTGTTGAAGCTAGACACAACGTCTGGATCACTAAATATTTCTTTTAATGAATCTTTAATAGATTTTAAATTATCTTTGATATTTTGTATTCTGTCAGTAAATGATTCACCAATACCGTCTAAAAATCCAGCCATAGAAATTCCAGCAAGTTCTTTAAATCTGTCAATAACAGGCTGTATAGCTTTTTTCATATCATCAAATTTTTTAACAGTGTCGTTTGGTATTTTTACTTCCTCGAATGCTTTCTGCATATCGGCGCCACCACCACCGCCCGAATTATTACTGTTCAACACTTCCAACGTATCAAAACTTGCCAATGCTCCTTGCAATTTTTTTGCTGAATTTGAAGATTTACCTAAAGACTTAGCATAGTCTTTTTGCTGTGTGATTGCTTTTGTAAACGATGCCTTACCACTAATTAGTGCAGCAAACTGGCTAAAATAGTTAATCGCAGTAACTAAGTAGTTAATCAATGTCGTGATAGCTGGCACGATCGCATTTAAAATAGGTGCAAATGCTACACCAAGTGAGTTTTTAAGTGTATTGGATGCAGTAGCAAAATCGGACATTGTTTTATTCAGCTTTTCCGAATGCTTTACGTAATTATTTACACCGTCTTTGATTCCGCTAATCATTGCGTTGAATCCTTTTGTAATCCAGTTAAAGATTAACAATGACAGCAATATACCCTTGAATCGAGTGGCTAACGTCTTTAATAGACCGCCTGTTTTCTTCGTGGCATTATTTATCTTGCCGAATGCTTTTTCGCCCGATTTACCCGTTTTATTTTGCTTGTCAGTAAGTTCTACATGCTTTTGTGTAAGGACTGTCATATCTCTTTCGTATGTCTTTAATTGGCCGTTAAGTTTTTGATATTCAGCGGAATCTTTACCAAGCGTGAATGTTTTTCCAGTATTTACTAAATCCTCTAAATCATTTTTTTGAGCATGAACACTGTTGCTGGCATTTTCCAATTTTACTTGCAAATTATCCCATGCATTCCCACTTGTTTTACCTAGTGCTTGCATTTCAAACTGCTTATCAAGTAATTTATCAAACTCTGCATTTGCTTTGTCTAAAGCTGTTTTAATTTCCGTATATTCCTGCGTAGGTATTTTTACAGACTCAAGCGCATTCATTTTGCTTTTTAATTCGGTTATCTTATTTGCTGTTTTAACAATACGATTTTCAAGTGACATCATTTGGCTAGTAGCACCTTTGGTAATGATTTCTGTATTAATTGTTACTTTACCGTCATAAGCCATACTGTCACCTCTTTCCGAATTGTTCTATAATCTTTTCTTTCTCTTCCGCTTTTTTCCTAGCAAGTTCCCTCATGCGATCGTATTCATCAATTTTTCTTTTTTCTTCATCCGTATACTCAACGGATTCTTTCTGTTGTAAGGAATACATTTCTCGCGCTTCTTTTTCTTCTTTTGTTGCTTTTTTACTTTTATTTTTTCGATACATTTCGATAACTTGTAAAAATGTAGATTGCTTATGTGGCATGTTCCAAAGTAATCCGCAAAACTCCCACCAATGTAAATCGGACTCGTTCAAATTAATTCCATATATCTGACGAAAGTCTGCGTATATTCGGTATTGGTCAACATAGTAATCCATTAACTTCTGCTTGTTTTTTTGCTTTGGCAGATTGTCATGACACCAACCATTTAAAAACCATTCAATGCATTTGCTTAATTCTTCGCCATAAGGATGGTCGCGTAAAAAATCTTCAATGACTTTTTCACCTTTATCATTTATAAATTCTCTTTGATCTCCAAACAGCAACCATAATAAGGATTCATTCTTTTCATAATCAGATAGCGAATCATCCTCAATCATTAACTGTACTTGTATGCCAATCTGAAACCACGTATTTACTTGATAGCCATTCCATTCGGTCGGTAGTGGCTCGTAAAGTATGTTATTACTTTCCATACGAACACCTACGTTTTCTTACCTTTATTGGAAGGGCTGTAACGCTTCTTATTGCGCTCAAATTTTTGTTTGAACAATTTGTTCATTTCCGGGATAACACCATCTATGAATCGAAGTAACGCGCTTTCATCTGGTACAAAATCCTCATTCAGTTCATAACATTCTTTAAATACATTCTTGATCGTGTCTTTTCCGAAAACTGCGTTGATTTCCTCGGCACACCGATTCAGAAATCGAATATTTAAGTTGCAAATATCAATTACTTGTTCGGTATCTATTTTGGATTCCTCGGTGATTGGTCTATCTTTGTACTTTTCTTCTTTTTCTCTTGCTTCTTTCTCAAATTCATCTGATACGTGTTCTAAATTGTTGATAAGATTCATAAAACGATTGACTATGCTAGAATCATCAACATTAATTTGCAGTACCGTTATTTGATTACCTTCTGCGTTCTGGACTTCAATCTTTTTGATACCAGAGTCAAATTGCATTATTTCCATTGTTTTAACATCCTTTCCGTGAGTGGTGGGAAAGGGGAAAGGTTGCTCCCACCACTATGTTAAATTAAATTAACACCTATGTTGTTGGTGTAAACGTATGAGTACCGTTTTTAGCGATCGAGATAGTTCCTGGTATTACATCACCGTTACCGTGAATCTCAATAGATGATTTCAGCGGATCACTAGAAGCACCACCTGTGCTAGACGGGCCTGCGGTAACTGGAACCTTAATTGCCGGGCCGCTGCCAACACCTTCCGTGACCGTAATATCTGTTTTGTAATATCTGTAGTAAAAACTTTCCGCTTTTGCACCTGTTGGAAATGTGCGGAATGCTTCGTTCATTTTTGTTTGCATTGTATCTGACAAATGCTCTCTTTCTGGTGTCATTGACAATGCGTAACCGTTAAGCGTAGAGGAAGAATTTTTCATGTTGACATATTTTGTATCAACAAATTCTGGTCCCCAATCTTCTGAGATCTCTGTAAATCCGTCACCCATTTCTGTAAGTGCTGGTGTAGAACCGCCTAGCCATGTACCTGTGTCAAATAATGACACCATATTAGTCCTATCTAAAGCCATGTATGTATCATCCTTTCTTTGTAAATTGATAGATTAAATTCATTGTGAATGTATATTGTTCAAATCCGTCTGCATCCGCTTCTATTTTAATAACAGGAGAAGTGCGTTCGATTTTTTCTAAAGTAATGTGTTCATCATTAAAAGTTGCCGTACATCCTGTTAGCCAAGAAGATAAGTTTTCCATGAATGATTGTTTGCTAATTCTCGCCTTGCTAGTAGTTGGATTTACCTTATAAACAACGCGAAATGGAAATTGTGCTACATAAGAGCCACTTACATATTTTCGTAGGTAAATAGCGCCTTGTAGTGTGTAAATGCCAATGCTTTCCGTTTTTGCCAATGATTGCCACAGTACATTACTTGCGGTTGCCGTAAAGGGCAAGTTTGGATATTGCTTTACCATTAAGAGTACGGATTCGCTTATTGTCTCTACATCTGTCAGAGATAGTGGTGTTGGGTCTGCCATTTATTTTCCACCTACTTCCCAGTGTTTTATAAGGTCATAATCATCCACGTTTGTGATTTTAAAACAGTTATCATACGTTGCTTTCATACGGTTAAAAAAGTTTTCTTCTGGTATTTCAACACTGCTTAAATCACCTTCAATAAAAAAATCATCTTCTCCCGACATAGTGAAATAGTTTGCTTTTTCCTCGTTATCCAGTTTCTGCCACTCTATAGGCGATAAATACGGCTTCGGTAAGTTTGTCTTGCGTATGTGCAATGTTGCCGTGTCTGCATCCGATAGACCGCTTGTCGATACGTTTGCACCTTTTGTAATGCGCAATCTTACATTTTCTAGTACGGTTAGTAACCACACTTCTTCGCCTAGTCCTGTTTCATCCATGTATTTGTTAAAAATGGTAACGGTTTTGGTATAAAACATATCAGCAACCCCCATAAAGCAATCCAGTGCCACTCAAGTACTCCGCTATTGTCTCTCGCATTAACAATAACTGTGCTTTTGTATCGGACAGCGCGGTTGTGATTACCGTATCGTTTGTTCCGAATGAAACGGACTCATTACCGCTTGACATGGACTTGATGTTGCCGTTTTCCGTGGATGTTGCGTTTATCTTTGCTTTATCTAGTTCGTATAGCAAATCCATAAGTGCGCAAGTTGCTTTTGCTATTGGTGTTGCAAACTCAACCGCTGTTTCTTCTGTGATATTTCCAAATGTAAGATAATTCAGCTTATCCGTAGCTTTTGACAACCATTTAGAAAAGACAGACCCTTCTATGGTTGTGCCGTAATATGTAGTTGTGTAAAACTCATAAGTGGTGTATGCCATATAAAGCCTGCCTTTCTGCTATTAACCTCTTGTAATTACTCTTGCGATTGCAATGTCTTTGATTGGGTAATATTTTTTTGTTCCAGTGCTTTTGTCATTTGCTATATCCCAATAAGTTCCTGCTTCGAGATTTGCATTTGTTGGAGAAAGAATGGAATTATCATTCCATGAAATTCCAAATGGAGCAAAAATCTTTCTTTGTCTTTGTACTAAAGTGGTTTCTCCGCCGTTTTTAAGGATATTTCTGTCCATTTCAGACGGTACTTTTACTGGACAATTTGTGTACTCAATAGCGCCTTCTCCTAGTACATAGGTTGTGTATTTTACATAGGATTCTGCTGTTTTTTCGTAGTAGTTAGCAATGTTTGCCACATCTGGACTCGTTACTGCTGTATAAACATAACTTCCAGAAGAACCTGATCTTGTGTAATATGTTTTTGCAGAATCAAGCGCGGTATCTGCTGTTTTAGCGTATACGGCTGCCACATTTTCCGTAGGCATTGTATCGTCGACTAATACTAATCGTCCGTTTAATGATGCAAGCGGTAAAGGTCTTTCGATTCCTTGTGCATCTGTGTATTTCAAGTACTCAAGCAATTTTAGGTTTTCAAGAGTTGTTGCAGTTTGTGAATGCATAATAGCAAGCGCAAATTTGTTTTTCCTGTCTCCAAGTGCTTTTTGCATTGCATTATTTAAAGTTGTTGCTCCGAATGTACCGTCTGTATTAGCCGAAATATCATAAGTATGACCGTTAACAAATTTTAAGTTTTCCGTACCAGTCATGGAGTAAATACCTTTTAATGTTGACAACAATGTGTCTTGATCTAAATCATCAAAATATTCCGCCACCTCGTTAGCAGCCGGCATGTAGTCGTCACCAGTGATATCTGCGCTAAAGTCTTTTTCTGTCCATCCGTGAGCGCGCCCAATAACAATTCTTCCCATCGTGTAGTTTCCTCTGGAATCCGTTGTTATATCAGTGCTACCGTCATAGTTATCTGCATCACCGCCAATTCTGTCCTTAATAATTGTGGTAGCGTAGTGACCGCCTTTTGCATCTGGGATTTGCGTTGCAAAACTATTGTTTTCGACTAATGCTCTTGATTTTAACAATTCATTTGTTCTAAGATTTGGTGTTTCTCTAACCATTGCGTCAAATACTTCACCGTTAAAGTTTTTTGTATCAAATAACATGTTTTACTTCCTTTCTTTTATCTTTTTTAGATAAGGTGTAATATCCAATCCTGGATTATCATTTTTTAGTTTCATGAGTTGAGCAGCCGTATAATTTGCATTAATATCTGGCTGAATTGAACGTCCAATAATTCCTGATCTACGTTTTTCCGCTTCAAGCTGTTGTTCGTCAATTAAAATATTTGGCTTTATTTCGCCTTTTTCGTCTTTTACAATGGAATCAAATAATTCCGACACAGATTTACCTTTTGAAGTATCTTTTTGTAATTCATCCAGAAGTTTTACTTTGATGTAATCAGCGGTCATGTCATTAACAAAATGCTTGTTAGCAAAAAATTCTGAAACCATATTTCCGAGTGTTTCTTTCTCTTCTTTTAGCTTTCTGTCATTTCTTTCCGATTCCAACGTGTCATTAAGTTCCTTTACTTTTTTCTCCCACTCTTTCACATCAACACCTTGTAAATCTTCTAACTCTTTTTGAGTTTTACTAGCCTGTTCAAGTAAATCTTTTTTCTCTTGCTCCAAGTCACCAATCTTCTTTTTTTTCTGCTCTAACTCATTGGATGTTGCAAATACTTTCTTCATTTCTGCAAATAAGGTTGATTGCTGATCTTGCGGTATCTCAATACCGATAGCTTTCAAAATTGCGATAATTTGTTCCATGTTGTTTCCATCCTTTCGATTTTTTACGGTGGTATCTCCACCAAATGGTTTTATTTTTTTCGATAGTTACGCTACACTATCAAGCGTACACACGTCGGACATTGCATCCGCTTTTCAACCTCACCAAAACAAAGTTTTGATTTTCTTTTAAGGACGTGTGTAGTTAGGAGGTCGACATATAGAAAAGGGAACTAACTTGCAAGATATACTTACAAATCAGTTCCCTGTGAACTCTTATTACTTCCCCTGTGGAAATAATGATTTTATGTAGTTTGATTATTAGATATTGCCTTTACTTCTTTTGCCTTAGGTACTTCCAGTACAATATAACCGCCGTCTTTATTGCGCTTTTTTATCTCTACGTGGCTACCACGCTTGAATATTTCTTCATCTAACTTTATTTCAATCATGATATCCACTCCTTGTATACCTATTTTCTTAATTATACCATATTATGTTAACTATTACAATATTATGTTAACCATTTTTTAAATTAAAATAGGGCAATACACAAAGGTATCACCCTATAGGGAAACAAATATGTCGAACATCCGCTAAAACAATAATAGCATATGCATGATTGTGCTAACATGACAGGTAATTGCAATAAAACAGACACCCCCTACCATTGAGTGCCTGTTTTAAGAATGGAGAAATTATATAAACCTCTAATATTGTGCCGGGCAAGGCAAATCGGGATATACGGAATCGAACCGAATTTATCTGTGTATAAGACAGGTGTACTATCCATTGTACGATATCCCTTTTTTTAAACAGAAGGAAAACTTGTTGCATATTCCATAGGCGGTGATATCTGCTCTTTTTTTATATTAAAGCAAAAGCATTTACCAAAAATATTTAATTGCAACCATGAACACGCAAACCATCCAATGCTCTTACCATTTTCTGATTCTCCGTACTGCGTTAAATGATGTTTTAACATACTTTTCTCCTTTCTTACAACACTTTCAAAATCTTTTCTTTCATCTTTTTGTTAATCCTACTCACATTACGTACTGACATATCCATTATTTCTGCACATTCTTCTAGTGACTTTTCCTCATTTCGCAAAGAGAACAGTTTTAATTCGTCTTTGGAGAAGTTTGCTTTCGATAGAATGTCATTAATCTCTGAAATTGTAAAGTCAATAGGATTTACTTGTTTCATGCTTTTTTACTTTTATCCTTTTTCTTACTTGAGTCATTACTTTTTACTGATCTTCTTTTTGTTGTTGTAGTAGAAACCTTTGTCATTTTTTGCTTAGCCATTATTGATATCTCCATCATTTCCTATAATGTTATTAGTTCCACTTCCATCTGAATCTTGCTGATACTCTGTTGTTGTAGTAGTTGTTTGCTCTATTGGCAACGATATGTACCACAGGAAACTAGCGGTTACAATTACAAGTGCTATAGCCAATATGATTTCGCGTGTGTGAGAGCGTTTGTTCTGCGCTTTTAACTCTGCCAGCATTTCGGTTGCTAATGATGATTGCTGTCTTGCGATTTGTTCCTCTAATTCATTCATTCTCTATCTCCCTATTTACCGATTACACCTGTTGACATTAATCCAACCAATACACCTACAATACCGCTAATCAAGCTAGTAACAATAGAGTCCCATCTTCTAGCTGGTTTATTTTTCATTTCCGCAATATCACTTTTCATTTCTTCCATTGTTTTTAGTATCTGACTGTATCGTTCGGATGTTACTGCATCATTTGTTCGGCATTGCTCAAGCTGATCGTAAAACTTACGATGTGTTTCCGTATTCCGTATGCAATCATCTTCTAGCCTTTTTATTCTTTCTTCGTTCATACATGTTTCGCAATTCATAAATGATTACTCCCCTCTTAAGATAGTTATATTATAAATCATTTATTATGTTATGTAAACCTAAATATTTCCAATTCCGCTTGTTTTTGCTACTTTTAACCGCCAATTCAAAGGTTTGATTCCTTTGTCTTTGTTTTCTTCACAAAAATCTCTGTATTTTTTATTCTGATTCCGCAATTTAATATTCAGTGCGCTTATTCTATCCTTTGTTTCGGTATCTTCGAGTCCTGATTGTTTGAGTGCATCTAGTTTGCGTTTTGTCTTGCGGATTTCACTTTCCATTTTTCGCTGTTTCTGTTGCAGAGTATAAAGTTCTTCATTTTTTGCATCATCTAGTGACTTATTGTTATTTATGTTAATGCCAGGATAAAACAAACCAAAGGAATGTCTACAGTTAATTCCTGCGATTCCTTGTATCTTCCCATATCCGCAAGTCTCAATAAAATCTTTGTATTTTACCTTGCTATCTGCCAGTTTTTTTATTTCATCAAGATAAGCGAATTGTTCTTTGTTTTCCGCTATCTCTTTTTCGGTAGGCATATAACTGGATAGTTCCGATTTGCTCCAATCAAGGCTATATACTTCCCCTTGCCACAAGCTATGATCGCGATAGTCATTCGTTCCAGTAACGCGCGCTCCTAAGTGTTGCGATACTAATACGTAACTGGCTCCTGTCTCTGCACATCTAGTAAGTGTGATATCTCCGCTTGCTTGATTGATTCCAGTTCTTGTTGCTCTGGCCACAGCGGTTTCAATGCTATCTTCCCGATTGTCATAGTATACGGTAGTGATTCCTTTGTCTGCCAGTTCTTCTATGGATTCCGCGATTGCTTTACTTAGACTGACACCACGCGTAGCCTTGAAATAAGCACTGTCACAAGCGTTTAAAAAGGCTTTCTGCGCTTGAATGGCACTTGACCTTGTTATATTGGTTATCTCACCGTTTGTTCGCTTATAAGCCGATTCTAGCATACGTATTTCTTTTGGTGTCATGTTCAAATCACTTGCGTTTTTTGGTGATTCTACTTTTTGAAACGTCGGTACTTTTATATCTTGCAAATTGCCATTGCTTTGTTCTTGTATCAGTATTTTTATGGTTGCTGCATTGTTATATTCTGATATCTTGTTAGTAGCATCATAAAAAGCGGTTTTCACTTCTTTGCGAACAGATGGCAATCTGCTTTCTAACTCTGCTTGCACATCCTCATACACTGCACCAGCGTTAGTTAATTTTTTTACATTGTAAAGAGAGGTTGGTATCAGTTCTACCGTGCCATTACGCTCAAAAGTTGCTGTTATCTGTCTCGCTATTCTCGCAATTAAGTAAGAGTTGACTTCCGATACTTTCTCTTGTGTTGCTTCATTTATTCTTGCTAGATATTCTGGTGTCAGCATAGTATACCTCTATGTAAATGCATTTTTAACAACTTGCACCCATTGGTCTTTATGATTATTTATTGCTACTTCGCCCCAATGCGCTTGTGCCATAGGATTGGAATAAGTTAGATTTTTAACTGGATCGGATATTACTTTCTTTGTTCCTTCCGATGCGTATGAACTGCCAGTGACAGGGTCTACATACAAGATTCCTTCGTACATATAATGGCCATAATCTAACTCTGGTGGATAGAGATACACCTCACCGTGGGTAGCTTGATTTAAGATATTGGTCTGTTGTATCAAGTTTCCGCTATCCATTGGCATATACTTCTGCACGTCATTCCACACCTGTGCATCAAGCGCATTTTGTGCGAGATCAAGTTTCTTGCCTAAACTCTCTAGGTCTATATCCACCGATATGCCACTTTTACTGTATTTAGTATTTAAACTAATAAATACTTTTGCGTGGTGGTTGTTTGATATTGCCATTTAATCACGTCCATTTCTATTTTTTAAAACAATCCGCTGTCTTGTGTTGCTTTCTTCTCTTCCTGTGCTTCTGCAAGCATTTCCAATGCTTCTGTTTCGTCAAATCCCTCAAACTCCACAAGGTATTTCACCTTGCTATATACTCCGGCCTGCATTAACTGATATGCTCTTGTACGGTCTTGCTCAAAGGTAGACAGCAAATCTTTAAAGTAAAATATATTTTCATCTGGCACCGACTCGTCTAGCGCATCCACGTAACCGCTATCCATGTCAAAATATATATCGCAATATTTATCTATTGCATAGATAAGGTCTTTTACTGCCGACTTTAATGCGGTTCGTATGTCGGTGATCGTTTCCACTGTTTCGCTATCGTCGGATTCTATTTGTGTGGCCGTGATTCTTCCAGTCTTACGATCAAGAATGAATTGCCCTTGTGAGAAACCGCACTTTGTTGATATCATGGATAGGATTGAGTTAATATCTGTTATACGCTGTTCCGTTAGAATCGTCGGCACATGTTCCTTTATTGTGTTATCTGCATCTATTCCCATTTCAAGACCTTGCACAAATTCAGGTAATTCTATTGGCTTGCCTGTTGGATTTTCTTTATCTCTCTTTCCCTTTATTGCAGAGTTTGAAAGGAATATAATTTTCTTACTGTTTTTAACTTCTCCCGACTTTCTACTCCATGCGATATCCAAATCTTTTAATTCTTTATGGCAGTTTGCGAAGATTGCTACTCCTTCTGGACTGGAATAGTCTATTGTATTGTTGTAAGGCATCTTCACGTATGCAAATAAAGGTTTATCAACACTGTGTATACTTTTAATAGGCTCTAAGTTGCTCCATTCCTCTACGGTATTTAACAAAATCTCTGTTCCCAATACTTCATCGGAATTGCTTTTATATGCTTTATTCTCAATAGTATATCCAGGTACTATATTTCCGCTTGTATCTAATACATTCTCAAAGTGATGGTACTCTAACCGCGTATAGAACTTATCACCTTTTTGCAGTTTATCAAGAAATATGGCTCCTAGTATATCACCATTAGAATTTTTATCCGTTACTACGAATTGCCCAGGTAATATGTAGTCGATTGCACTTTTTGGATTATAAGTACCGTTAGGCTTTAATATGATACCACCTAAACCGCATGCATCCTCTATCTTATCCCTGATTGATTTCTGTACCATGTAAGATATGCACTTGTTTATGTAGTCAGCGCGTTCCGAACCCGACACCGTAACTTTTAAATCTATGCAAGTTTTTTTTGCGGTGTATTGGCACAGAAACTTTGCAAAATTAATTGTCTCTATCCCATCACTAGGATTAAGCCACGGCGGTAATTCTTTTATGATATTCGACCATGTAAGTTGTGCAATCTCCATCTTGTCAGAAGTGATTACCTTTACATTAAATTTTTCCTTTGCTTCACTCATAAACAGATTCATAAAAAAATCCCTCACTTTGCTAATTAATCCCATGTGTTCACTCTCCAAACATTAAGCTGTTATAGGCATCCTACCTCTTGAAATGCCTTGAATATCTTAGGTGACTGTATTGCTATCCAGTCTGTCATTTCTTCGTTAGTTGCCCATGCTTCACGAGCGTTAGTATTCTCCCATAGACCACTTTCGTATAAAAACGCATGTATTATTTCATGTCTCAATACTTTCTTTTTAAAATCTTCTATTTTTTCAACCGTCATTACATCATCTTGTGCGGATTCCATTGTATCTATTATGATTTTCTTAGAATGCATTTCGCATAATCCATTTGCGTTTTCTAGTTTTTTATTGTCACTTTCCGTTTGTTCAATTACTTTGTATTCAGTTCCCAAGATGTTCACAGTCTTTGCGATTTTGTTGACCTCAACATTTTCGCTTAATCCATTTACCACAGTTTCTCCGCTTTCGGTTCTTTCCATAACATCAATCATTCTTCGTATTCCTCTCCCTCTTCCTCATATTCTTCCACATAGTTATCATCATACAGATTGTCGTTTCGTCTTGATTCTCTGATTGTTCTATTCAATCCGTATATTAAAGCCATTACGCAGTCCTCTTCCAGTGTTGGGTATGCACTGCTAAATGTACCGTCTGGTAATTGCTCATGCTCTAGCTTGGTAAGTTCATCTTTTAGGTGCGGGCATCTATCAGGGTCGACTACTATCTTCGTGGTTTGCTGCAACCATTCCCAGCAATAATCCCTACCTTTTCCATTTCCCCAACGCTTAACCGCACCTTTGACATTAAATCCCCAATCATTCATTTCGTTAATGCTATCAGGCCTTGCGGAATCTGCTATGATTTCTTCTCCTGTGTACTTTTTAATTTTTCGTGCAAAGGTAGAGTTTTTACACTTTTTGGAGTATACTTCCTCTACGCAATATAATGTGTCTGTTTCCTCGTCATAATAGGACTTCTCGAATGTCTGCGGATGGATAAAACCAAAATCAAGTCCATAATTAAAGAACGGCATATTTCTGATTTCTTCATCTGTTATGGTTCTTACTTCTACGTTCTCGAAGATTCCACCGCCTGTGCCTGTGACTAACCCTAAGTAGTTGTTATCATAGTACATTTTTTTATGCGACTTGAACCATTCAGCACGATCAAAGAAACGCTGTCCTAACCACTTGATAGGGACGTTATAATAATACGAATGACATATATACGTACCCTCTTTATTTCTGCATTGCTCCACATACTCATTCATAAAGTTGTTTTTGCTTTTCGGTGGGTTAAATACCTTTATATCAATAGCATGAGTATCGGAACGTAAAAATGTATCTTCGATGTTATCCATCTGTTCCAGTCCTGCCATTTCGTCACACTCTTCGTGAATTAGCAGTTTTACATATCCAAATGATAAATTGTATGACTTTAAACTTATTGGCTTATCTGCTCCTACAAAGATAACGCATTGCCCTGTCTTTTTATATTTAGCCATCATAGGAGATGTGGTAAATTCCCAATCATCTAATCTATTGTGACGTATTACTGTTTTCATGAATTGATTATAGACAGAACCGCGAAGGTCTGTTTTGTATCTTCTGGTATATACGACATGTGCCTGTGGGTCATTATAGATCGTTTCTTCTGCGACTCCTGCCCAAAAGTTTGATTTGATTGAACCACGTCCACCCTTTGATATAATCTCTCTAATGTCACAAAGTCCGTTCCATATGTCTTGTATGATTCTATATACTTCCACAAAGTCAATCGTTACATCTGTGATTGGCATATTATAACGTTGGTGCTGTTCTTTCTTTCCCATGCGGTCTGCGATGCTTGTGATACACTCAAATGCTTTTGTATTTCCTTGTGCTGCCGACTTTATTTGTCCTGCTATCATGTACGCGGTGGCATTGACATCCTCGGTGTCTATTGCATCAATGTTAATTCCTGCTCGCTTGATTGATGATTTTGCTGTGTCTGTTATCTGCTGATTGAGCATCATTACGGTTAGTTCTTCAAGTGATTTCTTCTTTTTTTTCGCTTCTGTAGCGGCTTTCTGTCCTTTTCTTGCTATTGCCACTCTCTCATGTTGCGGTCTCGTTGCAAGGTCGACCAGGTTTTCGTTGTTCGCCATAGCCTACACCTCTTTGCATATATCTTCTATTTCTGTATTTGGTTCATTCCACCTAGTACCGAATCTATCTATTATACTGTGGAAATCTTCTACCTCATGTAACATTACTTTATACTCTGTCTTTAATGTGCGTTCGTTGATTCCCACATGCCTTAGTTCATGCCATAGCAATACTTTTATCTGGTTCATTGTTAACAGCATAGCGTTAGGCTCATATATAGTGATAATAAAGTCATATGGAGCAAAGCACTGATAGATTGCATTTACCTTTCTACAATCTGCGTATATGATACGTCCGTCTTTTACTTTTTCCTCGTATGACTTTACATATCCAATCTTAATATCGTAATCTCTTATGTATTGCAACTCTGCTACTGCATCTATAACTTTATTGGATAGTTTTTCATATTCTTCTGAATACTCTGCATCCTCAATGCTCAACTTCTCTCTATGCTCTGCTATAAACTCTCGCGCAATCAGTTTCTTACAATCGTCATATGTTTCATATAGGTCTTTCATGGCACAGCAGTAGTATCTTGCTTCTTTACAACTATCTATCATTAAACAATCTTTACATAATTCTGCTCTTGCCATATATTACACCTACCTTTACTGTTATTTACCCGCTAATTCATCAAGTTCTTGTTCGCTTAACTCTCGAATCATTACATCTTCTTTTATAATGCATTCTGCCGCGTTTCCTGCTTCTGCATGAAAATCAATTTCTTTTACATTTTGCTTTTCTACTCCATCAACCCATATATGAGTTGTAAAACCATCTGATTCAATTCTTACTTTTCTATATTTCATCTTTTCCCTTTCCATTAAAACAATCTTTATGTTGTCTGTTTTAAATTAAACCACTGCTTTTTTAATATTTTATCAGTCAAAATGTTAAATTCGTATTTCGTATTTACTCAAAAAATGTATTTGGAATTAATATTCCATGTTCTTTAAATGCTATTTGTTGTAATTGCCTTTTTGTAAATATCTGACCGCCGATAAGAAGTTTTACGGATTCTTTCATTGCGCTTAAGTCAAATAGGCTCCAATCGTCTTGTTTTATGTCTATGTATTGTTTTAACATGTCTTTTGCTTTTTCAAGATAATAGCTATTCATTCTTCTTTCCCTTTCCTGCATACCGCTTTCGCTATAGGAAGTATGCAAGTTCCTGTCCATTGTATGTATGCAAGGACTGTGCATCTAATTTTTAACTATATTTATGTTTGCGTACACTGTTGTAATTACAACCGCGCTTGCGTTATTGTGTTTTACTCTTATGTCAATAATATCTCCTGATACTAGGTCTAATTCTCCCATAAGTGCAAGGTTGAACACGTATCCGCTTGTTGAGAATCTTCTCTGCATATGTAAGTTTGGTGCTTCTTCACCGTTTACAAATACTGCTGTGTCGAATAGCACATCTGTTGTACCTAATTTTGAGGAAAATGTACAATTAACAGAGTAAGAGCCTTTTTTCAGTATTGTTATTTCTCCATTAGCTAGATTAACGTCACAGTTTTTAGTACTTCCTTTTATTGAGTTTGCTAAAACCACTTTTGTAAATGCAGAACCTGTCGGAATATTTGCTGTTGCTGTGTTGTTATTTACGTATATTTCCGCTTTTGCTTTTTGCATTACGTATTTTTCCCAATTATTCATACTGCACCGCCTTATTGCTCAACCCAACGTAGTATATGCCATACATACAATGCGCCTGTGTCTACGTTTAAGCATGTGCTACCTGTGTTTGATGCGGTTAATCCTGTTGGTAAAGAATCACCGTTTTCTATTTGGTACTCTAATATTCCTTGATTTTGGTCTGTTCCGTCATATTGTCTATTTGTTACATTTGCTACTGCCATCTTACATACCTCCACTATTGTTTTGCGGATGTGGGCGTATGTTTATACCCATATTATACCATTGTATTGTTTATATATCAAGTTTTATGTAAACTAATTTTAGTTTAACATGCCAATTATATGCCATTTTTTATTATTTTAATAATTTTATGTAAACTAATAGGCACTACGCATTAGCGCAATGCCTATTTTTTATTTCTTCTTTTTCTTCTTACTTCTTTTCTGCTGTTCCAGTGCAATCGCTACTGCTTGCTTTTGTGGTTTTCCTGCTGCGATCTCTTTCTTGATATTGCTTTCAAGTGTTTTCTTTGACGTTCCTTTCTTTAATGGCATGTATTTCACTCCTTTCCGTCTAAAATATTTAATATCTCTATTGCTTGCTCATAGGTTAATTCCTTAACTTTTTCCATTCTATTAAGGCATAACTGAATTTTTTTATCTTTACGTATTTGTAATATTTCTTCTTCCGTTCCTGTTCTTATATACGACCTATTCCAACCATCACCACCCATCTGCGTTCCAAATGCATTATACTGATTTTTGCTACATTCAACTTTTATTCTTCCAGTCGGTGTAATTTTAGTAACGTACGTCACTTTTTTTTGTGAGTAGAATCCGCCTGGATGATAAATAACTTCATCTCCTACCTTTACATTAAGTTCATTCATGTGTTTCACTCCTTTCTTTATTTTCTTTCGGTATGTACTTCTTGGGTAATGGTTGCCATGCTACAACCTCTCTATGTTCGTCTGCTTCTGCTTCTTCATTAATACATACTGGGTAATTCCACCCAATAAATTTTCCACTGATTTGATAATGCATTCTTTTAACAAACGTATCGTCAAATTTGGGCAGATAATTTCCGTCACTCCATGCATGGTAAGTAACTAAATAATGACCGCTTTCTTCCGGTAAATCCCCATCAGCTACAACATGCCATCCGTCATTTTTAATCGTTGGTTGCTTCTTGACTAGTTCCAGTATCATCCTTGTCGCAATTTCTATCGCAAAATCAGTTCCTTTCTTTTCGTTTGTCTCGAAATGCTTATCTCCAACCGAAAGTGCATTGCTTAATACTTCTTCTAACAAATCCGCGTTGATTAATCTCATAGAATCACCGTCTGCATGTTTTTCTGTGGTATTTTCCATTTTGGAAATATCCACGGAATGACTAAGCACTTCATAAAACGCTTTCGCATCAATTCCTAACTGTTCAAGCCTTTCGTTCAAGACATCGTCATGTTGTATGTTATAAAAATCATCTTCACTTATTTTGCTCATTCTCTTTCTCCTTTTCCTTTTTCCTAACATCACGTGAAGCTGACCGAAACATCATAAGTAGCATTTCTGTTGCGGATTTATTTCTATCCCTTCTTTTTGCTTTTCTTATTGACTTTAAGTCATACCATTCGCCCTGATAATTCATTCCATTCGGTATGTATACCCCAACACTATAAGGTATTTCGTTCTTTATGTTTTCAAATACTTCTTCCGTCATTACATAATAATTGAAATCTCCTAAGAAATTATGTCCATTTTTGGAGTGGAAGTCTGCCACAGATGATTTAACCTCATAGCAATAAAAATCTCCTTTTTCAATGCCAGATACAGTATTATTCAAAGGTTTAAATTTCATGAAATCAACTCTTACTGGACTATTAGTAGCATAATCAAATGTAACCTCGCGTGCCCAGTAAATTCGCGGATCGTCATGCGGATTTATATGTTTTTGAATCGCTAACGATAATACTTTTGTAGTCTCCGGCCTATCAACTCTTATACCTCTAAATTTAATTTCTCTCACTTCTCTGCTCCTTTCATATACTCAAATATATCCATCTGTTTTTCATGTTCTTCGTAATACTTGCATAACTCTGTGTGATACGGCTTTCCTGCCATGATACATGGTCTACAATCTATGTATTGGCATTGCGAGCGCTTGAAGCATGTTTTACATTGGCATGCTCCGCAGTCGGTTGGTTTTAGTAGTGGCATAGGCTACCTCATATATCTTTCTTTGATCGCATCCCACCGTGGAAGACCTTGAATATTTAGATTGCTAAACATGGCTACCATAACTAAGACCACAATAGAGTTTCCAAATTGCTTATAAGCCTGTGAATTACTTACTACCGATAGTATTTTTGTAATATTGCTGTCGGATACATACATTAGTCTTCCGCATTCGCGTGGTGTGAGTTTACGGATCCTATAAATGCTTTCAATGCAATTATCTTTTGTGACTTGCTTAATACTTATAATTTCTTCAACACACGCTGCTCCGTCATTATTTGTCATTATACTTCTTGACATTCCCTCTAATAATCCGTGCTGATATTTTTCAGAAACTTTGTAATTAATACCACCTAAGATATTTGTTTCTAAAACCATATTATCTTTTTGCATACTTGTAATTGTATTGCAAATACCTTGACTGTTTGGTTCTAGTCTTTGTTCTGTTGGATTGCCTGGTGTTCTGTCGGATGAATTATCCGTATTTCTTCCACACATGGCTACTATTACACCATTTCCCACTTGTCTATGATTGCTTATCCCTCTATCTCTTGCTGTTATGCAATTTGTTATATTATTTTCTGATGGGTTATTGATTGACAAGTCAACACATATTTTCGGTTCATGCCCGCCACCACTACAAGTGTTTAATGTCGGTGCGCATCCATCTGTTGCATATACTCTGCCCGTCTGCGGATTTGAAAATTTATTTTCCTCTGCAATATTTCCGACTTGATTAACTTCAACTATATTCTGCCCTTCGCCTTTATTTGTGGTCAATGTAGGTGCCAAATTTCCGCTATATACATTGCCATTCATTCCATTGCCGCTTGGATTTACATTTCCTACGCACCCATGCAAATCTCTATTATCAATCAGTTGCGTAATTAGTTTATCTGCTTTTTCTGTATTGATGTAATACTTTTCGTCAACTTCTTCTTCTAGATAATCTTTCATTGTTTTTGTAAGAGGTATCGGATTTGGAAATTTGTAATTATATTCACCAAGGAATGAAAACATAAATGTTCGTTCCCGGTTCTGCGCAACTCCGTAATCTTTTGCGTTTAATGTCTGTACATGATTTGTATAGCCGAGTAAAGTAAGAAAGTCTTGCCACTCTTGAAAGTCTTTAATATTTGCTTTTGCTAATACTTGTGGCACGTTCTCCATAAATAAGAGTTGTGGAAGTTCTCCTTTGCTGCCATGTATCTCTTTTAAAATTCTTTTTATTTCCCACAACAAGCTGGATTGCGTTCCGCTTCCTTCTTTCATTCCTTCCATTTTTCCTGCTATTGATACACTCGTGCATGGATATGAGTATGTAAAAAAGTAAAAATATGTATCTGTGTCAATTATTTCAAATTCATTGCCATGTATATTCATGATACTTCCTAAATTATGGCATTGCATAAACTCGTTATATGTTTCTCTTTGCCATTTCTCCGACTTTCTGCGTATTTCTTTTTCAGTCATTGGCTTTTTACCGTCATTTGATATTCCGAGTACGAGTAACTTATTTATTATTTTTTCTTTGTTATAAATTTCCGAATAATCAGTGTTATCATTTATGTGACAGGCTTTATATGACTTATTTGCATTTACTTCCCATTCCGATATTTTGTAATGTTCAAAATCTGCACCCATTACATTAAGTGCCATTGCTTGCGATCCGTAACCCGAAAAAGTCTCAATCAACCGCACCGGCTTATCTATTTTTATTTGTTGCATCGTCAAATCAAACATGCTTATTTGGTCTTGACACTCATAATTAAAAACCTCTAATCCCATTTTCCATCCAGGAACCGATATATCATCACCACGGCCGTAGTTCGTTCCTTTCTTTGTGATTATTTTTTAACTTATAAATTATCCCCAGTTATGCCATTCTTTTAAGTTTACTTGGTCATGTTGTAATTCTTTTCCTGTGATTTTTATATAAATTTCATTTAGTTCATTAAACACATTTTCAGGTGCAACATTGTTTTTTAAAGTTTCGTTCAAAATATGATTATCTTCATCAACCCAAGAGATATCATATTGTACTGATAGTATATAAATTAATCTTGCGAATAACCCATTCATTCCGTCTATAACTAATTTAATTTCATTTGGAAAAGCACCTTTTCCGTATTGATTTAAATTTGGATTTTTTTCTATTATTTTATGGTAAAAATCAAAATCTTTTGATTCCAAATCTTTTTTTAATTCAATTGTCCAACCAAAATATTTATCTACATCTACACTCATTTTTCACCTCTACATATTGATTTTTAAGTTAACTTGTAGTAATACCAGCTTTTTCCATTTCTGCACTTACAATGTCCTCAAAAAATTGGTATTCTCCGCATATTTCCCTTCTTGCTTTTTCAAATTTTCTGATTAACCGATTTTGTATAACCCACTCTTTATTTTCTTCCTGGTATTGCTTTTTCCAATATCCTATACTTTGTTGCAATTCCTTCTGCTTTTCCATGTCCGAGGAATCTTTGTATTTATTCATTTTATGGTACATGCTTCTTACCATACTTTCTTTTAACATAACATTCATATCATTCGTAACTATTTGTTTTTTTGGATTTAATATTGTTTCTAATTCCCATACATCCTGATAAATTTTGGGACCGCTTGTTATTATCCCTATTCCATCTGGCACATAATTTGAAAAATCCTTTATTTTAATCTCCAAATCCTTAGAAACAACAAGATAATTGTAGTGGCCGTACCATGACTTTTTAGCTTTTGATTTTAAATCTTGTAGTGTGACTTTTATTTCATAGCACCTAATTATTCCCTTGCTATCCATAGTCATAAAATCAACTATTTCATTTCCGTACCCGTTATTTGCAAAACCTATTGTTATTTCTTCGCAACCGTAAATTCTTTTATATCGACACATGTTTATAAGTGCTTTTTCGATTTCCAATGTTTCTATTCTCTTTGCCATTGAACCACCTTCTTAAATTACAATCTACACCACTTCCAACTCACTTAGCCTATCTACGCACACGCTCTTTCCATCCGACAACCTTAAATACCACACAGAACCTTTACTTTCATAATCCGCTACGGTTCTTACTTCATTTGGATAGTCACTTTTAAGCCTGATAGGTGTACCGATTGGATATTTTTGAAACATTTCTATTAATTTTTCATACATAGTGATACCTCTTCTCCGACGTACGGCTGATTAAATAGTGTTTCTGTGATATCTACATACTTTTTACCGTTAACTACCTCTATACGGCTTCTACGCGGTCTTGCGTACTGCAATTTATTTATGTCTATGTGGCTGCTGGTTACTGGCGGTACTACTACTCCCATCCCATGACTTGATAGCCACTTACTTATAGATGCCTTGGGTATGTTGGTGATTTGGCTAATCTCCTTAATGCTCATTCCCGATTCTTTCATTTCCTTTACTTTGCTATAATCGTATTTGCATCTTGGCGCGTAGGAGATACCGCTTTTATTTAATATTCCTTTGATCGTGTTCCACTTGTAGCCTGTTGCTTCGGTTATTTCTTGTGGTGTTTTACCGCTTTGAAACATGGTCTTTACAAGTTCACGTCTTTCAGTATTAGTCATAACTGTTCCTTTCTTTTTAATAGTTTTTCATGTAATCATTAAATTTGTCACAACTCCAAAATATGTAACGGTTGTTTACCCATCTTTGTAATCTCCTAACTGGATCAGTAGATTTTGTGTTTTCCTTGTCATAAATCATTACGTATGGGGCGAAGTCTAGTGACCGTAGAAAATATATTCTTTCTAGATCTTGCTCTATCGTTGTGTTAAAATTGCAAAGAACATAGCATTGCACTTTTCCTCTATTCCATCCTGTAATATCTTTAAATTGCTTAAATTTTGGTTCAATAAGATTTTTATCTTCGTAACGATCATAAGCAAAGTGTATGGTTTTAATTTTTATTTTTTTGATATATTCAGCTTTTTCTTCCGTCATAAGCCTTATGTCAATTCCACCGTTAAAGTCTATGTATGCCTTGCTATCAATCAATTGCTGTAATAACTCTTTCCAATTCTTGCAAGCAATTATGTTTTGATCTATCAGTACTATATTTTTCTGACCGTTCCAAAACTCCAATAAATTAGCAACTTTGTTACTGCATAGTCCATCTTTAACTCCTGTGTGGCAAAAGTTACAACCTCTCGGACATCCTAATGTCAATCTTCCGTATGCAGTATTTTTTGTGTATTGAGGATAAATTGAGTAATCTGGATATATATGATCTACTTCGTTTGGTAATTGAATATCCATTTTTTTGTCATATATTTCTTTTCCATCAATCATTTTTATACAATATCCGGAACCGCCCTTGATAATTTCATCCGCATCTATAAAATACTGATAATCTGTTGTAAAACTAAATATTTTGGAAATATATACTTTATTCATGTGTCCACTTATAAGAGGTTCGTACCATTCAACATAATCCCCTATTGATTTATGCCATGCTGACAATTTCATTAATGGAATATTTGGAAAATTATGACCATCTACATCAATTAGTCCAATTTTCAATTATCATTCCTCACTTTCCAAACGCTTTCACCACATACGGCGGTCTTGCAAATATTTCCCTTGCTTTTTGCCGTACGTCTTTTTGATAGCGGTCATATATCATAACTGCGTTACTGTTGTTGATGTGACGTGTCTGTGTGCTGTCGTTGTCTTTATTTCTCATTCCAACACCTCGCTTTGTAAGAAGTTTTTAATACATTTCGTGCATTTATCCATGCATCTTGGTGCTACACAATCAATACCAATAACCGCCTTGTTTCCACTTGAAACCTTTTCCAAAAACTCCGCTAATTCTTCGTCATTCATCTGACGGATTCTATCAGCTTGTGTTATTCGCGTTTCTTTCTTTTTAATTTCACATCTGCTTTCCTGTTCAAAAGTGCAAAAGTACAATGTTTTTCGGCATCTTCCCTCTTCTGTTAAATTCTTTTTATATGGACATTCTTTGCTCATTCTTCCACCTCAATTCCTATAAATCCTTGTTTCTCTGTAATCCGTGTTCTTACTTCCTGCGGTAGTTTTCTTGCTTCGTTCTCACGCTTTAACTCAATTCGATATGATCTCAAAAAATTTGACTGAATTACATTTTCTACCGACTGTGTATCTGTCTGCGACCAATTTCTAAGGTTGCTAGGTTGACCGACTGCTTTTTGCACCACTAACGGTAATTTTGAAAATTCTTCCTCTGCTCCGTAATATCCGTTACGCAATGCCTTGCTGACAAGTGACCATGCTTCTAGTTCATTGAGTTGTATGTATTCTTCCGTGATATGCACC
Organism: Bacillota bacterium; assembly: GCA_023392535.1. Taxonomy (GTDB): domain Bacteria; phylum Bacillota; class Clostridia; order Lachnospirales; family Lachnospiraceae; genus SZUA-378. Next base: position 247,727 of record JAEVYY010000008.1, read on the forward strand.
TTGCTGATTAATTGCCCTATACTTGGCGCGAATCCTTTCGTATCGGTTGCTATGTAGGTCTTTAATGCAAGTGCAATGTCGTTGTAGTCATATTCGGCTAACATAAGTGTCCATGTATCTACTGTGAATGACAAATCATCAGGATTCCAGTTCGGAAAAGAAGATTTCACGATCATAACTATTTTTTTGGTTTCTTCTCTCGTCATACGCTACCCCAATCTATGCTTTTCTTTCCTGTGCTGCTATTCTCTTTTTTTAACGGATATATTGTCTGCCAACCGTTAAGTATCGACTGATTTAATATCTCAATCTTTTCGTCATTGTCACTAGACATACCGTCTAACTTATTAATCAACAAAGAAATTGCTTTTTCAGTCATTGGCTTTTTGATACCTTTTCTGAATTTAATAAATTCAAGTATTGATTCATTCAGCAGATCATCAGCAACGTAAGTTGCATTTTCTTTTTTTACTTTTTCTTTATTTGGTTCTTTCTTTTTCTCTGTTTCTATCTTTAACTCTTTCTCTAACTCTATCTCTATCTTTGGTAAGGTTTTCTCCAAGATTTCTTCAAGATTTCTTGATTCTTCTTTTTCTGCCGCTATTCTGCGATCATATTCTCTTTGCCTGTCTGCTTCTGTTGTTGTTTTTCCGATAAAGTTTTGAATGTCAAGCATATAGATTGCACCGTTATCCAAAATGTCTATAAATCCTAATTTTTTAAATATATCAAGTGCTTTTTCTACTGTTCCGACATTGTGCCTTGTAATAGTTGCAATCATTTGAGGATTGTAAGGAATATAATCATTGAAAAACAATCTTCCGTCATTCTTCAAACTCTTTAGATACATTTTTAAAAGAATATTTGAATACAGATAACCGTCCTGCATACTTTCAAGTATTTGTAATTCATCTGTTTCAAAAAAATTTTCCTTTAACCTCATGTAATAATATTGGTGTTTGTCTGCTATTTTCTACACCCCCTATGGTTTTAAATACGGATTGCTTGCTTTTTCTTTTCCATTCTTTACAAGTGGATGGCAAATGCAAAAACCGTATAAATTCTTTTCTCTATCTACTTCAATAAATCCGTTATCCTGGCAATGCTTACACTTATAAACACGCTCTCCGTTATAAAAATCATTACGTGTCAATTCTGCCATACTACATTCTCCCTGCCTTAAAATCCTCATACAGTTTTTTAGCTGGTAAGTTGTTTCTAATACTTGCAATAGCGCGTTTATCTTCCTGTTTTATGTACCGTTGTAAGTCCTGCAAATCTTCCCTTGATACTCTGTAATATCCTATACCGTTGGATAGATTAAGAATTACGCAATCAACACGCGCTCTTTCAATTAACTTACGCATTTGGCGGTCTGCATCTGCTTTTTTATTGTCAATAAGATTATGTATCTCACAAAGATGCAATAATTCCTTGCGCTTGATCGCGTTATTCCTACCGACTGGAATTAAATCAATTATTGTTATTTTTTCTTCCGACTTATCGCATTTCTTTACATAACAACTAGACTTTGTCATTTAAACACCTCACAATCTTGTTATTTCAACTTCGGTTCGTGGGTTCTCCTTGTCGTAAAATACCCGACTGCCGTCCATCGAAACAATTATTTTACTGTTATCATCAATGATCACTCCATGCTTTACTAAAACGTCACATAAGCATTCGTGTAAATTGCACAAATCAACTCTGCGCCTTGTTGGCATGTAGTAAACTGCTTTTACATTTATGGGATAGTCAATCATAGAATCCATAGGCAAAAATACTCTGCAATCTTTTTCATATTGCTTGTATAGTTCGCTTGGAATTATAATTGTTCTACCTTTGCATTTCACAATGCGATTACTATTCTTTTTTGTTCTTGGTGCTGTGTGTATTATAAATTTCATTCTGTGACCTCATTTGTTCTTGCATTCTAAGAAACTTAATCTAGCAATAATTCTAAGTGCATCTTTTGACATTGCTTTTTGCGGAACTTTTTTATTCCAGTGTTGTTCCCATTTCCATTTAGGAGTATTTTTGTCTGATTCTAATTTCTTATATTCCTCATGGTATTCTTTTTCATATTTCTTTTCTTCTTCCACAAGTTCTAATAATGCTTTTATTAATTCAATCTTGTTCATATTATTTACCTCGTTTAAGGCTCATTTAGGCGGTTTACATAATGTGGGGCATCATTCTACCGCCTAACGTCCTTTTGTTGGCTCTATGGCTTAAATAGATATACTGTGATATAAAATTATTTAAGCATGACCGAGTTACTTTTATGTAAAGGCTGTGTGCCTATACATCTTATTTATCAGTATTGAATATTTTCAATTCTGATTTTATGTCAAATTTAATTTGCTTTAATCTAGTCTGCATGATTGCTTTAATCTTTTCATTAAAACGCTTTGACCTTATTTCCATGCATTTGTGGCATAAAGGCATTTTTATCTCAATACCATTCTCTTTATATATCAAAGAATTTCCTTCTACCTTTCCACACACAACACATTTGCAACGTTCTGTGCTACTTCTATTCATTACTACCATTCCGTTATCTCCAATCTACAAATAAGACTTTTCAAAGTGCAATATAAAATCTTCCCTTGTGCCAATATGTTCCTCGAAATATCGTTGGCACTTTTGCTTTAACTCCAAATCCAATCCTCTATTCGGATTCTTGTGAATCGCATAATCGGATGTGGTGTGGTAATCAGGTCTTAATGCAACGATAAATCCATATACCTCACACAACCTTCTGCGACCTGTTCCAGTGAATACGTGGTGTAACGCGACTGGATAACCTTGCGATACGTAACATACGCTTAAATCGTCTTGAAGAATGCTAAACAGTCTTTTCAATTTTCACGTTCCACCTTTCTTTCATTTTCCGTATTTCTTCATCGGTAATGGTTTCGATTTTTAGAGCTTTTGCTTCTTCCACTGTGCCATCAATCAACAAACTCATTTCCTTGCTGTCGTACGTATGTGAGCCACGGTATACGCGGTAGAAATTCACTTCCTTACCGTTTTCAACCTTGACACCACATGGCAGACAATGAAGTGTTTCTTGCTCTAGCATCTGCTCGGGCGGAATGTTGGTTTTTATGACAACCATTTCCGTATCAACAAATTCAATCTGACCGTATTTTGCAATCAAGATATTTTTGCAACGTGGTTTTGAAATGTTCAAAACATCTGCTATTTTACCGACAAGTACATGGTAATAAGAATTTGCATCCAATGAGCGCTTTTTACGGTACTTGTCGACTTTAATAGCCAGTTTTTCATTGTCTCTCAACTTGTCGTACTCGGACTTAATTGTGGCAGCTTCGTTGACTTCAAAAGTGATGCGGAATTTATTTGTTTGATAATCCTGCGCGAGATTAAGAATCTTTCCTGTGACTTCCATTTGTTAAACTCCTCTATGTTTGGAAACCTACCTTTTTCAAGGCAAATTGATAAGTAGCAAAATCTCGGAATATAAATACTATCAATAAATTCCTTGTCGTATTCGATCTTGTAAAAACAAATTCTTTCATCGTCTATATCGTTATAGAAGTTCTTGTAATCTTCCTCATTCAAAGCATAAGAAACTATTTTCGCTTTTCTAATATCAAAAGCGTACATTTCAACGTTTACTTGATTTCTATATGATTTCGATACAACAAATTTTTTGTTATTATTGTGTGTTTTTACCTCGTAAATTTCTTCTTTTGTATTTCCGTCTAAATTTACTCTTAACCTGCCTTTTATAATCTGCTTATCCATTTCAAGATTTTTTATCTTTAAACTTTCTAAAATTCTGTGTTCGTAAGCTGTTCCTGCAAGCATAGAGTCATTTGTAAAATTACTTTCATATATTCCTAGTTTTGTTCCATACCATTTCGCAAAAGAAGCAGTTTCCCAATTTCCTACCACATAAGATGTGTCACTTGCTCCAATATAATAAGACCTATCTTTTGAAAAAATCATATCTCGAACAAAGATTTCTCAAATCTTGCAAGTATTACATATTGCTTAAGGTACATTTCTACTTCGTCACGTTCCATATTTAATTTCGCTGCAATATCATCCAATGAAAGATTATTTTTCTTTTGCAGTTCTGTGACCTTTTCAAAAACCCTCTCTCTGACTTGCAATATTTCGTGTTTAATTTCTACCTTTTGGTTATTAAAATCTGTCTTTTCTTCCTTTAGCCATAGATCAAATCCTAGTCCAGTATGTATTGCTACGCACTTTACAAATAATCTACACTGGCAGTTCCATACTCTTTGCTGTGACATAGAATTATCTTTTACTGGATTCGCTCCATTTGTGACTGGTCCTTGCATAAGATATTCTTTTTTATCAATAAAAACTTTTATCTTTGTTTCATAACAACGATTTGTATTCCCGTTTGAGTCTGTGAATACTGCATCTGTCATTAGTAGAGAACTTCCTTCTGTTGCAGGCTCAAAATATACAATCTCTGCTCCATTTTCATGCAATAAATCAACGCATTTCGCCCAATTCAAATATCTTATTTTGTCTCTTTCGTCACAATATGGAGTGACATCTATTTTCCGTAATTCTTCATAACTTTTTAATGCCATATATCTACCTCAACACTTTCATAAACTTTTCTTTTACGACATCTGCAATGCAATCTTCACAGTAGTTATAACCGTCAACCTCGTAACATTCATCTTGGTAATATCCTGGTGTTTCAAAATGAATGTGTTCTCCGCATTTATCGCAAGTTACATATTTTCTTTCTTTTTCTTCGCGATCAATTACCATTTGATTTTCAAACATGTTGCTCACCATCCGAAAACTGGAATACCTCATACCCCTTATAGTCAAAAGACAATTTAACTTTTTGCGCGTACGGTGGTATTCTTCCTGCATGTGGCTTGCTCTGCAATTCAATTCCCAATTCATCCGCTACTATTTCAATGCCTTTGAACATCTGTATATAATCCTTAGCACCACATATCATGATTTGATTGTTAAATTTAGATAAAGCCTTTTGCTCTTTCATGTTTTCAATTATGCTGTCTAACCATTCCATTACTTCTTGCATAATTTCCCTTTCTGCTCTATAATGAGCCTAGATATGTTTTGCTGACCGCTTATGGATTGCCGTCCTTTGCGGTCGTTTTATTTATTTCTGCTCGGTATCGCTGGTCTAACATTGCGTACAAGATTTCCCACGCTACCTTATCAACTTTAGTGGCTAAAACTTCATCATGTTTCATATGAATCGAAACCAATAGTCCGAGAAGATTATTTGAATTTTCCTTACCGCTTATTACTGCTTTTTCGTAAATTGGATAGGCAGGTGTTTTCTTTATATCTTCCGCGAGTGTCTCTAACGTTGTTTTATCCATGATATCTAACATTTCTTTGACGTTCATATTATCTCCCTTCAATTAATACGTCTTTTACTTCACCATCGTTAATCACAAATGCGATTCCATATCTTTGGTTAAAATAATCCAAATCAAAAATTGTTACTTCGTCCATGACTGCTCCTTTCTACGATTCAAATTCTGAATCAGTTATAATTTGTAAAACTGTTTCGCTTGCTTCAACTTCTTTTTTAGCAGCATATAATATTTCTAATGCTTTTTCGATAAATATACTTTTTGCTAAATCATCATTCTCTTCCGCCAAAAAAATCGTATCTTCCCAATATCCAGATATTTTCCCTATACCATCTTTTCTTACATAGCTTCCATCAAAAAAACGTGGAAATCTTTCTATCGGTTTGTATGTTTTCGGTTTTTCCTCAACTTCCGCGCAACCTTTTTGTAATTTATTTTTCCGTTTGTCAAAATTATAAAAATATAGTTTCATACTGCTCCTTTCATATTTGCATTTTATTCCATTCTTTTTCTGCATCTTTAATCATTGATTTTGATATTCTGATAGGATTTGATTTCCATGTTTTCATTTTTACATTTGGCAACGGATATTCTTTTTTGCATAACATGCATCTTGCCATTGCCGAATATGGAAATTCAGGATTACAAACAGAATATAATTTAACCTCTCCACCACAACTGCACTTCTTTAATTTTGATTCACTCATTCATCACCCTTCCGCATCCACAATCTGCACCAACACTTTTTGCCGTCCGAACTGCAAGCATTCGTCTTTACTCTGCATGTAAATATCAACGCATTTTCCAGTTTTGATTAGCTTGTGACCGCCAGTGTCCTTTATTTCGTAAATACCTATTTGACCCGTTACAATTCCATTTTCCTGTGAATATACGATTGCTGTCTTTCCTATTAAATCCTTGCGCATGGCACATATTCCAACTCTTACATACTCACCGCTTGCTGTTATGCCCTGATCGCAATAGGCGGTTGCATCCATTGGTATGAGTCCGTTATCTTTCGCGCTAATTTCAATACGAAAGATGCATAGTGCTAAAAGGATTAAGATACATGCAATCATAATTCGGATGATATCTTTCATGGCTCACCTCACTTTTTCTTTGGAGTGAATATCGCTACTAGAAGTACAAACAATATCCAAAATGCATGTGCAAAAAGCACTCCGCACCAAAAAGGATCAATGTACATATGACTACCTCGCTTTCTCTTTTACAATTTTTATTTCCTTGCCTAATTCCTTGCATATTTCTTCAAGTGTCATTTCCTGTGGTTCTTCTTTGTATAGCAAGTCGCGATCTTCAAGAGTAAAATCGCTATCAAACTCTTTAATGTCATAAACTTCTACAATGTCATATTCTGCGTCACCGTTAATTTCTTTAAAATCATTGGTATAACTTTGCAAGCTGTTCTGTGCCGTAAAATCTCTGTCGCAAAATACAATGCCATCTCTTCTTGTGTTCATAGCTATGCGTATAATACCGCATCTAAGTTTCACCATCATGCAAGGATTGATGTCTTGTTTTGCAAATTGTGCTTTTTCTAACATGTGCTCATACCATCCCCAATTTCCATCGTCAACATCAAGTCTGCAATATTCTTGTGTTGGTATCTTTTTAACTACTGCTAATTTTCCTGCGTATCTTATCATTGGGTGTGATACAAACCTCATATCGCAATTTAAATCTTCATTGATTCGAACTTTATCTCCTAATTTAAATTTCATATTTCCTCTCTTTCCCTGTGCCCTGCGCGTGATGCACGATGGGGGAAGTATCGCACACCACTAAATTATGTGGTTAACACCACGCGAAAGGCACAGAATGATAATATTTTACTTGTCTGCTACTCTCCACTTTTCAAATCCAGTAGTATCAAAAAAGATGGGACTATTTTCACAAAGTGGATTTATTTTTCTTGCAAATGACTGTCCGCGACTGTTATATGCGCGTTTTAAATATTCACTCGGGAATCCCATTTTTTCCAATTCGGATTTCCTCATGATTGGTTTTGGGTATTCCATGATTTTTCTCCTATGCGATCATACTAATTTGAGCATTTGTATCTTTTATTTCTTCTTGCAATACAAACGGTGCGCTGTAATCGGAAACCATAGATACCGCTAGTTCACATTGATTGCGTTTTAATGCTTTGTATGTACTGATTCCGAATTGTCTTTTTAGTTCTCGGTGCATATCCGTATACAGTTTTTGACGGATTGATTTGTCACGGTATGCGTTGCTATTCTTACCGCCGAGTAATTCAATTCCTTTCTGCCGTACTGCTGTGGTGATTTTGTCGCAATCAACTGCGAGTAACGGCATTTCTTCCTTAAAATTCTGCAAATCGTTATTGACTGTTTCAACATCTGCTTTCACTTCTTTCAATGCCTTAAATTGCAATTCCATGATTTCCATTGCTGTTCTAGGTTTCTTGAGTGAATCTTCCATGTCATGAAACTTGTTAATGTATTTCGCTGTGAACTCTGTACCTTTTGTTCCTGTCAGTTTGTGTGCGATAAATTCGCATCCTTTTTTCGATACCATGTAACAAGGTCTTGATTGACTGTTTGCATCCTTGTATGTATTTCCAGTAAAAAATTCGCCCGAGCCAATATTGGCTTCGGATAACTGCTCAAGATATCTCCTGATATCCTTTAATAATTTCGAATGGTCTTTTCCAACCATTTCCGCTACTTCCATAGAAGTAAGTGTTTGCTCAATCTGTTTCATATATTTTTCCTTTCTTTATTAGTTGTTTGATTTGTGATATATTCATGTAAAGGGGTGAATCTAATGGATAAAACAAGTAAATTAATAGTTGAATTTCTTAAAAAGCAACCTGAACAAGCGTATTATTGGGGAAGTGAACCTGTTCAAGACATACTTCCTGATGAAGAATTTCGCCGTTGCGTTGATTTTATGGTTGATAGTGGTTATATTGATAGAGTCAAATGGTTTGGTGGTTCTGGTGGATTTCGTCTTAATCACAAATATGTTCACGAGAAAGAATTCAAAATAATATCAATAAAGAATTTTTTCAGGAATAATTGGATTTCATTACTCGCTATTCTTATCAGCCTTGTGAGTATTTTTGCTTCTCCGTTTTTTAATGCTTTTTTCACAAATCTATACAAACTTTAAAATGCATCTTTTAAAATACTAACTACTAATGCGCATACGGAGATTATGAGTGCAATAAATTGTATTCCATAATCTCTTTCTTGCTCAAAATTTCTTTCGTTGTTTCTTCTATCAGATTTCTTCAACGCTACTCCTTTCTTCTTGTTTAATTATTGATCTTATTAATTCTTTTGCTTCGTCTGCGTCGCCTAACATTGCTTCTTTAAACACTTTTGTCTTGCTTGTAGTTGCTAGTTGTATTATTAAAATAGCCCTACGCATTCCCTCACTAACACCTGCTTCAAAACCTTGTTCGTAAATCTTCCTATTTTCTTGATTCATCTTTCAAAACTCCTTCCTATACTCCTAAAAACTTATTAACAAAATATACTTGCCCTTTTCCAGTTACCTTAGTAGTTTTTGTGATTCTTACAGAACCGTCAGGATTTTGCACATTGCTTTCTTTTATTTCAAACAGTCCAGATTCTACATAACGTTGCGTTGGCATATTTTTGGAATTTCCAAATTTAATTAGATATCCATTTTCCCTAAGCCAATCAAACAATCTCTTTTGTCCTATTTGATAACCGTTCTGACAGATTAACTTTGCTAAATCTCCGACTAATATTGAAGTGTGACTTGCTGATACTGCATCTGCAAACAGTGCTTTCGGTTTCATTTCCTTAACTTCAATTTGCAAGCTATGTATTCTTTCATCTGCCATTTTTAAAGCTCTCGCAAATATCTGCTCTGGTGTGTTCCATGCCTTTTCTAGTTCAATAAAGTACTGTCGGCATTGTTTTCCTTTCTCTGTTTTGCTCATCATGCAGATATGCTTTGCCATGTCTATAGAGATTTCATAATCTTGTATATCTTGCGTTCCACCGTATTGATTGCCCTGTACCTTTAGGTACACCCCTAAATAATCAATATCTTCTGTGAATAAATCCGTAAATTGTTCGAACCATGCAGAAAACCTTTTGGATATTTCTAATTTTTCATGCAGTTCTCTTGCTGACACTGTTTGTAACTCTTGATTAACTTTTAATAATTCGTTCAATTATTGCTCCTCTCCTTCTTCTAGCAATTTATCTACTTTTAATTTTAGATTGTTAGCAACACGCTTTAGATTGTCTGCGGTTGGCGATACAGTATTCCATTTGCTTATTGTTCCTTTTGATAAATCACTCATTCTTTCAAGCTTAGATATGGAAATATCTCTTTTTTTTGCATATCTTTTCACATTGTCAAAAATTAACAACTTAGAAATCAACTCCTTTCTTTTTATTTAATTGAAGAATATATTCAACATAATAGTTGACACACCGTTGAATATATTCTATAATTGTATCTGCCACGATATAAAAATAGAAAACCAACTAAAGACAATGACTTGTTGAATTAATTCAACGGTATAATTATATTATACATAATTAATTCAACGTGTCAATAGTTTTTGTTGATTTTTTTCAACGGAAGGAAATTATATGACTTTGTATGAAAAAGTTACTGATATGCGAATCAAAAAAGGATATTCACAGTCTGAATTGGAAAGGATTTCAGGATTAAGCAAAGGAACGATAACTAATTGGAAAAAAAGAGATCCTAATATGAGTAGTATTATAAAGGTAGCTAATGCATTAGGTTGTGACGTTAAATACTTTTTAGATGATAATGAAGAATCATATTATCTGAACGATGAAACTGCAAGAATAGCACAAAGAATTTACGAAGATAAAGATATGAGAACACTTTTTGACATGTCAAGTAAAATGACACCTGATAGATTAAAAGCACATATAGAATTTATGAAGAAGTTACAAGAATCCGAAAATCAATAGAATTAAAAATGAACTAGAAAAGACATATTTATGTCATTGTAATTAACTTTTTAATACGTATATCATGAAATTGATATAAATAAATCTTATGAGAAAAAGGGGAATTAAAATGAAGAAAAAATTATTTTTGCTTATTTTCGTTGGTTCTATTTTTTTATCGGCTTGCGGAAGCAAAGAAACTGTCGTTGAAAAAAATACTACTAAAGAAGATATTTCAACGGAAGAAGCTACAACAACGGAAAAAATCGAATCAAAAGAAAATTTATTATCTGTAGAAGTTACCATACCGAAAGATTATTTTGGAGATCAAGAAATTACTCAATCTGATATAGATAAAACCAAATCAGAAGAAGGTTTTGACAAAGCTACATTAAATGAAGATGGTTCTGTTACATATAAAATGAGTAAATCAAAACATAAAGAAGTTCTTGATGAAATGAAAAAAAATATAGAAGAATCATGCGACGAAATGATAAATGGTGAAAAAGCAACGGAATCATTTGAAAAGATTATATTTAATAACGATTTAACAAAATTTTCAGTTTTTGTCGATTCCTCTAAATTTACAGACTTAGACACCGTTAATTCTTTTATGTTTTATCTTTTTGGTGGCTATTATCAATTATTTAACTGCGTTTCGGATGATAAAATAGATGTTCAAGTGGATTATATAGACTCTAAAACTGAAAAGGTTTTAAATACTGGAAAATCAAGCGAAGCAAATAAAGACGATGAACCAAAAAGCGTTATAACAGAATCAGATGCATTGAACAATATAAAAAATTGGTACGCGGGTATATGGAATCATTTTGTTGATTTTCAAGCATACAGAGAAAGTGGAAAAGATTGCACTGGATCAGAAATTGACATAGATTTTGCATACTCTGAATTTGAAAAAGAATACAAATCATTAGAGGAATATGACAATTATATTACAAATTTATCAGACGAATATTCTGATTTAAAAAATGTATGGGAAAAGATGAAAGAACAAATTGAATCCATATATGCAGATATTAGCACCAATGGAGTGAAAAAAGGTGGGGAACGTATTAAACTAGATTTACTAGATCAGTATTCAAGTTCTTTTAGAGATTCCATTAACAAAGTAGAATAAATAAAGTATTATAAAAAAGAGGAATTAAAATGGAAAATAATACAAAACAAGCTTATCCACCATATGGACAGAAGTATCAAAATAACAGTCAATATCAGCAACCTATAAATATAAATTTGAATAAAGGACCAAGTATAAGATGTCCTAGATGTGGTGGAACAAATTTGCAAGCAATTAGTGACACACATGGAAAAGGTGCTAGTTTTTGGAAATTATGTTTTTGCGGATTATTGGGACTTTGTGGAACTGGAAAAACGGAAACAGATCACTACTGGGTATGCCAATCTTGTGGTAATAAATTTAAAATGTAATGGATAAAAAAACTAAAGTTTGGATAAAAACAATGGATTGGTGTTCTAATTATTGGGGATGTCACCAAATACCTGATAGAAGTTTCTTTTATAAAGGATATCAATTTCCCGTATGCGCAAGGTGTACTGGAATAATATTTGGATATATTGTATCTATAATATCTTTCGTATACGGTTTTAAATTAAATAATTTATATTGTATATTATTGATAATGCCAATGATTTTAGATGGAACAATTCAATACTTTACAAAATACATATCTAACAATTTTAAGAGAATGTTGACTGGTTTTTTATCTGGATTCGGATTTATACATTTAATATTAAACGTTATTTTATTTATAAAAAAAATTATACTATGAAACAAAAGTAATAATAAATAACATAAAAAACAGAATAAATAAAAAACCGCCCCTACTACCAATAGGAACGGTTCAAGATATATCCGAAAAGATACACCCAATCAAGCTATATTGTATCATTTTCGGTGGCTGTCTGCAATACGTAGGCTGTCTTTTTTATACTTAATTTTAAGGAGAATGATGAAATGGCAAAGGCAAAGTATGAAAGAAATACAAGGGGAGTATTTACAACAAGAGTATGGGACGGCACGTACGATACAAACGGTAATAAACGTAGGGTTAATGTAACGTCGAATAAATCAAGTAAGGATTTGGAAAATAAAGTTAATGCACTAAAGCAGTCCGTAGAAAATGGAAATTATGTGAAAAATACGGATATTTTATTTATAGAGTATGCGCATGAGTGGTTAAAGATAAAAAAAAGTGTGCGTGAAAAGAATACCAGGATAATGTATCAAAATATTATAGACGTGCATTTATCTTTTTTGGCAGATATTAAGTTGACCGATATTAGAAATAGTCATTTTCAAAAAGCAATTAATAACGCATTGGAAAAACCACGCACTTGTCAGCAGATATACATAACCTTTAAACAGATATTGTCTATGGCTGTCACAGACGGTCTAATCGGCTCAATTATGTACGATAACATCATAAGGGATATTAATTTGCCTAAGTACGTAAAAAGCGCAAAACGAGCGTTAAATGAGCAAGAGAAAGTAGCCATTGGTAAGGCAGACTTTACGGAACAGGAAAAAGCATTTATCTATATCATATACTACTGCGGATTACGTCGCGGTGAAGCGTTGGCACTTACAAAGTTTGATTTTAATTTTGATACATGTATGGTCGCAATCAACAAGGCATTGATATTTATTAAAAATGATCCCGAGATAAAGAACATCCCAAAAAGTTCAAACGGTATACGCACCATACCAGTTCCGCAAGATGCACACACCTTCCTAGCGTCCTATATAAGCGATTTAAAAGGCGCACAGCTATTTACCTGTGCAAATGGGTCTATGATAACAAAATCGGCTTATTCTAAGATGTGGGACTCTATTATTAATAAAATGAATATAGCGGTCGGCGGTAGAAAGTCTTTTCCGATTATCACAGATTTAACGGCTCATATCTTTCGACACAACTATTGCACAAACCTATGTTATCAGATACCAAATATCAGCATTAAGAAAATAGCGGAATTATTGGGTGACACAGAAAAGATGGTCATAGAAGTTTACAACCATATCATAAATGAAAAAGAGGACGCTGCCAGTGTTGTTGAGACAGCACTATGCAGACAGAAAGCAGACATTGCCCTATAAAACAGACACGTAGCAGACATTTACAACCTATTACAATTACATACAATCTGCTACAATTAAAAAACCGCAAACCCTTGCTATTACTAAGGAATTGCGGTTTTATCATGCGTGAGACATCGGGGATTCGAACCCCGGACAACTTGATTAAAAGTCAAGTGCTCTACCAACTGAGCTAATATCCCATAATAAATATATTTTAAATAGCAGGGCTAGCAAGATTCGAACTTGCGAATGCAGCAGTCAAAGTGCTGTGCCTTACCGCTTGGCGATAGCCCTATAATTATTACGAAAGGTGGATACAGGGATTCGAACCCTGGACCTTCGGAACCACAATCCGACGCGATAACCAACTACGCTATACCCACCATGTATATATACGGCTCTCTTGTTGAGTAATCCAATATATAAAATGTGCTTGAAGGGATTCGAACCCCCGACCCACGGCTTAGAAGGCCGTTGCTCTATCCAACTGAGCTACAAACACATAAGCGGGTGATGGGAATCGAACCCACGTATCTAGCTTGGAAGGCTAGTGTTCTACCATTGAACTACACCCGCATATACAAAATTGACCGAGTCAACACTTCTAAATTTTGAGCTTAAAAAATCGGGGTGACAGGATTCGAACCTGCGACCTCCTGGTCCCAAACCAGGCGCTCTAGCCAAGCTGAGCCACACCCCGTTAAACTGACTTGAACATTTACTGTTTGTCTTTGTCGCAACGCAAGACATATTATATAATACGATTTACACAATGTCAACACGTTTAACAAACTTTTTTTTATTTTTTTAGCGTATCTTGGTAGAGCACGCTATTTTACGGTAAAAAAAACAAATCTACAAATATTTAATCGAAAAATTCAATTCTTCTTGCTCATTTATTTGCATTATGATATAAGATGGTCTTTTTCCCTCCTGTCTTGGATAGGTAAGACTACCTGGATTAACAGCAATAACATCCTTTTCTACATCAACAACAGGTCTATGGGTATGACCATATATAACAATATCCATTCCCCTACTTCTTGCCTCTTCTTTAATTGTTTCGTTTCCCATTGATACATAATAGTTATGCCCGTGCGTCAGCCATACCTTATAATTTCCTATTTTAAACTCTCTCTCTCTTTCCAGATCAGAAAAGAAATCATTATTACCGAGTACAATCTCTACCGGACATTCTGCTGCTTCACAGATCATATACTCACTTCCTTCTGCATCTCCACAATGAATCAACAAATTAATTGGTTTTTCACGTTCTAAAATGGTAAGATAATTTTCATTCCGTCTATGCGTATCGCTCACAATCAGTATTTTCATGTTTTTCATATATGCTCCATATATTCTAGAAAATTTGCTGAAACCTTAGATTCTACTACCGAACAGTAGCTTCATTTGTTGTAGAGCTTTTCCCCTATGGCTTAACTTATTCTTTTGTTCCACTGTTAATTCTGCAGCTGTGCAATGATATTCAGGAAGATAAAATATGGGATCGTAACCAAATCCATTTTTCCCTTTTTCTTCATAACCGATAATCCCTTCTAATATGTCTTGCGTAGTTATGATATCACCATTTGGGAATACCGCTGCAATTGCACACACAAAACGAGCTGTTCTGCGTTCATCCGGTACACCTTGCAACCGTTCTATTAAATTCGCATTTTTCACTCGATATGAGGTATCGTCCCCCATATATCTAGCGGAATAAATTCCTGGTTCCTTGTTCAGAAAATCAATTTCAAGTCCTGAGTCGTCCGCCAATACTATCTCTCCACATGTCTTTGCTATCGTCTTGGCCTTTAATATAGCATTCTCTTTAAACGTCTTACCAGTTTCTTCAATTTCAATATCTATGCCTGCCTGCTTTAAAGACAGTACTTCCACATCCACACCTTCCAAAATCATACGTATTTCTTTCATTTTTCCTTCATTACTTGTTGCAAAAATTATTTTTTTTCTCATTTCTTACCGCCTAAATTTTCTCAATCTTGTGTCTCTAAAACACGGTATGCATCCATAATTCCTCTATAAATGCCCTCTGATAGCTTTTCAATATAGCCATCATTCCCAAGTCGATCTTTTTCTTGCTTACTAGAAACATATCCTGCATCAATCACAGCCACAGGAACGGTTGCATTATTAACTAAAAGATTACTTGCATCTGCTTCTATTAGTCCTCTTGCCAAACTTCTCGTTACTTTGCAGACATTTCTTTCCATAATATCTGCCAAATCAACACTGCCAAAGGATGGAATAAAAAAATTCCCATTATAAATTGTTTGCACCGCACGTTTTTTTGTATCATCTTCTTCCACATTTACTCGGACACTAATGAACATATCTGCCCTTGATTGATTAGCCAGTAAGACACGTTTTTCATTAGAGGGATTACTGGTATCCAATCTTGTATAATATACTTTTATATCAGTCTGATCTAACTTTTCTTTTAATTTCTTAACAACGATAAGGGGAACTGTTCCTGATGAATTATTTGCATCAACAACAATAATTTTATCGTACTGTTCTCTGGGAGAATAAAATTCCAGATATAACGTATCGTTTTTACAATATACATTGTGTTCATAAAGCCCAGACATTTGTATTTGTAATTTTGTCTTACCCTTATAATAAGTGTATAAAATCTTGTTTAAATAACTACTATTTCCTGAAATCTTGTTATATTCGTAAAAATTTTCCTCTAATCCATCAAGCGTAATATATAATTTTTGTTCTACATAATCCGCTTGTAGGATTACATTTTCCTCCGTTACATCTGCTGATAGCGGAATACATAAGTATCCCTGTTCGCTCCCATCTTGTACAACAGAAAGTTCCTTTGCATCTTTTTCCCCTGTCGATTCTATCTCCTGGTTAATAATAAGTCCTTCTTTTTTGTCAACCGATTTATTGCATGCTGTGTATAACATAATACTCATCGCAATTATAAAAAAAACCACGCTGCTGATAGCCATTTGTTTCATTTGTTTATCATACATGCTAATTCCTTTTTTCTTTATCACTTAATTTTTCTTAGGTGGTTTCGGGCCAAGAAACTGATAATAATATGTCTTCATCATACCATTATATATTTTTCTGTTTTTGGTAGCTTTCAGACCCATGTCATGTTCGGCTTGTTCATAAGCCGTAATCAAATACATAGACCAGGCATCCAACCCCTGATAACGCTTTCCAATCATGTGATATAGAGCTGGTAGATTATTTTTATCTTCTAATCGCTCTCCATACGGGGGATTCGTGATAAGAAATCCATACTTTTTCGGATGACTCAGTTGTTCCAAAGGACGCTTTTGAAAATGTATTAATTTTTCGACTCCAGCAAGTTTTGCATTCTCTCTGGCGATATAGACCATATCAGGATCAATATCATACCCTTGAATATCCGTATCAATAGTTAAATCAATTATTTCATTGGCCTCATCTACACAATCGTACCAATTCTTTTTACTTACGATGCCTGTCCAATCTTCTGCTAAAAACGAGCGATTTATTCCTGGTGCCATATTCGCCGCCATCATTGCCGCCTCAATCGGTATTGTGCCGCTTCCGCAAAAAGGATCTACTAAAATTCGATCTTTATTCCAAGGTGTTAACATAATTAAAGAAGCTGCAAGGTTTTCTGCAATCGGAGCCTTGGCCGTCAACTTTCGATACCCTCGTTTATGAAGGGATTCTCCTGTTGTATCAAGTCCTATGGTCACCTCATCTTTCATCAAAAATACACGAATCGGATAGGATTCTCCATTTTCTTCAAACCAAGTGACATGATAACTTTTCTTCATTTTTTCGACCATTGCTTTTTTCATGATAGACTGAATATCAGATGGACTAAATAATTTGCTCTTAACGCTAGCCGCCTTCGCTACCCAAAATTTACCATTTTTCGGTAAATACTCTTCCCATGGGAGCTCCTTAGTCCCCTCAAAAAGTTCATCATAAGTAGTTGCTTTGAAAGAACCTATCTTTATTAGAATTCTCTCTGCTGAACGTAAAAAAATATTAGCTCGGCATATTGCTTCTTCGTCTCCCGAAAAAGTAATTCTACCATCTTCTACCCGTATCACATCATAACCTAATTCAATAATCTCTTTTTTCAATACTGCTTCCAAACCAAAGTGGCATGGCGCAATTAATTCATATTTTCTCATATTTCTATATTATCTTTCCCAATGTTTGCTGTCAATCTTTTTCAACAAACCCTTACTATAAATAAAAAAGGCAACAGATGCATCCACCTGCTGCCTTTTATAACTCTCCGAATTAATAGCCACTGTTCTTGTTTGAGCTATTCTTATTACTTTCATTACTGCTATTTGTGCAATTGCTTTGGCTATTTTTGTTTTTATCCTGACCTTGGCTCTTGTTCTTATGACTGTTGTTTGTTTTGTTCTGACCTAATTCATCATATTCATTTTTAGACATGATAGATACCTCCTAAAATTTTTTAGTTACAACACTATTATCCCATTTTCTATGAAAATTATACAAAACAAACGTGGTACTTTAGTACTATTTTTGGTAAATTTGATGATTGCTTCAAGCAGTTTTATAGGATATAATAAATGTGTAAAGAGAAATCCTTCTTTTTACATCCCTTATTTATAAGTTATTATACTCCCCTCGGAAAAAGGTCATCGCTGATGGCCTTTTTTCATTCAATAGAAATACTAAAAAACACCTATCAAAGCCTGTCCAGCACCTGAAATGCATTCATCTCCATAGCGATTGAATGACCCTTGCAATCAATATGACAATGAATACCGGAAGTAATATTGGTAATAAAACCGATATAAGAGAAGTAACCGCTGTAAATAGTAGCAAAATAATAAATACTACACAAATACCTATTAACCACAAAGGTATTTTTGTAATCTTCCCCCCTTTTATAGGATCCGACCCCTTTGGTGCAGAAGAATCCTCATAATAGGAAGTATTCTCCGTCTCTTTTATCTTATTCGTCTCTACTATTGTTTTAGCGATCAACCTCGGACTGCCAAGTTCCAACAAAACCTGTTCCTCAGATTTGCCTTTTTTTATTTCCATATCAATATAATCTTCATAATATCTAACATTTTCTTCAATAATATTGAAATTTACAGATCCCGATAGCGCAACTCGCAATTGCCTGATAAATTCCACTCTATTCATAGCCTGTCTCCTAATATGTTTTTACTTATAATAACCTATAATTTTTTATATTCCAATAGATTATATAGTTTTTTTAGGATTCTTTCACTAATTATTCACATATAAATCGATTTTTATTTTTCCAGACTATAAAGCAGCCCCCAAATTTACGCACACAAAAAGAGGGTATCGCAACACCCTCTTGTCTATTTATTTAATTCTAAGAATTACTACAGCTATTAACCTTTCACAGCTCCAGCCACCATACCTTTAATAATTTGTTTGCTGAAAACAAAATATAGAATAATAATTGGTGCCATGGTAATGAGCATTGCCGTCATCATTCTTGGATAATTCGTTGTGAACTGCCCTGAGAAATTAGTCAATGCCAATGGTACCGTCTGATATTTGACATTATTGATCAAAACCAAAGCAAATGAGAATTCATTCCAGCACGCAAATGTCTGAATAATACCAACCGTTGCTAAAATAGGCTTACAAACTGGCAAAATAATCGAAAAAAGAGTATTCGTAAAACTGCTGCCATCAATTGCTGCTGCTTCTTCTAATTCAACCGGAATCCCTTTCAAATAACTCTCAATTAAGAAAATTCCAATTGGTAATCCAAATGAAACATACGGTAATAATAAGGTAAACCATTTATCGTACATCTGACACTTCTGAAATACTACTACAATAGGTACCAGTAAGGAATGAATTGGAATCAACATACCCAATAAAAACATAACATAAATAGGTTTATTCAATTTGAAATCAATTCTTGATAGAATATAACCTACTATAAATGAAAATAACACAATAAAAATAATGGAAATAACGGTAGTTCTAAAACTAGCAAATAAAGAAGACCAGATATGTGAATTCGGATCCTTTGCTACATATATGTAATTTTCAAAAGTTGGCATCTTTGGTAACGAAATAATATCTGCTTGAAATTCTTTCGATAATTTAAAGGAAGAATAAAGCATCCAAATCAATGGAAACATACACGTTACAGAAAATATGAACAAGATTGCATTTAATACAACAGACAAAATGCCTTTTTTAGCTTTTTCTGCAGGTCTGGAATCTTTTTCCTTTTTTCCTGCAATATCACTAGGATCATATGCCATTATTACGCACCTCCCTTATCTTTAGATAGGAGTTTGGCTCCCTGCTGACTTAATACAATTACCGCCAGACTGCAACAAAAGATACCGATTGATATCGCCGAACCATAGCCCATGTTGTGATCTCTAAAGGATGTATAATATCCATACAGAGCCATTACCATGGAAGAGGTTCCCGGGCCCCCTCTGGTGAGATTATAAATATGATCAAATGCTTTCATATTACCAGCGATACATAACGTGATACAGACAATTAATGTATTCTTTATCAGAGGAAATATAATGTAGACCGCGCGTTGGAATGCATTTGCGCCATCCAGTTCTGCCACTTCAAAAATTTCCTGATCTACAGAGGAAATCGCAGATAAAATAATTACCATATAGTAACCAATAAATTGCCAGATTAGTGGAATTGATACAATCAACATAATATGATTCGTCATATCCTTCCAAACTAACGGCTGACCATTATTGAATGCATTCATGATCCATTCGGTAGCTCCAAATTTGTCTATAAAATAATTAAGAAGCCCATAACTGAAATCATAGATAATTCTCCAAATAAAACCAATTGCAACCGCTGAAATCGTACTTGGAAAGAAACCAAACGTACGATGTATCCCTTTCATCTTAACCAGCCTTGAGTTAATCATTAAAACAAAAATAAATGCAAGACCAATTTGTCCAATAATACATGCTACTACTAAATATATATTATGACCAAAAGAACTCCAAAAATTAGAATCCTTTATCAACGTCACATAATTTTCTAATCCAATAAAAGTTTTCTTAGGTCCACCCTTCCATTGAAAGAAGCTAAAATAGAATGCCGCAATCAAAGGTACAAAAACTGTAAAAATATAGATTAAAACCGGGATCATTAAATACATTACAATAACCCTGTTCTTCGGTCGGATAGCTCTTAGCATTTTCCTGCCTCCTTGTTGGTTTGTAAAAACAGATCCATCATCCAAGTCCTGCTTTTGTAACTGTCGTTCTATAGAACCGACTTAACTTACCAATTGTTTTTTTCATAATATTCTTTATTAATTTTCCGGAGTTCTGCTTAAGCAGAGACTCCGGAAAATTTTTATAGTACAGCGCCTTTCGGCATTAACTGTACACCCTCATAAACTAAATAGAGCAATATTACTATTTGCTATATACAGATTCATATTCTTTCTGAGTTGCTTCTGCAACTTCTTCTGGTGTCATCTGTCCACTTAACATAGACTGAAGACTCTGATTTAACACACCGATTACAGCACTGTCAATGTATGAATCATAGATTTCACATGCTGGATTGGAGTTATAATTGTAAGTATCTTGTATAAATTGATCAAATTTAGATAAATCAACATCTCCTGTCTGTGTGAGACCTGATAAAGCAAAATTCTGTGCTACATAGTCAGCAAATGTAGGACCTGTGATTTCATAGATCAAGTCTAAACAAGCTGCTAATTTGTCTGGATCCTCTGCAACTTTAGCATTGATTGCAAGACCATATCCCATACCAATGTCATGTGTTTTCTGAGAAGCGGTAGCTCCATCTGGCTGTGGAAGAACTGCAATACCAGTTTTCTCAATCAGTGCTGGATCAGCATTTGTATATACATAAGTAGCATCCCAGTTACCGCAGATTACAGATGCAGATTTTCCTGCAACGTAGTAATCGTTACCAGCCTGCTGTGCAGCTGAGTTGAAATCTGGATTGAAAAGTCCTGAACCAAAAATGTCCTTAGTTGCTGCAAGAGCATCTACAAACGCTTTGTCTGTAAATTTAGAACCTGTGTTTTCAATTAATGAATAGGTCCAGTCAGCACCGGTAAATCTGTCACCTAACGTAGATAAGAAACAAGAATCTGCCTGCCATGCATCGCCATTTGCAAATGACATTACATAATCAACGCCTTGTTCTTTGATCTTGTCCTGTGCTTTGATCAGTTCTGCCCAAGTCTCAGGGAATTCATCAAATCCTGCAGCCTTAAAGATTTCTTTGTTGTATAATACCTGACAGCAGGTTCCTGCTGTCAAAGCTGGAAGACCATATACTTTATCATCTGCTGTAAAGGTATAGAAATAGGATTGGTTATATTTGTCATAGTAAGGTGAATTTTTGATTGCATCTGTCAAATCAAGAATCATACCTTGCTCTGCCCAGCTTGCTGTGTTCATACCTTGAAGTAAGAAAACGTCTGGAAGTGAATCCGATGCTGCCAGGGTAGAAATCTTAGGTTTGTAATCTGCATTAGCCAATACATTTTGTGTTAATGTAATGTCTGGATGTGCTTTTTCCCATTCTCCAATTGCGTAACGGAAAGAGGCAGCTCCACCATTCTTGCTATTTTCTTCTTCTGCAGTAGAGAAGTGCATAAATTCGATTTCTCCCTTATATGCCAACTCTGATGATGCTTCTGTTGCTGCTTCTGAAGTTGCTTCTGATGCTTCTGTTTCTGTTGCAGAAGCTGTTTCCGCTGTTTCTGCTGTTTCAGTTGTTTTTCCCCCGCATCCAACTAATAGTGTGGATACCATAGCAACTGATAACAATGCGCTTATTACTTTCTTTTTCACGTTCTACTTCCTCCTTAAAAATTATA
Source organism: Bacillota bacterium (assembly GCA_023392535.1). Taxonomy (GTDB): domain Bacteria; phylum Bacillota; class Clostridia; order Lachnospirales; family Lachnospiraceae; genus SZUA-378. The sequence continues at coordinate 270,065 of JAEVYY010000008.1, forward strand.
AGTGTTTGGTTAATACGTTTCTGCATTTATATTAATACCACTATTTCTAGCAATAAAAATGCCTTACATTTGACGAACCGACTTTCCCTCTACAAGAGAGCCCTCAACCACAATAAATTGAACTATTGTACTCTTTGGCTTCTCAATCAGACTGATCAGTTTTTCAGCTGCTACTCTACCCATCGTTCTGGTATCTTGTCTGATTGTAGTTAATTGCGGTTCTAATAAAGTTGATATATTGATGCCATCGTAACCAGCAATGGAGATATCTTCCGGTATATTTAACCCCTTTGATTTAATAAGATTCATTCCACCAATTGCAGAAAAATCGTCTGCATATAAAATACAAGTTGGTGGCTCCTTTAATGCAAGAAGTTCTTCTGTTTTAATACTCGCCTGATTTGTATCACGATAGGTTACTTCTTTCATATAATCTTCCGGTATGATCAATCCCAATTCTTCTGTTGTCTTATAAAAACTAGTCAGACGGCTTCTTGTAACTGCCGAATCCGCTCCATGTATATAAGCAATCCTTCTATGTCCCTGTTGATAAACATAGTTCACCAAATCCTGCATTCCCTTCACGTTATCTGATATAATAGCGATTCTGTTGTTAAATAAATGGTCAATGGTTACAACAGGCAATTTTGCTTCAATCAGTTCTATTACTTCCGGGTCGTAAAAATTTACGCAGGCAATCACTACTCCGTCCAGACCTCTATACATGCTATGTTCCAAATAGGACATTCTGTCTTTTCGTTTTTTGTTACAGTTTAAGAAAGTAATATCATATCCCCGTTCTTCTGATGCAAGTTTGAAACTATCCAGAACGTTTGCAAAATAGTCATGTGTCAATCCGCTTCTGGATTCATCTGCAAATAAAACACCTAAGTTAAACGTACGATTTGTTTTTAATGCTCTTGCCGAAGAGTTTGGGAAATAACCCATCTCTTTTGCTACCTTCTTTATATGTAATCTGGTTTCTTCCCCTATGTCAGTATGATTATTTAAAGCTTTGCTCACCGTTGCTACAGATACACCACATGCAACTGATATGTCTTTCATCGATACCATATCTTCTCCTTCCCAAAGTTCGAAGTCGGTATTCATCTGTACGCTCATCTTGGTATATCTTCAAACATTGGTGCTACACAACTTAATCGTTTTCGCATTTTTAGTATATAACATGTTTCACATTTTTTCAATACGAATAGAATTATTTTTGTATATAATTGATATCTTTGTATAACATCTACATTTTCAAAAGCTCATTTTGTATATTTTTACTGATATTATTAATTGTTAATTTAATTTAAGCCCTTTTTAACTATTTTATTACTCTATTTTTCATATTATGACTACATTCGAAATATTTTTATTATTTGTTTTTTGTTGATTTTTAGCTGTTTGTTATGTATAATCATAGCTGGAAGCGAGTCTTTCGCCATTTTACTTAATCGTTTTCTTAATTTCGCTTCTTTTTTTATAGTGAACTGATCATTCATTATTTACCTAAATTAACTATTTTTATTATTAAGGAGAAAACAACATGAAATTCGGATTTTTTGATGATGCAAAACAAGAATATGTAATCAAAACTCCTAAGACTCCTCTTCCATGGATTAATTACTTAGGATGCAATGATTTCTTTTCTTTGATTTCTAACACATGCGGCGGTTATACTTTTTACAAAGATGCCAAATTGTTAAGGCTTACTCGCTACCGTTATAACAATGTCCCGTATGATAACAATGGGAAATACTTCTATATTAAAGAGGGGGGCACTATTTGGAATCCAGGCTGGCAGCCAGTCAGGACAGAATTAGACTCTTATGAGTGCAGACATGGAATCGGATACAGTCGATTCACTTCCTCAAAAAATGAATTACAGGCTTCGGTATTAGCATTTGTTCCTATGGATGATACTTGTGAAGTAAATCAGATAAAATTAACAAATCAATCCAGTGCTCCAAAAACAATTTCTTTGTTTTCTTATGTAGAATGGTGTCTTTGGAATGCGGATGATGATATGAAGAACTTCCAGCGAAATCTAAGTATTGGCGAAGTAGAAGTAATTGGATCTACGATTTACCATAAGACAGAATACCGTGAACGTCGTAATCATTATGCTGTATATTCTGTCAATAGTGAAGTTGACGGATTTGATACGAGTCGTGATGCATTCTTAGGCGCATACAATGGTCCGGATACTCCAGATGTTGTAAAATCTGGAAAGGCAACGAACTCAATCGCAAGTGGTTGGTCACCAATTGCATCTCATCAGATTAATATTACCTTAAATCCAGGAGAGACCAAATCATTCGTATTTGTTCTTGGCTATGTTGAAAATGCAAAGGAAGATAAATGGGAATCTAGCGGAATTATTAATAAAGAACCTGCTAAGAACATGCTTGCAAAATATCAATCGGATTCCGATGTAGACAAAGCTTTTGCAGCTTTACAAGAGTATTGGAAAACATTGCTTGCTAAATATAATGTTTCTTCTTCAGATGAAAATGTAAATCGCATGGTAAACATCTGGAACCAATATCAATGCATGATTACCTTTAATATGTCACGCTCCGCATCCTATTACGAATCAGGCATTGGACGTGGTATGGGATTCCGGGACTCTTGTCAGGATCTGCTTGGATTCGTGCATCTTATTCCAGATCGCGCAAGAGAGCGAATCATTGATATTGCATCTACGCAATTTGAAGATGGAAGTGCTTATCATCAATACCAGCCATTAACCAAAAAAGGAAATTCTGACATTGGCAGCGGTTTTAATGACGATCCACTGTGGCTCATCGCAGGTACCTCTGCATACATACGTGAAACAGGTGATGTATCAATTCTGGATGAAATGGTTCCTTTCGATAATGATAGGACCGTAGCAAAACCTTTGATGGAGCATTTAAAACGTTCCTTTGATTATATTATCCATCATAAGGGACCACACCTTCTTCCCCTTATAGGACGTGCTGACTGGAATGATTGTTTAAATTTAAACTGTTTTTCAGAACATCCTGGCGAATCTTTCCAAACATTTGGTCCGAGCGAAGGTCCAGTCGCTGAATCCATCTTTATTGCTGGTATGTTTATTAAATATGGTAAAGAGTATGCGGAGCTTTGTGAATTACGGGGAAATAAAGAAGAGGCTGCCCGCGCATTAGGCGAAGTGGATGAAATGAATAAAGCCATCACTAAGGATGGATGGGATGGAGACTGGTTCGTGCGCGCATATGATGCTTATGGACAAAAAGTTGGTTCTAAAGAATGTAGCGAAGGACAAATTTATATTGAACCACAAGGGTTCTGTGTTCTTGCCGGTATCGGTGTTGAAAATGGAATGGCTGAAAAAGCGTTGAATTCTGTGAAAGAAAAGTTAGATACGAAATATGGCATTATGATATTGCAGCCAGCATATACGGATTATCACCTTGAACTAGGTGAAGTAAGCTCATATCCTCCTGGATATAAGGAAAATGCAGGAATTTTCTGTCATAATAATCCTTGGGTTTCTATTGCTGAGACAGTAATTGGGCGTGGTGACCGTGCTTTTGAAATCTATAAAAAAACTTGCCCTTCTTATTTAGAAGATATCAGTGAAATACATAGAACCGAACCATATGTGTATGCGCAAATGATAGCAGGATCGGATGCTAAGTTCCACGGAGAAGCAAAAAACAGTTGGCTGACCGGTACTGCTGCCTGGACTTTTGTCAATATCTCGCAGTATATTCTTGGCATCTCTCCTACCCATACGGGGCTAAGTGTAAATCCTTGTGTTCCTAAGGGATTTGGTGACTTTACAATCTCAAGAAAGTTCCGTGAAGGAACCTACCATATCCAAGTCAAAAACCCTAACGATGTAAATAAAGGGATTTCCAGCATGGTGGTAGACGGTATTGCAGTTGAAGGCTGCATCATTCCTTATGAAAAAGGAAAAGCAGTATACAACGTAGAAATTACAATGGGTTAAAAAAAGTGATGCACAACGGGTTTTAATAAAACTTCGTTGTGCATCACTTTTTTACAATTATAACTGTATTTCAACAAAGATAGCGTAAATTGCTTTTATAGCCTCTTCGAAATCTTCATTTTTGACACCAATAATGATATTTAGTTCCGAAGAACCCTGATCGATCATTTTTACATTAACATTTGCATGCGCTAACGCAGAAAAGATTCTTCCTGCTGTACCTCGTGTTGCTCGCATACCACGTCCCACTACAGCAATTAGAGCCAAATCGGATTCCAAATCTACAGAATCTGGTTGTACTTGCTTATGCAATCCTGCCAATACGCTTTGCTCCTTTTCCGCAAATTCAGATTGATGAACAAATACAGTCATTGTATCGATTCCAGAAGGTGTATGTTCAAATGAAATACCATTTTCTTCAAATACCTGTAGTACTTTTCTTCCAAATCCTATCTCAGAATTCATCATATCTTTATCTATATTAATCGAACAAAATCCTTTTTTACCGGCAATACCAGTAATCACATATTTGGGTTTTTGACAAGTACTTTCAACGATCCATGTACCCTCATCCTCTGGCGCATTCGTATTCTTTATATTGATTGGAATGCCTGCTTTACGAACAGGAAAGATCGCATCTTCATGTAAAACTGTTGCTCCCATATAACTTAATTCACGTAATTCACGATACGTTATTGTATCGATACCCTTTGGGTTAGCTATGACTCTTGGATCCGCAATTAGAAAACCAGAAACATCTGTCCAATTTTCATATACATCCGCGTTTACTGATTTTGCCACAATAGAACCTGTAATATCAGAACCTCCTCTGGAAAATGTCTGTATCATTCCATTCAGACGTACCCCATAAAATCCTGGAATAACTGCGTTTTCGCAATCTTTAAGTCTTTCTGATAAGACGTTATCCGTTTTATCCGGAAGGAAATTACCTAATTCATCGAAAAAAACAACTTCTGCTGCATCAACAAACTCATAACCTAAATAATTTGCCATAATTATTCCATTTAAATATTCTCCACGGCTGGCTGCATAGCTTTCACCTGCCTTAAGAAGGAAATTTTCTGTTATTTCACGAAATTCATTCTCCAGTGATAGCTCTAAATTTAACCCCTCAATTATTTCCTGATATCTATTTGCTATGTTTGTTAATTCTCCAGAAAAGTCTTCTCCTTTTTCTGCTAATGCATAAGTTGCATAAAGCATATCCGTCACTTTAATATCATTTCCATGTCGCTTACCTGGTGCAGACGGTACTACATATTTTCTATTCTTGTCAGCTCTAATGATCTCACCGACTTTTTCAAATTGTGCTGCGCTTGCTAATGAACTTCCGCCAAACTTTACAACTTTATTCATGACAACTACTCCTCATTTTTTCTAGTCTATGCAAATTTTTATTCTTTTATCTCTTCCTTTATTACCTGGAAAATAATAGGTTCAGCATTTCATGCCCTTCTCCCACGAAGTTACCGCTCATTGCCGCCTCTGCTTCGTTATAACACCATGTATGATTCTGCTTCTTAGTGCTATCGTATAACAGATATGGAACATGATCAGACGTATGAGTCCTCAAACGGACCGGCGTCGGATGGTCGGGTAATACCAATAATCTGAATGGTATTTTTCTAGACTCCAAATCTTCCACCAATGGTCCAATTACTTTTTCATCCAAATATTGTATTGCTTGTATTTTACGCTCTACACTTCCCTGATGTCCCATTTCGTCTGGTGCTTCCACGTGAATATAGGCAAAGTCATAGCCATCTTCTGTTAATGCCTTAACAGCTGCCTCTTTTTTTCCTGCGTAATTGGTATGGAGTCCTCCATTTGCACCTTTCACTTCTATAACACTCATCCCTGCACCAACTGCAATCCCTTTCAGCAAGTCCACGGCAGATATCATAATTCCCTTTTTACCTGTTTTTTCAGTGAAATCAGATAACATAGGTTTGGTACCAGCGCCCCAAAACCAGCAACAATTAGCCGGATTTAATCCCATTTTTTTACGTTCTAGATTAATAGGATGATTTACTAAAATATCATAACTTTTCTTCATCATCTCCCGCAATTGTACATTCTCAGGCAGATACTGTCCTATCACCTGTGTAAGAACATCATGCGGTGGTACCAATTCCACTACATCACCTTTATCCCAAATTAAACAGTGGCGATAACTCGTACCTAAATAGTACTTAAATACATCTGTTTCCAGTTGTCTTCGTATTGCATCCAGTAAGATTGCGCAATCTTCTGTACTGATCTCACTTGCGCTATGATCAATAATCGTCCTTTGTTCAAACGGTACATTCTCTTCTGAGATCGTTACAATATTACAGCGTATCGCTACATCCGTAGCTTTCATTGGCACACCTATACTTAAAGCTTCCAAAGGAGAGCGTCCGGAATAGTACTTCCTTGGATCATACCCTATCACTGACAAATTTGCAGTATCTGAACCTGGCTTCATGCCATCCGGTATGGTATGTACCATTCCTATTTCACCACGTTTACTTAGTTTATCCATATTAGGCGTATGTGCATATGCCAATGGTGTCTTATTCTCAATTGCTTCAATTGGCTCATCCGCCATACCATCACCAAGTACCACTACGTATTTCATCTTGCCCCCATCTGCGGCCTCTTTCCCGCATAAAAGTATTATTTGGTCTCTACACGAATCCTATTTAGAACTTCGAATTTTTCGGAAGCTTCTTTAAAAGATCTTTCACTCATTATTTCTGTCAGGAAGCCGGTCTCATCTGAAATTCCTGCATCTATCACTGTTATCTTACCGAAAGCTGCCTCTATCAAAGTCTGATCTGTCTCCTTTACCCTTACAAAGAACTGTCTTTTATCAAAGGCCAACTCTTCCAATACCAAATTTTCTTCTTCCCATATGCAAAATACTGTCTTTCCAATATGCTTTGCACAATCGATCACATCTGATACTACTGCACTTGCTGTTGGTAATTTTCCTGCTCCCCTGCCATAGTACATAGTACTTCCAAGTGTATTCCCGTGTATCAGAACTGCGTTAAATACATCATTTACACCAAATAGCGGATTTTCTTTAGCAATCATACAAGGTGCTACCATAGCAAAATACTTACCTTCCACAATCTTGCTCTTTGCCAGTAATTTAATCGAAAATCCTAGTTTTTTTGCATATTTGAAATCTAATGTTGTAATTTTTGTAATGCCTTCCGTATAAATATCTTCAAAATTTACATTCTTCCCATACACCAATGAAGATAGAATGGCTATTTTTCTGCACGCATCATATCCCTCTATATCTGCTTCGGGATTACGCTCTGCATAGCCCTTTTGCTGCGCTTCTGCCAAAACTTCGGCAAAATCTGATCCTTCTACTTGCATCTTTGTTAAAATATAATTTGTCGTGCCATTCAAAATCCCTGTCACGGAATCAATTTTTTCTGGTGTCAAAGAAGAATTGATTGGACGAATAATTGGAATTCCACCACCTACACTTGCTTCAAACAAATAATTACATTGGTTTTCTCTTGCAATACGGATTAATTCCGGTCCATGTTTAGCCACCAACTCTTTATTTGATGTACATACACTCTTGCCCGCAAGAAGCGCTCTTTTGGAAAATGTATAAGCTGGTTCAATACCTCCCATTGCCTCACAGACAATTGCAACTTCCGGATCATTTAGTATAATTTCTGCATCATGAACGATCAAATTTTCATAGGGATCACCTGGAAAATCTCTGAGGTCAAGAATATATTTAACATCTACCTCTTCCCCTGCTTTTTTATTTACCATTTCCTGATTCTTCTTCATTACTTCTACAATACCACTTCCTACTGTACCGTACCCTAATACTGCTACTTTTACCATGTTATTCTCCTTATTGTGTTGTGTAGTAATAATCTACTCTTTTCATTATCCTATTCTTTTGCAATTATCTTCACATAATGTACGCCACGGTGCTTTTCCATCGAATCGACCATTTCAGATACATCACCTGTCGTAGATAAAATTTGTACACTAATGCTTAAAGATGCCACTCCATTAATCGGAATACTCTGATGAATTGTTAAAATATTAGCTTTATACTCCGCAACAATTTTAAGAATATCAGAAAGGAGTCCAGGTTCATCATCCATCTGAAAAATTAATGTAATCGTAGTTCCTGCCGCCGTGTCATGAAAAGGAAAAATATCCTCTTTATATTTATAAAAAGAACTCCGACTAATTCCAATCTTATCGACCGCTTCCTGAACCGATGGAACTTTACCTGTTTCGATTAATCTTTTCGCTTCTACTACCTTTAGTAGAACCTCTGGTAATGCTTTTTTCTTAACTACAAAATAACCCGTAGCTTCCGCCATAAGTGCCTCCTTGTTTTACACAAATACACTTGTTTTGTTGTTTTCGTGAGACAAACACTTGTCTGCCACCGAAAGATATTTTAGCATATTAGACAAATTACTGCAAGCTCTTTTGTATGTTTTTTGCACTTTATTTAAAATGCATAAATAAATGCCGCTTATCCGTTCGATAAGTGGCATTCTTAATAAATATTAAATAAATTTTTTTAAATATTTTTTTCTGTTGACAAATATGTAATAAACATTCCCGCCACAGCTACGATCGTAGCAGAAAAAAGTAATGCTCTTACTCCAAATATATCTAGCAGTACACCGCCAATTAAGCTGCCGGCTATACTTCCTAGTGTGTTGGTAACAGTCATGAATGCCTGTCCCTTTACCCTATCTTCAGGACGCATTAGCTGGTTGACATAATATACAGAAGCTGGAACCTGTAAGGCAAATCCTAATATCTGAATTCCTTGCGCAACATAGATACCTAAAATATTCGGTGCCAGTAATGTGAATACTGATTTAATCATAAAAAATGTAGCTGAAACTTTTATCAGTGTTCCACATGAAAATTTCTTTACGATCATAGCAAATCCCAACATGGTTGGAAGTTCTACCGCTGCTGCAATTGCAAGTGCAGTACCCATTTCACTACTGCCACCACCATGAAACTGCATAATTTGGAACATATAGTTATTCAAGATATTATGACTAATGAAGGATAATGTAACACCTATTAATAATATAAAAAATTTTCTATATTTTTGAAAAAAAGAATTCGTACAAGCTTCATCCATTGATGTCGCATGCATTTTACTTTGGTCTTTTAAATTTGTATTATTTATATCTGAAAATCGAAAACAAAATACTCCAACCATCAATATTAGATAGCATAAAATCACCATGACGGGAATAACGGTTGTATCATATCTAGCCACCAGTAATCCTGCAAAATAGGATATAATTGCATAGGATATGGAACCTATGCCTCTTGCAAGTCCAAAATTGACTGGGATCCCTCTATTTATACAATCCATCCCTATTGCATTTATTAGAGGTGTCAGAATCTGCAACGTTGCAATTGCGATTCCATAAAATACAGCAATCAACAACATATGCAAATTCGGTATCAGAACTCCAAATGCCATTGCAATGATGATCACTGAACAAGATGTAATAATGAATCGCAAAGAAACTTTTTTACTCCTGTCTGCAAAAGCTGCTACGATAGGCTGCATAAATGCAGATATTACTCCAGACACGGCTACCACTATACCAATTTGGGAATTTGAGAATCCCTTAGATAATAAAAAAACACTTACGTACGCGAAAATGATACAGAAGCTCATCCAAAAGCTTCCCTGTATGACCGAATATCTTGCCGTAGGTACCATATACTTATTTGTAGTCTGCTTATTCATGATCTCTTCTCCCATTTTGACACTTCACGACATGCCGTAACAGCGGCAAGACAATCTTTGGCGCAAAAAATCTCTCTCACAATAGATACTATGATAGAAAAAACCTTGCAAACATAGTGTCTACAAGGTTTCTGCAATGTGCGTGAAAGGATTCGAACCCTCGACCTTCTGGTCCGTAGCCAGACGCTCTATCCAGCTGAGCTACACGCACTCATCCAATATAGTGTATTGAGAAATCTTATATCTCAATCGCAACATTGTTATTTTACACATTAATGCTATATTTGTCAAGCATCTTTTTAATCCCTTTTAAGAATAATTGCTTGACAGCATTAACGGCTTTCACTAGAATAAAACAGAACGACAAGTAATACTTCCTATTTATATAAGTATTTTTGCAAAGTACTGCTGAAACTGAAAAGAGGTAATTTTAATGAAAAAGCTGATAAAAAATTATATATTTCTTTTATATCCCATTGCAATCTTTTATATCTTTGAAAGCTATACACACAACGCTTTTATGACTATGAAGATTCCTATTCAAGTATTAAATGTTGTATTTTTCGAATTGGTCCTGTTTTTTCTTATTTTTTTAATTGGAAAAATAAGGATAGCACTTATAATGGAAACCTTGTTTTTCGCTATTATTGGTCTGGCAAATTATTATGTACTACAGTTTCGTTCTGCTCCTATCATGCCTTGGGACTTCTTTTCCATTAGAACTGCGACAAGTGTTGCCAATAATTTTCAATACACCTTATCTGGAAAAGTAATTATTACAATCCTTGCTTTTGCGATCTTAATTATTTTTGCGTTAAGATTTAAAACAACCATCTCTTGGAATTGGAAAATACGTGTTGCTGGCATCCTTATGATTGGTTTATTCATCTGCGCCTATACCGCAATGTTACATAGAGAAGAAACTGTTACTAAGTTTAAGCTATATGATAAACTATTTACCCCCACAGTTATGAGCAAGCGGGACGGGACAGCCGTTGCTTTTCTTATCGAATTACAGTATCTGAATGTCAACAAGCCAGAAGGCTATAGCAGAACGGATGCCGCTTCACTTTTGGATTCTTTTAAGACAGACGATACGATTGCACATACGCCGAATATCATTGTTATTATGGATGAAGCTTTCTCTGATTTGAGCGTACTTGGTGAATTCAAGACAAATACTGACTATATGCCCTTTATGCATTCCTTAATGAGTGGCGCTGATGATACGGTATCCGGTTATCTCCATGTATCTGTGCTTGGTGGTAATACTGCTAATTCAGAGTTTGAATATTTAACCGGAAATAGCATGGCTTTTCTGCCACAAGGAAGCATTCCCTATCAACAATATATCACACAAGCTATTGCTTCTACTCCATCCTACTTGCAGAGCCTGGGCTATTCTACTATTGGCATGCATCCATATTTCCCTAAAGGATGGGATCGGGAACGTGTATACCCACTTCTTGGTTTGGAGCAATCTTATTTTATCGATGATTTTATTAATCCCGAATTACTGCGTAAGTATGTCAGTGATGAATCTGATTTCAATAAAATCATGGATCTCTATGAAGCAAAGGAACATGGGAAACCTTTATTTTTATTTAATGTTACTATGCAGAACCATTCCTCTTATACCGATGATTTCGAAAATTTCCATCCAGATATTACAGTAGAAGGTTCCAATTCAAAAGCACTCAATAATTATTTGTCTTTAATCAAGGTTTCCGACAATGCTTTAGAAAAATTAATTACTTACTTTAAAAAACAAGAGGAAGATACCATTATCGTATTTTTTGGAGATCATCAACCTGCGAATTCTGTTGCAGAGCCTATCTGGAGATTGCAGGGTAAATCCGGTGATTCGCTCTCGGAATCAGACCTCGCACTACGTTATAAAGTACCTTTTATCATTTGGGCGAACTATGATATAAAAGAAGAATCAAATTTAGAGACCAGCGTAAATTTTTTGGGAACGAAAACGCTTTCCGTTGCAGGTCTGCCATTATCAAATTATGATTTGTATCTCAATGAGCTACAAAAAAAATATCCGATTATTTCTGCTTATCATATCAAGGATAAGGAGGGAAAGAGCTATCCTACGAATGAGCCTACCGACGCCCTAAAGGAATATCGTCAGCTGCAATATTATCAACTATTTAAAAATCGTTAAGAAAAGATGACATAACGAAAAGGAGATTATTATGAAATTTTCCAATTTAAAGATTTTTTTAATTAAAAATTCTTTATACTTATTGTCTTTTGTATTGCCTATTATTATGATGCTTTCTATTTTTGTAGCACGTCAGATCTACCCATTTGGAGACGAATCTTTTCTACATGTTGATATGTATCACCAGTACTTCCCTTTTTTAACAGAATTTTATGATAAACTTAAAAGTGGAGAGAGTCTTTTTTATTCCTGGAATACTGGTATCGGTTCCAATTTTCTTGCTTTATATGTTTACTATCTGGCAAGTCCATTTAACTGGCTGGTCATTTTCTGTCCTGAAAATTTACTTATTGAATTCATGACCTATCTTATCCTTATTAAAATTGGTCTTAGTGGACTGACTTTTTCCTATTACTTGAGTAAGCACTTTAAGTCCAACCACTTTTCTATTCTATTTTTTGGTATTTTTTATGCAATGTCCGGTTATTACGCGGCCTATAATTGGAATGTCATGTGGCTCGATTGCATCGTTTTAGCTCCTATTATTATTTTGGGTCTGGAATATTTGGTATATGAAAGAAAGTATCGTTTATATTGTATTACTTTGGCACTTTCTATTTTATCGAACTATTATATTTCCATTATGATCTGTATTTACTTAGTACTATATTTCTTTGTTCTCCTTGTAACTTGTAAAGAAAAAATAAGAGCGGTCATACAATTTTTTATTTTTTCCTTATTAGCAGGTGGTATGGCATCCATTCTGCTGATTCCCGAATTAGCTGCCTTACACTATTCCGAATTTACCAGTTTTAATTTTCCTAAAACGGTATCTACTTATTTTTCTATTTTGGATGTATTGGCAAGACATTGTATTAATGTAACGGTTGAAATAGGTCTAAAACATTGGCCAAACTTATACTGTGGTGTGGCTGTACTTTTTCTATTGCCACTTTATATTATGAATAAAAAAATCCCTACCAATGAAAAAATAGCAAAGACCTCTTTACTAGCTTTTATGTTAATCAGTTTTTCAACCAATATGCTAAATTTTATATGGCATGGTTTTAATTATCCGGACTCTCTCCCTTGCCGCCAGTCCTTCTTATATATTATTCTTTTACTGACCGTATGCTATGAAGCATTATCTTATTTAAGGGAATACTCAAAAATGGAAATGACTTGCAGTGTCTGTGGAGTGATGTTCTTTATTCTAATATGTGAAAAGTTGACTGCTACTGATAATATAGATTCATCTACTTACTTATTAACAGCGATTTTATTATTATTTTATGCAATTATGATGTACCAGTACCGGCAAAATAGTGACTTGCATAAATGGATCGGATTTTTAACCCTTTTCATTGTACTTGTAGAATCTACGGTCAATATGACAACAACAAGTGTACCTACCGTAAATAGAAGTAATTATATAGCCAATATTACTTCTTACAAAACGCTCGCACAAGATATTCAAAAACAGGATACGGAATTTTATAGAATAGAAAAGTTGGAACGCTTAACACAAAATGATGCTATGTTGTCGGATTTTTCTTCTGCTTCTTTATTCTCTTCCACTGCAAATTCACATGTTAAGAATTTTTATAATAAATTTGGAATGAAAAGCAGCCGTGTCTTTTATTCTTTTGAAGGTGCAACACCTATAACTTCTGCACTGTTATCAACCAAATATGTGTTTTCAAAGAAGGAATTAGAGCCAGACGATCTATATACCTTAGTTAACTCAGACAATAATATCTTTTTATATCAGTTGACCTATACGTTACCTATCGGTTACGTTATAGAATCTACTGATTTTACGCATGCTGCATCAAATAAAGGCGCCGTCGATATCTTTGAGAACATGACTGAAAAAGAGGAAAATAAGACCCTTTCCTCAAAAGATGATTTATTTGATACTGTTGATGAAGCTATGGAAGACATCAAAGAGGAGGATGTAATAGAAGAAGTTTCTAATCCAATTGAAGCACAGAATTCTTTTGTATCCAAGTTTAATATCAATACTCCCGTTTTCACAAAGTTACAAACAGATGAAATTGATACCATTACTACCATTGAAGTAGAGACTGATTCTCATATCTATGCCTATTCCAATAATTCAAAAGTTGCTACTGTAGTTGCAAATATGGGGAGTACTTCAAAAACATTTAAAAAATTAAAAAATCCATATATTATGGATCTTGGCTGGCAAACAGCAGGAACAATCATTACATTACATGCCACTGAGCCTGATGATATCCCTCTTTTTCTAAGTGCTTATCGTTTGGAAGAAGATGCACTTAAGTCCTGGATCGATACCTTATCGCAGCAGCCAATGACAATTGATTCCTACGATTCAAGTCATATAAATGGCCATGTTACATTAAAAAAAGCTGGTCAGTTAGTACTCAGCGTGCCTTATGAACCAGGATGGACTTTAAAAGTAGATGATCAGAAAGTCGACATGGAGATATTTGAAGATACGATGATAAGTGTTGCATTAAATGCCGGTGAACATACGGTTGCACTGACATATTATCCAGCTGGACTTACTATTGGTATCATTATTAGCGCCATAAGTATCTTACTTTTTATCTGTATTATATGTATTACCAGACGAAAGAAATTAAATGTAACACCAATATAGTTATTTCTTTACCGCTAAAAATTTTGCAATATATTCAGGAATATTGAGTACTTTTTTTATTACATTGCATACAGCCCTTGAAGATAATAAAACAACTATCAATACAAGTAAAAACAGTCCTATAAATTCAGAACCCTTCCCTTGATTCATGATCTTATACTTGCCAATCAATTTAATGATAAATCCATGCATTAAAAAGATTGGCATCGTATTTATCCCAATCTTAGTAAGTAATGGAATATTTTTATTCGGTATTATCAACATCAGGAACAATAACCAAACAAATCCCATACTTAAATGCAAAATGCGAAACCCCATCGTATAGGCACCCTTCTGATAAGATATCGCCTCATATAGCCAATTACGATCTATTATCCTAAAATTCTCTATACAATATCCAATGATGCCTGTTATAAAAACACACATAACTAGGATTAATATCCTTTTATGCTTCTTTAATAAGTTCTGTATTCCATTCCAATCTTTTAGATAATAGCCACACAGAAAGAATGGAAAAAATACACCTATTCTGGAAAGACTAAGTATCCTTCCAATTGTATTTACATAACCAATAACAACTGCTACAAAAATAGCTATCATTAACATAATTACTTTTTTTTCTAGTTTACCATTTCTTATCAAAGGTATCATAGCAGTCCAGATAACCATCGCCCAAAGATACCATAGATGCCAATATGGCGTTACAAATTGTAGCGTACTATCCAGACCCAGCACATACCTGGCAAATAACAAATATAAAATTTGAAAAAGAAGGTATGGGTATAATAACTTTTTTAATACTCTCTTTATACTGAAATTAGCAAAGTATCCAGATGCAAACACAAACGCGGGCATATGAAATGCATAAATTATGACATATAATAATCTGTTTATTCCATACTCCATATTTAGTTCCAATAAATGCCCCATTACAACTAATACAATTAATACCCCTTTTAAATTATCTAACTTGCTGTTTCTTGTTTTTAAATTTGAACCTTCCATTGTACCTATACTCCCCGAATTTTATTAATGGTTCAAAGATATTTTCTAATTTCTTAAGTATACCATTTGGAGTTGATTTTTACTATCATGGGTTAAAACTAAATATTTTCATAAAAAAAAGTACCATCTAAAGATGATACTCTCATTACTGCCGGCGACCGGAATCGAACCGGTACGGGAGTATAAGTCCCGCAGGATTTTAAGTCCTGTGCGTCTGCCAGTTCCGCCACGCCGGCATTTCTTCTTTATTGCTAAAGAATAATGGGACCTACAGGGCTCGAACCTGTGACCCTCTGCTTGTAAGGCAGATGCTCTCCCAGCTGAGCTAAGATCCCTTGGGATATTCAATTTACGCAACAACGACCCAGATCGGACTCGAACCGACGACCTTCGCCGTGACAGGGCGACGCTCTAACCAACTGAGCCACTGGGCCTAATTCTTTTGAAACTAATGGACCTTCGGGGACTCGAACCCGGGACCGACCGGTTATGAGCCGGTTGCTCTAACCAACTGAGCTAAAGGTCCGTAACCCTTACGGGCATAAAAGCCGATGATCGGACTCGAACCGATAACCTGCTGATTACAAATCAGCTGCTCTGCCAATTGAGCCACATCGGCATAACTTTTATGAATACCATAGGATAAATGACTCCGACGGGAATCGAACCCGTGATACCGCCGTGAAAGGGCGATGTCTTAACCGCTTGACCACGGAGCCTTAGTATTATTACGAAATATAAATAATTAAATATACTTTTAAAACCGTTAATTAAAACTCCCCGAGTAGGGTTCGAACCTACGACCCTTCGGTTAACAGCCGAATGCTCTACCGCTGAGCTATCGAGGATTATTACGGTATTCCTGTCTGTTTATTCAAACTCTCATACCTTCAAAACCGA
>JAEVYY010000019.1 GCA_023392535.1 Bacillota bacterium
TATTGTCTCGTATAGAATCATCTGATAAATAGATCGTCTGTGGTATATATCCGATATTACTTAGCCAGGACGGATAGTTATCAAAGACATTCCTGTCCCTACACATAATCTGTCCGGATTCCGGACGTAGTAGTCCAAGAATAATATCTATGACAGTTGACTTACCTGCCCCGGACGGTCCAACGACTCCGACAGATTTCCCATATGGAATCACCATTCCGGCATCGTCCAGAATCTTTTTATCCGTATTCGGATATCGATATGTGATATGTTCCAGACGAATATCATCATCAATGATCACAGGTTTTGGGTTTTTCGGCTTATCTGCCACATAATGACCTTCTTCTTTGAACTTAGTAAAATCTACATGTTCATAAACATAATCCAGCGAAGGTTCAAAAAAAGCAATATCTGTTAAATAGGTGTTGATTCGGTTCATACTTGGCATCAGTCGAATCGCTGCTATCCCAAATGCAGTAATCTGCGACAACAAGGAGGTCACATTTGTTCCTGTCGCTATGCAGATTGCAATATATGCTAATACACCCGCGATGCAGGCGGTCTCAATAATGGTTCTTGGCACACTGTTCAATACGGAATATTTGATAGTGAGCTCTGTTCCGTATTTGGTATGTTTTTGATAGAATGAAGCAAAAAAATGTTCCCTATTCAAAACCTTAACATCTTTAATCCCATATACGGACTTAGTTCTCCAACGACCTGCTATACTCTGCACGTCTTGATTCTCTTTTCCAATCTTGTTCAGGATTGGTTTTAATATCTTTACAATGATCAAAGTCATTAGCAATAACATGGCCATCATCAAAAGGGTCATACGAATATCGATAATCAGTAATAGAATGAAGAGGCACAAAGCTACCACTACTTCTGTCAACAATTTAATGACAGACATCAACAATTGAAACACTTTTGGAATATCTCCATCCAGAATACGGAAAATTGTCGGGATATCTGCATTTAAGTAAAATTCATAAGAACGGTTCAAGTATTCTTCGAGCATATAACTACCCGCTCGGTGCTGGTTCCCATTTACAAATCTAGCCTGAACATCTGCCAGAAATAGCAAATATGCATTCTTTATCACAAATATTAGAATAACTGCAACCAAAAGCAAGATAATAAAATCATTCATGTTATCAATATGCATAATCTGGCATATCTTTTGTACATATTTATTTCTGCTCATTCGTTCTACATCCAATATCGCTGTCACCAATGGTAAAATCATGGAAACTCCGAGCGTCTCCAGCAAGCCGCCAATCAATATCAGTACTCCCAGACCGGCTATCTTAGTCTGTTGTTTTCTATTTAAAATGCATGTCAATTTTTTTAATATCGTTATACTCACGGGATATCTCCTTGTATCTCAGTTCTTATATGCTTTCTTTGCAGTACCTTATATTTTACTAAATATTGGTTCAAGTGTCAAAAGCTTGTATTATATAACTTAAATAGCAAGCATGTGGTCTGTATAGATATCACTGCAATCTTTTCCATTCAACCATTTCTTCGGTGCAATAATTTCTTTGTCCGGGTTCTGATTCAGCCATGCTCCCCACCAACTGAAGCTGCTGTTTGCGATGATATGATGCTGGCATCTACTCATCAAAAACATATCTAAGTAACCTGTTGATTCTTCATTGCAGTCCACTATCTTAAATCGTTCTCCAGTCATATGTTCTTTCACCCAGGCAGGATCGTTGGAAAACAAATAGAAGATTGCTTCTGGGTGCCTCTCCTGCATAAGTTCCACAGCCTTTTCATAGTAGCTGTCCGTACAGATTCCGCCATACGTAACCTGCTGCGCCTCATTCAGATAGTCTCCTCTGCGAATATGAACACTGATCGCTTCTGTCTGCTCTATCTTCTTTACATATTCTCTGGTCGCCTCGCTCAATGGCATCTGTATGGTAAATTGCTGCTTTAATTCCTCTTTTACCAGTGGAAAATACTTCTCACTCTGCCAGCAGCCTTCTAAATAAGCTTCTTCCATTTGGAAAATATGCTCATCAAAATTAAATTGTCGCTCCCTATATGATTTTGTGTTACGACCAAAAATTTTCCGACGGATACGGCTTGCAAAATCCATCCTAGCGTCCGTCAATGAAACTAATTCTTCTCTTGTTGCTCTAACATACGAAATCCCAAAAATTGACAATTGTCTTGCCCTTGTTCCTGCGTCCACATAACAGGTCTCGTCATCTATTTTTGCCTCTCTGCCCATGGCAAGAAGCTGTCTATACAAAGCATACTGGAACATCTGATTACCCAGTCCCCCAGACATCTGCACAATTATCATATTTATTACTACCTCATACTTTCTTTCCTTTTGGCTTTTCTAAGTTTCCATTGTTTGTAAGGAATGATGAAAGCATCATTGATATCCATCACAATATTGTAAAGCATGGTAGATTTCAGAAATATCTTCATTTTTTTATGCTCATTTTTATTTGCACTTTTACAAGCAAATGCGGCATCAAACTGCTCTCTTTCTGATAAGATGATTTTTTTTAATTCCGTACAAAAATTTACTTTATTTTTATCCTTACTTCTTCTGAATTGCGTATATAAAAGTAAAAGCCTCTTATACGTATAATAATTGTGTATATCTGCCAGACTGTTTTCTCCAATACTTTGTAGAAATTCTGTTTTTTCCATATAGGCTGGAATCTGATCTGTCAAGATGCGTATATTCAATCCCTGCGACATAATACTGCCTTTTCTGTCCAGTACATAATTATAAAACGCTCTGTCTAAATATACACAACGCTTTACCTTACTTAACAGTATTGCCGTATATACAATATCCTCATACCATTTGCCAACCGGAAATTCCTGTCCCTGCAACAAATCTCTACGATATAGTTTATTCCATGCCGCATTTTGAATCTGATATTCATCCTGCTCTTCAATCAGGCACTCAAGTGCTTGTCTGTCTTCAAATATAACTGCCTTCCTTGAAGACTCATCTATGGTCTCATTCGGATATACCTGTCGATATCTGCAAATCGAAATGTCCGCTTTTTGCTCTACCATAGCACCTAACATAGTTTCATACATCTGACTATCAATCCAGTCATCCCCATCCACAAAAGCAATATAGGTACCTCTGGCGATTTTCATCCCAGCATTCCTCGCATCTGATAAACCGCCGTTTTTCTTATGCACGACTTCTATACGTTCATCTTTAGACGCATATGCATCACAAAGCTTTCCACTTCCATCCGTCGCTCCGTCATCTACTAAAATAATTTGCAGATTATGATATGTCTGCTCCACGATAGAACGTACACACCGGTCTAGATAAGCCTCAATATTATAAACAGCCACAATCACCGAAATCAGATCCGCGCACTCCTTTGGAACCATCGGTACCTCGTAATTTTCTATAATCTTCATCTGAGCTTACCCCCTGACTTTCTATACTCTTTTATACTTTGCATTCGTTAATTTGCACAATTTACGTTATCGGAAAATGGATGCATAACATAGTTCATTCACAACACGCTCCCGCCGACATGCGTAAAATGTACGAATGAGACAGACACCTTCGTGTCTGGATCAGGCGTACATTCGTATGGCTGTAGAGATTACGGAAGCACACGGGAATTCATACGCTGGTGGCACCTCACAGCCTCACTTTACTCTTTCATTGACCATCCACTCCTGGAACATGAGAAGATACCAAATCTGCACTCTCCATACCCCTTTGTCGATGTAATCCTTCCAGATCCGAGTTACCACATCTGCATTTAAAATTCCCTGCTGTTCTATTGTTTTCTTATCTAATAACGCTTCTGCCCAAGCACGAAGTTTTGGCTGGCGCAGCCATTTATCGATTGGAATCGCAAAACCGGTCTTCGGCCGTTCCATCATTTCCTTTGGTACATAGCGATAAAGCACATCGCGTAAGACCAGTTTTCCGATCCCATCCTTTCGCAGATAATCAATTGGTAATGACCAGGCAAACTCGACCACATCCCTATCCAGCATCGGTATTCTGGATTCCAGGGATACCGCCATGCCACAACGGTCAACTTTTACCAAGATATCATCCGGATGATACATCAATAAATCCATTAACATAATATTATGATGATCTTCTTCTAAGAATCCCGTCTGATATTCGTTATACTTGTAAGGAGGGTTCGTATGTGTCTTAGCAATTGCATTGGCAATATTCTCCTCCTGATTTGATATTTCATATAATTTTTCAGGGCCTCGTGCTGCAAGTAATCTTCCTCTTACACAAAAATCTTTATTTTTACGCATTGGCGTATGTAATACCAGGTCACTGCATATCTTTCGTATTGGATAAGGTACTTTCCGCATTCGATCCCACAGGCTAACGATAGATTCATAAGAATTATAACCACAGAATAATTCATCTCCACCATCTCCACTTAAGGATACCGTCACATGTTCTCTTGTCATTTTACTTACCAGATAGGTCGGTATCTGTGAGGAATCTGCAAATGGTTCACTAAACATATGAGAAAGCTTTGGTATTACTTCTTTGGCATCATTCTGTGTGATATACATTTCAGTATGTTCCGTTCCAAGATGTCTTGCTATCTCTTTTGCGATCGTCGCCTCGTTATAATCCGCTTCTTCCATCCCAATCGTAAAACTCTTTACTTTGTTCGTACTTAACGACTGCATCAGAGCAACAATAGTAGTGCTATCGATCCCTGCGGAAAGGAACGCACCCACTGGTACATCTGCTTCCATCTGCCCTGCAATGGACTGTTTCAAGAGACGCTCTAACTCTTCAGAAGCTTCTATTTTGCTGCCTTTAAACAGATTCTTTTGACCCGTCTTAGCAGCTTCTTTCATGGACCAGTAAGGAGTCAAAACAGGTTTTTTATAGGGTTCATCAATCGTAAGTATCGTACCTGGTTCTAATTTATAGATATCTTTGTAAATGGAATAGGGCGCCGGTATATAACCATGTACAAAGTACACATCCAATATTTCTGTGTTTATCTCATTACAGAATTCTTTTAACGTAGAGATAGAGCCCAGATCAGATGCAAAGACAAATCCGCCCTGGACAAAACCATAATAGAGCGGTTTTTCTCCCACCCTATCTCTTAATAAAAACAACTTCTTTTTTTCTTTATCATAAAGAGCAATTGCAAACATCCCTTTACACAGTGAGATGGCTTCCTGTACCCCATATGCCTCCATGGCCTCCAGCAAGACTTCCGTATCGGAAGTTCCCCTAAATGCCTGAACAAGTCCGTCTTCTATCAATTTTACCGCTAGTTCTTTATAGTTATAGAGTTCTCCGTTGAACACCATGACAAATCTTCCACTGTGGGATTCCATAGGCTGTGCTCCGCTTTCAGTCAAATCCACAATTGACAATCGTCGATGTCCCAGTACTACCGTTTGATCCTCACTGCTCCATACGCCTTCCGCATCCGGTCCTCTGTGCGACATACGTCGATTCATACTTTCGATATTTTCTTTCCAATGCTCTCTTAAATTACAAAATCCTGCTATTCCGCACATACCGAATCCTCCTCGTATAATCCCAATCCAAGGGAAGAAGATGCCTGCATCCCCTTCCTGTGTGAAACTTAGTACTTTAATCTTCTATTTCCGGCTCTTCATAATCTTTATTTTTAATTTTTTCCATAGTAACAGCTCTTGACTTTTCCATTTGTGTCTCCCATCTTAAAAATGCTTCATCCCAGGTCTGATACTCTTTCTTTCCTCTTTTATCGGGAATATTAAAATGATGTTTTAGATAGAGAGCAAGAAATTCCGTTGCTTTCTCAGCTCCAAGAGGATTTGTATGCACCCCTTTATCATAAAAATCCGTTGCAAAATCAAATCCCATGTCTTCCGTATGCTCTGTCAAATTCAAAAATTCAAACCCATAGGATCGTATGATTTCATCCATATAATTATAATTTCTTTGCTTGTCCGCAAATTCATAGGAATACGGAGCCACAATAAACAAAGCCTGAAGATTGTTTTCTTTTAGATAAGCAAGAAGTTCCCGTAATGCTGTTTCATAAACCGGCTCTATCGCAACGGTATCTGTAATTTCAGAATAATCCACTTGACTCATCGGATAATAACTGTCCTTAAACTCAAAACCCTTTAACGGATCTAATTTTTCATAATTAAAACATGCCAACTGACTTGGCAGAACCATAGTCTTCCAATTCGAATGATATTTAAAAATATCAAAATAGTAAGTATAACGCTCTTCTAATTCAGGCACCATGCGATTGATGGCGTCAATTCGATTCCAGGAATATTTCATATTATCCGTGACACCTCTTGTATAAGCCATGTTATCTGACATATCTTCTTCAGAGGCCGTATACTGTTTCATTTCAAATACAAACACTTCCGGATTCTGTGTTTTCCTTACTTCTTTCACAAGTGACAACGTCGCCATCGGTCTTTGCATATTGGATGCCAACGGATATGCCGTAAAACCATATTCACCCCACATCTTAGCCCCTGCAAAACAAGGATATACCGGACTGGAGCCGATCATGACCACATCCAGTGTATCATTTTTTTCCGCATAAAAACCCGTAAAACGATCCTTTACACCGCCATTCGTACGAATCACATATGTGACTGTCTGCAGTATGAGTAAAAATCCACCTATGAATGCAATTGCCGTTATGATTTGTTTTTTATTCATAATAACTCCTAATCCCATGTGCACTTCCTCTAACACTAAAATCCCTGATAGATGAACTCTGCCGCATTATACCCAGGCCCATAATTTCCAAGAAGTATTACATAAAAGATGAGTGCATAGAGAATCGCCCAACGCACCAGCAGTTCTTGTTTCGCTAATCTGTCCCTGATATTTTTAGTTTGTTGCAATATGGATACCATAAGCAACATCACAAGAGATACGATAGCGATGGTAAATTCGATCCAGTCAAGACCCAGTTCAAAAAGATAACCATTCCAGAGTATTTCTGGATTCCAGGAACGGAAAATACTCAATAACATTTTACATGCCACAATGGCATTATCAGCCCTAAAGAAAATCAAGCCTATCGTTACCAATGCAAATGTTCTGATACGCTGAAAAAGTATAAATCCTTTGCTGTCATCCTTAACATGGAAGTACCGTTTTAATCTCACCCAAACAGGTGTCAGCACTTCTCCTGATACAATATAGAACCAGTGCAGCAAACCAGAACCAATAATGTATTTCCACACTCCTCCATGCCAGAATCCAATCGTAAACCATAAGATCAGCATAGCCAGATAGGTTGTTATCTTCTTAGCGCCCTTCTTACCAAATTTATCCTTTAACTTTTTCGGCAATGAACTGAAAAACTTTGT
This sequence comes from Bacillota bacterium, assembly GCA_023392535.1. GTDB lineage: Bacteria > Bacillota > Clostridia > Lachnospirales > Lachnospiraceae > SZUA-378. The sequence goes on from JAEVYY010000019.1 coordinate 7,354, forward strand.
TCTAAGTAATGGATAGAACAAATATTCTCTCAACCATAATCCTAATGTGATATGCCAGCGTCTCCAATATTCTGAAATACTCCTGGAAAAGAACGGAGTTTCAAAATTCTCAGGTAAAATAATTCCAAACGTTTCAGAGACACCCAAAACGATATCCATGTATCCCGAGAAATCCGTATACAACTGGAATGTAAAACAAACGCTTGCAATGATGATCGTAAATCCCGAATGAATTTCATAATTATTAAATACGGTATCTGCGATAAGTCCCATCCGCTCTGCTATTACCAGTTTTTTAAAAAAGCCCCATACCATCCGCTGCATTCCGTAGGTCACATTTTTATATACAAGTGGGTGACCTGTATATAACTGCCCTTTCATTTCACGATATCGAATAATTGGTCCTGATATCATTGTGGGGAAATAATACCCAAATAATGCAAGCTTTAAAATATTTGTTTCTGGTTCACCAATTTCATAATAGATGTCAATCACATACCCCAGCAATGTCAATGTATAAAAAGAGATGCCAAGCGGTGCCAAAAACCCCATGTGAAAGTATTTCAGGATACATAACAAAGAAACGCATAATACAACAACAAGTGAAAGAGCAAGTTGTCTCTTTTTCTGCTCTTTCACCTTGTGAATATACAATGCGCCCGTATAGATAACTATTATTGTAGCAATCGGATATCCGATCAGCCAAGGTTCTCCCGATGCGGAAAAGAACATAATGCTCGCGAGTAATAGTACTCCCCATTGCGCTTTTTTCGGTACGATGTAATAAATCATCAACAGTACCGTAAAAAAACATAAAAATGAGAAAGATGTAATATTCATTCCATTACCTCTGCTTCTAAATTTTAATCATACTTCAGTCAATTGGTCCCAACATAGTTTTGAGAGCAACTGTATGAAGCCGTTGGTACTTGACCATGTATTTTATGGGCTTATGTACCATTACGTGCTGAATCCAAGCGGGAGCGCGTTGCGAACGAACTATGTTAGGTATCAATTTTACTATCCTAATTTTTCTAAAATAATAGTAGCCATCTCACCAACATTTTTCATTGTGACAATTTGCCCCATAGTAAACTTAATGCCAAATTCCTGTTCCACTGCAGACATCAAATTAATATGTTCCAGAGAATCCCAGTCTTCAATATCATCTGCTGTTGTGGTTTCTGTTACGGTAATATCCTCATCATCAAAAACATCTCTAAATACTTCATTTAATTTCTCAAATAAATTTTCTCTGCTCATAATTCCACTCCTCGTCTGTTCGTATTAATTTCAATAACCTTATTTTTATTTTCATATTCTTTTTCTATTTTATAATACCATACCGTATTGCCGATAGCATCCTCTACTTCCTTTGTAAATCCCTGAAGGGCATAAAATTCACGTACCATGACATTCTTTGCCGTTGGATAATAATACCCCTTTATCTGAGTCAGATTCCTTTCCCTACACTGCTTCACAAGCTCGTCCATCATGGCAAATTCCATATCCCGCTTTAACACCCGGCAACTCATGAGCCATAAATCAATATGAAGTGTTGTTTCCTCTATCCTGCCGATTATAACAGAGACCACTCCATTATCACCAAATCTGTCTTCTAATTTACCGTACAAAGTAATCTTATCCGGATTAGCCGCAGCCTCTTCAATTTCGCTTTGCGTATAGCGTTTTGTCGTCAGGTTGAACTGGTTACTTTTATTCGTAAGCTGTGCAATCCGTGCCATATACAAGGGGTCAAACGGGTTTATGATTCCTTTCATCTCCAATGATTTCAGGTATTCTCCATAATCTCCAAAACTTTGTTCCTGCTGTTGTCTTTGCACATTTGCTTTGTACATCTCATTTCTTTTCCGGTCATCTTCTGACAGACTTGTCACCTCAAAAAATCCCGAATGATCCAGTATTCTAATATATTGCTCCGGACTGCCAATCTCCGGGATTGCCACTCCTGGAACCTGCTGCCTTACGATTTCACGTTCCGCCGGATTATCATCTACAAATACAAGGCTTTCCGGCAGTATATTTAATTCTTTTGCAATGCTTCGTATATTTAGGCTCTTTGGCTCCCAATTGGCCTTAATCAATATAAAATCATCGGGGCATAAGACACTATCTGGATGCTGCAGACCGGCAATCGCATTTTCATGTTCATTTTTGGAACTGACATTCAGCATGATTCCCATTTCTTTATGATCTTTTATATATTGTTGGAATTCTGAAAATACCTGTCCCATGGAAGTTTCCTGACCAATCTCCAGGTTCTCTACCCCATCATCTCCAACAATGCCACCCCAAAGTGTATTATCCATATCTAACACAAGCGATTTCTTGTTTTTCCCGTAAATAGCCTTCATAATATTTGCTATATTGAAGGATAATGATGGAATTGCAGGCAGACATAAGGAATATTTATACATATGCCAGAATAACGGATCTGACCACTTATCCAAACCAAAGCACGCTGATAAGTAATGGATATCATTGATATAAAAGTTACTATGAGTAGATGCATACGCATAGAACTTATCATTCAACTGATTAATAAAGTGAATTCTGCCATGCCTGTCACTTGCATCTTTATTCCCCAACAAACGGTAAAATGGAAATTCCATATTATTCTGAATGATCGGACAATGGTATTCTGTTTCGATTTTTTTCCACATGATTTCAAAATGCGCATAGGTATCCTGCAACAGGATATCTATCTCCTTGGCATCTTGTGTTACATTCGGGTACTCTTTAATATTACGGTTACTGGTATGGATATAGATGATATCTGGTGCAAACTCTTTTAAGTCATCATTGAACATTACATCCTGCCAGTACTGTGCGTACTCAGATTCATAAAAGATTGGTTCAATCCCATAGTTCAACAGAAATAGCTCTAGAATTCGAATGATATCGTGGGTAGTACTACCACCTAATACTGCTATCTTTTTTTTAATTCGTGTCACATCATCCCGCAGTAAAGCCTTTTTCAGGCTTTTTGCTTTCTTCAAAATGTATTCATTATCAAATGGATATTCCAATTCTCTTACCATGCATTTACCTCAATTTTCTATTTACACAAACTTTCCAAATAGTTCTGCCATTTATGATTTACCCGTTCCGGAGATAACACATTTTGTATCTTAGCAGCCTGTTCTCCAAGCCTCTTCTCCAATTCAGAATTGCTCAAAATTTTCCTTAATGCTACCGAAAGTGCCTTTGTATCCCTGACAGGCACCAGCAGACCATTAATACCATCCTGAATCATGGTTCTTGGCCCTCCACAAGGGCAATCTGTCGATATGACAGCCAGACCAAGGGCCATTGCTTCTAATAATGCATTTGGCATTCCTTCGGTATCAGAGGTCAACACGAAGATTCTTGCCCGCTCTATGTGATCCGGTATTTGACTCACATTTCCGGGTAAGGATATGCAATTCGCCATATCCAATTTTTTAATATATTCATTTAATTTGTTGCGCATATCCCCATTCCCATAAATCACTAATTTCATTTCCGGGAAATCCGCATGAATTGCTGCAAAGGCATCAATTAACATTTTATGATTCTTATTATTATCCACTCGCCCTACCGATACGATGGTATTCTCCCTTTTACCGACAAAACGTGGACGGATACATGACATATCCAGAGGATTGGGTAAGATAACGGAACGCTTTTGTACGCACTTCGGAAAAAAAGCTTTTGCATCCTCTGTCTGAAAAATCACACCGCTTGCACAGGTGAATAAATTCCTCGCAATCACCCTCATCAATCGATTATAGTATTCCTCCGTAGGTTCTCCTCTGACCGATACCGCTACGGATATCGGTAAAAATGCAGCAGTAGCAATCGCCATAAAATTATTTTTTCCAATAAAGGATACAATGATATCAGGTCTTTCCTGTTTCCAAATATTCCGCAACTTGCAATAACGATTCTTAAAATTACAAAGCCTGCTTTTCGTTACTTCTCTTCCGTCAATTTCTGAGTAGACTCTTCGGATACCCGCACTTACAAGGTATTCCTCTTCTGCTTTTCTGGTCGTGACCAAAACTATTTCCGTACCATTTTGATGTAAAAATTCCGCTAAATTGACAATGACGCGCTGCGCACCGCCTTTATCGAGACTATTAATATAAAACGCTACTTTTTTTAAACCCATAGATACCCCCTGCTTTAGCGGAACCATCGCACACTAGTTACAATAGGTGCGATACCACTGTTGGAATACAAAGAATGACCATGCAGTCTTAGAGAAATTCTCACCAGTTGCAGGTCCCCTGTCTCCCACTTTCAAATAACGTGTTATAAATTGATTTACATAAGCACTATCGAAAATATTCTGCTCTTTCAGGAAAGAGATACTACTCATCTCCATGAGCTGTTCTTTCAATGGACCTCGCATCCATTGGTCAAGTGGAACACCAAATCCTACTTTTGGCCTGTCTAATAATTCTTTTGGTATATAGTCATACGCAATATCCTTAAGGATATGCTTTTTATCTCCATTTTGAAACTTAAATTCATGGGGCAGGCGATAGGAAAATTCCATAACATCGGGATCTAAAATAGGACATCTGGATTCGAGCGAATACTTCATAGAAGCTCTGTCCACTTTACATAAAATATCTCCTGGCAGATACGTATCCATATCTAATAGCATTCTTCGTTCCTGCCAATTCTTCTCCCGATAACGCCTTTCGATCTCAAACTTACTGGATAGACTATCGGTTACCAGCATGTTATCAATCGCTCGAATATAGTTCTCACCACCAATTTGTGTCTTTGTCTCAGGATTTCGGTTATTAGCTACCACGCGCACGCGAAATGGAAGCTTTGACAACAGATCCATCTGTTTGAACGGCGGAATATTGCAGATACCATTCACGATACCGCCTAGCGGATCCAGTTTCTGCGCCAATCCAACAGATTCATAAATATTATAGCCACAGAAAAATTCATCTCCCCCATCCCCTGATAAAGCGACAGTAACTTGCTGCCTTGCCAATTTGGATACCAACATGGTCGGTATCTGGGAACTATCTGCAAAAGGTTCATCAAAATAAGCAGGAATGCTCTCTACAAGTTCAAACATCTCTTTTTCATTGATATAAGTCTCCGTATGATTGGTCCCAAGGTGTGATGCTACTTCCTTGGCATACTTTGCTTCGTTGAACTTCTCTTCCTGAAATCCAATACAAAAAGTCTTTATCGGATCCTCCGATAATTCCTGCGCAATTGCAGAAACAAGAGAAGAATCATAGCCACCGCTTAAGAATGCTCCAAGTGGTACATCCGCAATCATTCTTTTCTTCACAGATTCTTTTAATAAATCCTTCAGCGTTGCTTTTGCCTCTTCATAAGAAGCAACGGGACGTGCCTTCTGCTCTTGATACACTTTTTGGATATCCCAATATTTCCATGTTTTTATCGTTCCATATTGAAAACGCAGAATAGCTCCAGGTTCCAGCTTATATACATGTTCAAATATGGTTGCAGGTGCATTGATATATTGCTGGAACATGTATTGCTTGATCACTTCTTTTCGAATCGCATAAGGAAAACCAGGCACTGCCATGATTGGCTTTAACTCAGATGCAAATACCAGATTCCCATCTTCCAGCCAATAATAAATTGGTTTTTTCCCAATTCTATCTCTTACTAAAAAAAGCTCATCCGTTTCTCGATCAAATAAAGCAATCGCAAACATGCCTTTCAATCGATGGATAGCATCAATTCCCCATTTCAGATAGGATGCAATGATTACTTCGGTATCACAATCCGATCGAAACGGATAATCCCTTAACTCTTCTCTTAATTCTAAAAAATTATAGATTTCCCCATTAAATACGACACTGATTCTTCCATTATCAGAATGCATTGGCTGATGCCCCAAAACGGATAGATCCAAAATGGATAGCCGCCTTTGGGCCAGTCCAAGACTGTAGCCCTCCCGTAAAGGATAGATTTCTTCTCCACTATCATTCGGTCCGCGGTGATACATCGTATCATTCATTTTCTTTAATTGTTCCGTTGTGATATTCTTCTTCGTTAAAAAACCACAGATTCCGCACATTGTTTTTTTCCCTTCCGAAACGGTTCAAACACCACCTATAGAATTTTATAGCTGTCCCCTAATGGCTGCAAAATGCTTACATTCTCCATTGATCGTTTCAATCAATTCCTGATTTCTCTCTGCAAGCAGAGTCCTGAAATTATCCAAATTATCATACCCTTCTTCTGTCCATGAATACGGATGGGTCAATACCTGAACTTTATCATTCAAAAGCAATGTCTGCCTGTCAGGTATTCCATAATTCCACCTATGCTGTGCATCAGATAAGTATTTTACTTGTAATTCGGAACCATCTTCTATCTGTTCTGCATACGTAAAAAATTCTTGCGCATATGCATTGGTGATTCCTTCAATTTCAATATTTGCTGCTAACACTGAATTCGGTGGGCGGTGTATGGAAAAGGTATCTACATGAAATTCCAGCATCGTATTCCATGCCTTGATTTCGCGCTCAATCTTATTCTTTATGATATCAATATCCGTCAGTCCGTTCAGTGCAAAATGGAGACCAATTACGTGCCCATTCTCATGCATTTCAGTAATAATATCTTTATTCTTTTTTGATAAAATATTGTAAGAATTGTTGGTCCATTGAAAAAAGTACGTGGATGTGAAATCCATCTCCTTTTCTACTTTTGATAAGGCATACGCGCGGTCTACGCTAAATTCCACATCATGTCTGACAATAATAAATTGATCTTTGCCCTTTGCTTCACGGAAATTAGCTGCCTTACCACTTTCCTTAATAATGGCTATCATATCTTGATATTCTTTGTACGAAAACATAGCTTCCCTCTTCTGGTTGTCTTTTATTTATTTTTTATTTTCTATATGGGAACAACATAAAAGCTCAATATATTCTTTCCACTGTTGGTATATTGCATGCGCATTTGCTGTATCTCCTAATTTTCTGGCTTCGGTACCAAGTCTTTCTGCATATTCTGGGTCCTCAATAAATTGGCACATTGCTTTCTCCAGTGCCTCCTGCTCTTTAATCGGTATTAGAATTCCATTCTCCCCGTGTCGTATAATCGTTCTTGGTCCTCCACAGGGACAATCTGTAGCAATCACCGGAAGACCCAAGGCCATTGCCTCCATCAAGGCATTCGGCAAGCCTTCCCAATCGGAAGTAAATGCAAAAAATGCTGCATTCTCGATTGCATTTGCGATATCATCACTTGCTCCCATAAGCGTAACGGAATCCTCAACTTGGCATTCCCTGATACAACGTTCCAATATTTCTTTGGTCCCATCGAAAGAATCCCCACCATAAATTTCCAGCGTATACTCCGGATATCGTTGATGCACTGCTGCAAATGCATGAATCAACATAGGTTGATTCTTAAAATCTACTAACCGGCCTACATGAGCGATTACTTTAGACCTGGGTGCCACTGGCTCTCTTCCTATATATTTATCATGTATTGGGTTCAAAATGATTTTGGACTTTTCCTGAATTTCCTTAGCAAAAAAATCCCTCTGCCCTTCCGTCTGGAAAACACACCCTGCGATCTTAGGATATAACCAAGGGATCAGGAACTTGTCCGTCAAAGAATCATAATGTCCAACCGGGTCTGTCCTCACTGATATCAGTACGGGTATGTCCATATGTAACGTAGCCATAAGAGCCCGGTAATTTGCTTTATGAGCAAAGGAAATTAAGAGATCCGGCTTCTCCTGAAGCAGCATCTCTTTCAGATTTCTGATTCTAGCAAAGTACTTGCCCATACGAGATGATTTTTCTTGTGATTCCGTAAGTCCTACGTGTATTCTCCTTACCTTATTATCCAATTCAAATTCATTCTCTGCTTCCCATTCTGTTGCTACAATTACTTCATAGCAATCATGCGCGAATTGTGCTGACAGATTGGTGACTACTCTCTCCGCACCACCCTGTTCCAGACAATTTAAATGAAACACTATTTTCGACATGTTTGCTCCCATCTATGGACTTTCCAAAATTGTCCTATTTGTTAACCTTTTACATAATATCATATATCAAAACAACCTACAAGTAAGGCACTTATTAAGAAATTCTAAATAATTCTTCCAAAAACTCATACTTCCAGATTAATACTTTTTAATAACAAATCCTTGTATTTATCATCCGAAAAATATTCTGCTCTTTTTCTTGCTAACACAGCATACTTTGTATGCCGGCTCTCATCCTTCAGCATCTTGATGATTTCTTCTGCCATAATAATTTCTGCATCATCCAGACCTTCAAGATGAAGATCCTTTTTCCATATTACCATTGGCAGAAGTACACCATAATCTGCATCATATGCAATCGAATCGTCTGCTGCCTTCTGATAATCATCAAACAATATCTCTGCAGGTCCGGACTGGCAATTGGTAGACAATACTGGTATCCCCAAAGCCATGGCTTCTACGAGTGCATTGGGAAACCCTTCATTACGTGATGATAAGACGTAAGCATATGCTTTCTTCACATAAGGAAACGGATTACTTCTCACCCCTGTAAAAAAAACTTTATCTTTAATGCCAAGATCTTCCGCTAATTTTTTATCCTTCCGATATTCCCCTTCTCCTATAATTAGAAGACGAACATCGTTTACCGACTGTACCACTTTAGTAAAACTCCGGATCAAATGCCAATATCCTTTCAGATCATCCTCTCTTCCAACAGCTATTAATATACGGTATTCATTTTCGAATATGTATTGATCTTCTTCCAGAATACCTTTTTCAGCCTGTGACTGGATCCATTCAATATCATAGGAATTGGGAATATGCACGACTTCTTTATTTGCAAATTGACTTTTTATCTTATCTTCTATTACTTTTGAGCAGCAAACAATCTTATCTGCCCTGCTACAAATTGTTTTCAATGTCTTGGAATACAAATCCGTATAGCCCCGGAGTCCCACCCAGCAGATTTCCTGAGCCCTGGCGAAAACGTTTACAAGATTCGCTGTCACTCCGAAACTGTAAGAGATATCAATTCTTTTCTCAATTTTTATCCGTTTCACTTTTTGTATTCTTTGAAGTAAATTCCATGCCTTACGGAACTTGCCTTCCTGACTTTTGATATCAATATTGATGATATCCAAACCCTTTATGTCAAAAGCAATATCCTCATCACTAAAGATCAGGATTGAAACATTGCATTCCTCTTCCAGCATTCTCGCTGTTCGGACGCACACTCTTTCAAATCCTCCCTGGTGCAGCATGGGAACTATGAGTAACATGTTTTTTTTCACGCTTCTTTTTTTCCTCTTCTTTCTTTTCTGTAAACAAAATAAATAAGAAAACCTATCACTGATAGCACTGCGCCTGTCAATAGATAACTATTTTCATATGTAAAAATTATCTGATTTTCTCCTTTAGAAACAGGTACTGCCATCAACCCATTCACGTTCAAGATTGAAACTTCATTCCCATTCACCTTGGCACTCCACCCTTTATCATAGGGAACGCTATAAAATGCAAACTTGGTACAATCGGCAGTAATGATAGAAGTAAACTTATTCTTTTGGATCCGGAAATCACTGGAGCTCTCTTTTTGATGATCTTTTACCATTTGATCTTTATCGGTAATTTCAAAATCTCCATCCACTTTTGAATCATATTTTTTTAAAATGTCAACAACTTCCTTCTCACTCTCATCTCTGACGATCAGAGTCTTTAGCATGCACAGTCCTCGATGGGCGTAGTCCAATTTTTCATAATCACTATACAGCATATAGGTTTCATAGGTATATCCAATGGGAACAGAGATTTCGTTTTCATATACATAGTACACTTTCCCTCCTCTTTTAACCGTCTGTACTGGAGTAGTCTCTTGCCTCGTTTGTGTAACATAATATTTCGCAGACAAAAGCTCTTTCACACCTTCCTGTCCGTTTGGCGTAAAGGTGCTCCTTTCGTCAAGTAACGATTCATAAAATTCAAAAATAGAGCCATTTACCGTTGTATAAAAGGATCCTGTTCCTTTCACCCCTGCTGCCATACTCATAATATTATCATCCGATTCGTATCTGTAAGCATTGTCTTGCTTTAATTCTTCCAACGCCAGTATTCTATCATAGTATGCCATCCCGCCTTCATTTCCAGGTGTTCCACTCAGTTTGGCAAGATTTTTGTATTCTTTTAAATTAGTAATTGTCGTAAAACATGCAAATAGACTGATTCCCACTAGCATGAAATAGAAATAGTGATTGTCTTTCCTAACAAATTTATGGAAAAGCAACACAAAGATCATACCCACGATAGCTGTTGTTATCACCCAAATGAACTTATCCTGCATATAAATCAGTTTAAATTTATTCTTGTCCCACCAAAAAGAGGCGAACGTCAAAATAACCGTAAACATTAGAAAAAAAACAGAGATCAATGCTACGGGGTATTGCTTTCTCTTTTCCATAACGATACTGGATGCCAAACTCATAATCAAAATCAACATAAAATACCATCTATGGTAATTGGTCTCCGTACACAGTGAAAATATACTATTCAAAAGTGGCACGATACAGAAAACACTTAATACGATTATTAGTTTTGCTATCCATGTTTTATAAGATTTTAAGACAAAGCTACAGACTAAAATGATTCCAACCATTGGCAAATACGCCGACCATGACGAAAAGTCCTGTTCTGAAATAAAAGACTGCTTACTCATCATCTCTGAAGGGAGTAGAAATGACCTTATAAGATATAACAAGTATCGCCTATTAAAATCAAACCATTTTTCAACTTGTAAGAATACGGAGATCCTAGGATTCATAAAATTAAAAGCAATCGTAGGAAGAAAAACAATCATCGCCATTATAATTCCAAGTATTCCTTCCCACATACATAAAAACACCTTATTCCAATATTGTTTTGGGTAACGTACTAAAAAATAAATGATTAAAAAGACAATCTCTGCGATTAAAAAATAAAAATTCAACAGCGCACTTAAAAAAACAGCAAAAGCAAGAAAACCCTTCTTTTTATCAAGAACTAATTTATCCAATCCGATTAACAGCAGAGGAAATAGGGCCACAACATCATGAAAATGAAAGATGAGATTGGCAGATTGAAATCCAGAAAATGCATATAGGACAGATCCAATAATTGCATATCTTTTATCTTCACAATATCGTTCGATATAAGAAAAGGAAAAGAGTCCTGCAACTGCGTATTTCAGCATGTACAACCAGCCAATTATATACGGAATGGTATTTTTAGATACCAAAAGAGTCAGGAAGAAAAATGGGCTCCCCGAATTATAAAAACTCGTTCCACCAATAAAACTGGATCCGATATCAATATTCCAATTCCAAAGTATATTACCTGACTTGACCGCCTCATTAGCAAGCATCATAATAGGAATCTGCTGTTTATTAAAATCATCAAATATTGTCAATATGCCATGATCCCTTATCATAAAAGGAATAAATACTAAAAAAGAAATAAAAAAGTTAATTAAAAATGCCTGTGCACCTTTACCTTTTAGTACTTTGAACTTATTCATAACCGTAACATTCATATTAATTCTTCTTTCCTAAATAAAAATCCTGTAACTTAGTGACCTGCGATTTCACATCAAATCCTGCTTCTTTTAACGCCGATAAATTCTGTTTCCTTTCGTATAAAAGATGACCTAAGACATAATCAGCCCATTCTTCTGCCGATTTTCGTAAAGACATTGTTTTCACTAATTCCGTAACCACAACTTCTTCCGCAATCGTATCCGATATCAGGCAGCGAAGTCCTGCTGCCTGTGCCTCCACAATCGTTCCCGGTAACCCTTCAAAATGAGATGGGAATACCAGATAGTCCATCGCTTGATAATAATCTCTTACATTTGTATGATTACCGGCAAAAATCACTTTTTCCTGTATCCCTAAGCGAACTGCCTTTTCCCGAATCTCAGGAAGAAGATTGCCCTCGCCTAATAATAGCAATCTCGCATTTTCCTTTTTTTTATATAGTTCTGCAAATATATCCAATAAAAACGTATGATTTTTTGCATAATGAAATCTTCCCACATGTCCAATTACATAAGCATCTTGTAACCCATACTCTTCCCTTATTTGATTTCTTACTACTTTATCATATACATAGTTATCAATTTCAATCGCATTAGGAATAATTTGAATTTTTCCCTCTTTCATATTTTTATTACCAAAAACAGCATCTCCAGCTATTTTTGAGCATGTAAAACAATAATCGGCACATTCATACAAATTTCTACGAAGCCACCCCGTCAGAATACCTTTTATCCCTGGATCCGTACCAGCACTTCTTGCATGTGCAATTGTAATCGGTATGCCGTTACCTTTTGCAATTGGCAAATAAATCGCCGCTGTACTCGTCATATGTCCATGCACTGCTATATATTCTGTATGTTCACGAAAAAAAATTCTCCAAGCCTTACGATAGTTCAGAATATTATAGAATCTAAATTTTGGAATCCGATAGATTTTTCCGCCAAGTGAACGAATTTCCTGATTATAATGATCTTCTCTCTTATTATGAACCACAAAATCAAACTGTACCTTTGTTCGATCTATATTACGATAGATATCCATAATACGGCTTTCTGCACCACCAAGCGTAGTTCCGCCCAGTACTTGTAAAACTCTAGCTGGTTCTGTCATTCCCTTTATCCCCATCTCTTTTTATTTTCGCAATAATGTGCGTATACGAACCAAAAAATATTTAAGGAATACTTTACCTATTTCAATCAATCTTCCTGTAAATAAGCGCATAACAGGTATTACCTTCATGTATTCTTCAAAAGATATGAATTGATCCTTATATTCTTGAAATAATTTTTCTTGCTTTTTAAATTGCTTGGATGACATACCATTCAAATGATATACCAATGTCGTATACCCTCTCCGCCTGGTGATCTCTACTTTACTATGAAACGCTATAGGCAGAAATATCAGATTGCTCTTTGTTTCTCTATAGGGTTGACTGCCAAACCCATCTGTTACATATTGAAAATCCAACTCTGACAAAATACGCAATGTGTCTCTATCAAAAGAATGCCCTGGTGCCATAAAGATATTCGTATTAATCCCATGTTCCTGCAAAATTTTCTTTCCTTCGGAAAGCATCTCCTTTTGTTTTTTATAAGGAACTCCCGCAAATTCAGAGAAGTGATTTAGTGGAAACAAACCACCTTTTTTGGTCGTATAAACATGCTGATATCCATGCATTGCTATACACCAACCCGCTCCATAAAGTTCTTTGATAAAAATCCAGAAGTCCTCTCTTTTTTTGTCACACATCAAATTGGTATCCATATTATCCGGAACAATGCCAATCAAAGGTTTAATCCCATACCGATCCAATAATTCTTTGAACCGATAAAAACTTTCCCAGTCCATATCCGGGGTAATATCATCTAAACGTACTGCTATTTTCATTTTCCATCACTCCATTACTGTAAAATAGTGCCTATTCGTATCTTTTTATCCGCATCATATTCTTCTATCAGGATAGAACCATCCAAGGTCCTGACAATTACCTGTCCATCATATTCATCAATCACTTCACCCGGTGCATACATAGAAAAATCGAGTATCTCATCAAATGGATGTAGCTTCCATATAGTAACTTTATCTCCATTTTGATAACAAAATGCTCCCGGAAAAGGTTTGGTAACACCACGCACAAGGTTATAGATATCTCGTGTGCGAGAATGAAAATCAATCCTTCCATCCTCTGCCGTACGCTTGTCATACCAACCGTCATAATCTTTGGATTCTCTATGAATCTTTATGTCTCCTTCTCTATACGCAGTAAGTAATTTGTGTATAAGTCTCTTGGATACGATAACACTTTTATATTGTAATGTTCGAATCGTATCATGCACACTGATCTGGAACATTTCATTTGCAAAGACATTCGGACTATCTGCCTTCTTATCATATTGAAATAAATTTAAAATAAATCTACTATCTCCATGGATAACAGACCAGTTAAGGGGAGAACGCCCCCTACCGAAAGGGAGGTATCCGCAACTTCCATGAAATCCAAAGACACCTTCCTGAAAAGCATTCAATACATGCTCTGGAATTAAACGCTGCCATCCCATAGAAATACCAATTCCAAATTCATTATTAGAAAAGAAATCCGTTGTCTCTTCATCTTGTAAGCCATATGATCTAGTTTCAAACACTTTAATTCCATATTTTTCTGTTAAGAATCCAAGTCCTTTATATCCAGATACCTGATTTCCTCCCAGGACACTTTCATGAATCGTCACTACCAAATCTACTTGTCCTATCTTTTTCTGTATATATTCTACAATTTCTTCTGTCGTATCTTTTACTCCAAAAATTACGATATCATATCTCATTTTGATTCCTTTCTGCTAATCTGGATCAATTTTCTTCACTATAAATAACATAGTTTGATAAACAACTGTATGAATGGCGCTGGTACTTAGAACATGTATTTTATGCATGCAACATCTAATTCATAAGCAAAATAGACCTCCCATATTCACATACAGAAAGTCTATTCATTCTTAAAACACATCTGTTACGCTACAGATTTGCCTTATACCAATCAATTGCAAGATTAATTCCTGTTTTAAAGTCATATTCAGGATCGTATCCCAATAATTCTTTTGCTTTACTGATATCTGCATTAGAATCTCTGACATCGCCCAATCTGTCAGGTCCAAAATTAGGTTCTACTTTTTTGTCCAGTGCTTCACATAAATTATAATAAATATCTATTAAGTATTCTCTTCCACCAAATCCGATATTAAAAGCTTCTCCACCTGCATCGCTAGATGCAAGGCATGCTTTTAGATTCGCTTCTATCACATTATCAATGTAAGTAAAATCTCTGGACTGTCTGCCATCTCCATTGATGGTAGGTGTCTCCCCATTCAGTAACATCTTTATGAACTTAGGAACAACTGCTGCGTACATTCCGTCAGGATTTTGACGACGTCCAAAAACATTAAAGTATCTAAGACCATACGTATCCAAACCATATAATTTTTTATATAACTTTCCGTACTCTTCGTTGGTCCGCTTTGTAAGCGCATAAGGAGACAATAAGTTACCTTCCACCCCTTCTTTCTTAGGGAGTGCTGGATGGTCACCATATACCGAGGAACTGGACGCATAGACGAATTTCTTTACACCATTTTGTCTGGCAGCTTCCATCATATTAAGTGTTCCCTTGATATTATTTTCTTCATAAAATAAAGGCATTTCAATACTTCTGGGAACGCTGCCCCATGCTGCTTGATTTAAAACGAATGTGACACCTTTGCAGGCTTCCATACAAGTATCAAAATCTTTAATATCACCCTTGATAAAGGTGTAGTTCGGTCTATCTTCCAGCATTGTAACATGTTTTTGTGAACCAGTCGACAAATCATCCAGACACCTTATCTGAAATCCCATGTCAGTAATCGCTTCACAAAGGTTGGAACCGATAAATCCTGCTCCTCCTGTTACCAAAAATATACTATCTTCATCAAACTTCAGATTTTTATATCCCATTCTATAGCCTCCAATAAATATACTCATCTTCCGTATATTCTTTTCTATTCAACAATCCTTTTATGTCAACCAGTACTTTCTTTACATGTTTTTTATTATAAAATCCTGTGATCTCTTCTTTTGTTAATTTTAGGAATTCCGTATGGGATACTGCTATGATCACTGCATCCATATCCTGAATGCTATTCATACAGACAAAATCAATTCCATATAATCGCTTAGCCTCATCCGCATCAGCCGTCTCATCCGTCACCACAGGTTTGATACCATACTCTAACAATTCGTTATAAATATCCACTACCTTTGTATTTCTGGTATCCGGACAGTTTTCTTTAAATGTGAACCCTAGTATTGCAACTTTTGCATTATTGACAGGGATGTCCGCCTTGATCAGGTTTTTTACCAGACTCTCAGCCACATATTTTCCCATATCATCGTTGATACGTCTGCCAGATAAAATAATCTGTGAATGGTATCCCAATTGTTCTGCCTTGTAAGTCAAGTAATAAGGATCGACACCAATACAATGTCCTCCTACTAATCCAGGGAAAAATTTTAAAAAATTCCATTTTGTTCCAGCTGCATCCAACACTGCTTTGGTATCAATGCCCATCTTATTAAAAATAATAGATAATTCATTCATGAACGCGATGTTGATATCTCTCTGACTGTTTTCAATTACTTTAGCTGCCTCCGCTACTTTTATAGATTCTGCACGGTGTACCCCTGCTTCCACTACCAGCTCATATACTTTAGCTACCGTATCGAGCGTTTCTTCATCCATACCAGACACAATTTTTGTAATCGTTTCCAGACGGTGCACCTTATCACCAGGATTAATTCTCTCCGGAGAATAACCTATTTTAAAATCTACTCCACACTTCAGACCGGATTCTTTCTCTAAAATAGGAACACAGATTTCTTCGGTCACTCCCGGATACACGGTCGATTCAAATACTACGATGGCACCTTTTGTTAAATTACGGCCCAGAATCGCACTGGCACCTTCCACTGGTGAAAGATCTGGTGTATGATCATCATTTACAGGTGTCGGCACTGCCACAATATGGAACTTCGCTTCCCTTAACTTAGTCTCGTCCGCAGTAAACTCTACTGTCGTATTCGTAATCACCTCATTTCCAACCTCTCTGGTTGGATCAATACCTTTTTTATATAATTCTATTTTCTCAGCATTTAAATCGAACCCAATCACTTTTATCTTTTTTGCAAAAGCTACTGCGATCGGCATTCCTACATATCCCAAACCGACCAGTGATACCTTTTCTTCTCCGCTTACGATTCTTTCATACAATCCCATATGATGATCCTCTTTTCTTACTTATGCTTTCTTGATTTATATTTTCCTACTTGTCCTTCAATGCCAAAGCGATTTCTTCCAAATAAATAGCAACGACTAATTCCCTGTTAAATTTTTGCTCCACATAGGCTCTTCCGTTAATTCCCATCCGCGCCCTTTCCTCAGTGGATTTCCTTAACATCTTTCGTAACGTCAGTAGCAGTGATTCCTGATTACGCACTTCACAGCCGATTCCAGTAATGTCATTCTGAAATGTCTCTTTACAACCATTTATA
Source organism: Bacillota bacterium (assembly GCA_023392535.1). Classification (GTDB taxonomy): domain Bacteria; phylum Bacillota; class Clostridia; order Lachnospirales; family Lachnospiraceae; genus SZUA-378. The sequence goes on from JAEVYY010000019.1 coordinate 24,520, forward strand.
TTAGAAGCAATCAATGGTCTGCCGATCGCCGCCGCTTCCAACAATACATTTGACATTCCCTCACTGTATGATGGATTTATGATAATATGACTATTTTCCATTATTTTCTGTATATCTTCCCGATACCCATAATAACGCAAAATCCCCTTATTTTGCAAGTCCTTTATCACAGGCTCGTATTCCGCACGGCTTTCTTCCTCATAGGAACCCGCAATTTCAAAAATAACATTGGGAAATTCTTTATGAATCAATGGTGCCACCGCAAGTAGTTCAGAAGCTCCCTTTGCAGGCATAATACGCATGACATCCAAAATTCGAATTTCTTTTTCTTCGTCTGGATATGGGGAATACCTATGTTCCACTAAATTCACACCTGATCCAGGCAAGAGTCTGCTCCTTCCATTGATGCAGCCCAAATGAACCATAAATTCTTGGTTATATTGATTTTGAAAAAAGATACACCGGGCCCTTTTTAATGCAATTTTATATAGCATTACTACAATTCTTTGAATGACACTTGCGTTCTCCAAGGCTGTCCCAAGTCCTGTTATATTGACCAGATACGGAATCTTTAGAATCCTACTGGCTATACATCCATAAGTATTTGGTTTAATCGTATACGTAAGTACTAAATCTGGTCTATACTTTCTTAACATTCGTATATAATTCATAAAAAGAAAAGCATCTTTTACTGGATTCATACCCCGCCTGTTTAAAACAGTAGGTACATACAAACAGCCTAATTGTTCAATTCTTTCCCGGTAATTACCCTCCGGCACTGATACAATGATACGATATCCTTCGGAAATCAATTTCATCAATATTTCTTTTCGGAAATCGTAAAGTCCAGAGTCACTATTGGTAAGAATCATAATTGTTTTTTTCATGCACTTACTCTCCTGCATATCCAGCATACCTACCGAATCATGATTTCATTATATTTCATCATGTAGATTCCTTCTTGATACGCACCAATGGTACAAGGATTCTCAACACCTGCAAGATTTTGTATCATCTGTTTCGGAACATTGACTCCACAGGCATAAGCATGTGGATATCCTCCTCCAAACCTTGGATTTACTTCTGAAATATAAAATTCTCCATCTATCTTAAATATATCCATATCAATAATTCCACGGAATCCAACTTTTTCAGCAAATTCCTGAATTAACTGAAATAAAGCCTCGTCCTTTACCGATACCGATTTATCCGTTTCTCCTGCACGCATTTTAATCTTTTCTTTTGTAAAGATAGAAGTCACTTTGCCTGAAAGCATATCAATGTATACATCAGCACCATATTCTATACCATCCATAAATTCCTGAATCATAAGATCATCATATAAGTCGAATAGAACATCCATTTCTTTGGGACTGGATACTTTATTAATATTGATACTGGCACTACCTTTTACCGGTTTAACAAAAACTGGATAGGATATTTTTCCAGCGGTAACATCCCTATAAAATGCTTCTTTATCCACATAACTTTTCGCAGTTTTATATCCCGAATTCGTTAACAGCTGATACATTTTAAATTTATCAAAACAAGTTTCCACAGCATCTTCCGGCGAGATAATAGGTGTCGTGCCTAGTTGCAAAAATTTATTCTTATTGGCAGAAAGTAAACTTAACTCTGGATCAATCAGGGAAAACACACCATCAATCTCCTTTTCCCGGCAGATATTCAAGATGATCTCCAAATAACCTTCTTCATCAATTCTTGGAACGATCACATATTCGTCTGCTTCATAAATTGCAGGTGCCAATTCACTGCAGTCTGTAGCAATAATCTTACCACTATCCCCTATTTGTTGCTTAAAATATTCAACCACTTTATTTCTTGTTCCCGCACTTAATATTAAAATATTCATAACCGATCATTCCTCACTCTTACTCAATTACACACTTGTTTTAGTATGGATTTCTTTTTGCCTTTACAGCTTCTTCCTGTGCTTTTCGTATCTGTGCAAAATTTCCCTCTGCCTGATTTGTATCTTCTGCTACATTATCAGGCTTTAATGCAACCGATATGGTACTAATCAATATTTTAACATCATTGATGAACGTGATGTTTTCTACATACTCTACATCTTTTTTTAATCGCTTATCCCAAGCGAGATAATTGCGACCACTCACCTGAGCCAGACCAGTTAATCCCGGTCTTACCGAATGCCTCTTCCTCTCCTGATCCGTATAATACGGTAAATAGCTTACTAATAGTGGTCTTGGTCCTATGATACTCATATCTCCCACAAAGATATTCCATAATTCTGGAAGTTCATCCAAGCTGGTTGCTCGTAAAAACTTACCAAAGGAAGTCAGTCTCTCACAGTCAGGTAGCAATTTTCCATCCTGATCTTTCTGATCTGTCATAGTACGAAATTTTTTTAAGGTAAATATTTTTTCATTCAGACCTGGACGCTCCTGTCGGAATATGACTGGACTTCCCAGAAAGACCCGTACCAATACCGCTAAAACCAAATAAGCCGGGCTTAATATAAGCAGTCCAGCTCCTGATAATACTACATCAAATACCCTCTTTACAAATCGCTGATACATTCTATACTCCTACATTAGCTATGACGCGAAAGCGTGTTACGATTGAACCATGTTGAGATCTAGTTCATAAATAATCCCCTGATAATTCCAATGATTCTGTCCATATCTTCTGATGTATTCTTCACATCACTCGGAAGACACAAACCAGTGTTGAAAATATTCTCTCCAACAGATCCCATACCATTCTTATGCTGGAAGAAATCATATTCAGCAAATACAGGTTGCAGATTCATTGGTTTCCAAATTGGTCTGCATTCTATATTATCTGCCTCTAAAGCATCCATCACCATATTGGGGGTTATTTTAGAAGAAGTATCTATTGTGAGGCAGGATAACCAGTTATTGGCTTCCCCATCCGGATTCATTGGATTCATAGTGATCTCTTTGATATCTGCAAGTCTATTCTTATATTCTTTATAGATCGCCTGCTTTTTCTTTTTGTATTCTTCCAAGACAGTTAGTTGCCCTCTTCCAATACCCGCAATGATATTAGACATACGATAATTATAACCGATTTTTGAATGCTGATAATGTCTGGCAGGATCCCTTGCCTGTGTTGCCAGAAACCTTGCTTCGTTTATAAGTGCTATGTCCTCAGATACAAGCATGCCTCCGCCTGATGTTGTAATTATTTTATTACCGTTAAATGAAAAAATACCTAATTTCCCAAATGTACCAATATATTTACCCTTATATGTGGAACTCAATGCTTCAGCAGCATCTTCTATCAGCGGTACCTTATGCTCTGCACAAATAGCCATGATCTCATCCATTTTTGCAGGTGTTCCATATAAATCAACCAGGATAACAGCCTTTGGATTGGGATATGTTTCGAATGCACGTTTCAGAGCTTCCGGTGACATGTTCCAAGTATCCGGTTCCGCATCGATAAATACGGGTTCTGCCTTTTCGTATAAAATCGGATTACAGCTCGCTGAAAAAGTGAGCGATGAAACAAATATTTTGTCACCTTGCTTTACCCCGAGCAATTTCAGAGCTAGATGAATGGCTGCCGTACCTGCGCTCAATGCGGCTGCGTGTGCAATGCCCACATGTGCTGCCATCTCATTTTCAAATTCATCCACATTTTTACCAAGTGGAGCTACCCAATTCGTATCAAATGCTTCCTTTATATATTCTTGTTCTTTGCCATTCATAGTTGGTGAAGAAAGAAAGATTCTTTTCTTTTCCATAAGTCTGCCTCTTTTCTGAATTAATATGATTACTATATTCTTTACGGGCTATTGTTCTTGCTCCTCAAGCGATTTTGGAACATAAGTCGGTACGATATCCTGAATCATAGCCCTGGTATCTTCACTTTCTTCTTCTGTTGCATCTTTCAATTTCTTTAAATGACAGAAAAAAATCGTCTCATCTATTTCAATTGGTTTACCGATATGAATCAGCTTATTTGCAGTTTCTTGCAGTCCCTCTTCATCCAACAATAATTCTTCATACAATTTTTCTCCTGGTCGAAGCCCTGTGAACTTAATTTCAATGTCCTCATCTAATTTAAACCCTGAAAGGCGGATCAGATTCTTGGCAAGATCCAAGATCTTAACAGGCTCACCCATATCCAGTACAAAGATCTCTCCACCTCTTGCATACGTTCCTGCCTGCAATACCAACGAAACTGCCTCTGGTATCGTCATAAAGTAACGAATGATTTCCGGATGTGTAACCGTGACAGGTCCCCCTGCTTCTATTTGTTTTTTGAATAAAGGTATTACACTTCCATTACTGCCTAGTACATTGCCAAAGCGTACTGCTACAAATTCCGTATCATAGTGTCTGTTGAATATTTGAATGATCATCTCACAAATACGTTTTGTGGCTCCCATAATATTGGTGGGGTTTACTGCCTTATCCGTTGAAATCATAACAAACTTCTTGGTACCATACCAAGCGGCTGCCTGAGCTGTCTTAAATGTTCCAAAAACATTATTTTTAATTGCTTCATTAGGACTGTCTTCCATGAGCGGTACATGCTTATGCGCCGCTGCATGATATACAATATCCGGCCTATGGGTAGCGAATACCCAGTTCATTCGGTTTGTATTACGGACAGATGCAATCAATACCAGTAGCTTAAGTTCCGGATACTTCGATTTTAATTCTTGCTGTATTTCATACGCATTATTTTCGTATATATCTAAGATTATTAATTGTTTGGGATAATGAGATGCGATCTGCCGACACAATTCGCTGCCTATGGATCCGCCTCCCCCTGTGACCATGACGGTTTTATCTTTTACATAATCCAGAATAGCATCCAGATCCACGCTGATTGGATCCCTGCCCAGTAGATCTTCCACTTCTACATCTCGAAGTTTGCTGACATCTACCTCTCCATTTACCAATTGATACATACCTGGCAAGGTACGTAATTTACAATCTGTTTCCTGACAGATCTGTATAATCTCTCGTATTACCTTTTGAGACACGGACGGCATGGCAATGAATATTTCATTAATACCATAAAAATTAGCCATCTCAACGATTCTGTCTCTGCCGCCTACTACCTTGATGCCCTGAACAAATCTTCCCCACTTATTTATGTCATCATCTATTACGCACTTAATGACCATACGGGTGTAATTGCTGCTAACAATTTCTTTAATAATTGCATTTCCCGCATCACCTGCCCCAATGATCATTACTTGTATGCCATTTTTTCTATTCTGCTGCTTATGTCTCATACCACGGAAAAATCGGTACGAAAATCGATTTGTAAACGTAAATGCTATTAAAAAACCAGCATTGGTAAAATAATAGCTTCTTGGCACCGGATGTCCTGTAAAATATAATAAAAGCCCTTCCACGGCTGATGCCAGTAAGCATGCAATAACAATATTCTGCATTTCCGTAACACCTGCAAAGATCCACAGGCTGTGATAAAGTCGAAACAAATAAAATGCAATCAGCGTTATGATAATGGTAAAGGGGATGAAATTCTCTACCGATTCCAAAAAATGAGGTGCTATCTCATCATAATGAAAATCATACCGTATCATCAAAGCAAAAAGTGATGCCATACATGCCGCAAACACATCATAAACTGCCAAAAATAATCTTCTCGATATAAGTTTACTATTTATTTTATCTAATTTCATATTCATCACTACTTCTGCTCCAACTCTGTGTCAGATTGCCGCTCATCACATCTATCCGGCTTAATTATCAATGGTGCTATCATAAGTAAAAATACAAACCCAAGTGGTATCGTAGGACGAAATACATATTCGACCATACTTGATATACCAAATACGGCAAAAATAATAACCGGTAACATCGCGTATCTGTCTTTGTCTTTACGTTTCTGATAATACCAGATACTACGGACTCCTAAAACAATATAACATAAAAGAAATATAATTCCTGTAACAATACCACAATCGTATGCCATCTGAATAAAAGAATTATGCGCATGTACAAGAATAGAACCATCTTCCTGCGGAAGACCTATCGTACTATGTCCTTTTAAATTCATATTCTTTAGATAAATCCTGAAGATCTCCAAACGTCCATTGGAATAATCCGGGTTGTCGATGGTATATTCACTTCCGTAATCATCAATATAGGTTAATTTATCATCCTTTACAGTAACGCCGCTTTCTTCCATTGCCGTGGCATTTTCGTTCTCTTTTTTTGCCTCTTCCAGAACCTCTTCCACCGTTTTACCAGATTTCGTAACATAACTTAAATCTGTCTTGCCCAGCATACGTTCCTTGGACATGCCCAGAAGTTTTTCAATGGTTATATAGCGGAAAGAATCAATCGGCTCTCCTTGTTTAATGGAATCCTGAAATTCTTCTCCCAGATAAATTTTTGGTCTGTTCGAAAGTGCCGGTATGATTCTAGATCCTGTATATGCAATTGGTATACAGCAAATAATAGCTAGTGAAATATAACAAATAAAACGAAAAAACCGTAGGTGCTCTTTATAATGAATTATTACAAATAATCCAAATGTCACTATAAATACCACAAAACAAGAGGCCATACCAGTTCGAGATAATGTCAAAAATTCATAGCCAAATGTCAAGCCCAAAATAAAAAGTTCCATCCATACATTTCTTAATTTATAGGACTGTCGGTACTTTATCAGTAGCTTACACAATGCAACCGCAAAAATCATGCCCAAATATACCGCGGTCACCGTTACCGTCATAAAAATACCCGAGTAACGGATCATGGTATAATAATGGAATGGCCGATACAATAGCGCCTGTACCGTAGTGATTACAAAAGACAGAATAATACCGTTTGCTATATTTCCTAATGTCTGATCCATCTGTTGCATACTCTGCTGCTTAATATAGAAAAGAGTAAATGGTACTACCGTTGCTATTTCCCACACATTTCCGTTTCTAAAAATTAGAAGCAATATAAAAAATATTGCAATTATTGAAGCAAAAGGTAGTGAAAAAAATGCTACTTTCTTACGGATCAGTTGGTTTATTGTTAGCATTAGAACAATTCCTGCAACCAAGCACATAATAGCTGTCCGAACCGCCGTTTGAAATGGTTCTCCCTGTCCCCAGAACATCCTACTGTAGAAAAACGCTGCTCCAGCACCAAATATAAGATAAATTGCTACTATTCTATTGCATAATTCTCTTTTTGTATACATTGTAATCATCGCAAGACCAAAATAGATACACATTTCTCGTAATGCTAATCCTTGCGCATAGTTGGATCCCGCATTTACAAAATCACAACATGCCAATATTGCTTTTCCCCAAAAAACGATCTGTAGTATATCAGGTATTTTCTCTTTTAATTTTGGTATACTTAGCAATAAATCATCAATCTTAACTCTACAGATACCATAACCAGTAACGATACCAGTCAGTATGACTCCAACTGATAGCACAGTATTCTCTACACGATTTGCACTAAATAGGTGGTTACCAATAATCTGCCACACTGCATACCAAATTCCGCACACCAAGTAGGTCAACAGATATAAATGGAGTATCTGGCTCTTCGTTAGATTTCTATTAAATTTTCCCTGTCTTCCTAACAATGCTATAAAAAGACATAAAAGGAGCGCCACACCAAGAATGGAAACATCATAAATTATGATCCTTTTTAAGCTGAGCGGTACCTCGTATTCGTAGCTTGAAATAAGCTCACCATTGGGAATTTCCTGCAGATTATAATAAAGTTTGCCATTATCCCCTTGTATTTGCTCATTCTTATCTGTATAGCACGCCACAAAAGATGCACTATCATAATCAATGGTATAATAATAGGGTTGTCCAATCACTACATTTTGGTCTACATGAAAGGTATACTCAGCAATACCAGGACTTTCATTAAATCTTTTTCCATCTTCCCATAACAGATTCAATGACTGATCATATAAATGTAACTTAAAAAGACCTGTAGAACCTCCCAGCGAATCCACCATGACTGTAATGGAATGCAATTTCATCTTTGACGGTATGAATTCCTGCATAACATTAATGTTATCATCCAAGACTCCTGTCTGCTGATATGAATCAGCCTGAATTTTATTCGTTTCTTTTTGCACGAATACTCTGCCCGGATATATTATTACGATTCCCAAGACTGCCATGATGATAAAAAACGTCTGCAATACACGGTATTGCTTCATTTCTCGTTTCAAATTAATCCCTCTTTATTTCTAAAATGTTAAAATTTAGTATAACACACAGTTTTAATTGTTACAATATCTTCACCCGCAGGCTATTGCTAATCTACTTTTCATGTATTAAAATGTTACTATTATGATGTTATAAACAGAAAGGAATCACCAATGATTTATAAGAAAAAAAAGGTATTTCTCCTTGGAGGATTACTTCTTGTTAATGTTTTTATGCATTTCTTTATGTTATCACAGATACCTTATGGTATTAATGTAGACGAGATGGGGACTGGCTATGACGCATGGTGTATTGCCAATTATGGTGTAGATCGTTTCCTAAAAAGTTTTCCCGTTTATTTTATTAATTATTGTGATGGCCAAAGTGCTTTATATACTTATTTATGTGCCCTGTTGCTCAAATTTGGATTCCCATTATCTATTTTAACAATACGAATACCAATCGCATTATTTTCCTTTTTGACACTTATCTTTGGTATTAAAATAATTTGTTTGAAATATGGAAGAAACATGAATCTGATTCTTGCATTTACTGCTTTATATACAGTTTGCCCTATTTTTACCACTTTACACCGAATGGCTTTCGACTGCAACCTGATGTTAGGACTATCCACTGTTTTTCTCTATTTCCTTTTTACTGCTATTGAGAGACCTTCTGTAAAGCGCTATCTGATAAGCGGATTCCTAGCAGGGCTCGTGTTATATACCTATGCACTTAGCTATTTCATCTTACCGATCTTCCTGTTCGGAATGTTACTTTATATCATAAGAATCCATAAGATCACCTGGAAGCAATTCTTTGCCTTTGTCATCCCGCTTGCAATATTGGGATTTCCGCTTGTTTTAGAGCAAATCGTCAATATGTTTGATTTATCTGAAATAAAACTGGGCTTTTTGACTGTAACAAAGATGTATCGCTATCGGGGCGAGGAATTTGTGCTAAGCTCCTTCTTTACAAACGCTGTAAATGTTTTTAAAGGAGTGTTCTTCCACGATCATCTGCTTTTTGATACCATCCCGAAATATCATACTATGTATGCCTTTTCCGTCCCTTTTATTTTTATTGGCATAGCTCACCACTTAAGAATCTCATTTTCCAGTATTCGTAAAAGAGAGTGGAACACTGCATTTCCAATCATACTTTGGACATTTACAGAACTTTTTATGGGATGTTTTTTAATCGAACAGCCTACTCGTACGTATACCCTAAATGGTGTATTCATCACACTTCTCATACTTTTATTTGACGGTATCCTGGTTACCTATCAGTTTCTTTGGAAGAAATCACGGAAGTTGGCATATGCGGTATTAGGAACATTGATCGTGGCATATACCATCTCCTTTTTTAGCTTTGCAACTTACTATTTTACAGAATATAAAGAAGACACCTATTTGATCCAGTTATTTAATAATCCGCTTCAAGAACCGCTTGCTTATCTGGATTCTGAAGTTCCTGAAAAGACGGCTGAAAAAACTACGTATATTGGAAATCTGGACCAGACTTATATTTATTACTTGTCAGCAACTCTGACCTCTCCTTACGATTATAACCGTTTGGAAATAGAAGACAGTCAACATCTGTGGGAGTGGACCAGTGCCTATAAAAACTTTAATTTTAACCTTCCAAATACAATCGACCTAAATGCTAATTATATTATACAAGACAAAGATACTGAATATTTGGATTTATTAAAAAAGAATAATTTCGATATGGTAAAGACCGGGCATTATTATGTATGTACCAGTCCTTGGGAAAGCTATGATACAAAGAATGATATGCTGAAATACACTTGGAACTCCGGCATTAATGAAGAGGGTATACTCGATACTTCGACGGCAACAGATGTACAGGGCACACCTTCGATCGTTCTGGTCGGATGGGCTTTTAATTCCACTGACAATTCCTGTTTTGATGATATATTCATCGTGACAGGTACTCATACCTACCGTCCTGAAATCGTTGAACGTACAGATGTCGTTGACTCCAATGATGGTAATAATGAACTTTTAAACAGTGGCCTTCTCTTTATCATTCCGCAAAGTGATTTCCAGAATATCCATTCAGCAAAATTGGTATGCATTGACTCCGACACCAAAACAAAAGCAGAACTGCCAATTCAGATACAATGATACCGTATAAATCCCTTACTTTAAAGTTTGGGATTTGTTTTTGTGGTGAAAGTATAAATGGCGCCCTCGAAGCCAATATTTATCACATCAATAACTTAATAAGAATAGTGTGCGGATTATTAATCCAAAAAGAGACCGTCTTGACGCTATGAGCGGCAACCGAGTGGGAACGTGTCTTCTGTTGGATAATAATCCGCACACTATTTTTGTAATATATTACTGTCTAGTCTCTTCTTCATTCACTGTCTCGCGAATCACATATTGTGGCGCATTATTCATGCATATGTAGATTCTTCCGACATATTCACCGATTAACCCCAGCATGAGCATAAGCATGCCACCTATAAACATCAGCGCTGCCATCGTGGAACTAAATCCAGCAGGTACTAACGGATTTAATAATCTTTTAATGACCGTATAAATACCATAAGAAAACCCTACTCCTGCACATATAGCGCCAATTACTGTCGCTACCCGCAATGGTTTGATTGAAAAAGCTGTAAATCCATTGAACCATAAACCCATCAATTTCCCTAGTGTATATCCCGAGTTACCAATTTCCCTCTCCCTATGCTGTACTACTACATTCTCTATTTTCTTAGTTGACCGTAATACCAATCCTATCACATAAGGATATGCATTCTGATAGCGTAACATCTCGTCCACAACAAATCTTTGTACTGCAAAATAACTGGATACATGTAAATCTTTTGGTTTACCAAGCATATACTGCGTCATAAGTTCATTCGTTCTGCTTCCAAGATTCCTGAAAATAGAATGCTTTTTGTGTAGATATTTTGCATACACGGCATCCGCACCCTGCTCTATTTTCTTAAGCAATTTACCGACTTCATCTGCAGGAGTCTGCCCATCATCGTCAAGGCACACAATAATATCTCCCTTGCACCAACCGAATCCGGCCATAAGAGCCGCATGCTGCCCAAAATTTTTTGCAAGATCAATTCCCTTAATTTTATGATTTTCCTGACATAAACTACGAATCACATCAAAGGTATCATCTGGGGAGGCATCATTTATCAGAATAATCTCATACTCATACTCGTGCATAGTCTCTATTGTGGTTATTATTTCATTTACCACTGCCTTTATTGTGAGTGCTGAACGGTAACACGGAATCACAAAACTAACTAATCGCATTTTTTAAAACCCCTTCCAATCGCATCCTTCTCATATCTCTTTTTTACTTTAGCAAGCATAATCACATTTTTATAAGACCCATCTATACACACATCATCAATACAAATACCTTCTTGTTCAAGTCCACCTCTCAATGCACTTTTCAATGAAACCACATTATCCTCTAATACACGTGAATAAATACGATGCAGTCCCAATTCACCTAATCCATATTCTAACATCAGATGAGTTACTTCTCTACCGATTCCCTTTCCTCTGGCAAATGACTCTCCAATGAACAATCCATATTCCCCTTTATGATGCGTATGATCAATATCTCTAATAAAAGCAGATCCAATGGGACGGTCAGTTCCGATTTCGCAAATCATCATTTGCACTACTTTACCTGTATCCACCATAGTCTTGACCCAGTTCAAATGAGATTCCCTTGTAAATAGCCCTTGATAAATAAAGCGACTACGCACCTCATTATCATTTCTCCACTTGACGATGTTGTCCGTATCTGATATTTCCATCTTTCTAAGATAGATATATTCACCTACTATCATACTTCTCCTCCCTTATAGATCAATATCAACGATCTGATAGACATCAAAAACGATACTGCCATTACTCTTAATTTCATCTACTTTTTTTGCTTCCTTTGCATATCCTTGCTCTTGTAAATAGAAATTAAGCCAGTCAATGTCTCTCTTGACATGGTGCGTAACAATTGATACATTATTCTGATTGCATGCGGCATCTTCTATTGACGAAATACCCAATGCATATAACTTATCTCTATCAATGGGACTTTTACTGACCCATCCCCCTAAATATTCATAATTAGCCAGTAGATTTTTGGAACTACGAAACATTTTTTCCGAATATGCAACGGTGGAATATACATCCATAAGATATACCTGATCCGCATGGTCCGCACAATAGGTCTGCAACGCAAGATATTCCTCGTTCACCACTTCTCGTCTATCATATTCAGTCTGTACATATTTGACACCAGTGGGTAAATATATGACGGAAAGAATACAAATCATAATGAATGGGACCTCAAGCAGAATTCTCGATAACATATTATTGTGTTCTTCTAATCGTACCCGTACATCCTTCCTTAATTCCAATATCATCCCGCACAATACCAACAGTTCCACGAAATAGAGAGAGTGGGTGATACGAGGGGGAAATCGATTCAGATGAATGATATATAACCATGATATACTTCTTACAAACGCAAGAAATGGCAATTTCCATAAAAATGAATACTCTCTGCCAATGAATGCAAGTAAAAATAGCAGAATATATATTAAAATAATAAATGAAATCCAGGGAAGTTTTTCATTATGATCTGAGAAAACCATATATAGATACGTCTTTATGTTCTCTTTCAAATGACTCGCTAATGTCTGCCCCTCCTGTTGATTTGCCTTCGCATAAGCAGCAGTCGCCTTCATGGTATCCACATTGATCTTATTATCAAATCCAAAATTATAATTTTCAAGTAATTGCTGCTCACTCTGTTTCAGACCAATACCTTCATAAAACGCACGGTTCTCATTAAATTCGGGAATTGTTTGAAAATCATATAACTGCGTACGGCTATCAAAAAAGGATAGAAAGCTAGCCCATTCCTGACTTCCATATGCAATTTTATTGATGCCCTGGCTAAGCAACATACCAGCAAGAATAGCTCCTATCAGAATCAAATACTTTTTAAGATTTTCTTTCGTTACTATGTGTTCTTCATTGGCCCACTTACATATCCCTACCACACAAATTATTGGAAATAAAAGCAGCAACATTTCCGTTCGTATCTGATATGCAAGGATAACCAAAAGAATACTGATTATATTTTGTTTTATAAAATCCTTCCAGTGAAGTTCCTGTTTTGTTGTATAGAGCAAAAATACTGCCGTAGCTCCCAATATTGCAGCAGTGACCGTGTATTGTGTAAATACAAATTCGTAAAGAAAAAATGCACCTATTAGCACTAATTCTACCAAAACTGCCAAGCATTTGCTCCATATAGCCTTAAAATAACTTGCTATTCTACCAGCAATTAAAAACAAACATCCAAATTGACATATCAGTATAAAAATTCCATACCAGGGTATAGGCCTGATTAGCCGATAGGCTATACTAATCAATACGCTAATCGGATACAACATTTGAATATTATGACCATTCGGTATCCCCGTGTAGACTCCTGCTACGATATCCTTCATAACCAGATCGTCATTTAGGTCATAATAATAATCAAAACGGAACGCAATTAAAATTCCCAAAAGCATGATAAAGAACGCTGCTATTATTTTATTATTTGATATAAATTTCTTTCTATTACTTTCCATAGAATTCCTTTATTTTACCCGTAATATAAGACACTTGCTCCGTTTGCAGGCCATAATACATCGGTAATCTCAAGAGTCTTTCGCTTTCCTTTGTTGTATAAATATCTTCCCCATGGAAACGTCCAAATTTTTTTCCAGCCGGTGCTGTGTGAAGCGGAATATAATGAAATACAGGCCATATCCCATTCTCCTTAGAAAAATCGATTAATCTGCTTCTTTCCTCCAGGTCTTTTACTTTAATATAAAACATATGCGCATTATGAATGCAGCCTTCCGGAACCACAGGTAGCTCTATCAAGCCCGTTTGTTTTAATTCCTGTAATTCTTCGTAGTATTGATTCCAGCAAGCAAGTCTTGCATCATTGATCTCATCTGCCATCTCTAGCTGCGCATACAGATAAGCCGCATTCATATCACTTGGCAAATAAGAAGAACCGTAATTCACCCATGTATATTTATCTATCTGTCCCCGATAGAATTTGCTTCTGTCGGTTCCTTTTTCACGAATGATCTCTGCTTCTTCCACATGCGCTTTATTTTTTATCAATAATGCGCCACCTTCGCCCATGCTATAATTTTTGGTTTCATGAAAACTGAAACAGCCAAAATCTCCTATCGTTCCGAGTGCTTTCCCTTTATAGGTAGACATAATTCCCTGTGCAGCGTCTTCTATGACAAAAAGATTATATTTGTTGGCAATCTCCATGATTTTATCCATTTCACAAGAGACGCCCGCATAGTGCACTGGAGCTATTGCCTTTGTCTTTTCGGTAATCGCACTTTCAATTAAATTCTCATCAATATTCATCGTATCGGGCCTGATATCCACAAATACTACTTTGGCACCTCTTAGTACAAATGCATCAGCTGTTGATACAAATGTATAGGATGGCATAATCACTTCATCGCCTTCCTGGATATTAGCAAGCAATACCGCCAATTCATTGGCATGGGTGCAGGAAGTAGTCAGCAGACACTTTGCGGTACCCGTTCTTCTTTCTATCCATTCGTTACATTTATGTGTAAATTCACCATCTCCACATATTTTCTGATTATCCACCGCTTTCTTGATATAGTCCATTTCTTTTCCTGTATACGGTGGTACGTTAAAGTTGATCATGTACCGTCCTCCTTCTATTCAAACAATGCAAACTTACTATTTTGATATGTTTGCTCATATTGCTTTTCCAATATCAAATCACGAATTAATATTGCTTTTCTATCCTTATCATATTTTTCAGGATTCACTTCAAAAGAATTCATTTCCTCTAAATCTTCTGTAAGCCATGCTCCAAAAGCAGAGCTCACAATAACAACCGGCCGCTCCATACTATTTTGCTCCTGCCTGATAATCGCAATGTCTTTTTGCATGGTCTCTACCGTATAGCTGGCAAGATCTGGCCACGTAGTGGATAATGCCGCAGGCATTTTGAGAAAACAAGACATGGCAGGTATATTACCATATAAGATCACTTTTCTTCCCTGCAACTTTTGCTGTTCACAGTACTCTGTAAGAGATTCAATTGTTTCGGCATTTTCCCGATTCGTGTACATCCCATATAGTACATCATTTTTATAGATTCTGGTATCTCTTTTTTCGCCCAGTGTACCATCCCGAAATACAAATGTAAATCCAAAGCCAATGCTTTGTATGATTGTAATACCAATTACCATGACCAATATTGCCTTGATTGGAAACGATACTATTTCTAACTTGCCAATGAAAAAATTCCTGCTTCTTTTTCTATATTGATTCAGCCAGTATAATACAAGCGGTGCCACTAAAAACATGTTGTTCATATTCATATACAGGTAGTTATCACTTCCGAGCGGAGTTACTGCAATAATTAAAATTGTCATACATGCCAGCGTTTTATCTGAGGAGGAAGTATCTTTATGCAGCATGATAACTATAGATGCAATAAGCGAAAGTATCAAAAAGATCGCCACCCATTGGAACATGGAGTCATAGGCATAATATCTAAAGTTGAACATTCCTCTTCCATATAAAAAACGAAACAGAACTAGTACTGTGATTATATACAATATTTTCTTTATCATTATGAAACGATGCCGCATTATCATGAAAAGAAGCATACCACCAAGAGTGACTATAACAAGATACAACAACCATCCAGCCGCTACGAAATAAGCATCTACAATCGGCCAAACCATATCCTTTAGGGAATGTCCTTCAACACTCCCATCACCAGAAAGTAAATGGTTGATCATCCCTAAGTAAGAGTCTAATCCATATAGTATCGTAATACCAAGTAGCATTCCGCCCATACCAAGGAAAAACCCCAACATACAAGTGCCTGTATTTTTTAAAACATTACTGAATTTATCTCTTTTAATCCAGCCGAAATACCATACGGCAATGATAAGTGCCGCCTGCACAATATTAGGGAAACGGCTCATGACACTTAATCCTAACACGATACCTGCATATAAAAGCCACAATTTTTTATCTTCTGTAATCCCCTTGTAAAGGCATATTACCATAATGGTAAAGAAAAAATAAGTAAGGTAATTGTACAAAATGACGGTGGGACACCAGCACAGACTGATTGCCAGGATTTCACCTAAAAAAGCAATCCACGCATCCATTTTTTTAATTAGAAAATAGTAGCAGATCAATGCAATCGCACTCACAAAAAGGCCCGTATATAAATTCATACCTATCATCATCTGACCAAACGGAAGATGAGCTAACATAGAACCGACTACATTTGCCAAATAGAAGGCAAAGAAAACCCATTTTTCTCCCATCTGGGAAGAGGAAAACAGATAACTCCCCAGACTATAACCTGTATCTGTAACATCTACTCCTATATTACATTGCAGGAGTGGATATAAAAATAACAAGCATGGAAACAATATGTAATTACTATACTTTTTCACTCTTTCTCTTAACATATGGCCTCCTTCGCTACTTCATCCGAAGTGCCTGATCTAACCGATCAAGTTGTCTGTCTATTAAACAATTTTTTAGTCTGGTCTCTACCATACGAAAAATCTTGTTTCTACACCAATCGACACCAATTCCCAGCATAAAAATACCAGTTATTGTTGCCATATAGTGTAATAGAAACCACGGTGTCTCACTCACTTTTTTCACCTGCAACCATACAGGCCACAAATAGCGAATATCTAAGTGTTCATGCAGGAGGTATACCCCAAATGCATAAGGCGATATTGCACAGATACCTTTTATAAGTACTCTATTTTTAATTTTTAAATGTATAAATAGATAGAAAAATGCAACTGCCGATATCAAATTTAAGATATGATTATAATGAAGTACCTCTCTTATCTGATTTTCAAGTAATCCAGTACGTTGATATAAATATCCGCTGATGCAGATATAAGAAAAAATAAGTACCGTCATAATAACGTACAGTAAATAGCTGTTCTTTTTCTTTTCCAAGAACGGAATCCCATAAATTCTAATATATGCCGCCACAAAGTACACGCAGATAAACCAAGTAAGGTCATATCCTTTCTTATCAATTGGTATTTCCATGGGTAGGATTGATTTAGGAATCGAAAATACAAGTAATAGGATAAAAATACATAGTTTCATTTGATTCTGGTTCATATTCTTTATGGCTCTGTTTAGAATCGGTGTAAAAAGATAGAGAAATACATAATAGGTAGCAAACCAATAGTGTTCTGTCTGAATGGGAAATAGATAGGGAAATATGGTATATAGATTCATATCCTGTATCTGTAATACCCCTGTTGCTGTTAAAATAACCGGAATCAATATGGCATAAAATAAGACTTGGGCTACTAATTGAATTACCTTTTTGCTTTTGAATTCCGATGTCACTAAAAAATAACCACTTAACAATACAAAAGCATTCACTGCCACAACAGAAAATGACTCTAGTAAATATGCCAAATATTGGTTTCCCGATAGTAATCCTTCTTTAAAGTCTGATAAAACCTGCCCCTTCGATAAATAATGCAAAGATACTACCATCAACATAGCAATCAGACGTAACAATTCAAAATTAGCATTACGTCGATTTTCTTTCCCTATACTGTTATTACCTGAACCCTTTTCTACTTTTTTAACCATATTGAAAGCATCTTTCTTTCATTTTACAACATTGTTCTTTTTAAATATAATAAGTTTACTAAAAACATAATTGGATAGAATGACAATGATTTGTGCAATTATTTTTACAATCATATCATTGATACTCATCAAGGAAACACCTAGGAACATGATCACGACTTCGATTCCTCCCGTCGTTAACCGACAGGCTATGAACAACCACAATTCCTTTATAATCTGTTTCATTCCCCTGGCATTACTCTTAAATACAAAGATACGATTTGTAACATAAGCGAACAATACTGCTATGATCCAGGAAATCACATTAGCCACCATGTAATGCATCTCAAATGTTTCTGCAAAAATATAATAAGAACCAATACTAATCAGAAATGTCAAACCGCCAAAAAAAAGATATAAGATTACATCTTCATATTTTTTATAAGTTTCTATAGCAAATTTTATCATTTTATCCTCCACGTATTAGGTTTATGAATGTTTAAATCCGAATTAGCTCTTCTGCTATTCTAGAGGCTCCATCGCCATCGAGCAATTGCATCATGGCCTCACTTTTTTCCAATCTAAGCTCATAAGATTCTATATAGACATCCAGATATTTTATGATATCAGCTACTACCATTTCTGGATTTTTTTCCATATTTCCTGCATTCCCTGCAAGTTCTTTACCAAAGGCTTCTGCTACTTTTTTTTGATTATCCGCAAAAAAATAACAAACGGTAGGAATTCCCATTGCTGTTAGCTCATACATCGTACTACCACAGGCGGCAATCGCCACATCCGATTTTTTCATTAGCGCTGCCATGTCTTTTACATTTTGATAGAGATGAAAATTCCCATTTTCCCTTTCTATGTCACGCAGTTCCTCAAAATTTATATTATAAGTTCCACTCACAATGTGGAATTGTATTCCTTTATATTTCATTCCCTGTCTCACTATTGCTTTTAGAATCTTTGAAGTTGCATTGCTAGGATCACTGCCGCCTGAGGTAATTAAGATATCCTTGACCGTTCTTCTTACCTTGCCCTCCATATTTTGAAATTCAGAACGTAGGGGCACATAGTCACAGCCTAGCAATAGTTTTGGTACTTTCATTACTTTTTTTTGGTATTGATCTTCATAAGGCAGATCCTTCGCATAAATATTATAATTAATGAGCATATCGACAGGATATAGACGCTCTCCAAGATCATCCATATAGATCGTTTTAACTTTTTCTCCTAGCGTACGCATATAATGATCCGTTACTGAATAACTGTCTATCAATAATGACTGAATATTATTATCTCTTAATACAGGAAGTAACATTTCCAACTCCCCATCCATATTGGCATAGTCTGTTTTTAAAGTAAGCGTACCAAACCCTTTGCTGGATATCAGACGGGACGACTCTTCATCGGCTGTAATAAAAATCGTGACTTTTCCTCTATTTTTAAGTGCCTGTGCAATGGAGAGGCATCTCATAATATGACCAGCACCAATCTGCGTATTTCCATCTGTTCGAATATAGAACATTGTGTCACGCCCTTTCCATCTATCTGTTTTTACACTAAGCGGAGCATTTTATATTTCAACTCAGCCATCTTCCAATCCTCTTCCGTATCTATATCCTGTACATCCAACTCTGATAAAACAATGGGAACGGTGTGTTCCATAAAGATTTTTCGTTGCTTGGCAAATGCGATGGTATTAATACCATAAAATTGACCAGCGTCATGATAATATGGCTCCAAATCCTGCGAGCGACAGTTCATGTATTCGGGCCATTTGGGATGTAACTGGTGATTCGAAATAACGACACACCTCTGCGGTGGAAACGAAAAACGTACTACCGGTAATACACTATCTGCATGATTTTCTTCTAATAACATCATCGCTTCCTGTAATCTATTTGCTGTGATAAAAGGTGCTGTTGGATAAATACAACATGCTTGGTCAAATTTTTGCCCTCTTGATTCATAAGTTTCCAGAACCTCTAGTATCACATCGGCGGTTGTTGCAAAATCATTTGCTGTTTTTTCAGTTCTATAAAATGGAACAACTGCTCCTGCCTGTTTCGCTATCTTGGCTATTTCTTCATCTTCTGTCGATACCATGACCTCATGAAATAATCCTGACTGTAATGCCGCCTCAATGGAATACTGAAGAATTGGTTTTCCTAAAAATAATTTGATATTTTTGCGCGGAATTCTCTTACTTCCCCCCCGCGCTGTAATAATGGCTACTCTTTTCATATGCTACTCCTTTGGAGAAACCTTTTTACTATTATCTACTATTTTTTTAACAGCATGAATCACATCTTCTACATCCTGATCTGTTAACGCATAATACAAAGGAAGGCTCATCATCTCCTGATATAGTTTCTCCGCATTCGGGCAAATCCCTTTTGGATACCCAAGTTTCTCATAATATGGATGAAAATAAACAGGAATATAATGCACGTTACAACAAATATTCTCCGCATACATAGCATCAAAAAACTGTCTTCTGTCAATGGTTAACAGTTCTGGCTTGATGCGTAGAATATACAGATGCCTTGTCGTATCAGACTCCGGTATTTCTTGTTGAATCGTAATTTCAGGTATCTTTGAGAATGCCTCATCATATCTGGCTACGATTTCTTTCCTCCTCATTCCGAACTTTGTTAATTTATCGAGCTGGCTGGAAAGCAACGCTGCCTGAATATCTGTCAGTCTATAATTCATCCCAAGTTCTAATTGCTCATAATACCATGGACCATCTGATTCATGTTCCATCAACTTTTCTTCTCTTGTAATTCCATGTGCACGATATAGAAGAAGCTTTTCATAATATTCTTTATGATTAGTCAGTACTGCGCCCCCTTCTCCACTAGTCACCGTTTTAACCGGGTGAAAACTAAGAGTCGTCATATCCGCAATAGATCCGACCTTCTTACCGCCATAAACTGTTCCAATAGAATGGGAAGCATCTTCGATTAATACTATTTTTTTCTCCTGTGTTAACTGCAATAGTGGATTTAATTCCGCTGCTTGTCCCGTAAAATCAACAGCCACGACCGCTTTCGTTTTGTTTGTAATTTTATCTGAAACAGATGCTGGATCTATATTATACGTATAGGGATTAATATCTGCAAATACTGGAACAGCACCACAATAAAGAGCACAGTTCGCTGAAGCGGCAAACGTAATCGGGGTAGTTATCACTTCATCACCGGTTTTTACTCCTGCTGCCTGGCAAGCAATATGTAGTGCGGCTGTGCCATTGCTGCAAGCAACTGCATATTTTGCTCCTGTAAGCTCACATAATTTTTCTTCCAGTTTTGTTATCTGTGGTCCACATGTCAGATAGTCACTCATTAAGACTTCAGACACTGCTTTTACATCTGCCTCATCAATATACTGATGCCCATAATATAACTTTTCATTCCTAACCGGCTTTCCACCATCAATTGCCAATTTTTCCATCGATAACTCCTATCTGCGACATCATCGCAAACTGTTATATTTCAAAACATGCCGCTACAAGCGGCAAACTAATGAGAGAAGAAGACGCTTGCGACTTCTTTCTTCTCACACTATAGCCAAAGAAATGCAGTACTTGCCTGCATTTCTCCTTCATCTTGTTTTAATACTTTCGTATTTCTCTTATTTTTCAAGATCAACCTGCTTTAACAATTCTTTGATTTCATCTACGGACAGCCATTCTTTATTCGTACCTGAACTATAAGAAAAACCATCTTCCACTTTTTTCCCCGTTGGTGTCGGCATCTTATCTTTACTCCAGACCATCTGCGGATATACGATAAAGTGGTTCTCATATTCATAGGTCGTCATAGAATCTTCCACGGTAACCATGATTTCATGCAACTTCTCGCCCTCACGAATACCCACTTCCGGCATCTCACATCCAGGCATCATTGCCTGCGCGAGATCAGTAATTTTAAAAGAAGGTATTTTGGAGATAAATGTCTCTCCACCTTTTGCTTCTTCCAACGCTTTGATGACTAGTTCAACCCCCTGTTGCAAACTAATCCAGAAACGTGTCATTCTATAATCAGTAATCGGAAGTTCTTTCCCTCCGTTTTGAATGATATTTTGGAAGAAAGGAATGACGGAACCACGACTTCCTGCCACATTACCATATCTGACAATCGAAAAACTAATATCTTTATGTCCTGCGTACGCATTGGCAGCAATAAATAATTTATCGGAAACCAGTTTTGTACCACCATATAAATTAACCGGATTCACTGCCTTATCGGTGGACAAAGCAACCACCTTCTTAACACCCGAATCAAGTGCTGCATCGATAACATTCTGTGCCCCATGGATATTTGTCTTGATTGCTTCATTTGGATTGTATTCACATGCCGGTACCTGCTTCATGGCGGCCGCATGGATCACATAGTCAACGCCTTCAAAAGCTCTCTGCAGTCTTTCCTTATCTCTTACATCTCCAATAAAAAATCTTAGTTTATTCGTATATTCTTTAAAATTATTTGCCATAATGAATTGTTTGAATTCATCTCTGGAATAAATGATTATTTTCTTTGGATCATAGTGTTCCAATACATATTTTGTGAAACATTTTCCGAAAGAACCTGTTCCTCCGGTAATTAAGATTGTTTTGTTATTTAACATATATATTGCTCCTATCTGCATATCTGATATGCGCGAGAATCTAACGTGTGAAATTATATCACATTTAAATGCGAAAAACAACACGGGCAGGGCTTTACCTCAACGCATCCTGCGATAAAAAAATAGTAATTGGTAATAGACAAAAAATAATAATGTAGATTTAGTAAGAAAACGGATGAATTTCTTTTGCTCACAATTCACATGTCGTTGATAATAGTGGTTCTTTTCGAAAGCTGGAAAAGTTTCCTTCATCGTCCGAACCATCTTACGGATGAATGCAATATGTTTTGGCTGTTCTCCCTGCATATAAGAAAATAGTGTGTTCACAAAATAAAGTTCAGTAAATCGATATTCAATCTCTTCCCTGTATCGATCCATCCAGTTCCTTTTCCTGCAAGCTTCTAAAAATAACTGCGCCGCTTCCATCCTATCTTGGCACCTGGCTTCACTGATGGAATGTACGGTTGATGTATCATGTTGGTAATAGTAATACAATGGTTCATTTACTTTTTCAAAATGCTTGCAGTGCATCATCCACAAAGGGCTTGCACAATTATCTTCATAAAATATATGTTCTGGGAACCAAAGTTCGTTTTCTACTATCATAGCTCTCCGAAATATCTTAATGACCATACTTCCCGAGCGCATGAGCAACTTCCTGTACTGCTCGGTTCCCAATATTCCTGTCTGATCTTCTGTATTGTTCTGTACGATTTTACCGACTTGCATCGTATGCTCATATACCAGATTATAATCACAACCAACTACATCCGCGCCTGTTTGATCTGCTTTGCGTAATAGCTTCTCATACATGTCCAATGCAATCCAATCATCACTATCTATAAACCCAACCCATTCGCCCGTTGCAACCTTAATGCCGATGTTTTTTGCACCACCCTGACGCCGGTTTTCAGGCGATCGAATCACCTTCACCGTACCCGGATAATTTTTCTCATATTCCCTTAATATAGAAAAGGATTCATCCGTTGAAGCATCATCCACTGCAATAATCTCATAGTCCGTTATCGATTGCTTTACAAGAGAATCCATACAATAATTTAGTTTTCCATCTCCTGCCATATTATATACAGGAACCACAATACTTAATCGCATCCTTCTCTCCTCAACTCTATCTTACGGATTCATGATCTTAAAGAAACTCACGCACTATCTTTCGCGATTTGCTTTTCCCGATTCCACACGGTAGATCATGTCACATTTTTCTATGGTCTGCAGTCTATGTGCAATAATAATAAGTGTCTTCTTGCCATGGAAATGGTTAATAGAATCCATGATTGCTGCCTCGGTATCATTATCAAGTGCAGAAGTGGCTTCATCCAAAATCAGGACTTCGGGATCATTAAATAATGCTCTTGCAATTCCAATTCTTTGTCTTTGTCCTCCGGAAAGTCGGATACCCCGTTCTCCAATACTAGTATCTAGTCCATCTGGTAATCCCTTCACAAATTCGTCGAGCTGTGCTTCCTTTAAAACATCCCAAATACGATTTTCATTGATTTTTTCTTCGGGAATACCAAAAGCCACATTCTTACGGATGGTATCATCCAGCATAAAAATCATCTGTGGAATATAACCAATATTTTTGAGCCAGGCTCTGTACTTTGTTGCTACATCAACGCCGTCCGCATAAATAGTCCCTTCCCGTAGCTGTAATAAACCCAGAAGGATATCTACTACGGTTGTCTTGCCAGATCCTGAACTTCCAACGACACCAACTGCTGCGCCTATTGGGATATCCATATCCGCATGGTCAAAGATAAGTACTTCCGTATTGGGATACGCATAGGTAATATTTTCTAAGCGTATGCTCTCTTTCACTTCCAACTTGGCATCTGAATCCTTTGCAAAGCTCATGTCTACATTGCTGTCACTGATCTCATCCTGAAGATTGTCACTGACTCCCAAAAAGAAAGGTTCGAAATATGCCATGGAAGTCAATTGATTATTAATACGATTGGCACAGGGCATTAAACGAACAGCTGCCATAGCAAATACTGAAATGGTCTGTAGCATTGAAGTCATTGGGGTACCGTTCAAAATCAGAAACATCATATATCCCACCATTCCGATTATGCAAACGGTTTCAATTAATAGCCTTGGCGTGTTATTATAAATGCTATATTTCTGGACAGCATCCACATAACCTTTTCCACATTTCACATACTCATCAATAAAGTATTGCTCTTTTCCTGCAATTTTTACTTCTTTGATTCCGGTAACCGTCTGTGAGATCCATTTGAACAAACCGCTGTAGTAGTCCTGATTATCCGCTCCTGCCTTCTGCATGATGGGTTTGATTATGATCTTTATCACAAATAATGTAACAAATAATAGCGATGCAATCACAAATGTCATTTTTGCATCTACTACTAATAAAATAGTTCCCAAGAACATAAATATAATAATTTCAGATGTCAGTTGCAGTACCGCTAAAATTAATGCATACATATTGTTGACATCCGATGTAATACTTCTTTGTATGACAGCCGTGTCACTATTTAAATAAAACTCATATCCCCTACGCAGATAATTCTTCATCATACGCTCAGATGTTCGGAACTGATTCGTATATATAAATCGATATAACATCTTTTGCTGCCAAAACAAAAAGATATTTTTAAAAACAAATGCTGCAATTAAGGACAACATGACAAAGACCGTAAGTTGATTCCTACTTGTCATGTGAAACGTATCATAAAGCATGCGCATATAGCGATTACTGCTGACTGCATCTGGCGTAATTACAATCGTAATAACTGGAATAACAAGAGATATACTGGCCGTTTCCAGTACCGCACCGATCAGCATATTAATGAGCAGTATGATCATCTTCCCCTTTTGTTTCTTATCCAATAAAACATTGATCTTTTTTAGTATTTTCATCATATTTCACGATATCCTTCTTACTTCTTTTTTTGCAACTAAATTTGGTCATTATACCTATGCACTTCGGGATCCTCATACTTGTCCATGAAATCTTCTCCCAGGAATAGTATCTCATCTACGAATTCCATCGAATAAACTGCCTGGGTAAATACCGAAATTGCTTTATGGAAATGAACGCCGTCCATCAAATTCATAACTTCAAGCGGAAATTTTCCACTTATTACGATATGTTCCGAAAATTCTTTTTCATAATCAAGGATATCCCTCGGATGAGTTTTTATAAAAATACGGCAGCCATTGCAATATTCTTCTATAATATCCTGAAATATTTGTTTTCGTACCTCTAACGTGCAAAGTGGTTCCGTTAGTAGTAATACATTTTGCGTATCTGTATCTTCTGATGCTGTTGCAATCTGCGCGAGCAATCTATCAGCATCCTGAATAAATGCACGAATGATCAGCTCTCTTTCCCTTGCATCAAGTGCATCCTCCATTGGTTTTCGTGGCACTACCACATAGTTGGGACTATCATATTTCAAACATTCTCTGTCATTGATTTCCATGTCGATACAATACTTTGAATATCCATTTTGAATAAATATGAGATTCAAAGATGCCATAAAGACCTTTAGTCCAAAGTGGCCTCTGTTATCAAATCTGGCGGAATCCAATATCTTTAAACAATTGATACCATCCTCCATCGCATGATAAGGGATTTTCTTATAATTCAGATAATACCCTATCGGATCAGAATCACAAAAAACATAAATATCTTTATATTGCTTAAAATCTATCGTTATATAAGGTTCTTCCAGTTTTGCATATCTCTTGGTAAACTTAATACGTGCAAGCATATTCAGGACGATATTTCCTTTATCCTCTTTCAGCGGAATCAATTCCTCAAAATAATCATAGCGTTTTTCATGCAATACCAACACGTCTTCCCAAAAATGAATCGCTTCCATCCTATCCTTCAAATTCTCAAAATCATTGGAAAGGGAACTCAATACAACCGTAGCCCCTCCTTGTTTATCTTCTGAAAGTGCAAATTCTTTTAAAAATGCAACGTAGACATGGTAATACGTATGGCATACATAAATTCTGTCCTTCATGATAGCTTCCTCAATTTCTTATGCAATCTACGCAAAGTACGTGGCGCAACGGTAAAAAGTAATAGGTATAACTTGTTCTTATCGCTCAGATGCCGGCATGTCATGCTTTGTAGCAAGTGTTTTCTTAAATAACGTATAATCGTTTGATATTGACTATTTTCATTCGTCATCTGACTAATTGGGATATGAAGTAAATACTCCAATCTTTGAAATAAGCCAAATCTCATTGCAACAGAGATCAATTCCGGGTAATTCTCTTTTACAAGTGCATATACCATATCTGCATTGTTGACACAATCTGCATAGACACGGGAGAAATCCTCCCTTGATTCTCTGCGTGTATTACTACCGCTTCTATAGAATACATAATACATCTGTCCTGGATTACTGGCAACTCCCTTCACAGTAAGAAGAATGTGTACCAAAAGATGAAAATCCTCATTCAATATTCCTTCCGGAAACATTCTTTCCTGAAACAGGGAGCGCTCCACCAATTTCGTGCAAAAGGAACAATCGCCTTTGTGCAGTAACAATTCCTTTAAAAAATCCCGTGCGGGATATACCGTCTCCTCCTCAGGTGGAACACAAATCGGAGGTAGCACTTCCCCATTCTGCGCAATTTCTACTCTCGCGGCCTGAGCAATTGGCATACCACTTTCCTGTAACTGGTGCAATAATACTTCATACATCTGTGGAGCAATATAATCATCACTATCCACAAACCCAAGATAGCTTCCACTGGAAGCCTTTATGCCCACATTTCTGGCAGAAGAAGAGCCTCCATTTTCTTTATGTATCACATGGATACGACTATCCTTTTTTGCGAACTCATCGCATAATTTGCCTGTGCCATCTGTCGAACCATCGTCTATCAGTAAAATTTCAAGATTTCCATAGGTCTGGTTCCGAATAGACTCTACACAACGTGGCAGATATTCCATAATATTGTAGATGGGCACAATTACAGAAATTAGTATACTATCTTTTTGTTCCTTTTTCATTGTAATTCTTTCCTGTCATAATCTATCATTTTTATGTGACTTTAACAACTTATACATCATGCCCGGGGCTATCACAGGTGCCTGGCTCATTGGACCTTCTGTTTCAAACGTTATCCTTTTTCCCATTCGCATTCGTTCACACTGTTTCAGCAAACGTCTGGCTGCATTTTCAGCATTCCACATCTTGGTAATCGTATGATATGCATTTCTACCAAGTTTTTGCTGCAGATTGCTATCTTTTATCAATTTTACCACGGAGTGATAAAATTCCTCAAAATCGCCATTTTTATAAATCATTGCATTTTCTTCATCCCGGCACAAATAAGGAGTAGCACCCGCTGCCTGATTAGCGACAACTGCACATGCACTATTCATCGCCTCATTCAGAACAGCTCCCCATCCCTCGCCATAATCACTTGGAAACAGGTAAATATTGGCCTTTTCCATATAAGTTCTGATGACATCTGGTGTCTGGAAGGGGAGATGTGTAATCATCGAATGTAACCCTTCTTTTTCAATCAGTGGGAGAATCTGATCTTCCATCTGACCACCGCCAATATATGTAATATGCGCAGTAATTCCATCTTTTCTGAGTCTCATAGCCAGTTGCGGTATATACTCAGGATGTTTAAAACCAACAAAGCGTCCTGTCCACAATAACTCGGGTACTTGGTGTGACTTTTCCACAAAAAGCGAATCCAGATCATATTCTTTTACCCTTGGAAAATAACCCCATCGGAACATTTTCCCTGGATATGCCCTCACAATGTGAAAATCAGAAGCTACATATCCACCATCGCACAAAAGATACACCTGCCTGTTACGGTACCTTGTATGATCCTGATATTTTTTGATAAGCCCTCTGGGAGATATTGCCTTCCATTGCCCGTCTTTATAAAGGCGCTCACTGCTCCGAATCACTATCTTTCCAGCCATTAATCGTTCGCTGATATAGCGCTCATCGTCCACGCCCCCAAATATAACTATATCACTTTCCATGATCATCTTTCTACAACGTTCTGACTGCTCATAGAATAGCAACAAATAGGGACAGGAAACAAGTTCCGCACCCCATCCCATCTTAACACGTTCTTCTTCCATAGGCTCCGTCTGAATAAAGTGATACTCTTCTCCCAGCTGTTCATAAAAAGCATCGGAAAGGGGGATCTGATGATGATTCAAATAATTAGAAACTGTCGTAATTGTCATGATTTTCCCTCTATTTATACATTTTCTGATAGATATCCATAAGACACCTAGCATTTTCCTCTGGATCATGTGTTTTAGCCGCACGAATTCTTGCATGTTCCGATAACTGTACTGCTATTAAGTCATCTGAAAATATTTTACATACATAATTTGCAAGAAGATTTACTTCATCGACCGGATATAGGAACCCTTCCTCCTCATGCGTCAGCATGTCAGGCACGCCTCCAACAGAGGATGCCACCACAGGTAGTCCCAATAGCATTGCTTCCCCTAATGAATTGGGCGAATTTTCCATTGTAGATGGAGATACGAATACGTGTGCACGCAGCATTTGCCTGCACATTTCCTGACTATCAACCATACCCAAAAAAGTAATACTATGGTCAAGCTTATTTTCCTTGATCAATTGCAACAAATATTTACCATAGGAAGAAATCTTCCATCTGGATTGCCAAGTATTATGTGTTGTTATTTGGTTTCCCGTGATATAGACATGCGTTTCCGGATAAACCCTTTGAATAACAGGGAGCGCCTGAAGCATATAATGAAACCCTTTTAACGGATAATCTCCCTGACTAAGAAAAATGGAATACTTTTCGCAATTATGCAGACTCCACCTCTGATTATAAAAATTACTTCTTAAGGTTTCATTCATAAAGTGGTAATGGACTCCTTGATGAATAGCTGCCGTAAATTCTTTATCCAAAGTCGTCCTGCCCGTTATATGATTGACTCCTTTGATTGCTTCCGCTTCTCTTTTGGCACGAATTTGAAATTTCTTTTGCTGGCTTTTGATATTGTCTCTTTTTATCAGATCTCGTAACGTATAACGATATCGAATATAGGGCGGAATACCATCCATATAATGCTCCGCACAGGCAGCACACACTCCCTGCATGCCAATCAATATATGGTCCGGATCTTTAAA
Source organism: Bacillota bacterium (assembly GCA_023392535.1). GTDB lineage: Bacteria > Bacillota > Clostridia > Lachnospirales > Lachnospiraceae > SZUA-378. Next base: position 54,210 of record JAEVYY010000019.1, read on the forward strand.
AGCTTTCACCATTGCAAGTGTATGAGGGAACTCTGTACCAAATATATGAACGATATCTGGTTGGAAATCTTCTAATATGCCTGGTAAACTAGTATCCAACGTCTTCTCATATTTCGTTTCTTTTATCACATTTTCATAAAATCCATAATAGGAAACTCCATTAATCTCGCCACGAACCACACTATTTCTATCATTTACAGGAAAGCAAATACCAAGAGAGATCTGATTTTCTACCGTATTCTTTTCAAAACGGTCGACCAGCCCTGATAACCACCCCTCCCGATTGCTTGCTTTTACACCAATCTGTTCGGCAATGAATGGTAACATAATGTTACATAACCATAATACTCGCATAATACCCTCACTTTACGTTAATATGTCTTCTATCATTATTTCCCATTTAAGAACGGTATAATACCTTTTTTATTCCATTATATATCTTTGCCAAGCTTTTTTGCCTACTAATAAACCTTCGAAGTGGTACAAACGAAAGTGCCATGAACACCTTATACTGAAACAATTGATTGTATGACAGATATTTCTTTGTGATAGATCTATGTTCATCCAAATCTTGCTTCCGGTTCTTCTTGCTCTCAGAAAATCCACCGCCTTCATAATTGGCTACTACGATTCCAAGATATTGCGGATGGGCCTGCTTGCAGAAATAACTCCATAAAAAATGTTCATAATCTGCCCGTACCACATAGGAGATATCGTATTGTCTTTCCTCAAATAATTCTTTTGCATAAAAGCAGGCCTGATGACATGGAATATGTCTGTAACAGGTAAAAGGAGTTATTTTTTTGTTCATATAAATAATCGACTGTTCTCGCTCATTATACGTATCCCCATAATAGAGGAAAGACTTCTGATTCCGTGCAGAATCAGCTATTTTTTTAGCCGTAGTCCCTAGTACCTCATTATGATAGAAAGAATCTCCACAATTCAAAAACAAATAATAATCGCCTTTTGCAAAAGCGATTGCCTGATTCATCGCATCATAAATCCCTTTATCTTTACAGGATTTCAAATAAATCCGATCATCTTTTGGCAATGCAGATAAAGAACCATCCGTAGAACCGCCATCCTTCACAAGAACTTCATATTCCTGGTAGGTCTGTTTTAATATACTGTTCACCGTATCCTCTAATTTTTTACCGGCATTATAGCAAACTACAATAACACTAAATTTTATATTCATAGATAGCCTTCCTAACATGTGTTACCATTTATCTTATCTCATTATCCATGTTGCATAAGGTATAATTCTTAATTCAACCCCACTGGCACGGTACATAAAAATTGCAAAATAAAGGAAATAAGCAATTGTTATCGCAGATGTAAAAAATATTCTCTGCTTTTTATCTGGAATCCTGACTAAAATATTGGGGATTAAAAATACCTGAAATGCATTCATATAATAACCGATTCTGGATACCTCCGGTATAAAAGAAGCAAACAGATAGACTAATAATGCCCCTATGTTTAAGTTGAAGTAAAATTCATTTTTCTTATTATGAAAGATGGCCTGTTTATAAAACAATAAGGCAAATACTAGGATGCAAAGACCCTTGATGATGTTACTATAAGAGGTATTACCTGTATCAAATACGGAATTCTCATAATAAGGATAAATCTTAAAAATAATACTTCGATAAAAATCCTTAAAGAACAACAATGATGTACAAAGTACTAATAGGAATGCTATTTCAATTTTTTTCCATTTTTTAGACGCAAACCAATAAACCGGAATTACGAGCAAGACTGTCTTATGAAACATCGCTGCAACCAATATCCATATTAAAAATCTGGTATAGTCCCTTTGTATTATATATTTTGCTGCAAACATGGCAATTGCAAGTGCAAAATAATAGCGCACTGTATTCAGACTCGATAAATAATAGCCAGACGCCATAAATAAGAAAAAACTATATGGAAACCATTCTGCCTGATCATATATCGCTTTTAAAAAAAAGGCCACTGTTGCGAATGAAAAAACAGCAAAGACTGGAATAAACTGCTCATACCCACATAAGATTTGAATCGCACGTACCACTGTATTGAACCCTAACTCACTTGAAACTTTGCGGCTCATATGAATTTTTGCAAACGTACCAACATACTCCCCATAGTCATTGCCCACATAATATCTCCCAGCTGAAACCATAAAAAGAAGTGTGAAGATGGAAATTATAAATATCCGGTTACATACTTGCTGTCTAGTTATTCTATTTGTATCTGATATGGACTGGTTATTCACCGCATATGCCAAAAGCACAGTCAGTACTGTTAACCCTAAATAAAGTAACATCGTAAATTCCCCGTTTTCTTTTCCTGATTCGTGCTAAGATCTGCCTTCCCTGATCCCTTGCACCATATATAATAAAGCTCTTTGAAACGAAATTTCTGTACACATCTTAGCTCTATATTTTACTAAAAAGCGGATTGCTAAACACAATGCCAGATGTCCATATAAATAATGATATAGCACACCTCTGTCTATAAAAAACTTTTTCGTATACCCATGGAACCAGGTAGAAGGCCCTCCTTCTTCCTTTCCAATTGTCTTTTCAGAAGCATACACCTGCAAACCTTTTTTAATACAGTCCCTTATAAATAAACTATCCTCTCCATTACTATATCTGGCGCCACCACCGAATAGTAGGGAATACGTAATATTTTTTTTGTGTACTCTATCCGTTCTGACAGCGAAACTAAAAGTAGGATATCTGCCACAGTTATATAAATACACTTTTTTCCATTTCCCATTTTCATACGTCTTACGTTTCTCATTCACATCAAAGTTAAACACAATCATATCGGCTTCTGGATGTTGCTCGAATTCCTTTAAAATAATCTGTTCATATTGGTCGTAATATACAATGTCTTCATCAGAAAAAAGGCTGATACCATGATCCGCACGAAGAAGTGCATTGTTACGGCTCAAACCAACTCCCCGCTCTTTCATAGAGTAAAATTGTATCCGGCTGCCATGATACATAAATTCCTCATATGCATATTCGTCACACTGGTTGATGATGATCGCATCAGTAGAAAGATTCATTTTATTGACTAATTGCTGCGACTCTTGGAACATCGCAGCAACCAACACCTGTACCTTCATTTTCATTTTTTGTTCCCTTTTCTGAATAATCTTCCGAAATAATACGTTTTTAACAATCCTTCATCCGCATCTTTCAATATTCCAGCTATCACTTTGCAATTGAATTTCTCTGCCTGGGCAATTGTATATTCAATGATAGCTCCATTGTGTTTGCCGGCTGGAATTTCTAAAATAACTGCCTCATATTCCATAAGCTTCTTCATTTCTTCCGGATGACGCAATAAATTATTTATTTTCGGTAATTTCACAAATTGATCCAAAGCAATATCTTCTGTATTCTCAGTTTTTCTTTCCTTTTTATCCGCATCCACTGTTAATAATGCTAATCTTTCATCCTTGCATAAATACTGAAAATTTGTTATTATTTCTTCTTTTCTAGCAATTTGAAAAGAGTCTTCACCACGTAACCTCTCTTCTGGTCTTTTAGGTGTCAAGATCGCTCCCAGCATAGGAATCCCATATCTTCTTTCAAAGGTAATTGGCACATAAATAGAATCATCTAAAATTGTCTGCATTGCTAGGAGCAGCACTACCAGTATACTCGCTAATATCGCTCCCCAAAAAAATGCACGATATGTGTGGGTATCTACAATGATACGGTCTGCATGATCTGCTGTAGTCATGATACGTATTTGTTCGATCTCTTTCATTTCTTTGCCAAAATCCAAAAATCCTTTTTCTATGGCATGGGATATGATAACCGCTCTTTCCGGATTGGTATTGGTCACCGTTAGCTCCACGACACGATAATCCGCATCTACACTCGCCGTTATACCATCTCTCATCTCTGACTTATCAATTGGTCTGCCAAAAGAAGCCGCGGTTTGATCTTTCTGTAAATAGGCAACGGCACGGTCTAACATATCATCTGTTTTTACAAAACCTGACCAGCCCGCTGTGTTAAATGTATAATACTTGGGCCCTCCTTCATTGCTTTCCACAAAATCCACATACAATAAAGCTTGCGCTTCATAGGAAGGTTCAGGCGCAAATACAACATTTCTTATCATATAACCTGTCCCAGAAAAAATTGCTCCTAAAAATGCAGATAATAAAACGATCCAGATTTTTCTGTAAAATTGTATCGCCAGCAGTTTCAAATCTGCTGGCTCCTTTCCATACTTGCATTCCCACATAATTTATTCCCTTTTCATAGCTGTTACCTGAGTCGTATCAACACCTTCTGTACTTTCTGGTTTTAATAGAATCTTTAACGTTAAAAGCATAAGCCTGATATCCAGCCAAATCGTATAATTTTCAACATAAAATAAATCCAGCTTCAACTTATCATAAGGCGTCGTATTGTATTTTCCAAATACCTGAGCATATCCTGCCAATCCTGCTTTTACTCTAGTACGAAATTCAAATTCGGGCATTTCCTGAATGTATTGCTTAATAATTTCAGGTCGTTCCGGACGTGGTCCGATAAATGACATATCTCCTGCAATGATATTAAATAGCTGAGGTAATTCATCAATTCTGACTTTACGTATAAATTTACCTACCGGTGTAATTCTGGAATCGTTTTTAGCTGCCAGCCTTGCTACTCCATCTTTTTCTGCATCAACACGCATACTACGGAATTTCAGAATAGAAAACTCTTTCTGTCCTCTTGTACATCGTATTTGTTTATAAAACACAGGACCCTTATCATAAGCCTTAATAATGATCGCTGTTATCAACATGACTGGAGAGGTCATTACCACTAGAGCGATAGCACAAAACAAATCTATCATTCGTTTGAACATTCTCTGCTCTATTTTTAATGCATATTCCCGTGTCAATAAAATGGGGGTATCAAATAAGTGCAGTTGCTCTGAGCCTTTTACAATAACATCCGTTATTTTAGGCATGATATAAACACGGATCTCACGTCCATAGCAATACTTTAGAATTTTATTTCGATCTTCTGTCTTTATATCCCATATTACCACTGCATCGTATCGATTTTGTGCTTCTTTGCATATCGCATCGATTCCTTCTGAAATGTGCATACAATGGCAAATTTTATATTTATCCTTCCGGCTGGAAAACTTTTCAGTGATATCCTCAATAGAACGATCTCCATGCACTAACAAGAGCTCTCTTGGCGCAAATATAGAACGATAAATCCAAGTAGCTCCAATCGTCCATAAACCCACTCCAATGATATCAAGCGCTGTCATTTTAAGCAAAGGAGCTGGTCTTATCAGATTCCCATTTAATAATGATATCTGAAAATAAGAAAAAATATTCACACATATGGTAGAAAATATCTGCGAAAAAAAGACTTCTATGGATTTCAGATAGCCTATCTGATATCCACCATACATTCTGGAAAAAAAGAGTAATAAAAGCCCATACGTAATAATTACAAGCCAATGACCCCGTTTCCAGAAGTAGACCTGTATCGTATCCGCATAATTTGCATACCATAATATGGCATATAAGGCTACTTGAAATAATAAATTCAAACCCGCTAGCTGTAATACGATAATTCTTTTGAAAGATTCCATTTTGCGCAAAATAAATACCTCAATTCTGATCGCTTATTATAGTTCTTCTTTTACCAGATAAATAGGGCGCTTTTTTACCTCCAAATACATCTTTGACATATATTCCCCAAAAATACCTAGGCAAAAGAGCTGCACACCACCTACAAACAGCATAATACATACAAGTGATGGCCATCCGGATACCGGATCTCCAAACAGACATTTTCGAATAAACACAAATGCTATGAATAAGAAGGCAACGATACAGAAAAAAAGTCCCATTATGGAGGCGATTGCCAACGGTGCCGTTGAAAAAGCCATGATGCCATCCAGAGAATAGAGAAATAACTTCCAGAAGGACCACTTCGTCTCCCCTCTTGTTCGTTCTACATTTTCATACTCCAGCCACTTAGTCTCAAAACCCACCCAACCAAAAATGCCTTTTGTAAAACGGTTATATTCGCTCATTGCAAGTATTGCATCCACGACTTGCCTTGTCATAAGACGATAGTCTCTCGCACCATCGACGATATCTGTTTTTGAAATCTTATGCATAAGCTTATAGAAAGTCCTTGCAAAAAAAGATCGGATGCGTGGTTCGCCTCTACGATCTACGCGTCTGGTCGCAACAGAATCATATCCTTTCTCAATATGTGCATACATTTCTGGCAATAATGCCGGTGGATCTTGTAAATCAACATCCATAAGAACTACAAAATCACCTTTTGCCTTTTGCAGTCCTGCATAAATCCCTGCTTCTTTTCCAAAATTTCTTGAAAAAGATATCGCATGTACACGCTTGTCCTGTATACATAACTCCTTTATTTTATTAAGAGTTTTGTCTTTGGAACCATCATCCACATAAATGAGCTCTATTTCCAGCTCATTTTGATTAAAAAAATTCTCTAATTTCATAATTTCATCATAAAATGGTTCCACTGTTTCCTCTTCATTATAGCATGGAACTACAATGCTTAATAACTTTGCCATATGCCTGACCTTCCTCACTGCCTTGACTATCAAATCAATCTACTATTAAAAACTCCATTTTTTTATTATTGTAACATAAATTTCATACATGGCACAACGAATTTCGTATGGTCACAGCCTTCGCAGTGTCGTCCTAACCGCATAAAAAGCAAAATTATAGGCACTGTACCAGATAGACAGATTCTCTACATTTCGATATAAATTCCAGATTCTTCTGACCGCTTCTATTTTATTGGAAGAAAGGGAATTCAACGGACGACGATACCGTACCAAGACCTCATCCATTCCATATACCGTGTATCCATTTCGTAATATCTTCCACCAGGTGGCTGTATCTTCACTTTTCACATCCGGCATCGTAATTAACTGCTTTGAAATCTTTTTGGTGTCAAATAGTACGGTGGATGTGAATATTATCGTATTTTTTAACGCTTCTTTATAAGATAGGCTGCTGGGTACGTGTGCTATTTTTCCTTTTCCTATTCCTTTTTCATCTGCAAATTCATAAGAAGTACAGATAAATGCTGCCTTCCGCTCATGAAGAAATGGTAGTTGTTTCTCCAGTTTATTAGATTCCCATATATCATCTGCATCCAAAAAAGCAATGAACCTACCGGAAGCTTCTCTGATTCCTGCATTTCTGGCTTTGGCGGCGCCTTGATTATGAGGTTGCCTTATGATGCGTATTCTTTGATCCTTATATACCTGCATACGGTCTAAAGTATCATCGGTTGAGCAATCTTCTACCAGCAGCAATTCCCAGCTGGAATATGTCTGATTTAATACTGATTGAATGGTCACATCAATGAAGGCTGCTGCATTATATACAGGAACTATGATACTGACCAGATTTTCTATACTTTCCACTATTCCATTTCCTCTAATTTAAAAATGTGATAATAATCCGTTGTCCTGACTAATTGATAGCCGTGTAAAGACCAACTTTCAGGGTCAACGGACAAATCCAAAACTGCATTCGGATCTCTGGGAACTCCCTGTCCTTCCTGCTCTAAACGGCCATTTGATACAACCAGATAATTACATTTCAGCTTGGCAGCCGACTTCGTTATCGCTTCTTCATTCCCTGTAGGTGACTGCATCCACTCATACAGTGGATATAACACCTGATCATAGCCATCAATACGGTAAGTAACTGCACTCGTGCTCCATAAATCCCGTCCATATATTGTCTTGATTCTACCGTTATATCGTCTTGCCTCTTCTATGATTGCATTGGTGGCCAATATGGTGATCTCTTCATTTGTATTATCCCAATATTGCAGGACTTGCATATCTTTATCCGGAATCCCATAGATATTATCAGCCGTTGCTAGCGATTTTGAATAAAAGGGATTCACCGTTCCCGACAATGCAATTAATGCTATCATCGCTATTACATTACTATAAAACATATATTTTTTATGATTACTCTGATAAGAATCCGTAATTATTTTCGTTCCGGCATATGCAAGAATTCCTACTTCTGGTATGACCCACAATAGTCTCCAATAATCAACGAACTCTGGCATCAATTCAATAATCAGCATTACAAGTACGGGGTTCCAAAGAATTGCAAATCCCAATACCCCGAACAGACATATTCTTAGATCCCATTTATTTTTTGTATCTGTCTGGCAGCTCTTCTGTTTTAAATGACGTAGAGCTAAATATAGCAAAGCAATATATAATAATATTTCATATTTCCCATAAACTCTTATGGTCTGATTCACATGAAGGATCAATGTTATGAATTTTTGCATATCTTACCTCCCCTAGCCTTTGTACTCAAAAATACAAATAACGAAATGATTCCCGTTAGGGCAAGGTATGTAATTCCCTTTTTTAAACTTACTAAAAAAAATACCGTAACGATACAAATTCCAACAGACAGCATCGAATAGAACTTCTGTTTTTTTAACAAAAGGAGTTGACTTATGATGAACGGTAAACTAATTGCCACCACAACAGTCTCGCCTGTCCATGCACAGTGAAAAATACGATAGGATATCGTGGTAAATAGAAAATCTCCAAATAGCAATAGGGCACTATAAAACAAGATAAAAACAGTGATCTTAAATGAATCAGGCTTATCTTCCTCTGTCCGGAATATCTGTTGCGCCAAATGCAAATAGACAAGATAGGATATCATCAGTATCCATATCGGAACGATCCTATATAGCAAAATACCAGGGTTCATTTGAAAAACACGGCATATAAATGTATAAAATAAAGGCAATGCCATAAATTTCCCCTGCATCGCAATCCCATTTACCGACATTTGACCGGTCATCGCGTTATTCATGTAAATTTCATTTGTTGTAAGTGTCGTCTGCACGATTTCCATAGTATTATCTTCTTGTACGATTGGTGAAAAATGAAAGCTTACCCCTATTTGTCCAATAAAGAGAAGTAATAAAAAAATGAGTAAAAACTTAGTCTGTGAATCTTGTTTTCTAATATAATTTATCCATGCAAAGGAAGGTCTTACACATTTATTTTTGCAAACGTACATTACCGCCACACAAATCAGTACTACTATTATGCTGAATAGAGCAACCAGCATTGAAAATGATAAATCTAATTTCATAGCAATAATTGCAACCCCTTCAAATATTAGTAATAATAGAAAAAAACCTGTTACATACGTAGCCGGAATGGATTTTCTTTTACTATTCACAAAAAAATCAATTGATTTTCCCAGTAAATAAGGGACTAATGCAAATACTGTGCAACATAAGGCTTGTAAGATTAATTGTAATATCATTGTCATATTATTTTACACCATACTTTTTTTTATAAAATCGATATTCCCACAATGTAGGATGGGTCCGAAACATGGAAGGAAGGTCTACCCTATGAGTTTTGATGCCCTCACCCATAAAATCCTCAATTACTTTTATCATATCACACAATCCCAAAGCAAATTGCAAGTAAGGATATGTTATAAAATTATCCTCCGGAGTAACTGAAATAACAGACTGATAAATTACGCCTCCTGTATCAATCCCTTCATCAATCAGATGTATGGTCACTCCACAATGATCCGGATCCTGATTAGCCAAAGCCCAATAACCGCCATGTACCCCTCGGTAGAAAGGCGTGATTCCTGCATGCATATTAATAAAAGGTACTTCTACAGACTGTAAGACTTCTTTGCTGATAATTCTGGTCCCATGCACAATAACCATATCTGGTTTAAGTTCCTGCAAGCGCTTAATACAATTGGCATCATTAACACTTGTCACATTTATTATCTTTTCCTCCGGAATCGGAGAAGAATCCAGCTGATTTTCGCTTATAATTTGTTGAATTCTCTGGAAAGACCGGTGCTCCAGCTTTTTAGCAATCATGATCTTAAAAAGAATCTGTCCTACTACTTTTCTAATACCCATCTTTTTTATTCTTTTTTTTATCAAACGACTACGCGGAACGGGTTTTTCCATAAAAACGTTAGCGATATCATATGTTTTATCTAATCTATGATATAAAATATTTGCCTTATCTCCTTCCGTCGTCAAGATCACTATTCTCATTTTAATCTATTCCTTCCTGCCTCAAGGATAAACGTATTTTTGCTACTTCTCCCATTGTGACCGATTTATATTTGTATTTCTTCTGTAATAATTTGTAATAATCTAAAATTTTTTTTAAATTATCCATATTCTCCGTTTGATTATCACCAAAATTATGTGGATGCCACCACAAATGAAATATTTTACCATATTTAGCAGCATACCTCATTTGTCTCTTAATCCTTGCAACCTTGATATTTTCTACCAGCGCTAGTTTTCTATGAAAGGGACGCAGAAAACGACTGGATGGAATATTTACCACCCCATTCATCACTTTTAAATCTTCTAATTGATGGCAATGATTTCCAGATATATTGATGTAGCTGTCAAGCAGCCTAATTGCTCTCTTCGCTATATTTTCACCTGTACCTGTTGCCCGATACATCCAGCTTTCTTCATTTCCGCGTACCGCAGTTATTCCATATTTATCTAAGATACGCAAATAGGCGTCATTGAACTGATTTTTGGGAAATACAAAACTTTTTACGGTCGTACCATGGCTTTTAGCCATCCTCAAAGCAGCTTTCATATCCTCCTCAAAAGCCTCTTCCTTTTGCCCCTGGCCCATACAATAATAATGTGAAAAAGTATGAGAAGCTAATTCCTGTCCTTCTGTCTCTTCAATTTTTTTTATAAGTGTTGGAGCATAATGAAGCGGATCCGTTAATTCATCTTCTCCTATCAAATCAATCTGTTCATAATTAGAAAAGTTTTTTTGTGTATAGTGCGGCAATATAGATGGCATAGCATCTAACCACTGTTCCTTGTTTTCTGCATATAGCATTCCTACGACCGCCCATGTAGCCTGTATGCCATATGTCTCAAAAAGCTGTAGCATTTTGGAAATGGCCATTCTTGCCCCTGTTGTGTTCTTGATCCAAAGGGCCAAATTAGTCCTGTCATTCATTCCGTATAAAAGCTCAAAATCAAGTGAAATTACAAAATATCCTATTTTATTTCCCAACTATTCTACCTTTCTTTATCACAAAAAATATTTCCTAATAAGTCTACCACAATATTCCTATAATTTAAACCCAAAAAGACGGGGGCAACCGCAAACCCCCGTCTTTTTCAGATATCCAACTACAAATTATACTGCTACGCTGTTAATTGAAAGTCCAATCTCACTTTATCAGCAATCCGAGCTATGTATTCGCTATTGGTCGGTCTACCTTTCCCCGAATCGGTAGAATAACCAAATAATTCCTCAAATGCTTCTACATTACCTCTCGCCCACGATACTTCAATCGCATTGCGAATAGCTCTTTCTACTTTTTGATCTGTTGTGTGAAATCTTTTTGCTACTGTTGGATATAATAATTTCGTCACACTGCTTACGGTTTCCATATCATCCTGAGAAATGATAATCGCTTCCCGTAAATAATGATATCCCCTAAGGTGTGCCGGAACTCCCATTTCCAACATAAGCCTTGTTACGTATTTCTCTAACTCTAATTTGTTTTTGTCTGCTACCATATACAATCTCCCCTTTTATATACAACATCTCGCGGTTTCCACTATTTATAATAGCATATAATATTAGAATTTACTGTTAAAAAACCGTTAAGAAATTCACTTTTTCAACAAAAGTCATAAATATTCTGTCTTTCCTTGCTCATTTAGCCCTTCTACAATCTTTTTTACATCCTGTGCCTTATCTTTATGACATACAAGAACAGCATCATCGGTTTCCACGATGATCAGATCTTCCACTCCTAACGCTGCTATCAATTTATTTTTCGCATAGGAGATACAATTTTTTGTATCGATATGAATCTGCTCTCCATAAATAATGTTCCCATTTTCATCCGCATCGTATAATGCGCGAAGAGCATCCCAGCTTCCCACATCATTCCAGCCAAAGTTGCCTTCTACCACAAGTACGTCTTTGGATCGCTCCATAATACCATAGTCAATCGATATCTTCGGAATGGTCGGGTAAACACGTTTCATGGTTTCCTCCTCATTCATAGTATTCATAGCGTCACCGATTTCGATCAGACATGCATATACATCTGGTAACAGTTCCTGAAAATGTCTAAGTATAGTAGAGGCCTTCCACAGAAACATACCACTATTCCATAGATAGTTACCTGTTTTTAAATAGGATTTGGCTGTTTTCACATCTGGTTTTTCTACAAATTCTTCTACTTTGGAATACATTTTATCCGTTTGTTTACAAAGTCTGATATATCCATATCCCGTCGAAGCATAGGTTGGTTTAATTCCTATTGTCACAAGCTGATCCGTATTCTCTGCTGTCTTAATGGCATTTTCTATCACAATTCCAAAATTTTCAGATTCACTGATATAATGATCCGAGGGGAAAATACACATAATGCCATCCCCATATTTTTTCACGATTTCCATGGCAGCATAACCAATACACGCAGATGTGTTCCTTGCCGCCGGTTCCGCCAAAATATGATTTTTTTGGAGTCTGCCTTGCGTTGACTGGTACATAAGCTCTGCCTGAGTTACATTGGTTACTACAAAGATATTTTCTTTCGCAACGGATTCTGCAAGCCTGTCAATTGTCTCATTTACAAGAATATCCGTTCCTGTCAGATTCAAGAATTGTTTCGGTAAATCTTTACGACTCAAAGGCCAGAACCTAGTTCCTCCGCCCCCCGCCATAATTACACCGTATCTATTCATATGATTACCTTCATCTTCCCTATTGTATATTTCTTTCAAAGCGAAATTATTGATATTACAATCTCGCACTTTCTACATTCTCTTTAAACCAGTCATATGCTAACTGCACCCCTTCTTCAAGATCCACTTTGTGATTCCATCCTAATCCATGCAGTTTTGACACATCTGTCAGTTTTCTGGGTGTACCATCTGGCATGTCTGTATTCCAGATGATCTTACCTTGATATCCAACGGTTCTCTGTACGGTTTCCGCCAATTGCCTAATCGTTACTTCCTTGCCTGTCCCGATATTTACATGCTGCTCTCCGCTATAATGCTCCAATAAAAATACACATGCATCGGCCATATCATCGACATATAGAAATTCTCTAAGTGGTGTCCCCGTTCCCCACAATTCCACGCTTGGCGAATCATTTTTTTGAGCTTCATGAAATTTCCGAATCATGGCAGGCATGACATGAGATCCACTTAAATCATAATTGTCATTTGGCCCATAAAGGTTCGTCGGCATGCAACTGATAAAATCATCTCCATACTGTCGTTTGTAGAACTGACACATCTTAAGCCCTGAAATTTTTGCAATGGCATATGCCTCATTGGTTTCTTCCAGAGGGCCAGTCAGCAAAGCATCTTCCGGTATGGGTTGCGGTGCCAGTTTAGGATAGATGCAAGTACTGCCCAGGAACAGCAATTTTTTTACCTTAAAATCATGGCAGCACTTTATGACATTACATTGTATCTGCATATTTTCATAGGCGAATTCTGCGGGAGCTGTATTATTGGCATGGATACCACCTACTTTTGCTGCTGCCAACACCACGACATCCGGTCTTTCCTTTTCAAAGAAATTGCGCACCTGACTCTGATCTGTAAGATCCAACTCCTTATGGGTCTTCCCAAATACATTGGCGTATCCTCTTTCTTGTAAATTTTTGACGATCGCACTGCCTACTAATCCACGATGTCCGGCAACATATATTCTATCTTTTTTTTCCATCATTTATCCTTCTTCAATTATTTCATTATTTTTTCTTTTTATAACTGCTTGTACAAATACCTGCAATGCTTTGCAAATCGGAATCCATCATCATAGCTACCAGTTTCTTAAAGTCAACATCCCTCTTCCAACCAAGCTCCTTTTCTGCCTTTGAGGAATCACCCCATAAAAATTCCACTTCAGCGGGACGGTAAAACTCAGGATTTACGTCCACCATTAGTTTTCCTGACTTGCTATCATATCCTTTTTCATTGACACCGGTACCTTCCCATCGGATGGTAATACCAAGTTCTTCGAAAGCTGCCTCTACGAATTCCCTGACGGTATGAGTCTCATTGGTCGCAAGTACAAAATCTTCCGGCTTATCATGTTGTAACATAAGCCACATTCCCTTTACATAATCACCTGCAAATCCCCAGTCGCGTTTTGCATTCATATTTCCAAGCGATAATTTTTCCTGCTTCCCAGCTATGATATTGGCAATCGCTAATGTTATTTTTCTCGTAACAAAATTCTCTCCCCGTCTTGGTGATTCATGATTGAATAGAATACCGTTGCAGGCAAACATATTATAGGACTCTCTGTAATTGACTGTAATCCAATAAGAGTAAAGTTTTGCTACTCCATAAGGACTCTTTGGATAAAATGGAGTCTTTTCACTCTGTGGAGCGGTTTCTGGGATCCCCCCAAACAACTCGGATGTGGAGGCCTGATAATATCTGCAATTTCCACCATTGATCCGTATCGCTTCTAACAATTTGAGTGTACTCGTCCCAGTCGCTTCTGCTGTATATTCCGGTACTTCAAAAGAAACCCCAACATGTGACTGAGCAGCAAGGTTGTAGACTTCTGTCGGTCTGATTTCCGCAATGATCCTCATTAAATTGCTGGAGTCGGTAGTATCCGCAAAATGGAGAAAGAACTTCACGTGATTGTAATCAGAATGAATGATGTGATCGATTCTGGCCGTATTGGTGATGCTGTGTCTACGTATCAACCCATGTACTTCATACCCCTTATCCAATAAAAACTCAGCGAGATAAGAACCATCTTGTCCTGTAATTCCTGTTATTAATGCAATTTTATTCATATAAATACTCCTGACTATATATAATTTGTTTTATTTTGCGCTTTCCTATGTGAGTATACTACTGTATAATAAGTACATCAATCAATAATATTGCCCAAAAACAGTAAATTATTGCTACACTTATTTGAATTCATCAATTTGCACAATTCAGGTTTTATGAAATGGATGTCTAACATAATTCATTCTTATTTCTAAGTATGAGCAAATTATCTGTGAAAAGGAGAAGAGCAAGAAAATGGGTACATCACGATCTGACCGTATCCTGGCCACACCGACCGGGAATGCAAAGAATCACTTTTTATATATACAAGAGGTGGGAAGTCTGGAAAGCATTGAGCCGCATATCAGTACCCGGCAAAATTTGACTTCCTATTTATTTTTTATTGTCACATCCGGACGTGGTACACTCACTTATGGAAAACAGATTTTACCTTTGGAAGTAGGAGATTGTGTCTGGATTGACTGTCGGAAACAATATGCGCATGAGAGTAGTATTTCGCAGCCTTGGACATTGACTTGGGTACATTTTAATGGTAACCAGGCAGAATATTACTATCGTTACTTTCAGGAACAGGGAGGGCATTTTGTCTTTCGTCCATATGATATAACACCTTTCACAAACTGTATTTCCTCTATCTACCACATTCAAAAAGAACAGAGCCCTCTGATGGAGATGGAAACACACAAGTTCCTGACCGATCTGATCCTGCATTGCTTTCAGGAAAATAGATCAAATGATTTTGGCACAAATTCTATCCACAGTAAATTACAGCAGGTACAGACCTATATAGAAGCACATGCATCCGAAAAAATTACTTTGGATCATTTATCTGAAATTTTTTTTATTAGTAAATATCATCTTTCCCGTGAATATAAAAGTACTTTCGGCATTACCATTGGTAATGCAATCAATAGCAGACGTATTTCCTGCGCCAAATCTCTCCTTCGATTTACAAAAGATCCAATTGAACAAATCTGTGTAGCCTCCGGATTTCAAGATTCTGCATATTTTATAAAAGTTTTCAAAAGAGCAGAAGGTATGACTCCTTTGGAATATCGAAAAAAATGGTAAGTTGTAATTTATACGTTTATTCAGTATAATATATATGTAGAAACAGTATAATAAACAGATTGGGGTCACAACATGACATTTTTAAAAGAACTAATTCAAAATAGGATTTTACTTGCGGCAATCATCGGATGGTTAGTGGCACAAGTATTAAAGACTCTTATATATATGGGATTTACAAAAGAGTTTGTGGCAGAAAGGCTCGTTGGAAGCGGTGGCATGCCAAGTTCCCACTCATCAACTGTATGTGCACTTGCAACTGCTACCGGTATTCATTATGGTGGTGGCAGCTTTGAATTTGCGATTGCTGCCATATTCGCTATTGTTGTCATGTATGATGCTATCGGAGTTCGCCGGGAAACAGGTAACCAGGCAAAAGTATTGAATGAAATGATTGAACTTTTTACCAATATGGGAAGCAATATGAAAGCGCAGGATAAGCTGAAAGAATTTGTGGGACATACGCCATTACAGGTATTAATGGGCGGTATCCTTGGATTTATTATTGCTCTCTTTATCATGAATCGTTAAAGATATTTATTTTATTTTCATTACTTGTATATTTTAAATTCTACTCTTCTATTAAGCGCTCTTCCTTCCTCTGTTGCATTATCTGTGACGGGCACATACTCTCCTCTTCCCGAGGATTTAATCATTGCATCATTTAATTTTGTATATTCACGTAGATAATCCGCAACAGCAAGAGCCCTGTACATAGAGAGAACGTTATTATTCTCATACTTGCTTCCCTTTGTAACTGGTACATTATCTGTATGTCCCTCAATTTCAATCACTTGTCCCTTGTAATGTTCCAGAATTACTCCAACTTTTTGTATTACAGGTAATGCTTCCTTTCGGATCTTGGAACTCCCCGAATCAAACAGTAAAGAACCACCAAGTGTTAAAATAATATAGTTATCATCCGATTCAATTTTTACGTAGTCTTTTAGTTCATACTTGTTTAGCAACTCATCCATTTCAACCTTAGAATCGTCATTTTGGGCATTAATTCCCTTTTCGCTATCCTTCTGGATATGAGGAATCATACTATTAGAATCATCTTCATTGAAAATACCAAAGCTATTTTGGATTGATTCCACCACAGATGTGTACTTGTCTTCATTAATTGTAGACATAGAGAATAATAGCACAAAAAAGCAAAGAAGAAGATTCATCAAATCACTAAAGGTAGTGATCCATGAGGGTGCGTTTTTGGCAATCACTTTTTTTCTTCTGCTCATGCCCCTTCACCTCCTGTCATAAACGATGTCTTTTCCTGCCCCTGATTTTCAATCTCTTTCTTTTCTTCTGCATTATGAGGCAAAAATGTGATAAGCTTTTCCTCAATCATCCTTGGGTTTTCACCTGCCTGAATAGAAAGGATCCCCTCTATCATCATTTCTTTATGAGACATTTCTTCCTCATGCAAATCTCTTAATTTTGCAGCCACAGGATTACAGATCCAATTAGAGATGACAGAGCCATAAAAGGTTGTAATAAGTGCCGTTGACATATTCGGGCCAATTGCTGCTGTATCTGCCTGTAAATTCTTCAACATATTTACCAGGCCGATCAGTGTACCAATCATTCCCCATGCCGGTGCCAATTCGCCCCATTTATCCCAAAATGAAAATATTTTCTCGTGTCTGGCTTCCATATTGTCAAGATATGTCTTAAAAATACATCGTATTAAATCAGAATCCGTTCCATCTACTATCAGCAGCAATCCTTTCCGCATCAGTTTGTCGTCCTGCTTTTCAGCCATTTCCTCCAAGGCAAGCAGACCTTCTCTTCTGGCTATTTCTGAAAGGTTGATTATATTTTGTATTACCTCCTCCAAATTTTCTTGTTTTTTTCTAAATATCAATCGAAAGCTTTTTAATCCATTCACAAAATGGGAGAATCGATATACAGACAAAACTCCTGAAAGCGATCCTCCTATTGTTATAAAAATGGACTGTATATGAATAAAATTACCTAATAGTTTTATCCCTCCCAAATCACTGGTTATTCCAAGTATCATCATTCCAATTCCCAATATGATTCCTATGATAGAAGTAATTTCCATTATCAATACCATCCTTTCTTCTTTCGCATGTTGTTGCTATTGCATAAAGATACTATTGATATTGTTAAAATGATATACTCCTATAGGTGTATATTGAGTAGTATGAAAGATCAGGAAGATATTTTTTCTTGTATATATTCTTTGACTTTTGTAATTAGATATTGTTCTGCCTTCGTTCTGGCAAAAATAATTAGAGGAACGACAATTGCTAAAACAGCTGTCAGACACGCCTGCAGAATGAACGACACAATGGTAACTGCTTGGAACTGTCTTGACAACAGTAGCGTTATTAGCGCTGTCAGCGCAGTTACTGCAAAGTACAAGCATAACTTCCCATATACATATAGAGCGGATACTTTAAATATCTTCGTCCAAATAATATAGATTCTTGAAAAAATATAAATCATTGAAGTCACAAAGGTACCTATTAAAACACCATCCACTCCAAGTGGACCCACCAAGATCACTGAGATTATAATATTTAAAATTGCTGATACTGCTACAATATATTTATCATACTTAAATAATTGATACAGGCTAAATAATTGGGAAGGCATCTGTGATATAATAATAAGCATTAAATTCATTCCATATAAAAAAGCAGTACTGCCATCCAAAAGATATTCTCTACCAAAAAAAAGTTCAATAAATGGCTGAATCAAAAATGCCATACAAAGCATGCTAAAATTGCCGATAAAGTAATTCAGATACAAGTAATGATCGCATATCTCCCTCTCCTTCTGTCTATCTTTAACGGAGAAAATGTAATTTCCCAGCACTGACTGAATAGAATACAATATTTGTGTGATTAAAACTTGCACCGTATTTACTACAATGGTATAGTTGGAAAGAAAACCGGTCAATATAGAACCTTTAAAAATTGAAATAATAATGTTATCCGTTCCATAAAATACATAGGCTCCAATTTTTGCAAAAAAAGCATCTTTTACAAAAATAGTAACTGATTTACGGTATTCTTTTATTACTTCCCCATTTGGTTCCTTACGCAAAAAAGGATACTGACTTCTGCAGAAAATCGTAATTACTATATTTCCTATCAGGCTCTTCAACAATTCCAAGACAAGAAAAATTTCATATCTTGGCGTATACAGCATTACTAAAATTTGTAGTACTGTTAATGTAATATTTAAGATCGTATCTATACCTGCGGTTATGTAATTTTTTTGATTGGCAATCAGCAGCGTCCTATGATACGCAAGATAATAGGTCGATACGGTCCCTATTAAGTTGATATAAAATAAAAAACGCAGGTAGGACATACTGTGAGAAGCATCTTTAATAAAAATAGGAAGAAAAAAGGATGCGATGATCCCAATTACCAGTACCAGAATACCCAGGAACTGGTATATTTTCCGATACATATAAAGCAATGCGTTTACTCTTATCTCGTCATGTTCCGCCAGTGGTCTATACAAGAAACTTGTTATTGCAAACCCAATTCCAAGTTCTGCCAGATTAAGTGCTGATAAAATATTGGAAAAAACTGCATTATAACCCAAAAATGCAACGCCCATAGTTACCACGAATATTTTTTTACTGGCAAATGCCAAAATGACACTTGTAAACTGGTAGACAAAAACTGCTCTTGAGTTTCTGTATGCCGCTTGTACTCTAGACATTCTTATTCTCCTTACTTATTGCTTCTGCTAGCTTTTCATAATACCCCTTCAAGACATTTTCAGGCATACGGTATGATTTATTATTTAATATTTCATTCTTCATTGATTTTAGTTGTTCTTGCAGAGACTCTACCCTATTACAATATTTGATATAAGGCAATGATTCAACCCATTGATAGCTACCACTTAACTTATGATTATAATTAGTCAATACAATACATGGAGTACCTGTAATTGCAGCAAAAATCATACCATGCAATCGATCCGTTATAACCACTTCTGCTGTCAGAAACTCTTTCCACTTCTTTTTTAATTCTATTTCTCTGTCTTCTTCTGCTACCTCATAAGAGATAGAAGTTTCTGTCATGCGAGTACTACCAAAGTACTGTATGCACCACTTTTTGATATCCATGAGCTGGCTAATGGTCAACATTCCCTCTGTATCACTCCTAATTACCAATAAAACACCTTTTCTTGATTCTTTTAAAAAAGTTGATTCTGCAATTCTATCAAATGGCAATGATAATACAATATCCGGACAAAGAAGTATTTTATTTTTCTTAAACCTATTTTTCATTATCGAATAAGACACTTCTTCTCTAGCCACCAATGTCAGGTCCCTATGTTGTCCATAACACTGTGACATCCTTTCCATCAACTTCTGACTATCTTTACTTTTTTTGAAATAAATTGTCTGTGGCATGATAACGATATGATTATGAGGAAATTTCAAGATTACCTTGCTTCGTATAGATTCCTGTTCCTTATATTCACTACCCATATTACCACCGCCTTGTAGAAGAATAATATCTGTTCTTTTTATTTTTTCCACTAAAAAATCTATATTATTAAGAAAAAATTGCTCTGTAATCGTAATGATCTCCATTTGAGAAAAATATCTTTTTATAAATTGTTCTTCTGCATAAGCAATTGCATGATCTCCCAGATTATGATATTCTGGCGTCCCGATCAGATAAATTTTATTACTTTCTAAATCAAAGTGCTTCTCTTTCTCTGTTTGTATACTACCTTTATTTTGTAGTATTCTACTTAATACAGAATCAATTTGTGCATTCTTTTTTTGATATGTTTCTGGGTATTTTTCCTCCATTTTACGTATATATCTATAAATGACCTTTCCCAAAAATCCATGCTGTAATACCAATTGTTCCTTCCGATTAAGAAGAATTAGCCTTTCTCGAAGTAATCCTTTCTGAAAAACAATATCATGAAGTATTTGTAAACGATTTGTATTTTTTTTAGCTGCCTTTCCATTTTCAGGATATATCACAAGAATCTGCAAACTTTCTTTCAAAAATGGGCGTAATAAAAGATCCTGCAACTCAGGATACTTTTTCTTTATCTCCTCATATCTTGTCCAATAGGCTTCTACGCGCTCTAAGCGTTCCGACAATGATTCTCTATTGTGATTCACCGTCATCTGATTTTTTCTAAGACTGTTTATGTCCTGTTCCACATGGACATAGTACTTAAAGTCACTTATGAATAGCATAGTATGTGCATGGTGGAATAATTTATAAATAAGATGGATATCAAAAAATTTATCTCTCTCATCAAAAAAAAGAGTTGAAAGCAATTCTGTCCTTATCAGCATATTCCAAATCTGTTCACCTATATAGTCTCTGATCAGCATTTCTTCCAATATCTTATTTTCTTCCACAAAAGTATCATATTCGTAAAAGCAGGTACGCAAGAAATGGTCGCCAGATAATAAGATTTTACCACTCTTAACTACATCTATCTTTTTTCCTGAAATCATCTTTTGGTCGTTCATTTTTTTTAGAAATGTAGATAAGTAATCCCCATCGATAAGATCACTTCCATTTAAGTACAATATATATTCTCCGTTCGCATGTCTTAAGGCCTCACTCTTTAATCTGCTTTGACTCACTTCAGGATGGTAGATAATGCGCATTCTCTTGTCTTCCCTCACGAGCTGATTCAAATACAGAGTGATATTTCCAGACAATTTAGCGGCACAAACAAGCACTTCTATCTCCTTGTAATCCTGTTCCAATGCGCAGAGTATTGTTTTCCTAAAATCTTGCTCCTCTGACTGTACTATAATTGCAATTGTCACAATCCTTTGATTCATAAAATAACCTTTATCTTTCCAAATAATAGAAAATCGCTAATTTGAAATCTCTTGCATAACCAGATACTCGCCGCCGTCAATGGACACATAATCAAAAATGTCAGTAATAGATATCCCGCCCCCTCCAGGCTGTATAATGTTAGCTTCATTTCCTGAATTCCTAAGATAGTGGCAAAATGATAATGAAATACATAAATCTCAAGTGTATATTTTCCCACAAAGGCAAGACCCTCTCTTATTTTATCTGATTGTATAATGCGAATTAAGAGATAGCTTAGGTAGCAACCAAATATAGATGCCATCATCTGACATGATAATTGCCATTTATTATTTGCAACAACCATATCAAACTTAAATAAGAGTAAGACAAATAAAATAAATACGAACAATCCCAGTATGATTTGAACTTTCAAGTCAAAGAAAATATATGTTACGATATTCTTATCTTCCTTTTTAATAAGAATTTCATACATTTTATGAAGCAGATATCCACATAGGTAAAAAGGCATATAGTAAATAGTCAAATGAGGACTCAGAAATGTATTCCCATAGCGTATCTGAACAAACAGGCCAACAAATGATAAAACCCATACTAATAGGAATCCCAATTCATGCAATGGCGTACAATTACGCATAAGAACTGCCAGATACATAATTGTTGACAGTAGAAATAGCGTCATTAAGAACCACAGCCCTCTATCTAGTTGAAATAATGTATGAAGAAATTCTTCGGATAAACGTCGCGCATGTAAAATAACAATCCACGCAAAGAAAGGAATTACATAAGAGACTACACGTTTTTTCAGCTTTTGCATAAACTCCATAAAACTGTCTATTTCACCTGTCATCCCAATAATATAACCTGAAATCATCATAAAAAGGGGCATCTGAATCGCTTTAATCGCACCATAGATAATCCTATCCTGCATCCCATTCAATATGATACAATGACCCAACATAACCAATATAATAGTAAATCCCTTAAGCGAATCTAACGTCTGATTTCTTTTAGCCATGCAGTTTCCTCCTTCGTAAGTTCCATACCATATCGCAAATCGTAAGGATAGCCATTGTAGTGGTCACCATAAAGGATTTGGCCAATATGGTGATTCCTGTCTCCCCTTCCAAAAGACCAGGGTACCATAAGTTATATGTCGTTTTTATGAACATAAAAATGAACATATGTAAGCACATGATATTCATGGAATGCTCACCTATAAGAGTAACACCTTTGGGAATGTGATTACGTAACACATAACAAGTGGCTATGATCCAAAATGAACCTCCGATCGATAATATAATTCCAATCAACATAAAATTTCCAAACTCACTGACGGATATATTCATGCTCCCATTAAAAATTGCGAGAAAATAAATACCTATAAAAAAAATAACTAGCGTTATTATACTTTCTTTCCTCTTTATGTTTACAAGTTTCTTCTGTAATGCAAGACCTGATGCAATGAATACTACAAAAATAAATACATTTTCCATGCTCCAGGGTAATAGAATTGGTATTCTATCATTCAAAAAGATTCCCACAACTAAAAATAATGCTTGCATCATCCAAAATATTAAATAATTATTTTTTGAAAAACGTACGCAGAACTCAAACAACACAAAAGACAAAAATAACGCTGTTAAAAACCAAGTAGGCGAATTTAATATGGTCAGAAAAAAAGTATTGTTGGCTGAATCGATTGGATATAAGCTATTTCTTGAATAAGCAATGCCCAAAAGCGGTATTAGCGCATGCCATGTGAGCTTTCCTGGTATAATATAGTCCTTACATAAAAAAAATAAATAAAGAAAAATATTATATCCAAAGTATGGTACTAATAGACGTTTTGCCTTCCTTTTTACAAATAGCGTAAACGGTTCTTCTTTATGATGATACGTAAACCCGGCCAAAACAAAAAAAACGGGGACATAAAAAAGAGAGCCAAAGCGACTGATTACCGGAATATTTAATTCCGCATGATTCATTACCACAAAAAGAATACCTGAAAATTTGACACAATCTATCCATGCTATTCTTTTGCCATGTACCACAACAGTTTCTGTATTCACAGTTCTCCCTTTCCAGTATGCTATTTCCATTATGTAAGCATATAACTTGTAATTTTATTCGCTATATATTTTCCAGGTCTGTCGACCAATTTAGTAAAAATATAAGCCATAAATCCTGACGCAAGAATTGTCAAAATATAATTCACTAAAGCCAAAACATGATAATTAAGTTTACCAAACATTGCCAAAAAAAAGGAAGAGGATACTGTACATATCATTGGAAAATGAATCAAATAGAAGCAGTAAGAAATTCGATTGAATTTAACAAAATACTTTCCACTCAGAAAATATTGCAGGGAATCCAATTGAGATATTGCTAATATCATAGTAGGAATTGCAACATTGTAGTAAAACAATACTTTTGGCGGAAAAATTGTATAAATAGAGCCATTTAGATTATCCCCATAAGAAGGGTATGTCGCAAAAAAAAGTGCTATCAAAAAAGCCGTCCATACAAATCCTTTATATTTTGTTATACAACCTATATAAGATTTTTTTGTATAGATAAGATCTGCTACTCCCAAACTAAGTATCATACATAAAAAATCCGTTCTTATTAACAAAACAGCTGCAATTATATAGATCAAATACCTTGCTTTTTGGTTGCCAGTAATTGACAATATCGCTGCTACCAGCATACATCCCCAAAATTCGTAATAAATAAACCATAGAGGTCCGTTATAGCGATTCGAACCTGTGACAAAGCAACCCCATACAGCCTCTTTTATGGCTTCCAATAAATGGGGGGCAAATTGATTATATCCCCCAAAAAACTCTACGGAATTTGCTAAAACAGCTGCCCTATCGTTATGATAACAGCCTAGTGACATTAACATTATGATGAATGCATTAATTGCCAAAATTGGTAAAACCAGTCGAAAATATTTTTTTATGCAAGTTCTGAAAAGAATTACTTTCGATTCTCTTTTATTATTCCCGCTATTAATAAAAAAACTTCTTGCCAATAAAAACGCACTGACAGATAAAAAAATCCGGGCACCAAGTTTACCCGCATAAATAATATTGAGAGGAGTGGCACCAATGTACCACTCTATCCCTTTTTCCGTATGATAATATTCCGGACTCAATGTATAAATACCACTGTAATAAGCATTCAGAAAATGAATGTTAAAAACGAGTACAGTTGCAATTGCTTTTATTCCTTCTATATACCCAAGCTTCTCCTGTTTCTCCATTCCTTCCTGCTCCTTTTTAAATACGTATCCGTAATCACAATGTTTTCATATATTCCACTAATGCTTCTTCCCAGTTGGCAAACTTAAAATCAGTTGTTAATTTTAACATGTAATTTTCTAGTATCGAGTATGCTGGCCTTGCCGCAGGTGCACCGAACTCCTGTGTTGTGATACCCTCTACTTGCGTTTTCTTTCCTGCTAAAAGAAAAATCTGTCTGGCAAAGTCTGCCCAATTAGAAGAACCTTCACAGGTAGCATGGAAAGTGCCATAATTATCCGTTGGTAACAGATACGCAATTGCTTTTGCAAGTTCTGTTGCACTTGTAGGTGTACCTACTTGATCTTTCACAACACTTACCTTGTCTTTCGTTTCAGACAAATTCAACATGGTCTTCACAAAGTTCTTTCCTTCTCCATATAGCCAAGCCGTACGTAAAATAAAGTAATCTTTTGCAAAATCTTTAACAAAGTTCTCACCTGCAAGCTTTGTCATACCATATTTTCCAATGGGACCAACAGGATCAAACTCCGTATATGGACGATCTGTGTTGCCAGAAAATACATAATCGGAGGAAATATGCACCATCTTTGCGCCGGCTTCTGTAGCGGCGATACTCAGATTCCGCGGTCCGATACCGTTTATTTGAAATGCACTATCTCCTTGTGTTTCACATGCATCCACCCCTGTATGTGCAGCGCAATTGATAATTGCATAGGGCTGTACCTCTCTCGTGAATTTCATGACCTGATCAATACTGGTTATATCTAATTCTGCCACATCTGTGTTCACCAACGTAATGGTTTCTTCATTCGCATACTGCTTATTTAAAGCTCTCCCCAATTGACCGTTGCATCCTGTAATAATAATTTTCTTCATTTCAACTCCTATCTGGGATATCCTGATATTTTATCCCTCTCTATTATTCTTTTCTTTTTTCAAATCTTCAATTTCTTTTTCATTTAGTGCCACAGCCTGTGACAATTGCCTTATTCTGTCTGAAAGTCTAGAGACCGTTACTGTTAGAACAAAAATTAGAACCAATGCAAAAACAAATCCCAATAAAAATAGTGTATTTACAGGTGTTGCGATTCCGAACAGGTAAGAAAGTAAACTTAATATCTGTGGAAAGCTGTCGACAGTCAGCATACATAATATTACTGCCATCCATGCAAGTGCATATTTTAATTCTAACTTTCTCCGACGTATCATATTCACAATTACAAGCATGGCTAGAAATAAAATAAGACCTGCCACGATCTGCAATTTTATCATTCCTTAGTACCTCCTGAGTTTTTCCATAAATATAGCAAGTGTTACTTTAATCATATAATAAATTCCCTTAACCGGTGATATTGAGGAGGTACCCTCTGCCCTTTCTTTCATGATAACAGGATATTCCAATATCTTTTTGTTTTGTTTTAGAACCGCTACCGCACTTTCAGGCTCCGGATAATCTTTGGGATAATTATTCGCAAAAAGTTCCATTACCGCTCTATTAACCATTCTCATACCAGATGTGGGATCTGTTATTTTGGATCTTGTCAAAACGTAAATCAGATTTGTAAAATAACGAATTCCCATACGTCTGATGCCAGATGATTGAAATCCTTCTTTTTCAATAAATCTGGAACCTATCACCATATCTGCCTGCTTTTCCACTAGATATTTCTTCATAGCATCCAGATATTTCGCATCATGCTGACCATCTCCATCAAATTGGATCGCAATATCATATCCATTTTTTACAGCATATTGGTACCCTGTCTGAACCGCACCCCCGATACCAAGATTAATTGGAAGATTTAATATTTGTAATCCCTTTTCTTTGCACCGTAAATTAGTAGCATCTGTCGAACAGTCATTTACCACTACATAGTCAAAATCAGGGGCATTCCGTTTAATGTCTATTACTGTACTTTCTATACTTTTTTCTTCATTATAAGCAGGTATGATTACTAGACTTTTCATAACTATTCTCTTTCTTATTCGGATTCAAGTTTTTAAACCCTGTTAGTTCATAAATTGGATAAGCACCCGCAAGGTGCGGCAGCAATCTGTAAAGAATGCAAAATGAATACCATTTTCCTTCAATGCTCTATGACCTTCTTTCAAGGAGATCATATAGGCAGCAAAACTTTTATTACTGGTTCCTCCATAAGCCATATGAATGAGTACTTCTGGGATATAAGATAGTTTTATATGTCCCTTCATCAAAATGCGTACCATAAATTCATAGTCCGCCGCTACCTGATAGTCCTCCTTATATAGACCAAATTCATCATATACTGTTTTCCGTAAGTATAATGTTGGGTGTCCAGGAAGCCATCCGTAACGCATCTTTCCTTTACCCTGACGCCATTTTCGTATTATTTTTTCTCCGTCCATATAATTCAAATCTGCATGAACACCATCCGTCTGTTCTGCTTCCATCACTGCTACCATTTTAGAAATAACATTGTCTCCTGTAAATACATCGAAGCAACATCCTATGATATCGCCTTCCGCCATGCGTATTCCTTTATTTAATGCATGATAAATACCATGGTCAGGCTCGGAGATTACGCGTAGCTTTTCTCCAAAATATAATTTTGCATCTTTTATCACTTCCATCGAATGATCGGTGGAAGCCCCATCTACAATGATGTATTCTATATTTTCATAATCCTGCCTTTTTACCTGTTCAATGATATTGGACAGATTTTTTGCATTATTATAATTGGTTGTTATGATTGAAACCTTTAGGCTCATATTTCTTCCACTCTTGTATCTTTTTTATTTTTCTTATCTTCCAATACCCTACGATATAATGCAATATATTCCTGAAACCGAATTCTTTTATCATAACTTCGTGCACGTTCAACACATGCATTGCTATTTTTCGGTTTGCTGGTAAAATCAATTACCGTTCTACATAGTGCATCCACATCACCCTTAGGTACCACCGCTCCTGTCATCTTATCAATTGCTTCCGGACTACCACCAGTTTCAAATGTGATTACTGGTGTTCCAGATGCCAATGCCTCAAGATTTGTGGTAGGGAAATTATCTTCCAATGTCGTATTTACATACACATCTGCCGCTGTATATAGGCATGCCAATTCAAATTGATCTTCCGTCCTGGAAATCCCTTTTATCTTACCTGCTGGTAGATCTCCTTTTTGTTCCAATCGCCGTAAACTACGTATCTGCCTATCTCCCAAACCAACCAATGTAATTTCAAAATTAGAGGGGAGCTTTTGAGCCAGTCTCAAGAAATATCGAAATCCTTTTCTATTTTCCCAGATATTCGCCACTCCAAGTATTTGTATGTTTTTTCTATTTGAAACACCCGCCATTTGCTTAACGGTGCTTGCTGGATTAAAAATGGATAACTCTATGCCGTTTGGTATTACTTCGACTGGATACTCTTTCAAATAAGACTGTTTTACGATGTCTCTTAACCATTTACTGGGTGTTACGATAGTAAGATTCTCCACTCCGGTAAATGCTTTCTTTTTCCTCTCATAATTGGCAATCGAATTGTCTTTTAACAAAGCATATGGATACGCATTCCTCTGCTGGGGACATTTGTAGCATCCTTCTTTCCATTTGCTGCAGCCCACATAATCAAAATAAGCACAATGCCCAGTTATTGGCCAGCAATCATGCAACGTCCACACTACAGGAATCTTTTTTTCTTTTATATATGCAAATAAAAGTTCTACTTGCAAGTAAAAACCATGTATATTATGAAGATGTATCAGATCTGGTCGTATCTCTTCCAAGAACTGAAGAAATCTTCTTGTTTTACGCACAGATCCAAAACCACTCTCACCCAAACAAAAATTACGTAGGACATGACAACACATATCTCTCGCATCACTGAACTTTAGAGCACGTATACCATCAGGTGCCTGACCTCTGCCATAACACACGCTTGCTTCTATACCATTTTCCAGACTTGTCTCATAAAGACTTGTCACTATCCGACCAACACTACCTGTTCCAACTACTGTATTTATCTGTACTATTTTCATAGTTACCTCTGTTCATTCCGTAATCAGCTGTGCTATACTTATCCTATTATTATCAATTTATATAAATAGAGAGTGGGACATATTATGTTAATAATACAACCTATTGGCGGTTTATGCAATAGAATGAGATCGATTAATTCTGCTTACAAACTTGCCAAATTGCGCAAAGAACGCCTAATTGTTATTTGGTTTCATAATGAGGAACTAGGATGCTCCTTTGAATCTATTTTCATACCTAATCCAAATATACACCTAATAAATATTTCTTCTAAATTTGATATCCGCAAAATATTTTATCAAATCATTTCTCAAAATATTGGAAATGATGATATTCGCTCTAATAGAACTGGATGTGTTTTAAATGAAACATTTCGATCTTCTTTAAAAAAACGATGTTATATTGCAACAGAAGAACACTTTTATCCTGCGGATTCTTATGAACTCTTCAGGCCGCTTCCTGAATTGCAGCGAAAAATTGATGCTATAATTTCATTATTTTCTAGCTATACTGTTGGCGTACACATTCGCCGTACTGATAATTTACCATCTATCGGAAAAAGTTCGACCACTGCTTTTGTATCTGCTATGTTGAAAGAATTGGAAAATAATCCAAATACCTTTTTTTATGTAGCATCAGATGATGAGTCTGAAGAATCTAATCTGCGTAATTTGTTTCCAGATAGGATTCTGACTAACTCGAATAAGGAATTATCAAGAGGTAGTCTGCAAGGTATGCAGGATGCAGTAATAGATCTTTATTGTTTAGCTGCAACAAATAAAATAATTGGTAGTTTTTATAGTTCTTTCACAGATATTGCTGCGGATATGAACCAGACACCCAAGATGATAGCTGGTTTTGATAAAACCGGAGGAAATTATTTATGAATACAGTTATCAGTGTAATTGTTCCAGTCTATCAGTCAGAGCAATACTTAGATAAATGTCTTAAGAGTATTTTACATCAGACACAGCCAAATCTGGAAATCATTTTAATTGATGATGGTTCCACCGATCGTTCCGGTGAAATATGTGACCAATATGCCAATGCGTATACAAATATTAAGGTTCTTCATAAGAAAAACGAAGGCCTCACAGCTGCCTGGAAATCAGGGATTATTTTATCTAAAGGGGAATTCATTGGATTTGTGGATAGCGATGATTGGATTGCAGAGGATATGTATGCTCGTCTTTATCAAGAGGCTAAAAAAACAAACGCGGATATTGTATGTTGTGGAATCAGGCATGTATTCGAACAACATACACATGAGGATTGGGAAGATCAGATGCAGTTTCCCAAAGAGGTATATACGCAAAAAGAAATGCAGGAAAATGTATATCCTGTTTTTATCAATAATGGCCGCTTTATGGGCAGAGGTCTACAGCCTAACAGGGTCTCTAAATTAATTCGCAGGAAGTTGATACTAGCAAATATGCATTTATGTGATGAGAGAGTAACTGTCGGCGAGGATTATCAATTCTCCTTCGCTATGTTTCTAGATGCAGGAAAAATAGCCATTCTGAAAGATTTCCTGCCATATTACTACCGAATCAATGATCGATCTATGACTGGTCAGTACGATATCGACTACTTAGACAAAATCAAAATAATGAAGAAGGAATTAAATCGGATCAGTGATTGCAAAAATGTATACAACTTTAAACCACAAATTTTAAATGATTTTTTATGTCTTACAATCCTTCATATAAAGGGAGGAATCGTGGCTCATAGAAAAGACCGCTATCATATTGCAAGAAAGGATATCAAAAAAGTCTGTACCGATTCCGAGGTACGCTATGCTTTAAAAAATTATTCCATGACAAATCTCAGTCTGGCAGAACGTATGTTTATATTTTTTATGAAACATCATCTCTATTTGTTCATGTACTTATCCATAACACTTTACTTTCGCTCGGAGAAAAGAATATGATAGCTTACCGCTTTTCATCTACTATGTTGTACCACTAATTATAATTTACTTTATCTCCATCTTCTATCACATAGATCATGGTTTTTCCTGTGTTCAAAGTAATTTCATTTCCATCATCATCGTAGTATCTGGTCGGGGTGTAGTTACTATTTATGCCTTGATCATCCGGTTTTTTCCATGTGATATGGATAGTTTTTCCCTGCGTAAAGAAGTATCCATCACGTGTAGAATCATGCATTTGAAAATATAAATAACCATTTGGATCTCTTTGCTCAAAACGTGTATTTTGAATAATCACGTTCGAAAATGCAAGTTGATTCCCTGTTATTGCGTCAGATTGCGGCTGGCCATAAATCTCTCTATAGTATAATTTGTCATTTGCATTGTATCTCATCATAGGCTTTGTTACTGGATAGCAGGCTGACAGATCAATCGTTGTCGCACTTTCTGCGCCTTTTGCCTCGTTTAGTGTATTCGGATCGGATTCACTAGTAAAACGGAAATGGTCAGGCTGGTAAACATCCGTTCTATGTTCTAATGAGAATCCTGCCTTGTCTATGGCGGAGAGTATCTTTTCGCCGCTGGTATAGGCTGTATGTTCCTGTGCCACGCCAGGTCTTTTTATCCTGAAAAATGCCCCATAAGCAGAACCCATAGAAGACGAACCCGTACCATTAATGTTGTCTACATCTGCACGTAATAAAATATCTTTTACATATAATTCAGGTCCGCCATAATGAATAATAATCGGATCCCACTCTAAAGCAGCATATACAAAATAGTCACGAATACTTCTAATATTACCAATTTGTTCTAAGCCAGTCCAATCTTGCATGATAGCCATTTGTCGAGACATCTTTCCTTCTTCCAATATCTCATAGAACACATCAATTTGATCAAGACCATATTGTGGCATTGCTTCTTTATTAATTGGATACATGACAGCAATAGGCCTTTGTTTTGCCAATGCTTCCTCAATCCATTCGTTTGTAAGTTTACTCTTGACTTGTCCATCGCGCTTCTCTTCTGTTTCCTGCAATGTTGATTCGGTAGATTCCTCCGTTGTTTCTATCTCTTCTGTATTTGATTCATCTGTCATAGATTCGGTCAGTTCTCCTTTTTTACCACATCCAACTAAAACTAGTATGGAAGAAATAGCTATAAGTAGGAGAATACTTATTCTTTTCATTATTAGATCCTCACTTTCAATTGGCATACTTTTACTCATTATAGCATACCGATCAATGGCTTTTACATGTATAATTATTGGAATGAACCCTAATTTTTACCATTTAAATTGTCTAATAATTTATAATAAAATTCTGGACTTGTCAAAAAAATGAAGTAACCTATTTTAGTTCTGCAAGGTAAACCACCTATTTTTGAAGTTTTTTGCAATGTTTCCTTCACATTTTCCCTACATCGCCTGCAATGCATGGTGGAATTGTCAGATTCTTCCATGAACTTCTTATAAAAACGTATAGAAGCATCTGCATACGTTTTATAAGATAGTAATACTAGCTGCTTATCCCTTTGTTTCTGAAAGAACTCAATTCGCTCTTTCAGTGCAGTGAACCAATCGAGTCTGCTTGCTCCGAAACGTTGTCTTGTGATACTATCATCTGCCTGATAGTAGACATACAACTTTTCTTGTAAATAAATACCAATGCTGCATTCGGCGTAAATCTTATAGGTGGTAGCCTCATCCTCGTGAATCCTGTTCTTTGGAAAACAAGTGTTATTAAAAAGTGTTCTTTTATATAATTTATTCCAAGTGACAATAAAATCCGTGTTCCTTGAATGATTTTCTTCATACATTTGAAAGAACAGTTCTCTCCTTGAAAATATCTGTACGGTTTCCTTTTCTTCTAATTGCTTTTGCGCTTGATTCTCAAATATATTTCCACGTTCTTTGCTAATTTCATATTGACAAATCGCAATATCACTATCATATCGGATACAAGCTTGATATAATTTATCGATAAATTGAGGTGCAATATAATCATCCGAATCCAGAAACGCAACATATTCTCCCTGCGCCAGATCGATACCCGCATTTCTTGCATCTGACAATCCACCATTCTCTTTATGGATTACTCTTATTCTGGAGTCTTTTTTCGCATAGTCATCACAGATATGTGGACTGTTGTCCGGAGAACCATCATCTACCAGAATGATCTCCAGATTCACATATGTCTGGCGCAAAACGGAATCAACCGCACGTTTTAAATAAGATTCAACTTTATAGATAGGTAAAATGACTGATATTAATGGGCACATGATATCCTCCTTATGAATTTAACTACGATACCACGAAGTACGATCATGATATAAGTTCCCAAAAAATAACTCCTTTTAAAAAAATAGAATATAATCTTATAATCCAGGAGCGTTAAATTAACTTGGCCTTCCTTAGGCATTTTTTCCCACGCCTTGTAAAATTGCTTTATGACTTTCATCTTTTCCGATTTTTTCATCTGAGGCTCAAATGCAAGACTTTCTAATGCGTCAATAAACTCAACAGCCACTTTACTTTTCAATACCGTTTGGCAGAATGCCCTTTCTATCCCTACATTTGACCACATAGTTCTGCAAAAATCACTAACTGCATGATATAATAGAAATGCCGTTTCTATTCTATCATTTCTTCTCTTTGTTGATAGAGTAGTCCCACTGTTGTCCTGAATATAATGATAGATAGGTGATTGGATTACGCAAAACGATTCTATCTGAGCCATATAAGCAATGTTGAACAAGAGGTCTTCGCCTAGATTTTTGTCTTGAGGAAACCCATTTTTAACGAATTCCAGTCGATACATTTTGTTCCAGGGCATATTTAAGAATTGATGTTCATAAAGGTTTAAGAACTCTTTTTCTGATTCTTTGCACCGATAGCAGCCTTGAAAATCTGGTAATTTACATATGCTTTTCCCAAAATAGTGATGATGAAATCCCCCCACTACCATGTCAGCATTCCACCTCTCAATAGCATAAAGTAGCTTTTCACATGCATCCTTCACCAAATAATCATCGCTATCAACAAATTGAATATATCTTCCGTTCGCCGCTTTGATCCCTGCATTCCTGGCTGCCGATACTCCCTGATTTATTTGATGAATCACCTGGATGCGAGCATCTTGCTTGGCATAGGCATCTGCTATCTTTCCTGAGTTATCTACCGATCCATCTACAATAATTATGATTTCAAGATCCTGGTATGTCTGCTCACATAAACTTTGAATACACCTCTTAATCGTATTTTCACTTTTATACACAGGAATAATTATACTTATCATCACTCGCTCCAATCTGCAATCAGAAATTAAGAGGTTTCAGAGCCAACACATAGATTGCTATCAGATTCAAACTTACCACAGATCCAATTAATAGCTTATTATAAATTGCTTCACTAATACGACATTTAAATTTTGAATTATAGATACAATAACAAAAAGGTAAGAATAAGGGTATGAAATATCTGGCCTGCACCCCTTCAATCATCTGGCTTCCAACTGCAGTATATGATACATACATAGAAGTCCATATAATAGCAGATACGCCAAATATCATAAGATAATAAAGAACTTTATATTTTGTAGAAAGCACTGGCCTGATTTCCTCCTCCGGTCTATAGCTACATGCGAATAATAGAATAAGGATTCCAAGAATCGTAAAAATACCCGACAAATTGCCCAAGTATCCATAATTAAAAAATTCATATTGCCCGGTAATATAATAGTAAAAGCTACCAAACATTGAGGTTAATAACAATTTGGAATATTTCATAGGATTTGAAAAGATATATTGTATTTGCCCTATTACACTGGTGCCCTGATTCCTTTTGTCTCCTGCATATGCCAAATTTCCGACTAGTTCATAATTAGAGTTTGTCGATACTGGTGGGAAAAATATAGTGTATAACAGTAATCCAATAATTGCTAAAACAGCCACGCGGAATCCCCATGCTTGTGCTTTGTTTGCAAATCTTTCCTGAGATAAAAACACGAGGAGCAATGCCATGATTATATAGATTGGTTTTGCTGTACTTCCTGCTATATAGGCGCCCAATACCAGCAAAACCTGTATCCAGGTTAGTTTCTTTTTATCTTCCATTATCAGATTTGTAGTTAGTACAACTGCCAGCATCAAGAATCCATTTACTACGCAATCGTATGTGAAAACGGATGCAGAAAACAGACTGTTAGGCAGTAATGCCAACATGGCAATGATTCCTTTTCCCCCTTTTGCATACTTTACAGCCAAATATCCCAATAATGTAAAGCACATTAGATTTCCTAATTTTCCAAACATCATATTCCATGCAAATGGCATTTTTAAAATACGTCCCATTTTTATAAATAAAGCTATCGGTAGATAAGAGCGGTCTGCATACGTAATGAATCTGCTTTGTGTAGAGATATCCGCCCACGAAAAATCATTGTTTACCTCTTCATAATTCTCTACCAATTTTCTTTCTTCTGCATTATGAAAGATAGGCAAATCGTTTCCACGCATTCTCATTGCTGATTCGGTCGTTTTTATCGTAGAGCCAAAAGATATCTCGTAAGCTCTTGTGGCATGTACATATTCGTCATATCCTATCTGATTGGTACCAACACAAAGAATCAGATAACTTCCCAAAACCAATGCGAATATAGCAAAGATTACTTCCGGCTTATCTGAAAAAACAGACCTACATGTAATAAAATATAAAAGTATATTGATACAGATAGCTATAAATAGTACTCTCATCCAATTGATATTTACAATATTTACAACCGATAGCTGCATGTTAGAATAATCTGGTAAAACTACAGAATTATATTGATAAATAATTTTATCACCTGCTTTATTCAAGGTAACTACCGCAGCATCCAAACGAGAATCCATAACACCATCAATCCCCTCAAAAACAGCATGCTCCCCCTGAAATAAAGATAAGGTATAATTTCCATTCTGCTCTAAATCTTTATATTGCAAATGAATCTTACGTATAAAGCTTTTTTGAGGCAATTTAATAGTAAAAATAGTACTTATTTTTTTACGATATAGTTTTGATTTCTCTTCTACTAAAGTCTCGTCTGCTTTTTCTTTATAGACTGTCCCATTAATTTGTGCCAATATCTTTGCATTTTCTCGGTCCATCCGGATGGCATTTTCTTCTTCTTTGGTCAATGGCTCTAATATTTCTTTTTGATCTATTGTTACCGTATTATTTTTTTCTGCGAAAGAAAAGACCTGCAATTGTATAAACTCATCCTTTTGCTTCATTTGAAATAATAATGTCTCCAACAATATGGCAATTAAAATTGAGACAATGGTAAAAATAGTCAATTTTATCCAATTAGGGATTTTACATAACTGTGCTTTCATTTTAACCTTTGCTCCCGTCTGTGACTTTTGTAATTAATAGTCATCGATAATGCAATAAACAGTGCAACTAAGATCCGAAGATCATAAACCAGCGGATACGTATTATGCGTGTAGATATAAATATTTTTTATATTGCCTTCAATCCTGTCTCCATTTATTTTTGTGTAGGCATTAGTAATTTCTCTTCCATTTGCTAAAATACTTGGATAAGATGCTATATTCTGTTCCGAAGGTGTAAAACTAAATTCAATCGTAATATCTCCCTCACATGCCTCATAATTTTTAAATGGAATATAGACATATTGGATATCTTCACCCTGATTCAGTAAATACGCGTTCTCACTGACTGGAATTTTTTGATTATTTGCATAAACCTTGCAAATAATTGTCTCATCCTGATAACTGTTTCCATTCTTGGCTACCCCAATATGCATTCCAAAAATAGGTCTGTTTCCAGTATTCATATGATAGGTAATCTTGCTCTTTGGCTCTAACGGAATCAAATACTCCTCATCACCATCTTCTTCCATCATATTTGTTTTATAAGTGTCGATTACTTTTTTGGGAATTAAATAACTAAAGACCAGTAATACGATCATAATAAGGGTTATAAGCGGAAGAATCCACGTAATATTATGCTGAATGAACTTATTTATTCTTATAAAATATTGCTTAATCATGGGTCTCCTTTTTATTCATAGATGAAAGAATTGCCAAGTATCCGTTTTAGAATACTTGGCAGTTTTCTATTTACACAAGTTATGAAGAGCGTGTATCATTATCGCCTAAACCGAGACGATTAATTGCAGAGAATATAGCCCTTACAGAAGCCCTTGTAATATTAGAACTTACGCCAACGCCATATGTCACGGATCCATCATCTGCATTCAACAGATGGATGTAAGCTGCAGCCTGTGAATTAGAGCCACTCTGTAAAGCATGTTCCTCGTAATCCAAAATCTTGATTTTAATATCCAGCGCATCCTCTAAACCGCGCTTTACAGCATCAATAGGACCATTTCCGATTGCTTCAAACGAATTTTCTGTCCCATGATCATTATAAATGACCTTGACTCTTGTATCAAACTCTGAATCAACCTCTCCACTCAAATCATCCACACGCAATTTATTAAAATGAATTGGTTCTTTCTTATCCAGATAATTTTCCCTAAACTGCTCCATAATCTGCTCTGGAGAAACCTCTCCTTGTTTCTCTGAAATACGCTGGATCACTTTTGCAAATTCTTTATGCATTCCTTTTGGAAGTTTAAATCCAAAATAGCTATCCATAACGAATGCAACGCCACCTTTACCGGATTGCGAATTAATACGAACAATTGGTTCATATTCTCTTCCAATATCAGCAGGGTCAATTGGTAAATAAGGGACTGCCCAATGCTCCTGATCTCTTTCTTTCATTGCCTGAATGCCCTTATTAATAGCATCCTGATGAGAACCTGAAAATGCTGTAAATACAAGCTTTCCTGCATAAGGATGTCTCGGATGAATTGGAATCTTGCAACATCTTTCATAGATTTCTATAATATCATTTACATGCTCCACATTAAGCTCAGGATTGATTCCCTGTGAGAACATATTATACGCGACTGTTAAAATATCAACATTTCCTGTTCTTTCACCGTTTCCGAATAAAGTACCTTCCACACGATCAGCACCAGCAAGGATTGCGAGTTCCGTTGCAGCTATACCTGTACCTCTGTCATTATGTGGATGGACACTTAAAATAATACTTTCTCTATTCTTAAAATTCTTATTCATCCATTCAATTAAATCCGCATAAGCATTTGGCGTTGTCATCTCTACTGTTGATGGCAAATTGATAATAATTGGATTCTCTTTGGTTGCCCCCCACGTATCCTGAACAGCTGTACAAATATCTAATGCATATTCTACCTCTGTTCCCGTGAAGCTCTCAGGTGAATATTCAAGAATTATATTTCCCGGAAAAGACTTTGCTTTTTCTTTCACCATTTCGGTACCCCGAACGGCAATCTCTTTAATTTCTTCTTTGCTCATATGAAATACGACATCTCGTTGTAATACTGATGTCGAATTGTATATATGAACAACGGCTTGCTTACATCCTTCGATAGAATCAAATGTTCTATCAATCAATTCTTTCCTGCATTGTGTCAATACCTGCACACGCACATCATCTGGAATCATTTTTCGATCAATTAATTGACGTAAAAAATCATATTCAATCTGACTTGCTGCCGGAAATCCAATTTCTATTTCCTTGAATCCCAAGTTCACCAAAAACTGAAACATTTCAATTTTCTCTTGCACTACCATAGGATCTATTAATGCCTGGTTACCATCTCTTAAATCAACACTGCACCAAATCGGTGCTTTTTGGATTTCTTTATTCGGCCATTCTCTTTCTGGATAATTTATTACAGGATTTCTTCTATATCTTTGATAATTTAACATGCTTTATCTCCTACTCATTCTTATTTAATTATGCTCTTAGTTCCTATACCACTGGTATATACGCCTACAAAATTTATATTTCTTTTTCTATTAACTATGGAGTCGATAAATCACACTATATTTCTCAAGGATAAAAAATTTACTTTTGACTATTCGCTTAGCCCCACACGATCTCACTTCTTTCTTTATCTATTTTTTATTCTATTACTTACATCTATGACAAAGTATCAGCCCATCATAAGAGAATGATGGGCTGATGATTTATATAAGCTATTCGCCTAAACCATTTTCAATCGCACTGACTAAGGACTTTAACGCTACTTCTTCATCTTCGCCCTCGCATACAAATTCAACTTCGTCGCCACATTTTACACATGCACCAAGTACACTAAGTACACTTTTTGCATTTGCTGTATTCTCTCTAAATGTAAATGTTATCAAAGATTTAAATTGCATTGCTTCCTTACATAGGATGCCTGCCGGTCTTAGATGTAGCCCTGTTGGATTTTTAATTACTACCTTTTGGCTTACCATAGTACTTCCTCCATTTCGCTTGCTAACCCATTTTTAACTATATCATTTTTTATAGATTCTAACAAGTAGTTTGCTTTATTTTAGTAAAGACCTACAGCATAACATTTTGAATCAATTCTGCCAATCTTATTGCTTCTGTTTCAATCTGTTTCTGGTCTTTCCCTTCTATCATGACACGTACCAACGGTTCGGTACCTGACGGCCTAATCAGCACTCTTCCTTCACCAGCAAATTGTTTATTCAGGGAAGCAATTGACTCTGCAATTTCAGGATAATCCATATAACTTTCTTTTTTATGGTTTGGCACTTTTGCATTTATTAACGCCTGTGGTAATACTTGCATTATGCCAGCTAGTTCTGATAAGGATTTCTTGGTAGATACTACGACCTGTAACAAATGTAAAGCACTCAGCAGACCGTCTCCCGTTGTATTTTCATCTAAAAAAATAATATGTCCTGATTGTTCTCCTCCAAGATTCGCTCCAATTTCTCGCATCCTTTCAAGTACATATCTGTCACCCACTTTAGTCTGTTCTGCATGAATGCCATTCTCTTTTGCCATCAAAAAGAAACCAAGATTACTCATAACCGTAGCAACTACGGTATTGTCTTTTAATATACCTGAATCCTTCATAAAATTACCGACGATGGCCATAATTTCATCACCGTCAACTATTTTCCCATTTTCATCAACTGCTAAAAGTCGGTCGGCATCACCATCAAATGCCAGACCTATGTCCGCTTTTTCATAGACAACTCTTGCCTTTAATTCCTCCATATGTGTAGAACCACAGTTAGCATTAATATTTGTCCCATCTGGTGCTGTATGAATAGACACAACATCTGCTCCCAATTCCTTAAGTGTCTCTATTGATGTATAATAGGAAGCACCCTCTGCACAATCAACTACAATTTTCATGCCTTTCAGATCAACTGGTACTGATTTAATTGCATGATTAATATATTCTTCTCTTGCATCCGTACGATACTTTACCTTGCCGACACTAGAACCGATTGGAAATTTTACATCCTTCATCCCGCTCCTAATCAATGCTTCAATCTCATCTTCCATAGAATCTGCAAGTTTATAGCCATCTCCATCAAAAAATTTTATTCCATTAAATTCCACAGGATTGTGAGAGGCTGAAATAACAACACCCGCATCAACCCTATATTTTCTTGTCAAATAAGCTACGGCAGGAGTCGGCACGACTCCGACAAAAACTGCATTTGCCCCTACCGAACACACACCAGCCATTAAAGCATTCGCCAACATATCGCCAGATATTCTTGTATCACATCCTATCATTATTGTTGGCTTATGTGCTTTTTCTTTTGTCAATACATATGCCCCCGCCATACCAAGCTGC
This sequence comes from Bacillota bacterium, assembly GCA_023392535.1. Lineage (GTDB taxonomy): Bacteria > Bacillota > Clostridia > Lachnospirales > Lachnospiraceae > SZUA-378. Next base: position 94,950 of record JAEVYY010000019.1, read on the forward strand.
ATTGCTAACTGTGGCGTCAGTTCTTCATTCGCAACACCTCTTACACCATCTGTTCCAAATAATCTAGCCATCATGATCCTCCAGCCTTTTTCCTATCATTTTTTATTAAAGATTCTATACTAACCATTTACTGCATTCCCACTCACAGTATTATCAGATGACTTTACATCTTCAGCCTCTTGTATCGTTATTGTGGCTGTGACAGGTGTCATCACCTTAGCACCTTCCGGTATCTGGAAAGTAACATCGGCATGATAACTTCCTTCTTGAATCGTATCGACACCAAGGAGCTTTTCTATCTGAGTAATATCTACTATACCCGTTAATGTATTTGCATCAAGTTTGCTCACTACGTCCTCAAGTCCTGTTACTTGAATTTCCATTGTGGAATCAAGACCCGAAATAGTTCCTTTTAATCCTTGTGGAACATTTGTTAACGTAATATTTTTACTCGGAACCTTAAAAACAGATGTCAGTTCTTTTTCTATACCGACCAAAATGGTTATATTGGCATCACTTGACTTTCCTGCATAGCTTACACCGCTCGGAAGGTAATCTTTTACATTTACGATCGTTGTCATATTACTGCTTTGACCTGTGACATTAATATCTGTAATTTCAACAGAAGATATCGCATCAATAATTGATTTCTTACCCGCTATTGTGACTGTTCCAGGACTACCTGTTATTTCTCCTGATACTAGATATCCCGCAGCCGGCATTCCCATCGTGGTATAGGTAAGTGGAACTGTTGCCCTAGCTAAAATCTCCACATTCACATTAACGGATGATATATTGGTAGTGATACCATCCATACTAACTAAATTACCTTTATCATCATAAAATTTCAAATCCACTATTGTACTGATATCAGAAGTCATACTTGCTACATTGATACTAGCTACCGCTTTACTTACTTTTGAAATCGCAGACTCCGGACCTGAAATCCTAACCAAATTCTGATCTGTTGTTATATTTCCAATTTGGTAACCACTCTCTGGTTCTCCGACCGTCTCACAACTAACTACTAATTGTGCTTTCTGCATATTTTCAATATTTACCTTGAGATTATCTGTTGTTGATGTAATACTTTCCAACTTATCATTATATCGATTGGAAGATAGCTGAATAGCGACTGTATCCATTAAAGTCAGTTCTTCCATATCTGCTATTGCCTTAATATTATCTCTACTAAGGGAATCTGCAATAGTTCGCTTGGCTTTTACAATGACATCAATGCTATCCGTACCTTCTAACACTTCATAAATTTTCCCCTGACTTGTTATGGATTCTCCATTTTTAATTTCAACTGGGACTCCATAAAAAGAAACCGATATGACAGGATCATTAATATTTACAACAATGAGCCATAATATGGCAGAAAATAAAACTGCTAAAATTTTAAGGCCCAAATTTTTAGTCAATTTCTTTTTCATTTTTAGACCTTCCCTTCCACAGTTTATATTTCTTTTCCTCTCCAGCCTTATTTTGAAGTTCTGTTAGTTTGGTTTTTAGGGTTTCCGCATTAATATTGCGTATCAGCTTTCCCTCGTAAGCAAAACTTACTTTACCCGTCTCCTCAGAAACTATGATTGTCAAAGAGTCTGTCGTCTCCGATATCCCGACACCAGCACGATGCCTGGTTCCCAGATCTTTACTCAACTCCATATTATCTGATAACGGTAAATAACATGTCGCTGAAGTAACGCGGTCACCTTTAATGATAACTGCTCCATCATGTAATGGAGTATTGTGTTCAAAGATATTAATCAGCAACTGACTCGATATCATACCATCTACCTGTATACCTGTTCGTTCGTATTCAGCCAATGGGGTATCTTGTTCTATTACTATTAGAGCACCTGTCTTTACTTTTCCCATTTCAAAACTTGCTTTTACGATTTCATTAACAGTTCTGTCCGTAAATCTTCCTGACCCATTTTTATTGGTATCAAAAGGTAAAATCGTAGCTAATATGTTTTTTTGCCCAAGTGATTCCAAAGCTCTTCTAAGTTCCGGTTGTAATACAATGATAATAGCCATAACTGCAAGGCTTAATACATTTTCCACAATCCATAGAATTGTCGTCATTCTAAAAATAGCCGCAATTAAAATGAACACCATGATAACGCATACGCCCTTTAACAGTGACCATGCCCTGGTGTTTTTTATCCATAGCATAATTTGATACACTAAGAAAGAGATAATAACAATCTCTGCTATATCTTCCCATCTTACACTCGGCATGTGAAGAGAAGTCATATATTTACTAACGAAATCCTTAATCTGCTCCATATGTTCTTCGTCCTAACATTAATTATTTTGTAATCATTGGCGGATTCGCCTGCCTCCCTGTAGCTGTTCTGCCATATCTAGGTGGATGCACCTGCTCATTTGTTCTCGTAACGGCTGACCCTACCTCTTTTGAGGCTCTCTGGGGATTAGGATTTATCTTTTTTAGCTTCTTTTCTGGTGTTGATACCGTAATTTTAGGTACTGCCTTTACATAATAATAATACTCATCATCTTCAAACTGTACCAATTCCGTTCTACTGTAATCCACATTGAATAAGAAAAATTCAACTACCTTTGCTATTCCCATAGAAATTACAGTTCCTATTATCGTTCCAATAATCGAAATCTTTGTATCAAAAATCAAATCACCTATTAACAATATAATTACATTTGTGATACCTCCAGCAATAATACCTGCGGTCCATGCATGATCAATATTTTTCCGTCTGATCATATACACGATTATTATTGTAATTGCAAAAGCAAGAATAGTGACCAACATTGTTTTGTTACTTATAACACCATCTATGACATATCTAAATTTTTGAGTTGTACCTTCTATATCTGCGGTATTCAATGTTGTTGTTCCCGCACTAATATGGTTCAGTAAAAAATATACAATAACTCCACAGCCTACCGAAACCACTGATGTTGGTGTCGCAATCAATCCCATTGTAATTGGTATAATATAAGGTATCTGTAAGAAAAAACAGATTGGAGTCATAAGTACAACCATCGTATCTTTCGGTGAAAATCTAAAATACAATAGAAACATCAATAAGAATAGAATGGCCGTAACTGCCACAGATTCTATCGATAACGTGTATAAATGTAATAAGACAAATCCAGCTGACACTATAATTATCATATTCATTGGCAAAAAAGAACACATCAGGGCCACAATCAATACGACGACCATACTATCTATCTTACTCATATAACCTAATTTTCCATTAATGAACAACAATGCAATAAATGCAATGAAGAACTTAACCACAGGTATAATATAAACCTCATTCTTACTATAGAAATTTTTGAGTCGTTCTTTTAATACAAGTAAATTGGTCATTCTAAAATATCCTTTCAATAGTCAGCCACTATTTTCTTCCTTCCTCATAATAAGAGGAAAGTTCTCTTAAATTATTGAAATAGCGCTTAAGACTTTTTTTAGCCTCATTGTAACGGTAAAAATATATCACATAAGAAATTGCTGCATATACAGATACCATAATTAGGTATGCAAAAAGAATGTTCTTACCGATTTGAAGTAAATCGAGTTTATAAATATCCTGCATAAACGAACCAATATCATAAGATACTGCTAATGCAATCATTAGCATAAATGCAAATGTAGCATACACTACAGACTTAATCACCTGTAATCCTATATAGTCTCCACGGAAATAATTTCCAATAGTTACATTTTTCTTTCCCACATTTTCTTCATAAGATGCCATTCTTGTCATCAAAATTATTCTGTCTTCATTTAACATATATACTCCTAACCATCTCTTCTATCTTATCATAAAATATATGAGAAGTAAAATTCAGATAGCCTATTCTCTTTTGTGATCAGTAGTCTAAATATCTCATCTTAGCACGATCTATTTGCTTTTTATCCGGGGTTAAAAGAACTTGCTTTTTATCCACAGGACTAAATTCCTTTACCATTTCCCGTTTACATTTTTCGCAAAAACGTCCTGTTTTAATCATGGTCCCACAAGATTCACATTCTATTCCGATTGGAGAATCTTCTGAAAATACCAATCTCTCCTCACGGATCCATTGTTGTATTTGTTGAATTTCCACATTACACTCACTTGATATTTGAGATATGCCTGCACTTCCATTGTCTTGCACAAATTTTTTAACTTCCTGGAATTTTTCTTCCACTTTTTCTTTACACCTCGGGCAGATTACAGGACCGATAGCATAATTAAAAATTCTTCCACATTTTCTACAATTACGAACATTCATTGGTCTCCTCCATGTATTAAAATCCCTTTCCTACCGAAAGTGCGATATAATATATTTCACACTCACCTATTTTATGAAATGCCCTTGCTATTGCATCAACAGTACTTCCTGTTGTATAGATGTCATCAATAATTATAATTGTCTTTAATTTTACATCATTTTGGCATATTTTAAAAGCTTTTTTCAAATTATTTCGTCTCTCACTTCCATTTAACTTCTTCAACGGAGTCGTCTTTTTACAGCGTTGAATATACTTTGTATAAACGGGTATTGCTAATTCTTTGCCTATCACTTGTGCTAATAATTCTGATTGGTTATAACCTCTTACATTCATTCTCGTAGGATGAATCGGTACAGGAATCAAAGCATCTGGATTCCATTCTTTTATCATGCTTCCAAAATTTTTTGCAACATCACTCCCATAGAAATCTGCATATTCACATCTTCCCTGGTATTTGAAACGATAAATGGAAGATTTTACGGAAGCATATTCATATAACGCTAGACCTCGCTTATAGGAATGGGGTATCAAAGTACAATCATTACAGTATTCCTTCTCTTCTGACTGTAACCCTTTTCCACATTTTTGGCACCTTGGTTCTTTGATATACTGTATTTTGGTCTTGCATAGGTCACATATTTGCTCACCAAAAGGGGCCACGATTCCATCACATATAGGACACCTTCTAGGAAATAAATACTCTAACATAATACCATAAATTTTAACTGTATTTTTTCTTAAGATTCTATAAATTTGTTTTCTTTTCACAACTCCTCCGAAACAAGACAACTTTTCTCCATTTCTTGTATTCTTTCGGACAAACTCGTATACCTTTTTTGTTCATTTTCATTTCTGATCATGGTTTCTACCATCTGGCTACTCCCTAAGATGGTAACACAACTTTTCGCTCTGGTAACTCCCGTATAGAGTAAGTTTCTATTAAACAGCATCCTAGGACCTGCTAAAATCGGCATGACTACCGCAGGATATTCACTACCCTGCGATTTATGAATCGTTATCGCATAAGCAAGTTCCAACTCCTCCAGACTCGTAAAAGGATAGGTGATTCTTTTATGCTCATCGAACTCCACCACTATATTTTGGGCAAAGTCATTAATTTCTTTTATCAGCCCTATATCGCCATTGAATACACCAACCCCTTTATCGATAGGAATTCCATATTTACTTACTATTTCCCATTCCAACTGATAATTATTTTTAATCTGCATTACTTTATCACCCTCTCGAAAGATTAGGTCACCAACATAATGTTCTTTTTTCTTTTTGTCCTTTGGATTTAAATACTGTTGCAATATCTGATTTAGGACTTCTACACCCAGACTCCCCTTTCTCATAGGTGTCAAAACTTGAATATCATAAGGAACAGCATTGACATATTTAGGCAGTTTATCACTAATTAATTGAATCATATGTTTATATATGACATTTACGTCAGTTCTCTCCAAAAAGAAAAAGTCTTTGCTTTTATTCGCAAACGATATCATTTTTCCTTCATTAATTTTATGCGCATTTACGACAATATCACTTTCACCAGCCTGCCTGAATATTTTTTTTAGAATGACTACAGGTATCATCTCACTAAGAATCAGATCTCTTAATACCTGGCCTGGTCCGACAGACGGCAACTGGTCAATATCACCTACCATGATCAATCGGGTTCCAACACAAATTGCTTTTAATAATGATTGAAATAAAAATATATCTACCATAGACATCTCATCAATAATGATAATGTCTGCTTCAATTGGATTTTCTCCATTTCTTAAAAAAGTAGCATTTCTTCTATCTTCATCCATCACAGCGCCATTCAACTCTAATAGCCTATGTATGGTCTTTGCTTCATATCCTGTTGTTTCTGTCATTCGCTTTGCTGCTCTTCCTGTGGGAGCTGCCAATAGAATATCCATTCCTTCTGCTACAAAATACTGTATTATCATATTAATAGTAGTTGTTTTTCCAGTGCCGGGTCCACCTGACAGAATAAAGATACCGTTACAGATGCTTTTCATCACGGCTTTTTTTTGTAGTTCGTCCAAATACAGATGTAATCTCTCCTCCAAGGTATCTATTTTTCTAAGAATAATATCCTCTTCTGACGATAATACTTCTTTTACCGGAGCCATTGATACATTTAAATCATGAATCAATCTTGCACAGCCCATTTCCGCATAATAGTTGACGGCAGCGTAAATCTTGTTACTGTTTTCGGATTTTTTTATTATTATTTTTTTGTCCATCATCAAATTAGTTAGCTGTGGGATAATCTGTTCCGCGCTCAGTTCAAGCAATTCCATTGCTCTTTTTAGTAAAATATTTTCAGGTAGATAAAGATTGCCGTCCGCTGTAGCCTGCAGTAATACGAACAAAATACCACTTCGAATTCGATAGTCAGAATCTGTATGGATACCAATCCTGGTAGCGATTTCATCCGCAATACGAAAACCTATGCCCGATATGTCTTCCGCCAGAAGATAAGGATTTTCATTCATGATTCCATACAATTTCATTCCATAACGATCGTAAATTTTAACTGCCAGTGTATTCGAGATCCCATATTTTTGTAGAAATATCATAGCCTCTCGAATCTCTTTTTTCTCTTCCATCTGTAATGCGATTTCATGTGCTTTACGTTCGCTGATACCCTTTACTTCCACAAGTCTTTCAGGTTCTTCTTCAATAATACGAAATGCATCCTCACCGAACCTTTTTATGATTCTTGAGGCAAGTGCTGCTCCTACTCCTTTGATCGCACCAGAGCCCAAATAACGCTCCATACTGGCTGCATCTTCTGGGGAAATGAACTCATACGATTCCATTTTGAACTGACTGCCATAAATCGGGTGCTCTGCAAATTCCCCCTGTGCTTTCAACATTTCTCCCTGGTCTGCTGTTTTCATTATGCCTACGCAAGTAAACTCTTCCCCATCACTGATCATATTAAATACAGTATAGCCATTGTCGGCATTACGGTATATGATGTGTTCTATATATCCTTTAATTGTTTCCACGCATCTCTCCTGTCATTCATTAGAAACACAAAAAGACTGCTTAATAGAAGCAGTCTTCTTTATAATTCATCTTGTATTCAATCATTTTTACTTAAATATCGTAATTACGCTTCATTTGTTCAAACAACATCTGCGCAAGACCAAGACTATTCTTATCTGTTGACTCTGCTGCTAATGATTGTATCGCCTGATCTTCAAAAAAATCCAATCTGGTTGAAACACTAGTGGAAGAATACTCTTCTTCTGGTATTGTTTTCTTCATTTCTTTAAAAATCTGCTCCAAAAAATAGGATTCAAATTGCTTGCAAACATCCATCAACTCTTTGTCTGAAGCACCAGACTGATCTGCCGCAAGCATAGAGTCTAATTTTATCCCCGATTCATTTGTTGCAGTAGTTGACGATAAATAATCTGCATACATAGAGTTTAAATTACTTACATCCATAAATCACTACCTCTTTAGTTGATTTGCCTGTGACATCATATCGTCAGAAGCCTGAATAGTTTTAGAGTTCATTTCATATGCACGTTGTGCAACAATTAGATTAACCATCTCATCAACAACTTGTACATTCGAAGCTTCCAAATATCCTTGTACTAATTTGCTTTTCTTCAGATTGTTATTAGTAGCTTCATTTAAAACTGTACCACTAGCTCCTGTAGCAGTATATAAACTGCTATCATTTTTTTCTAATCCAGATGGGTTGGAAAATTGATAGATACCCAGCTTAATACCAAGAGATTGCGGTACATTTTTATCATCCGGGTAATAGAATGTACCATCGGAAGAAGTTGTAATCTTACTAGCCACAATATTTTTATTAAATGTAATCTGTTTTCCTGTTGAGCTTAAAACAGGAAGTCCATCTGTAGTAGAAAGGGCTAATCCACCGTTATTTGCAGTTGAGAGTATGAAATTACCATTTCTAGTATAATACCGATTACCATCTTCACCTGTCACCGCAAAAAAACCATCACCTTGAATAGCAAACCCTGTTGTGTTTGATGTTGCTGTAAGACTTCCCTGCTTGAACATGGACGTGATTGCCGAATTACGTACACCGAGTCCAACCTGTGCTGTTGTCGGCTTTGGCGTTCCATTGGCTGAAGTAGTTGATGTCTGTAGCGTTTGATAAAGCAATGTTTTAAATTCAGCTACATCCGTCTTAAAACCCGTCGTATTTACATTCGCCAGGTTATTAGAAATAACATCCACGTTGGTCTGCTGCGCAATCATGCCTGATGCTGCTGTCCATAATGATCTAACCATCTAAATTTTCCCCCTATAGTTTACCAATCTGATTCGCTGCAATTTCTAATGCACTATCATGTGTCTGAATCACTTTTTGGTTTGATTCATATGCCCTAGTCACGGCTATCATATCCACCATCTCTTTTACTACTTCTACGTTAGAGTTTTCCACATACCCACTCATTACTTTAGCAGTTGAAGGCTGATTCTTAGCCCCTTCTAGCGTCTGGTACATGTTTTCTCCAAAATGTTCCAGATAATCATAATCTTCAAAATCAGTAATCAGAAGTTGTCCCACTTGTACACCATCTTGGAAAAGAGTTCCATCCGATGTAGTGGAAAGGCTTAAATTGGGGTTCATTTTTATTCTCCTATTATTGCTCCCCAGCACATAGTCTCCATCTTCTGTGACCAAAAACCCTTGTTGGTTGACCTGAAAGGTTCCTGCTCTCGTATATTTGGTAGACGTCTCGTCATTTTTATTCATATACTCTATCACAAAGAAGCCATCTCCCGATATTGCAAAGTCCGTGTCATTTCCAGTAGGTTTAAAACTGCCCTGCTCATAATTTGTGTAGCACTCTCCTATCTTGACCCCCGGTGTATTTCCGCCAATATGACGCGCAATATTAGGGTTCTCTGAAATATCTTTAATCTTATAGGTAAGTGTATCTTTAAATGTCTGGCTGGTGGAACCTTCTTTCTTAAATCCCACTGTTGCAGAATTTGCAAGATTGTTAGATATTACATCTAATCGGTTCTGTTCATTAATCATCCCCGTGTAACCAGTATATAGACCCTTTAGCATGATCTTCCTCCTTAGTATGGTAAATCCATTCCAACAATCAAAACAATAAGTGGCATAGCCTTAATTATCGTCCCTGTAACCTGCCAAAAACTCTACATATTTACCTGTTCCAATCGCAACTGCTGTCATTGGTTCTTCGGCGGTCATCGTATTAATTCCCGTCTTAGAAGAAATCAACTCCTCCAAGCCTCGCAAAAGACTGCCTCCTCCTGTTAATACAATACCTCTGTCAGCGATATCCGCCGCCAACTCCGGAGGCGTCTTTTCTAATACACTATGGATTGCTTCAATAATCTGTGATGTTGTCTCTTTTAATGCTTCTTCTGTTTCTTCTGAAGAAACCTTCACTGTTTTTGGAAGACCCGTTACCAAATTACGGCCACGTACATCCATATAATCTATTTCAGCCCTTTTATAACAAGAACCTATTTTAATCTTAAGATCTTCTGCTGTTCTCTCACCAATCAATAAATTGTGCTTTTTACGCATATAACGTACAATTGCTTCATCAAAATCATCCCCAGCAATTTTTATGGATGCACTAACTACCGTTCCACCTAATGAAATAACGGCAATGTCGGAGGTCCCGCCTCCAATATCAACAATCATATTTCCGCATGGCTTTGAAATATCTATTCCTGCTCCAATTGCAGCAGCTATCGGTTCTTCAATGACTGAAACTTCTCGAGCTCCTGCCTGGTAAGTTGCATCTTCTACCGCTTTTTTTTCAACTTCTGTCACACCACTCGGTACACATACAGAAATTCTGGGTTTTCGAAAAGTTCTCTTTCCTAATGCTTTCTGGATAAAATATTTCATCATTTTCTCAGTAACTGTATAATCCGAAATAACCCCTTGTCTCAAAGGTCTTACAGCAATAATATTTCCCGGAGTCCTCCCAAGCATCAGCCTCGCGTCTTCTCCAATGGCTCTAATCTTGTTGGTGTCCCTGTCAAAAGCAACTACAGATGGCTCCTTCAAAACAACTCCTTTACCTCTGATATACACTAAAATGCTGGCTGTTCCTAAATCAATTCCTATATCGGTATATTGCATAAATGTAAATTCCCCTTTCTGCGGATATCTATCTTAATTTTGTCCATTATTCTTTCGTCAAACATACGTAGATATTATACCTCATAAATACAGATTTTCAAAGGGTTTTCACAAAATTCATAAATATTTAAAATTATTTAGAAACATATAATAAAACATATTTTTAAACATAGAGATGCACAAGAATCTAAGCGGTTCCCTCCGCCTCATACTCTCGTGCATCCATGCATACTTACTTAACAATATTTATATCGGCCATTTCTTTTTAAAACATTATAATAAAATTTATTTTAGGTCATGTTCTGGTACTTTTTATCTTTTTCCAACATTTTCTTTATATAGATACCTGTATAAGAATTTTTACAATCTGCCACGTGTTCGGGTGTACCTTCGGCAACAACTTTACCTCCTCTGTCTCCGCCTTCCGGCCCTATATCGATTATATAATCCGCGGTCTTAATCACGTCCAGATTATGCTCGATAACAACAATGGTATTACCACCTTCCACAAGTCTTTGAAGAATTGCAGTTAATTTATGCACATCCGCAAAATGAAGTCCTGTCGTCGGTTCATCCAATATATAAATCGTATTTCCAGTACTTCTTTTGGAAAGCTCTGTTGCAAGTTTGATTCTTTGCGCCTCGCCTCCAGATAGTGTGGTAGAAGGCTGTCCTAATTTGATATAGGATAGTCCAACTTCATAGAGCGTTTCTATTTTTCTATGAATAGACGGTACATTCTCAAAAAATCGCATTGCCTCCTCTACCGTCATATCTAATACATCATAGATGCTTTTTCCCTTATATTTAACTTCCAACGTTTCTCTGTTATAACGCTTTCCACCACATACTTCACAAGGAACATACACATCAGGCAAAAAGTGCATCTCAATTTTTATAATACCATCCCCGCTGCAAGCTTCGCAACGACCTCCCTTTACATTAAAACTAAATCTTCCCTTCTTATATCCCTTAGCCTTCGCATCTGCAGTAGCTGCAAATAAATCTCGTATCTGGTCAAATACTCCTGTATAAGTTGCCGGATTGGAACGAGGCGTCCTACCGATAGGAGATTGGTCAATATCAATTACTTTATCCAACTGCTCCATACCTTCAATTCCAGCATGTTTTCCAGGAATCATTCTGGCACGATTTAATTTCTTAGCAAGATGTTTATACAATATTTCATTCACCAAAGAACTTTTTCCAGAACCAGATACGCCCGTGACACAAGTAATGACACCCAGCGGAATTTTTACATTAATATTCTTTAAATTATTTTCTGCTGCTCCGCGAATTTTCAAATATCCTGCCGGTTTCCTACGCTTTTGAGGGATTGGTATTTGTACTTCACCACTCAGATATTTTCCTGTGATAGAATGAGGATTCTTCATGATTTCTTCTGCATTTCCTACCGCAACAACTTCTCCTCCATGCTCACCAGCTCCCGGACCTATGTCCACGATATAATCCGCAGCGAACATAGTATCTTCATCGTGCTCAACCACAAGCAAACTATTACCGATATCCCTAAGTCTGCAAAGTGTATGCAACAATTTATCATTATCTCTTTGATGAAGACCTATACTTGGTTCATCAAGGATATAGCACACGCCCACAAGACCAGATCCAATTTGCGTGGCAAGACGAATTCTTTGCGCCTCCCCCCCTGATAGAGTTCCCGTAGCTCTTGATAGAGACAAATAATCCAGACCAACATCCATAAGAAAACCAACACGTGCACGTATTTCCTTTAACACTTGTTTTCCAATCAATATCTGTTGAGGTGTCAATTCCATGGATGCAAGAAAATCTTGTAGCCCTGCTATTGACATGGATGTCACCTCATAAATATTTTTATCGCAGACAGTAACAGCTAGTGAAGTTACTTTCAAGCGCATCCCCTTACATTCTGCGCAGGGAGTAATCCGCATAAATGCTTCATATTCCTGTTTCATAGTATCTGATCCTGTTTCACGATACCTGCGTTGCATATTCATGATCAATCCTTCAAAAGTTACATCATAAACCCCTTCACCGCGTTGGCCTTTATAATGTACCTTTACTTCGCGACTTCCTCTTCCGTACATGAGCATATCTTGTACTTCTTTTGATAGCCGATTGTATGGTGTGGTAAGTTTAAATTTATATTCTTTACTCAACGCTTGAAGAATGGCATACGTATAGCTGGAAGGATCTGTACAAGATTGCCAGCCCATCCCAGCAATAGCCCCTTCTGATATACTCAAATTCGGTTCTGGTATTAACAACTCAGGATCAAATTCCATCTTATATCCAAGACCGAAGCATACTGGACAAGCTCCAAATGGATTGTTAAAAGAAAAGCTCCTTGGCTCTATCTCATCTATACTGATACCACAGTCCGCGCATGAAAAACTCTGGCTAAAATTTAATGTTTCTCCATCAATCACATCAACTTGCATCAACCCTTCGGCCAGTTCCATTACATTTTCGATAGAATCCGTTAATCGCCTTTCTATTCCTTCCTTTACAACCAGACGATCAACGACAATTTCTATATTATGCTTGATATTCTTTTCTAGTTTAAACTCTTCTGTGAGCTCATATAAGCTGCCATCAATACGCACTCTAACATATCCACTTCTTTTAGCTCTTTCAAAAACTTTTGCATGTTCTCCTTTACGGCCTCTAACTACAGGTGCTAATAACTGTATCTTAGTGCCCCTGTCTAAGCTCATGATCTGGTCGACTATCTGATCTATACTTTGCTTTTTGATCTCTTTTTTGCATTTTGGACAATGCGGTATTCCGATTCTTGCATAAAGTAAACGAAAATAATCATAAATTTCAGTCACTGTTCCCACTGTGGAGCGCGGATTCCTATTTGTAGATTTCTGATCAATAGAAATTGCTGGTGAAAGGCCTTCTATTTTCTCTACATTTGGTTTTTCCATTTGACCCAAAAATTGCCTCGCATAAGATGATAGCGATTCCATATATCTTCTTTGCCCTTCTGCATAAATAGTATCAAATGCCAATGAAGACTTTCCTGACCCCGACAATCCGGTCAGCACTACAAGTTGATTCCTTGGGATATCCAAATCAATATTCTTTAGATTGTGTTCATTTGCTCCTCTTATTCTTATATATTCTTGTCTTGGGAGCATTTTAGGTAATGTTTTCTCCATCTTGTAACTTCTTGCCTTACCTTTCCATATCGTTTAAAAATTTTTTGAGTTCCACCATTTTGTCACGAAGCTCTGCCGCCGCTTCAAAATTTAGATCCGCTGCTGCTTTTTTCATCTTCTTTTGAACGCTTCCGATTAGCTTTTCTAATTCTTCCCGATTCATAGATTCCGGATCTTTATCAAACTTAACTTCTTCCTTTGCAATTACTTTAGATATACTGATAAGATCACGTACCGCCTTTTTAATGGTTTGCGGTGTAATTCCATGTTCTTCATTATACTTTTGCTGTATTTCGCGTCTCCTGTTTGTTTCTTCAATAGCTGTCTTCATAGAATCTGTCATCCTGTCTGCATACATCAAAACACGACCTTCCGCATTCCTCGCAGCACGCCCAACAGTCTGTATTAAAGAGGTGGATGAACGTAGGAAGCCCTCTTTGTCTGCATCCAGAATGGCCACCAGAGATATTTCCGGTATATCCAATCCTTCACGAAGCAGATTAATACCAACCAATACATCAAAAACATCCAGACGCATATCTCTTATAATTTCGGCTCTTTCTAAAGTATCAATATCAGAATGCAGATATTTTACACGGACCCCTACTTCTTTCATATAATCAGTAAGATCCTCTGCCATTTTTTTTGTTAATGTGGTCACTAAAATCTTCTGGTGCTTTTGGGTCTCTTTTCTGACCTCACCAATCAGATCATCAACTTGTCCCTGCACTGGACGGACTTCTATTCTGGGATCCAATAATCCTGTAGGTCGTATAATCTGTTCCGCACGCAATAACTCGTGTTCTTCTTCATAAATATTCGGAGTTGCAGATACAAAAAGCAGTTGATCGATATGATTTTCAAATTCACTGAATTCAAGTGGTCTGTTATCCATTGCCGAAGGCAAACGAAATCCATAATCTATAAGTGTCGTTTTTCTAGAAAAATTACCTGCATGCATCCCTCTAATCTGTGGAACTGTAATATGTGATTCATCAATGATAATTAAAAAATCATCTCCAAAATAGTCGATGAGCGTAAATGGCATTGCACCAGTTTCCATATTACTTAAATGTTTTGTATAATTTTCAATACCAGAACAAAAACCAGTTTCCCTGAGCATCTCTATATCAAAATTCGTTCTTTCCGATATTCTTTGTGCTTCTAATAATTTATCTTCGCTTTTATAATATTTGATCCTTTCCTCTAATTCCTTCTCTATCTGATGACAGGCACTATCTATTTTCTCCTGTGGAACTACATAATGAGAAGCTGGAAAAATAGCGATGTGTTCCAGTGTCGCATGCATCTTTCCAGTTAACGGCTCTATTTGTGCAATTCTGTCTATTTCATCTCCGAAAAATTCCACACGCAAGAGATAATCGCCTCCTTGTGCAGGATAAATTTCAATTACATCCCCATGCACGCGGAACGTACCTCTGTTTAATTCCATATCATTTCTTGTATATTGAATAGCAACAAGTTCACGGAGCACATCATCTCGATCCTTATTCATTCCAGGCCGTAATGAAACAATCATCCCCTGGTAATCTTCGGGACTACCCAATCCATAAATGCATGATACACTAGAAATTACAATAACGTCTTTTCGCTCTGATAAAGATGCCGTTGCTGACAAGCGCAATTTATCAATTTCGTCATTGATAGAGGAATCTTTTGCTATATACGTATCGCTGGATGGAATATATGCTTCCGGTTGAAAATAGTCGTAGTAACTGACAAAATACTCCACAGCGTTATGCGGAAAAAATTCTTTAAACTCGCTATATAACTGTCCTGCAAGTGTTTTATTGTGAGCTATGATCAATGTCGGCTTATTTAATTGTTGAATTACATTTGCCATTGTAAAAGTCTTTCCAGAACCGGTCACTCCGAGCAAGGTTTCAAATTGATTACCCGCTTTAAAACCAGCAACCAGTTTTTTTATTGCTTCCGGCTGATCTCCTGTCGGCTTATATTCTGATACTAGTTCAAAATGATTCATCTAATGCGCCTTTCTGTCTTAATTGTTCCAAAAATGTGGTAGAAGCAGCTCATGCCACTTAGATCCCTCAAATTAAGAATACCACGCAGATAGTATATCATACTTCTACGTGGTACGCAAACATTTGTTCTGTTATCCATTATTTAACTTATTCTTAATTATTTCAATTGCTCTATCAAGTTGGTTGTCTTTTCCATCTTTAATATAAGCCTCTGTATCCAATTTTAATTCTTCATCTGGTGCAATACCTACTTTATGAATATTATTCCCATTTGGTGTGAAGTATTTGCTTACAGTCAATTTCACTGCCGAACCATCACTCAACGAAATGATTCTCTGCACGATGCCTTTTCCAAAGGTAGTGGTGCCAAGTAGGGTTCCTTTCTGATAATCTTTAATGGCACCTGCTAGTATCTCCGATGCACTTGCACTATTCCCATTTACCAATACCACCATTGGCGTTTTTATTTCCTGAGTTCCATCACAAGTATACTCATCCCTCTTACCATTTTTGTCTTCTGTATATACAATGATACCTTTTGGAAGCAGCATTCTTGCTATATCCGTTACTGCTAAAAGATTTCCTCCAAGATTATCCCTAAGATCAAGAATAAGACCGTTCATTCCATTTTCTTTCTCTTTTGTGAAGGCATCTTTAAACTGATCTACCGTTATTTCATCAAATTCCGTTATCTGAATATAAGAGATGCCACCTTCTAGCGTTTTATGATTCACGGTAGGACTTTCAATTTCTTGTCTTTTAACTTCTAGTTCAACAGGCTCCGCTTCGTTTTGCCTTAGTATTGTCAATTTTACTATGGATCCCTCAGGTCCTTTTACTTTGGCAATTACTTCTTCCAAGGTCACCCCTTTTACATATTCGTCATTGACTTTGTAGATATAATCTCCCGCAAGAACACCACTTGCTTTCGCCGGACTGCCTTCCATTACTTTAGATATTCTGGCCATGCCAACATCAGTATCCATACCTATATAGGCACCAATACCATAATAAATACCCTTTGTCTGATTCTTTATATCTTCTAATTCTTCTTCCGAATAATACGTAGAATAAGGGTCTTTTAATGCTTTTACCATTCCACTATAAGCGCCTTCCTCTAATTCTTCTATATCAGCACTTTCTAAATAATAAGTATTAATTGTATCCTGCAAAATCTGCATTTTTTGCATTGTCTTACTATTAACAACACTTTTTTCTGCTTTTCCATCAGCTGTTGCCATAGTCTTTGCAGTAATCAATGTGTGATTGATTAAAAAAGTATTAACCGCATATGCTGTGCCACTTAATGCAACAGCGAGCAATAGTCCGGAAATCAGACCCTTCCAAAATACCTTCTTACTTCCTGTTTCCTGTTCCATATTATGAACTTACCTCTTTTCCTATTTGGATAGGTAGCTCCACGGACTTACATAACTTCCATCTTGTCGCACCGAAAAATGCAAATGCGGTCCGGTAGATCTACCAGTAGAACCAACAGCTCCTATTTTTTGTCCTTTGGAAACATTCTCACCTTTTGAAACGTTCAATGCTGAAGCATGCATATATATTGTATATAATCCATCTCCATGATCAAGCATAACATAATTACCCATTGTGTTGCTATAAGCTGCCTGTACCACCGTTCCATCATACGCTGCCAAAATTGGTGTTCCGCTCGGCGCAGCCATATCAACTCCGTTATGAAATTGTTTTACATTCAAAATAGGATGCATACGATAACCATACTCATCAGAAATTCTCGTATAGGAAGGCGCTGGCCATGTGAACTTTCCGCCATCATATCTTTGAACCGCTTCATTTGCAGCTTTTAATCTCTCTTTTTCCTCCGCAACCGCCTTTTCCAAGGCAGCAATTGCCGCCGTTTGTGCTGCAATCTCTGCTTCGTATTCTTTTACAAGCTGAGATTTATTTGATATATCTGCTTCATAAAAACCTATTTCCTTCTCTTTGGCAGAAATCAAAGATGCCATGGAGACCTCTTCTGCCTTTGCTTTTTCTTTTGCTTCTTCTAAACTAGCCTGCTCGTCTTCCAACTCTTTTTTATATCTGTCAATCGCTTCTTTTGTTTCTTGATATTCCTGTAACATCGTTCTATCATATTCTGATAGTCTTTGTATATATTCATTTTTATTTAAAAATTCTCCAAAGCTTTTAGATGAAAAAAGTATCTCCACATAAATAGTGTTCCCACGCTCATACATGAACTGAATTCTCTTTTTCATAGTCTCATATTGCTCTTTTTCTTTCGATTCAGCCTTCACAAGCTCTGCTTTGGTTTCTGTGATTTCCTTTGTTTTTTCATCTATAAGTGCATTCAGTTTATTCAGTTTTTCCTGTATACCATTCAGGTTGGAATCAAGTTGCTCAACATAGTCTTTTAGATTTGCCTTTGAACTTTCCAGAGACTTTAATATTTTTTTTACATCTGTCATGCCAGATTGTAATGTCTCTTTCTCTTTTTGTGCATCTGATATTTGGCCTTCTTTTTCCTTAATACTACTGTTTGTAAGTTGTGACGAAGATGTTGCATTCACAAACTGCATCCGCAGAGATGCAAAAAGTAAAGCAGCAACTATCATTATGCAAATTCTTTGTTTCCAATGTCTCATGTATCCAATCCCTATCTTGTCATCTCTTACACTCTTAAATGTTTTCTCACCGTAATAAAGCTTCCAATAAAGCCAATTCCTACACCGATTGTAATTGATACCGGTATTAGTGTGCTGAAAATTGTTTCTACTGGTAAAAACTGCAATAATGACACCAATATCTGAAACTTGCTCGTTACATAATCTACAACGTTATTATATACAATGTATATAATAACTAATGGGAACACAGAACCCAACAGACCTATGACAATGCCTTCCACAACAAATGGTGAGCGTACAAAAAAATCGGTTGCGCCAATGTATTTCATAATCTCTATTTCTTCCTTGCGGACAGAAATACCAATTGTAACTGTATTACTAATCAGAAAAACGGACACCGCTAGCAATATGGCTATAATACCCACAGATACATATCCAATCAACTTATTAATACCGCTCAGGGTATTTGCTGTAATTTCAGATTTATTAACGTCGCTGATGCCATCTATAGATTCTAAATAGGTGACCAGGTCAGCCTGCTTGGAAACATCATTCATATAAATCTCATAGTTAGCGGAATCAGCTAAAGGATTCTCTGTAAAACCATCTGTATAATCTCCTAAATATTCATCCTTAAAGGAATTCCATGCTTCGTCTGCTGATATATATACTACTTTTGATACAGAAGAACGTTTCTGGATCATTTCTCCTATCTCTACAATCCGTTGCTCCGATATTCCCTCATCAAAAAAAGCGGTAACTGAAACTCCCTTTTCTGCAGTCTTTACAACATTCTGGAAATTAGCTATCACAGCATAAAACAGGCCGAATAGGAATAAACAAGCACTGATTGTGGCTAAAGAAGCCAATGAAAACCACTTATTCCTGAAAATGCTGACAATACCTTGCTTTAATGTATAAAATAATGTACTAATCCTCATCGATATAACCACCTTTTTCCTCGTCACTCACAATGACACCTTTTTTCATCGTAATAACTCTTTTTTGCATAGCATTTACGATTTCCCTGTTATGAGTTACAACAAGTACAGTTGTACCGTTCAAATTAATTTGCTCCAGCAGTTTCATAATATCCCATGAGTTCTTAGGATCTAAATTTCCTGTTGGCTCATCACACAGTAAGATCGGTGGCTGATTAATCAGGGCTCTGGCAAGCGCGACCCTCTGTTGTTCTCCGCCTGATAATTGCTTTGGTCTAGCCTTATATTTTCCAGCCAAACCAACTGTTGACAGAATAGAAGGCACATTTTTACGAATCTGCTTTGTAGGCACCTGAATAATACGTTGTGCAAATGCTACATTCTCGTAAACATTTCTATCTTTTAACAAACGAAAATCCTGAAATACCACTCCCATATTTCTTCTGAACTTTGGAACTTTTCTTCTTTTTAATTTTTCAACATTGGTCCCATTTACAAAAATCTTTCCTTCTGTTGGTGTGAGTTCTCTTAATAGTAGCTTAATTAAGGTAGACTTTCCAGATCCGCTGTCACCTACTATAAATACAAACTCGCCTTTATTTATGTGCAAATTTACCCCATTTAGTGCAGGCGCACCCGTAGAATAAGAT
This sequence comes from Bacillota bacterium, assembly GCA_023392535.1. Lineage (GTDB taxonomy): Bacteria > Bacillota > Clostridia > Lachnospirales > Lachnospiraceae > SZUA-378. The sequence continues at coordinate 114,747 of JAEVYY010000019.1, forward strand.
TTACTTACGCATTCCAGTCTGATAATCTCATTATTGCCCGTTATCTTCTTCGCTCTTTTATCTGTTTGTTTCTTAGTCTCTTTGGTTCTCAAAATATTACACCTGCCTATTTTAATATTCAAATGTTTCCATGTATTTCATATATTTTACGACCATAAGTGCTATCTTAAAAGTGATTGCATCTTCGAATACCCTAAGGTCCAGCCCAGTACTCTTTTGTAATTTGTCCAAACGATAGACTAGAGTATTTCTATGAATAAAAAGTTGTCTTGATGTCTCTGATACATTCAAACTATTTTCAAAAAATTTATTAATAGTAGTTAATGTCTCCTCATCAAAATCATCCGGGCTCTTTCCTCCAAATATTTCTTTAATAAACATTTTGCAAAGAGGAATTGGAAGTTGATAGATCAAACGTCCGATTCCCAGTTCACTATAGGCAATAATATTCCTGTCATCAAAGAAAATCTTTCCAACATCCAATGCCATTTTAGCTTCTTTATAGGAACGGCTTGCTTCTTTGATTTCATTTACAATTGTACCATATGCCATGTGTACATTGCCAATTCCTTCTTTTTCCAAAACTTCACTGATTCCTTTAATCGATTTATCAATTTCTTTATTCGTATCAGATTCTGACAGTTCTTTTACCACAATAATACTATTTTCATCGACTGCAGTTACAAAGTCTTTACTGTTCCCAATATTGGTACGTATAATTTCCAAGGCGTTATTATCTTTTGCAATGCCAGACTCTATGATGATTACCACTCTTCTTGCATCTGCCTGTATATGCAATTTCTTTGAACGGCTGTAGATATCTACCAACAAAAGATTATCCAGCAATAAATTTTTAATAAAATTATCCTTATCAAAACGCTCTTTGTATGCAACTAAAAGATTCTGAATCTGAAATGCAGCCATTTTCCCAACCGTATAGGCATTCTCTCCAACTCCACTAACGACCAGAATATATTCAACCTGCGCTTCGTCATACACTTTAAAAAATTGATACCCCTGGACTTCCTGGCTGTCTGCTGGAGATTTGACAAATTCTATGGTCGCATTCTCCAGATTTATGGTATCCTCCACGGTAGATGCAATCGATTTTCCATCTATATCATGTACAATAAAATCCAATCTGGTAATTACTCTCATTCCCTCGATGGTGTTTTGCAAAATTTGATTCGATATCATAACTTGGCTCCTTTATTCTTGTATATTTTTACAACAATGATTGGTTTGCTTTTCTATTTTTTCCTACACTCTTTTTATATTTTAATATATTGTAACAAATTAATCCATAGTTTTTTCATTCTTTTTTATGCAATTTATATATTTTCTATCATTTTTGTTTTATTTTCCAATATACAACCTATACAAAACAAGTTGCGTATGTACTACCCACATCCTGCACTGAGTGCTTTGTACCGTATTTCCTATTTAAGCAAAAAAGCTTTCTTGGATATCAATCCAAAGAAAGCCTTTTATTGTGTCTTTTTATCTATGTATTTAGAAACACGAATCTTAAATACTTTTTTATAGAAAAGTGTTAATATCTTGGATGCCTGTATTCCCTTTTTAGCCTCTACGATACTATGTTCTGGTAAAGCCAGCCAAATATTTGCATTCATTTTCATTCGGTTCTCGTACATAAGCTGTTCCTGCTGTGGATGAGGCATACTTGATATTATAACATTAGGCACAATATCATTAATCTCATTGACAAAAGAATCCATCCCAGTTGAGACATCTTCCAGAATATACTGTCCAACAATAATCATATTGGAATGTATTTCTTCAATTTTCTTTTTTAAGTACTCCATTTGCTGTTCACTGTTAGATAACAAAAAAACTTTTTTTCTGTTCCAAGCCAGACGATGAAAAAATTCTCTTATAAATTCACCATTTTCTACTTCTTTTAATCGATTTCTGGTAGCACTATCCGTAGCCCTTAATATATCTGTTTCCCCACAAATAGTCATATCCATTGCTTCAATCCATTGTTTGTATTCTTCGTTCTCTGCTGCTTCTACAAGCATTCTGGTAGATACGACTAAAATTGTATTTAATGCTCCATTATTCAAATAATGATTTGATAATCTCAAAGATTCTTTTAATGTATAATCTATCAAAGAAATCCCAAGTAAGTTTATTTCCTTCATATAACCACCTTCTTATACTGCTATTGTAGAATTAATTGAAGAATCATATATGCAAGGCACAATATTACACTTAAAATGAGTGGAATTGTTATCATCTTACCCCGTCCTATCTTACGATTAATCCAAATATCTACTATATATTCTTTTCGTCCTTCATTATTCGCCATCCAGACCAGACAACAACCAGCTATTGCAATGGTCACTGCCGCCACTGCCATACTTACACTGATGGAAATGAGTAATGTATTGGTATCAAGTACATCTGCCGAATTCTGTGTAAGGTTTTTTAACCACTTTTCTGATGCATATAGCATAACTACCGTATTAGAATTAAATATAACATGGTAAACAATGGAGCTCCACAAACTGCCAGTAGCTTCTTTCAACAAAACTAACATAAATCCTATCACAAAAGCGTAAATCGCCTGATTGAAATTCATGTGCATGAATCCAAATAAAAGAGCCGAAAACAGCATTGCCTGTAATGCGGTTCCTGTTTTTCTATACCCAGAATGAACGATACCTCTGAAAACGATCTCTTCACATACCGGTCCAAATATACCAATCAAAAAGAGCATTGCAAAAAAAGGCATATTCAATATATCAGCACTCATTTCGGCAACTACATTTTCTGAAAAAAGCATCGTAAATGCATTTATTGTTGTTACAAGAGGCATTGTTAAATAAGTGAATAGAATAATCATTAAAACCGTAGATATCTTAATTGGTCTAAGTGCCAACACGTCGCGCCATTTTGTTCTGGTTGCTAATACAAATAGTAAAGACGGTACCGTCAGCATAAGCTCACTGATTATCAAGTTGCCAACAATTCCTATCGATAGGTATCGATAGAATATACCAAATAGAAATAGAATAAAAAATTCTATTAAAATTGTCGTTAAAAACATCCAGTTAACTTTTTTACTATTCATTTTACCTGTCCTTCTTAAGATAAGTTACGGATTGCCAGCACAGCTGCCAATCCGCATCATTCATAATATGTATTGATTTAAATCATTAGTCATTCATCATAAAATCTACTATTTTTGTAATATCTTCCGGTTCATAGGCTATAATTTCCAACTCATCAATCGTTCCATCAGAAAAAATATTTGCTAATGATACATATTGAGACAGCTTTGATTTTAAATTCAATCTATCGCCCTCTCCCGTCACTAATTCCACTTTTCCTACGCACCCGTCTACAACACTAAAAAATTTTTCGATATTGGTAATATTCTTTACTTTCATTTTGTTCTCTCCTTTACTTGGCTATTTTTTCGTTATACTTTTTTCATTCATCTGAATACGGTCCGTCTTTAGCAAATGTCCCACTGCTCGTTTAAATTCATTTTTGCTCATCTGCATCTCGCGCTTAATCACTTCCGGAATTGCTTTATCTGTAAAAGGCAACACTCCATCGAAACTATCAATGACCTTAAGTACCTTTTCAGCATCTTTGGTAATTTGAAGATATGCCTTTTCTCGGATACTTAGATCCAACTTACCATCTTCCTTTACCTTTGTAACTCTAGCCGTAATATCATTCCCAATTTCTACTTTACCGTATAATTCTTTTATTGGTATTAATCCTGAATACTTATAATCAACCGCTACAAAAGCACCGAATTCCGAACTCACTTCATAAACACGTCCTTGTACCTGATCATCTTTTTTATAAGGACTATTTGTTTGTAAATATTGATATACATTCATTGTAGCACACAATCTGCTACTCTTGTCAATATACAATGCAATCAGGCACATATCATTCGTACCTACTTTTTTTGTCTGTTCTTTGAAAGGCAGCAATAAGTCTTTTTCTAGGCCCCAATCAAGAAATGCTCCTATTTTCCCTACCTCGATCACCCGCAATTCTGCTATCTGAAATAAAGTGACCTTCGGTATTTTTACAGTTGCAATCAATCTATCTTTGGAATCTTTGTATACAAAAACCGTTATCCGATCTCCTATCTTTGCACTCTCAGGAACTTGTTTTTTCGGTAGGAGTACACTGTCTTTCGTGTCTTTATTCTCTTCATCTGATAAGTATACACCGAACTCTACTTGTCTTATTATAATTAGTTCTTGGATTATTCCTAACTGTATCATATATTCCTCATCGTCTATTGACTGTATTAAGTGCTTATCGTTACTTTACTATAATTAAGCATTATACAACAATTCTTAACTTAATTCCACTATTGTATAAATTTCTTTTTCTTTTCCGCATAATGAAATCGTATATTTATCAGATTCTTTTGCTACTCTGGGTATTAAAACATCTCCTAGCAATGCAGATTTCTTGTATTCCGCACGCATTTCCCTGATCTGCATCCCTTTCTCTACATAGTCCATTACCATTCTAAGATATTGCCCATTATTTACATGATTATTCGTGTCTAAATGATGCTCTCTTATTTCAATTGGTTCTTTTTCTATAGAGAGTTCTGGCATTTGGATTTTTCTAGGTGCATATATCATATTTAATCTCGGTTCCAAGACATATCCTTTTATCATTTCAGGTAACAATCTTGCAGGTCTTCCTGCCTTTGTATCCATCAGCGTCCATATAGAATTCGCATAGGCAACTTTTATTCCGTTGCTATCTTCTAGAAAAAAATTACGGCTCCCCAAAAATCCTTTAAAGTCATACGGAAAAGTTGTTATCCTGATTTTTTCTCCAAATACAGGATATCTTTCCACGACAATCTGCCATGCAGATATCATCCATACCAAATTGTGCACGGGCAAAAAAGTAATCCCAAGACCTATGTCTTCGGAATGAAAGGTACTGCAGTCCTGAAAATAATCTAATATGGACTCCAGTTTCATCTGCCCCTTGCTATCCACTTCACTATATCGAACCCTACTGTCAAAACTGTACATACATTCCTCCCTTATAATAAACAAAAATAATTCTGTACCATAATTTCATAAAGAAAAAAGACTCTCGGCAAAATCGAGAGCCTTTGTTAGCTGGGCTACAAGGATTCGAACCTTGAGATGACGGAGTCAGAGTCCGTTGCCTTACCGTTTGGCGATAGCCCATTAAGTTGAGTGCGACATAGGAATCGCACTCAACTATAATACAATATTTTACATATTAATGCAAGAACTTTTTAATTAAACTTCAAAAATCAGATCCGCATAGGTAGGAATTGGCCATACTTCTTTATCCACAAGCTTTTCAAGTGCATCTACAGGTGCTCTTAAAGCGTCCATTGCTATCTTAACTTCATCCTTATAGAAAAATGCTTGTTTCCTTGCTTCCTCAATTTTACTTGCTTCATTCTCTATATCTATCAGCTTTTTAAGCGATGCTTTTGCTTCTTTTAAATAAGCAGACACATCTGACAATACTTCCACCTGAACGGATGCATCTACCCCAGCTTCTTTTACAGCCAAAACAGTATTTGCCAATTCATTTGTATATTTTATAACAGCAGGAAAAATTTGTTTTGATGCCATATCAATCATCGTTAATGCTTCAATATTTATTGTTTTAGCATATGTCTCATACAGTACCTCTTCCCGTGATTCTAACTCAGCTTTTGTAAAGATACCAAACTTTTCGAATAGAGCCACTGCTTTGGTAGTTGTCAATGTTTCAACTGCTTCTACCATTGATTTAATATTTGGAAGTCCTCTTTTTTCCGCCTCTGCGACCCATTCATCTGAATAGCCATTTCCGTTAAATATAATTCTTTGGTATTTTGTCATATATTCTTTAATCAAATCATGAACAGCAATATCAAAATCATCCGCTTTTTCCAGTACATTAGCTGCTTCGCAGAACGCTTCTGCAACAATTGCATTCAATGTCGTATTTGGACTGGCAATAGAATCTTCAGAACCTACCATACGGAACTCAAATTTATTTCCCGTAAAAGCAAATGGGGATGTTCTGTTTCTATCGGTTGCATCTTTTTGGAAATCCGGAAGTGTAGAAACACCCGTTTCAAGAATTCCACCTTCCTTACAAGTAGCTGCAATTCCTGTTTCCACTAGCTGCCTTACAACATCTTCTAATTGTTCCCCGAGGAAGATCGATATGATAGCTGGTGGTGCCTCATTAGCACCGAGTCTGTGATCATTGCCTACATTTGAGGCACTTTGACGAAGCAGATCGGCATGAGTATCAACCGCTTTCATGATGCAAGCAAGCACCAATAGGAACTGAATATTTTCATTTGGTGATTTTCCAGGATCAAGTAAGTTCACGCCATTATCCGTTGTGATAGACCAGTTATTATGCTTACCAGAACCATTCACACCTGCAAACGGTTTTTCATGAAGCAAGCATCGAAGACCATGTTTACCTGCGACTCTCTTCATCGTTTCCATAATTAGTTGGTTATGATCGACTGCAATATTTGCAGATTCATAGATAGGAGCCAACTCATGTTGTGCAGGTGCCACCTCATTATGCTGTGTTTTAGCAGGAACACCAAGTTTCCACATTTCTCTATTTAAGTCTTTCATGTAAGCACCAATACGTTCCTTAATTACGCCAAAGTAATGGTCCTCCATTTCTTGTCCCTTTGGAGCTGCAGCACCAAATAAAGTACGTCCTGCAAAAATAATATCCTCTCTTTGTAATGCCTTTTTGGCATCTATTAAGAAATATTCCTGTTCTGGTCCGACCGACGCCGTTACTTTTGTAGCTGCAGTATTCCCGAACAAACGAACGATACGTAGTGCCTGTTGACTTACCGCTTCCATTGATCTTAACAAAGGAGTCTTTTTATCGAGTGCTTCTCCTTTATAGGAACAAAATGCTGTTGGAATACAGAGAGTTGGACCCGTCGCCGACTCCTTAATAAATGCTGGGGATGTAATATCCCAAGCAGTATATCCGCGAGCTTCAAACGTTGCCCTAAGTCCTCCTGATGGAAATGAGGATGCGTCAGGTTCCCCTGTAATCAACTCTTTTCCAGAAAATTCCATAAGCATAGTACCATCTTCGCTCGGGCAAGTCACAAATGAATCATGTTTTTCTGCTGTAATACCCGTCAATGGCTGAAACCAGTGGGTATAATGAGTGGCGCCTTTTTCCACCGCCCAGTCCTTCATCGCTTTCGCAACTACATCCGCTGCTTCTAAAGAAAGTTCTCCACCACAGTCCATTACTTTTTTAACTTCTGCAAATACTTTTTTTGGTAATCTTTCTCTCATTTTTTTAAGAGTAAATACATTTTCACCAAAGATTGCTTCCACGTTTAACTTTTCACTCATCTCATTATCATCCTTTCGCATTCTAGATACTCGAATAAAGCGAACAATTATCTTGCAACGATAAAGTATTACTGAAAAAACAAGAAAGGTGTCCCAAAGAAATAATTTTCTTGGAACACCATTGTTCGTCATATCTTATATTTAATTTATTCAGAAGGTAATCCTTCGTTTCCTATAAGATACATTAATCAGTAAGAAATTGCAAGTACTAATTCAAAAAAATTATAATTTTTTTCGTATATAACGTCCATATTGTACAATGCATCTTATTTATACGTCAATCAATTTTTTTGTCATTTACACTTTTTACTCTCAATATATCGAATTTTTCCGCCTTTTCACTGAGTTCTAAAAACAGGATCTGTTTTGGATGCGGCGCACTCTCCATTGGATTCCCCTCTTCATCATAAAGTGCATTCACATATGCTTTTATATTAGTTCCATTAGGCTTCATGATCTCAATTTTGTCACCAACACAAAATTTATTTCTTTGTTCGATTTTCACCTGCCCGTTCGCTGTGACCTCACCAACAGTCCCTAAATAAATATATTCATTTACATACGTATTATTATCATAAATTTGAGTATTACCATCTGGTTTGCCAAAATAAAACCCTGTTGTAAACTGCCTGTAAGTACATTTTGCTATTTCAGATTTATACCAATCCATATTGGAATGGTACTTTTCTTCCGATTCCAGATAATCATCAATTGCTTTCCTGTATGTCCTTGCCACAGTCGCTACATAGAGTGCAGTTTTCATACGCCCTTCTATCTTCATGCTGTCAATTCCGGCATCCAAAATCTCTGGAATATGTTCAATCATACATAGATCTTTCGAATTAAAAATAAAGGTGCCTCTTTCATTCTCATATACAGGCATATATTCATTAGGCCTTGTCTCCTCAACCACAGAATACTTCCATCTACAAGGATGTGTACAAGCGCCTTGATTCGCGTCTCTTCCTGTAAAGTAATTACTGAGAAGACATCTTCCGGAATAAGAGATGCACATGGCTCCATGAATAAAACTTTCTATTTCCATCTTATGCGGAATACGGGATCTGATTTCCTTAATTTCTTTCAAAGACAATTCTCTCGCTGTTACAACACGAGTCGCTCCTAATCTATCCCAGAAAAGAAAGGTTTCATAATTCGTATTATTTGCTTGTGTACTAACATGAATATCAATTTCAGGACAAATTTCTTTAGCGATCGTAAACATTCCCGGATCTGATATAATAAGTGCATCTGGCTTTAATTCCTTTAATTCCTTAAAATATTCTCTTGCCCCTATTAGGTCATCATTATGCGCTAGAATATTAGCGGTAACATAAACCTTTACCTCTCGCTCATGCGCAAATGCAATTGCTTCTTTCATATCCTGCATGGAAAAATTTTTCGCTTTCGCCCTCAGACCGAAAGCCTCACCGCCAATATAAACGGCATCCGCCCCAAAAATAACTGCCGTTTTCAAAACCTCTAAACTGCTTGCCGGTATCAATAACTCTATTTTTCTTCCGCTTTTACTGATTTTTTTAGTTCTTTTATCTGTCACGCCATTCCTCCTGCCGTATTTAACTTTCTATTTTTTAACACTAATTGTCACACCATCTCCGATCGGAAGGACCGTTGTCTCCAACAAATCATTATGTGTCAATTCATATAGGTATTCACGCATCCTTGAATGGATCGTTCTGTATCTTCTGCTCACAGCATATCGGGATTGTAAAATATCTCCGTCTTGTAACACATTATCTGACACAATAAGACCGCCCTTTTGTAAGAGTCTCATTACTTCCGGAAAGAACTTAATATATTGCGCCTTCGCTGCATCCATAAAAATAAAATCAAAAGGTTCTTCCAGCCGTTGTAGTACCTCCATGGCATCTCCCTCAATCAATATAATTTCATCTTTTTTTCCGGCTTTTTCAAAATTAGCTCTGGCAATTGGTATTCTTTTTTCATAATTCTCTATCGTAGTTACCCTACAATTACGGGGCGCATATTCACTCATTAAAAGCGCAGAAAATCCTATTGCTGTACCCACCTCAAGTATCTTTTTAGGCTTCTGTAATGCAAGCAGAAACTTCAAAAGATTTTGTGTGGATTTACGAACAATAGGAACCATATCCTGTAATGCTTTTTTTTCAATCTCATCCAAAAAAGGGGTATTTCCTTTATCCAATGAATCAATAAAGGTCACCATTCTCTCATCTACTATCATTCTGCCTCTTTCGTCTCAACAGAAGTCTCTTCTTCTGTCATCATCTGCGTCGTTGATTCTTCCGAAACAAGGTCTGTCTTACTATTACCACTCTCTTCAGACTCTTCACTTGGTTCTTCCCCTATAATCGCAAGCATTTCTTCTGCTGTCATAGATGTATTCAGCACATAAATTCCTGGCCGTATCATATCCTTATATTCAGACATCTTTTCCTGAACATAAAATAATTTTGCATCCGCAATCAGACCTTGTTCCTGCAGCAATTTTCCAACATCCATAGTACCCATATCATCTGTAATCGCAACACTGATATCCACCCCTGGCTCACTTGACATCGGCGGTTCCGCAAATACCCGATATCCAAAATCATATGCTGCAATTGCAAAGCGATAAGCAAATGCTATAATGACTGCCAATACCGCAAACCTTATGATCAGTCCTGCTATGCCTAACGTTACATTTTTTCCACCCATAGTAAATACTCCTTATCATATCCTAGTCAAAATAAACATTTTCGGATATGCTCTGATAGACCTTCTGCATCATCCTGCAAAATTCAAGTTCTGCCGTCAAAAAAGCATCGACCATCGGATCCGCTCTAAAATTTTCATATTCTGCTAGAAGCGAATCCGTTTTGTCAAATAGCTCATCCGAATCTGTTGTACTTTGGAGTTCAAAGTTTTTTAACCTGAATTCATCAATTTTTATCTTTAGTTCTGGTTTCTTTTTTACTCGTTCGGTCTGAACCAGATAATTATGATATATGTTTGTTTCTTTTATTTTTTTTGCAAAAATACCTATTTCTTCCTGCAATTCTAATTGATACACTCTTTTATCCTCTATACATCCATAATGATCGGAAGTATCATAGGGCGTCTTTTCGTTTTCTTCCATAAAAATTCACTTAGTGAATCCTTAGTCATCGTCTTAATTCTTCCCCAGTCACTTACATTTTTGCTCATACAACGATCTAAGGCATCATTGACAACCCGTCTCGCTTCTTCCATCAACTCATCCGACTCTCTTACATAAACAAAGCCTCTTGAGACGATATCAGGTCCACCGACCACGGTATTAGATGCCTGATCCAATGCAATTGCAACAATCAGAATACCGTCCTCTGCCAAATGCTGTCTATCACGTAAAACAATATTTCCAACATCGCCAACACCAAGACCATCCACTAATATTGCTCCCACTGGTACTTTCCCGGTAACTGCAGCCCCTTTATCATCCAATTCTAACACGTCTCCAGAACTTAACAGGAAAATATTATCTTTGTCATATCCAAGATCTAATGCTATATTTGCCTGAGCCTTCAAGTGCTTATATTCACCATGAGCAGGAATTGCATATTTAGGTTGCGTCAAAGAGTAAATTAATTTAATTTCTTCCGCACAAGCATGACCAGACACATGTGCATCCTGGAATATAACATCTGCCCCTTTCCTGAATAATTCATTTATGACCTTGGTGACCGCTTTTTCATTACCAGGAATGGGATTGGAAGAAAAGATGACCGTATCCCCCTGTCCAATCGTAACTTTTTTATGAATATTGCTTGCCATACGACTCAAAGCCGCCATACTTTCTCCCTGACTTCCGGTTGTTATTATGACAGTTTTCGCTTTTGGATAATTTTTCAATTGCTCAATGTCAATTAATGTATTCTCTGGAATATTTAAGCATTCCAGTTTCTGTGCCGTATCAATGATATTGACCATGCTTCTGCCTTCTACTACCACTTTACGTCCGAATTTGTACGCTGAATTTATAATTTGCTGCACTCTGTCAACATTTGATGCAAATGTAGCAATCAGAATTCTTGTATCTTTATGCTCCTCAAATAAGTTGTCAAAAATTTTTCCCAATGTCTTTTCCGATTGTGTAAACCCTTTGCGCTCAGCATTGGTACTATCACACATCAGTGCAAGAACTCCTTTTTTACCCAAATCCGCAAAACGCTGTAAATCAATAGCATCTCCGAATACTGGTGTATAGTCAACTTTAAAATCACCCGTGTGCACTACAATCCCTGCTGGCGAATAAATAGCGAGTGCAGCTGCATCAACAATACTATGATTGGTTTTAATGAACTCTATTCTAAAACATCCAAGATTAATGATTTGACCGAATTTTACCACTTTTCTTCTAACATTGTTAGTAAGATTATGTTCCTTTAATTTATTTTCAATAATTCCCATCGTAAGTCTGGTGGCATAAATTGGAACGCTCATTTCTTTCAATATATAGGGGAGCGCACCGATATGATCCTCGTGACCATGGGTAAATACAAATCCTTTGACCTTTTCAATATTATCCTTCAAATAAGTTACATCCGGAATAACCAAATCAATCCCCAGCATATCATCTGCCGGGAAACTGAGGCCGCAATCTACCACAACAATACTGTCCTCATATTCAAAGGCAGTAATGTTCATACCAATTTGTTCCAAGCCTCCTAACGGAATAATTTTTAGCTTAGAACCATTCTCTTTTTTACTTTGTTTCAATTAATTTTCCTCCTGCATTCTTCACAATACCCATATAGCTTCACTTCATGATCAGCAACCAAAAAACCAGTGGTATCTGCAATTTTACTCTCTAATTCCTCTAACAAATCGTCTTGGAAAGATAAAATTCTTCCACAGCTTGTGCAAATCAAATGATGATGATGGTGTCTCGTTTTCTTTTCGCTCAAATTACCAATTTCATACCGAACATAACCATCATTCAAATTAATTCGATCAATTAAGTGTAACTCTAAAAGTAATTGTATTGTTCTATAAACAGTAGCTAGTCCAATCACTGGATAGTCTACTTTTACTAGCTCAAATATTTCTTCTGCCGTTAAATGTTTGTCAGGACAAGACGATAACACCTCAAGTACCAGTACTCGCTGTGTCGTAACTTTTAACCCTTTTTCTTTAAGGATTTTTTCAAATTGTACTCTATCCACTGACATATAAAAATTCCCCGGTTCAGTCTATTCATTTTCTTCTGTTATCAAATCAATATCATCTAACAGACTTTCAAACATCTGTGCAACGCTACTTAATTCAACCTCATCCGATACGATCGTATATAATGCCTGCGTATCTTCAGGTTGGGATAAATCTTTTAAAATCAAGGCATCCCCATCGCCCGTTTCCTGGTCTGTGACCAGAATATAATTAACTCCACTAATTCTGGTCTGCTCAAGCACATAAAAATCGATTGGCTCTCCACTATCCAGTGTAAATGTAATCTTTTCCAAAATTGTTAACTCCTATTCTTTCTGCATACTTTTGCAGTCTAAAAAACCTTGCAAAATAAATACAGCCGCAATCTGATCTACATAATTACCTCTATCTTCCCTTCGAATTCCAGCTTCCATCATAGCCTTATCAGCTGCCACGGTAGTCAACCGCTCATCCCACATGGTAATTTGTAATCCCGTTCTTCTTTCGAGCATCTCTTTAAAAGCGAGTGTTTTTTCTGCTCTTTCTCCAATCGTATCATTCATATTCTTCGGCAGGCCAAGTACAATTTCACTTACCTCATATGCCACTATCAATTCTTCAATTCTAGCCAGTGTCTGTCGCAATTTATCTTCTGATTTTCTTCTTACGATTTCTATCCCCTGTGCCGTAATCAGTAGAGAATCACTAATCGCAACACCAACTGTTTTTGAGCCAAAATCTAAGCCCATTATCCTCATAGAGTATCTCCCTTAAGCCTGTACATCTGGCCTATTTCCAATGATTATTTTTAATGTATTCTTTTAACATCTCTTCTACTAGCTCGTCTCGCTCAACTTTCATAATCAAACTTCTGGCGTTCTTGTAACTTGTGATGTATGTTGGATCGCCTGACATGATATAGCCTACAATTTGATTGACAGGATTATATCCTTTTTCCGTCAACGCTTCATAAACAGCAGCCAATACCACTTTGACACCTGTTTCCGGTTCTGTTTCAACTTTAAAATATTGTGTATTTCCAAATTCCTGCATGCCATCACGTCCTTTACCTAATTTATCCAAACTTACGTATATTTAAAATTATTCTACTCTAATTTCTACAAAAGTTCAATGCTTACCATTAGAATAATTTAATTAACATAATATCACTCGACAAAATTTTTTCTATCCTGCCCCTCCTAATTTTATTAGATAGATCTTCTTCACACGATACCGCAGCCTTTATATATTGTTTTGTATGACCCACCCAATATTGCTTTCCATTCAGTTCTTTAACTTCTTCAAAAAGTACCTCTTCTTCTCTTCCAATGTAAAAGTCTCTGAATTCTTGCGAATGTTCTCTCTCCATTTCCAAAAGCGCATTACTCCTAAATGTCTTAACCGGATCTGGTATTTGGTTTTTCATGACAGCTGCCTTAGTTCCCTGCCTTTTGGAATACTTAAATATATGCATCTCATAAAATTTAATCTTTTTCAAAAATTCTTTCGTAATCTGAAACTCTTCTTCTGATTCCCCTGGAAATCCTACAATAACATCCGTTGTAATAGCCGGATGCATAAAAAATCTACGCAACAGACATACTTTCTCATAGTATTCATCCACTGTATAATGTCTATTCATTCTACCTAAGGTGGTATCGCATCCACTTTGTAAAGACAAGTGAAAATGAGGGCATATTTTAGGCATTTTACTTAATGTACTCGCAAATTCTTCGGTTATGATCCGCGGTTCCAATGATCCGATACGGATACGTTCAAGACCATCCACTTGATGAATCTGTTTTATTAAATCTACCAAATACCCCCTTCTTTGAGCGATCACTTTTAAGTCTTTCACCGTTTCGTTTAGATAATCTTCCGTACCTTTTTTTACAAAATCAGTGCCATACGAGCTGATATGGATGCCCGTAAGAACAATTTCTTTATATCCCGCAGCTACGAGTCCTTCTATTTCTTTTAGAATGTTTGCCGTACTTCTACTACGTACACGACCTCTGGCATATGGAATAATGCAATAAGAGCAGAATTGGTTACATCCATCTTGAATCTTGATATAAGCTCTGGTATGATCAGCCGTTTGTGTAAGATTCATTTCTTCATATTCATCTGTTTGATTGATATCAATGACTGTATCTGTGACTTGCTTTTCCCTCCTATAGTCTTCTATAATATTTACAATTTCATTTTTCCGGTTATTGCCTATTACAATATCGATAGATGGGTCCTGATCCAATATTTCTTTGCCCGTTTGTACGTAACAGCCTGTTGCTACTACGATTGCTTCTGGATTCATCTTTTTCGCTTTATGAAGCATTTGTCTGCTTTTTCTATCTGCAATATTGGTCACGCTACATGTATTTACTATGTAGATATCTGCTTTTTCATCAAATGATACAACGGTATATCCCTTTTCTTGTAACATTTGTTGCATAACATCTATTTCATAAGAATTCACCTTACATCCTAAATTATGTAATGCTACACTTTTCATATTATTCCTCACATTTTTTGTAATGTTTTATCATTGACTTTTTTTATTGAAACCTTTAGTATAAATATTGAAGGTATGAAAAATTCAAGGAGGTATTGTCCAATGAAAACAGTACAAATTTCATTAAATTCTATTGACAAAGTAAAATCTTTTGTTAATGATGTAACAAAATTCGATTATGATTTTGATTTAGTATCCGGAAGATATGTTATCGATGCAAAATCTATTATGGGTATCTTTAGTTTGGATTTATCTAAACCAATTGATTTAAATATCCATGCGGAAGAAACAGTTGATGACGTACTAGCAGTATTAAAACCATATATTATATAATCGGTATCCTATCTGAATGAGTTTATACATGGCTTCATAGAGGGTAAAGCAAGACAATCTGTCTTGCTTTTTTATTTATTTTTAGAATTATAATAGATCATTTATGATCTGTCAGCGTACCTTGATTACTTCTACCGTATTTAGCGCTGTCTCTATCAACTGCTCTATTTTTTCTTCAAGATTACTTTCATGATGCTTTATCACATTTAAATTAGGCTTTGTAACTGGATGTTTCGCTACAAAAATCGTACAACAATCTTCATAAGGAAGTATAGAAGTCTCATACGTATTAATTTTTTCAGAAATTTCAACAATTTCCTGCTTATCAAATCCAATCAGTGGACGATATACTGGCATAGTACATACTTCATTTGTAACTGCCAGGCTTTGCATGGTCTGTGAGGCAACCTGTCCAATACTTTCACCCGTCACAAGCCCGATGCATTGGTTCTCCTCAGCAATTTTCTCTGCTATTTTCATCATATATCTTCTCATTATAATAGTTAATTCTTCATGAGGACATTTCTCATAAATATATAACTGTATATCAGTAAAATTAACTACATGCAGAGAAATAGGTCCCGAATAGCGAGACACTAATTTTGCAAGATCGACTACTTTCTGCTTCGCCCTTTCACTTGTATAAGGCGGCGCATGAAAATAAACTGCATCAATTTTGACACCACGCTTTGCAACCATATATCCTGAAACAGGAGAGTCAATGCCTCCAGATAATAGGAGCATTGCCTTTCCTGCTGTCCCAATTGGCATGCCACCAGGACCAGGTATTACCTTAGAATATATATATATTTTTTCACGTACTTCAATACTAAGTTCAATATCTGGTTTGTGTACGTCAACTCTAATATCCGGAAATGCTTCCAGAACGGCCGCGCCCATCTGTGTATTAATGCACATGGAATCAAGTGGATAATTCTTTCTCGCACGTCTGGCACATACTTTAAACGTTTTGTGTTTGTCTGGATAGACATCGTCTATATACCTTATAACTTCTTTACATAAATTGTCAAAGCCATCATCTTCTACCTGCACAACTGGGCAAATGCCAGAGATGCCAAAAACTGTTTTTAAATTTTCTATTGTTTCTTCATAGTCAAATTCACTTACTGCCTCAACATAAATTCTACCTTGTGTTTTATGCACTTTAAACTCTCCGTCACATCTCTTTAAGGCATTTTTAATTTGAGAGACCAGTGCGTCTTCAAATAAATATCTGTTTCTTCCTTTTACACCAATTTCAGCGTACTTAATCAAAAAAGTGGTAAACATGTAAACTCCTTTTCTCTTCTAATATCTTGTGTATTTACGAAGCATTGGTACCATATCATGCAAAGCCTGTATTGTGTAATTAATTTCTTCCTTAGTCGTGAAAACTGAAAAGCTGAACCGTATGCTGGAATTCAACGTTTCCTTATCTGCACCTATCGCCTTTAATGTCGCAGAAGTTGCTGCGGAAGAATGATTCGATGCACAAGCACTTCCCGCCGATACATAAATACCCTTCTCTTCCAGTGCATGTAAAATGACTTCACTTCGAACGCCTCTTATAGACAGGTTAACTATATGCGGTGCACTCTCCATTCCAATTTTTCCGTTTATTCTTACATCCTCTATTTTTACAACTTCTTTTACAAATAGATCTTTCAGTGCATAGAGATTGTTGATATCACTCTCAAGATTACGATATACTTCTTCCACTGCTTTGGCAAGCCCCGCAATAGCCGGAACATTTTCTGTTCCAGACCGCATCCCTTTCTGCTGACCACCACCAAATAGTATTGGTTTTATCTTTATTCTTTCATTGACATATAGAAATCCGATTCCTTTTGGACCATGAATCTTATGAGCACTTACGGCCAATAGATCGATATGCATTTTTTTAGGTAAGATCCTGAATTTTCCGTATCCTTGAATTGCATCTACATGGAAAACAATGTTTGGGTTCATTCTTTTAATCAAAGCTCCAGCTTCTGCGATTGGCTGAAGTGAACCTATCTCATTGTTTGTATGCATAATAGATACCAGTATCGTATCTCTCGTAATCGCTCTTTGCAAGTCTTCCAATCGAATAACCCCATTTTTATCTACCGGCAAATATGTGACTACAAATCCTAAGGATTCCAGATACTGCATAGTCTGTAAAACAGCTGGATGTTCGATTGATGTGGTAATTAAATGATTCCCCGCTCTACGGTTTGCCAATGCGGTTCCGATCAAAGCCAGATTATCTGATTCTGTGCCTCCAGACGTAAATATAATTTCTTTTTCGTTAACCTTCAGATTCATCGAAATAACTTCCTTGGCATAACGAATATAATTTTCAGCTAACACTCCTTTATTATGCATACTTGATGGGTTTCCATAATCTTCACACATAATTTTTGTCATAAGTGAAGCAACACTGTCAAAGCATTTAGTTGTTGCAGAATTGTCAAGATAAACTTCCATGATTCCTCCAAAATATACTGTATTATTATATTATATGCGTATTCTCACAAGGTGCTTATCTCAAGATGATACATAATCCACGCCAATGTAGTAAATCCCGCAGTCTCCGTTCTCAGAATTCTTTTTCCAAGCGTAATTGGAATAAATCCACTGTCTCTAGCCAGCTGTATTTCATTTTCTTCAAATCCACCTTCTGGTCCTATAAAAATAGCAATTGATTGACTTGGCTGAATTCCTTCTATGATTTCCTTTGTATTTCGCATATTTTCAGAAAGTTCATACGGAATTAACTTTACATCCATGTCTTTTGCATAAGCAATTGCTTCCTTCATCGTCATTACAGAATGTACTTCCGGAATTACTCCTCGTTTACTTTGCTTAGCTGCTGCAATGGATATGCTGTTCCAACGTTCAACTTTGCTCTTTGCTTTTTTTTCTTCCAGTTTTACGATTGCTCTTTTTGTGCTCATTGGAATAATTTGATACGCTCCCAATTCTACCGCTTTTTGAATAATCAATTCCATTTTATCAGACTTTGGCAAGCCTTGAAATAAGTAGATTTTTGACGACAATTCTAAACCTTCTTCTTTCATGAAGCGTAAATCACATAATACGGATTCCTCTTTCAGTTCCAAGATACCACAACGATACTCCTTATTATCAATACCATTGCTAATTGCAATCTCTTCTCCGATTTTCATACGAAGAACATTTTTAATATGATTTACATCACTTCCAAGAATGGTAACTCTTCTTTCATCTTCCTGAATCTGAGACGGCTCTACAAAAAATTGATACATAGCATTCTCCTGTTTTACTTTCTTGCAATCACACTGACCCATTCGCCCTGATACGCCACTTCAAGAACTTCAAGACCTGCTGCCTTTACCGTTTCTACTACGAGCTCTTCCTTATCATCTATGATTCCAGATGTAATATAGATTCCACCTTTTTTTAAATGATTTATAATCACTGGCGTAAGAGGAACCAAAACGTCAGCCAAAATATTTGCGACCACAATATCATAACCATTATAGCCAATCGCATCCTGTATTTTCTTATCTGTTATAAGATTGCCAATCATAACACGAAAACGATCTTCAGCAATACCATTTGCTGCCATATTTTCATGCGATGCCTCTATTGCACAAGGATCAAGATCCGTTCCCACTGCGCTGTTCGCACCATACATCAATGCTATTATTCCCAAAATTCCACTTCCACATCCAACATCTAAAATATCTGTGTTGTCCGTTACATATTTTTTTATTTGTCGGATACATAACTGAGTTGTTTCATGCATACCTGTTCCAAATGCAGTCCCAGGATCAATATGTAAGATTTTTTTATCAGCATCTTCTTCTTTTACTTTCTCCCAAGAAGGAATTACCAACAAATCATCAATATAAAATTGATGAAAATACTGTTTCCAATTGTTGATCCAGTCAATATCTTCTGTTTCAGAAAGTTGAATCGTACCTTCCCCTATATCCAGCAACAATCTAAGAGTTTCCAGCTCTGCTTCCACTGATTTTACGATTTCTTCTATATCTTTTATCCCATCTATCTCAACAAAAAAACTTACATATGCGATACCATCATCGATTGGACTATCTGGTAAAATATCCACGAACATCTGCTCTTTATCTGCCACAGTTAGCGGCACATTGTCTTCGATCTGTGCTCCCTCCAAGCCAATATCGTATAAGGTACTGATTATAATATCTTCTGCTTGAGTAGTCGTCTTAATCGTCAATCTTTTCCATTTCATTGCATCTGCTCCTATACGTTAAAGAAGGCTAGTTTCTATTGAAACCAGCCTTGAATTGCTTTATCGCTTCTTGTATACTTTAATACTTTCCAATTATTCCGTCAAGTGAAATAACAATAGTTTCGATTAATTTTTCCAAAAACCTTTTTTCTTTTTTTCATTTGACTCTTTTTCAGACTCAATATCTTTTGCTGCGTTCAAACTATTTCCAGTGGCTAAATCATACTGCTTTAAGAGTTCTTTAGCCTCATGTGTCAATTTATCAGGTACCTGAACTACCAACGTAACATAATGATCTCCACGCATCTCTTTATTCCGTAAAGAAGGAACACCTTTCCCCTTTAGACGTATTTTGGTATCGGTCTGTGTACCAGGTTTCACTTCATAAATCACCCTGCCATCCACCGTATCAATAACTACTTCACCGCCAATAGCTGCAACCGGAAAAGAAACTGGGACCGTTGAAAAAATATTATATTCCTGACGTTGGAATATCGGATGACGCTGTACCATGACTTCTACCAGCAGGTCCCCTCTTGGACCGCCATTCGTGCCCGGCTCCCCTTTATCTCTTATCCTAACGCTTTGCCCATTATCAATACCTGCAGGAATGGATACTTGAATTTTCTTTCTGTTTGCAATAAATCCACTTCCATGACAATTTGGACATTTCTCCTTTACAACTTTTCCTGAGCCACCGCAGTCAGGACATGTCTGCACATTCCGTACCGTGCCAAAGAAAGATTGTTGTGTGAAAACCACTTGCCCTTTTCCACCGCATTTCCGACATGTCTCTGGATTGGTTCCCGGCTTAGCTCCAGTACCACGGCATGTATTACAAGGGTCTTTCAAAGTCAGTTCTATTTCTTTATCTACGCCAAATACCGCTTCCTCAAATGTAATTCTAATGCTGGTTCTAATATTAGCTCCTTTGGAAGGACCGTTATTCGGTCTTCTGGAGCCTCTGCTGCTACCGCCAAAAAAGTCACCGAAAATGTCTCCGAAAATATCTCCAAAATCAGCTCCGCTGAAATCAAATCCGCCTCCATAGCCGCCAGCTCCTCCATTTTCAAATGCAGCATGCCCAAATTGATCATATTGGCGTTTTTTTTCAGGATCACTCAAAATAGCGTATGCTTCTGAAGCCTCTTTAAATTTGACCTCTGCCTCTTTGTCCCCAGGGTTCATATCTGGATGATATTTCTTGGCAAGTACTCTATATGCTTTTTTAATTGCAGCTTCGTCAGCATTTTTATCAACGCCGAGAACCTCATAATAATCTCGTTTTTGTTCTGCCATTTCTTTTTCCTTTCAAATCGGTGATAGGGGTCATGAATACGCACATGCCCCTTTCCCCGATTGTAAATCCTTTATAATTAAACCTGTTGAAAATCGTTAGACTTTTTGAGAAAGTCGTTAGACTTCTCTATAGTCCCCATCAACCACATCATCAGCTGCTCCACCCATGTCAGGTTCTGCCCCTGCTGCACTCATGTCAGGACCAGCTCCCTGTGCGCCACCTGCCTGTTCATACATCTTTGAAAATAGGCTTTGTGCTCCTGTCATTAATTTTTCCTGAGCCGCTTTCATTTCAGCCACTTGATCTTCTGACATTTCAACATCTTTTGTTTTTTCCAAAATATCTTTTAAAGATTGAAGATCGGATTCCACAGCGGCCTTGTCATTAGCATCAATCTTGTCGCCCGCTTCCGTTAAAGCTTTTTCGGTCTGGAATACAAAGGAATCTGCTTCATTTCTGGCATCAATTGCATCTTTACGTTTCTTATCCTGTGCCTCAAATTCAGCTGCTTCTCTCACTGCTTTATCGATATCGTCGTCTGACATATTGGAACCTGCAGTAATTGTAATGTGTTGTTCTTTTCCTGTTCCCATATCTTTAGCAGTTACGTTAACAATACCGTTTGCATCGATATCAAATGTAACTTCAATTTGTGGCACACCACGTCTTGCTGGTGGAATACCATCTAATCGGAATTGTCCAAGAGACTTATTATCTTTCGCAAATTGTCTTTCTCCCTGTACAACATTGATATCTACTGCCGTCTGGTTATCAGCTGCTGTAGAGAATATCTGGCTTTTCTTGGTAGGGATTGTTGTATTTCTTTCGATCAATCTGGTAGCCACTCCACCCATTGTTTCAATCGAAAGTGATAATGGAGTAACATCCAGGAGTAAGATTTCTCCTGCACCAGCATCTCCGGCTAACTTACCACCCTGGATAGATGCACCAATCGCTACACATTCATCTGGGTTTAAAGTTTTGCTTGGCTCATGACCTGTTAATTGTTTTACTTTATCCTGAACAGATGGTGTACGTGTAGAACCACCAACTAATAACACTTTACCTAATTCACTAGCAGAAATACCTGCATCTTTTAATGCATTTTGAACAGGAACTGCTGTTCTCTCCACTAAGTCATGTGTTAATTCATCAAATTTTGCTCTTGTCAGGTTCATATCAAAGTGCTTTGGACCTTCTGCAGTAGCTGTAATAAAAGGTAAATTAATATTTGTTGTCGTTGCTGAAGACAATTCTTTTTTTGCCTTTTCTGCTGCTTCTTTTAATCTTTGAAGAGCCATTTTATCTCCTGATAAATCAACGCCTTCATTTTTCTTAAACTCTGCAAGCATATAATCTGTTACTTTTTGATCAAAGTCATCTCCACCAAGTTTGTTATCTCCACTTGTTGCAAGGACCTCAATGACACCATCTCCAATTTCAATGATAGAAACGTCAAAGGTACCGCCTCCAAGATCGTAAACCATGATTTTTTGCTCTTTTTCATTATCTAATCCATATGCTAAAGCTGCTGCTGTAGGCTCATTGATAATACGCTTTACATCAAGACCCGCAATTTTACCAGCATCCTTTGTTGCCTGTCTTTGTGCATCATTAAAATAAGCAGGTACTGTAATAACAGCTTCCGTTACCTTTTCACCTAAATAGTTTTCTGCATCTGCTTTCAATTTCTGAAGTATCATAGCGGAAATCTGCTGTGGTGAATATTTCTTTTCATCAATCGTCCTGCCGCGGTCTGTACCCATATCTCTCTTAATAGATGAGATTGTCTTTTCTGAGTTTGTTACTGCCTGACGTTTTGCAGGCTCACCGACAAGTCTTTCACCTGTTTTTGTAAATGCTACCACGGAGGGTGTTGTTCTTGCTCCTTCTGTATTTGCGATGACTGTAGGCTTTCCACCTTCCATAACAGCTACACAACTATTTGTTGTACCCAAATCAATTCCTATTATCTTACTCATATTTTTACCTCCAAATTTTTTGTTTTTACTGTACTACTGCTACCATACTATGTCTTACTACACTATCTTTGTATTTGTAACCTTTTTGTAATTCCTGAGCAACTATCCCGGATTCGTATTCATCACTTTCGACCTGCATAACTGCATTATGAAAATCAAGATTGAATTCCGTTCCTATTGCTTCAATTGGCTCCACACCCAATTCCTTTAATGTGTCCATCATTTGTTTATATATCATAGACATTCCCTCTGCAAATGCTGATTCCTTTTCCTCTTCCGGAATACTCTGTAGACCCCGTTCGAAATTATCCACAACAGGAAGTATCTTTTCGATAACATTTTTAGATCCGACTTCAAACATAGCCGATTTTTCTTTTTCCGTTCTTTTTCTGAAATTATCAAATTCAGCCATTTGGCGTTTTACTTTATCTTCCAGTTCTTCTACTTTTATTTTCATCTTATCTTTTTCTTGCTTTTTCGCTAGCTTTTCTTTTTTCTTGGATGTTTTTTCATCCAATTCTTCTGCTTCCTCACAATCAGCCAACTCTTCATTTGGTATTTCTTCTTCTGAAACAGCTTCATTTTCTTCTATTTCCAGCTCTTCGCAATTCAGCTCTTTTTCATCCAAATCCTTTTCATTCTCCTGCACGTTCCTCTATCCTCCTATTTTTCTAAGTTTTTTTATATAACGAATCCAATTGATTCATCAGAGATTTTAAAGTAGTAATTACTTTTTCATAATCCATTCTTTTGGGTCCAATGATACCAATAGTCCCTTTCATACCTTCTTCCAATTCATAGGTCGCTGTTACAATACTGCAGTCCTTCATCGTCTGAATCGGTGCTTCATCACCAATATATACTTGAATCCCTTTATTTTCTTCCGATGCAAATGTCTCATGAACGAATTCCGTTAATTGTTGTTTTTCTTCTAATGCGGTAATTAATTCACTCGCCCTTTGGCTACCCGAAAGCTCAGGATATTTAAAAATATTATTGGCACCACTTGTGTAGATTTCCAAATCATTGTCTGATTTGATTGCTTCTGCAACTGCATCGATCACATAACTTACAATATCGCTGTGAATACCCGCCTTTTGTTTTAATGCTGCAATCATGGCGAGGTTGATTTCATCTATCGATAAACCGTTTAGATGTGTGTTCAAAAGTATATTTAGCTTTAATAGTGTCTCATCATCCAATTCCTCTTCCATTTCCAGAATATTATTTTTTAATATATTCCCTTCAACTACTATGACGGCTACTAGATGTTGTTCATCTACTCTTGACAATTGAATGAATTTTAGTTTGTTTCTCTGATACCTTGGCGTTGAAATCATGGTTGCATATTCTGTATTAGTTGCCAATATTTTAGCAACTTGCTTTAATAAATGATCAACTTTATCTTCTTTTTCAAGGAGCATTTCTTTCATTTCAGTTACTTCACGTTCTTTTTCCTCCATCATAGTATCTACATATAAACGATACCCCTTATCCGATGGGATTCTACCCGCAGAAGTATGTGGTTGCATAATGTAACCCAATTCTTCCAAATCCGACATTTCATTTCTGATCGTCGCCGAGCTTAAGTTCAAATCTGTGAATTTTGATATTGTTCTGGATCCGACTGGTTCGCCTGTTTCCAAATAATTACGGATGATCGCCTGTAGAATCTTCACTTTTCTATCATCAAGCTGCATTGCTATCACATCCTTTCGGCTGTTAGCACTCGTTTGAAAGGAGTGCTAACATCTTCTTACCATAAATTATCACTACCGATAACTATTGTCAACACTATTTCTAAAATTTATTTCTAAAATAATTATAAAGAAGGCATCAATTCACCCATAATTGAATCAACGCCTTCTATCAATAAAAATCAAATATCGCATAGTTCCTTTATTGCTTTTAATACTTTATCCCGATCATCTTTCTTTTCAAAAACGAACATTTTATCTGGTTCTTTTTTATTTCCTTCACCAATGCTTCGATAGAAAAAATGAATAGGAAAAACATACGTATTTATAAAAGATTTTTTATTCTTTTGATGAACGGTAACCATATATGTCTGGGTATCCAGTTCGATACGTTGAATCTCATTTAAACGGGCTATGGCACAATTTTCTGTAGAATATCGCATCAAAGCGAAATCTCTTGTTACCGAAATCCAATCTTCTCTGCCATAGTCTCTCCGACATCGGATATTCCTTACCGTATCTGCACCTTCTTCATTTAACATTTGAGCCGCAAACTCTTCTTGTTTCCCACTTGTAGGTAATTGCTTGGTAATCTCCTTCTTCAGCAGCTTCATATATCGCTTTGCCGAATTCCTGCAGAATGTGAAAGGCAGCAATATGACTTCACAGCAAACTGCAAAAATAACACCATATTTTATATTGCTAATTGCTGCTGAAAATTCACCCGCGCTTAACCAGCCAATCAAAGCTAATAGCAAGATACTTCCAGGTATCAATAAAATCATACCTACAATCAATCTTTTTCTTTCTTTTTGTTTTCTCTCTTCGGCTGCCGCGTGTTCCATTTCCAGCCATACATTTAATTTAGTCTCCATAACTATTTTCCGTAATTCGTTGATATTTTATATAACGCTCCCTCATTATCAATGATAATGTTCATACTATAAGCGTGCTTTTTCCAAATGTATTCTGTACCTGATGGGGATTCGTCAGAATATGACTTATATTCGGAAGTTTCATATGGTTTTCCACTTATTTCTGTCATCTTATCTACCGTAATATCTTCCAAAGATACCCCATTTAAAACTACTTTGGTGGTATTTTCATAGCTGTTATCCATCGAAATCACAACCGCACTTACTTTACATTCCGCCAATGGCTTTGAGGTTGCACTTTCATTTAGGACTTCTATATCTGCATATGCCATCCCATCCTTAACTAGTTTAATCTGTGTGTAATAAGAATTCGCATCTACTTCTGCGGACAGATCATAGACCTGACTATAAATTGATGTTCCGCTTTCAGCAGAATACTGGCGTGCTGTATAATCCGATAATTCAAATCCTGAATCTGCCAGTTCCTGAACCGTATCCCCTGGGTTTATAAGTATTCCATCCACTTCTATGGCGTATGGCTTTCCAGTTGCAATAGAGGATTTTGAAAAAATGAATAATGCTCCTAAACATAATAAACATACTCCAATCACAATTACTACCTTTAGAATATCTTTCATTTTGTTCGCCGGCTCCTGAGAGCTCTGTACTTCTTGTTCGTTGTTAATAATTTGCATGACTTTACTCCTTATTTATTAAATTGTTATAAGAGAAAGTATAAATTAACTGTAGAATAATGTCAAATTGTGGCAATTTTACGTTTAAAGACAAGGCATGTGCCACATTTGACATGTTGCGAAGGAAAATATGGCAAAAAAAAGAAGAACTAGTAATAGCTCTCCCTTCTTTTGCTCATTTTCAAACGATAAAGTCTCCCAGAACCTCCCCATTAATAACATAATAGGCTTTGCCCTCTTCTGGTTTTACATATAAATTGATGGAATTGATATCCATAGCTTTCTTTTTATAATCATATTTCCAAATATCTTTTACGCTCTTGATAAGGTCTTCTTTGGAGTAACTCTTACCAGAAAATTCAATATGAATATCTTCCTTGATCTCCGCTTTTTTCACCTGCGTTTTTTTGATTAGAGACTTTTTATCGGATGGTTTTTCGGATTGTTTCTTTTCGGTTGTTATTTTACTAGAATCTTTTGTAATAACTTCCTTTTCACTTTCTTCTTTCATAAGTCCATACCCCTTCCTGACATAAATCTTAATAACATCTTGTATCATTATGCTAAGTTTTGTCGAATTTTCTGACACATTATGTATTATGTTGAAATTGTATAACTTATTAATGCAATTGTCAACCTTCTTCTTTTGTCACAATATTGCATTGAAGTGGAATCGTTACCGTAAAAACACTACCCTGACCCAATATACTCTTGAGATTTACGCTACCTCCATAGAACTCGACAATATGTTTTACAATAGAAAGTCCAAGTCCTGTACCACCCATTTTCTTACTTCTTCCTTTATCTACACGATAAAAACGCGCAAAAACTCTCTCACAATCCTTTTCCGAAATCCCCATACCATCATCCTTTACGATTATTACCATCGTATCCGATATTTTTTTGATTTCTACCCATACATTCCCACCAAAATGGTTATATTTAATGCCATTATTGACGAGATTCATGACCAATTCTCTTAATTGCTTCGCGCTTGCCTCTATGGTAATCGGTTCACATTTCTGATGTAATGTTACTTGGTACTCTACGGCAATCGGCTCTAGCGACTCAAATATCTCTGTAACAAGAGGGCACATTCTTACCATAGAAAAAGTAACCTCTGCTTCTTTTGTTTCCAATCTGGATATCATCAGGATATCATTAATCAAATTTGTCATATTATCTGTTTCTTTTAAGATTCTTGCGATAAAATCTTTTTTTGTCTCTTCATCTTTTACAAAGCCTTGATCCAGTAATTCTGTATAACCTTTTACCGAAGTGATAGGAGTTTTTAACTCATGGGATGCATTGGAAAAAAATTCTTGCCTGATTTTTTTCTCAAAATCGACTTGATTCACATGTTCTCTGATTTCTCCTACTAGTTTTGTTGTGGTATCCGATATAATATTCAACTCTTCGTATTTATAGTGTTTGAAAGAAAAATTTGGTTCTTCTCCATTTGCCTTCGCCATCTCTTCCGATATTTCCTGTAAAGGCATGGTTATCGTATTCGTAAAACGATAAGTCAAAACAATAGATATCAGAAATGCGATTACCACACCAATTAGCAGAAAAGGAAATATTCGAAGCATATAATCCATAATTCCTGTATAGGGAACAGCCATCCTAACAATATAATCACCTGTTTCTGATACAATTGCCACATAAAGCATATTTTCCTTTAACGTTTCTGAATATCGGGTGGCATAACCATATTCATCTTCTAACGCTTTTTGTACCTCTTCTCTTTTTAAATGGTTCTGTAATCTATCAATATTTGTCACTTCCGTATCTGCACATACTTTTCCGGTCTTATCTATAATTGTAATTCTTGTATTATTATCCAGAGATCCTTTTAACAGCTCTGATAATTCAGTCTGAAAATCTCCACCATAGTTGAAGGAATGATCGATTACATGAAGTGTATTCAGCATATTTGATATATTGCTGTCCAGCATTCTATTTCCTATAAAATAATATGCAATTATACTACTGATCCCAAGTGCAAGTAATAATACACTCGTGAAACGAAATAGCAACGCTCTTCTCATCTTCCATTAATCTCCTAATTTTTTTCCGGTATTGCGAACCGATAACCCACGCTTCGAACTGTTTTGATATACGTACTTCCTTCTTCTCCTAATTTTTGTCGTAATGTACGGATATGGATGTCCAGTGTTCTTGTTTCAATTTCAGCATTATAATCCCACAATTCATCCAGAAGCTCTTCGCGTTCTACCACTCTCGCACGGTTCTCTACCAGGTACATCAGTAATTCATATTCTTTATACGTTAAAATAATCTGACAATCACCCATATAAACTTCTCTGGTCGCTATGTCAATGCTCAATTTACCTAGCGTAATAACACCTTTCTTGGGAACCTCCCGTACGTTATTAGTCCTTCTTAACAAGGAGCGGATGCGGGCCGTTAATTCGAGGATACCGAATGGTTTCGTCATATAGTCATCGGCTCCACCATCCAGCCCGACCACCTTATCATATTCTTTGTCTTTCGCTGTCAATACAATAAGAGGCATATTTTTAATATCTTCCTGTTTTCTAATTTTACTGATTGCTTCCAATCCATCCATACCAGGAAGCATCAAATCAAATACAGCGAGGTCTGGTTTCTCTACCTGAATACAGCTCAGTGCTGATTCTGCCGTTTCAAAAGTCATCACTTCATAACCATATCCTTCTAAGGCTATCTTTACCAGATTACGAATATTTTCATCATCCTCTATTACGAATATTTTCTGCATGAATGCCTCTCCTTTCTAAATCTTATTATTTTTCAGCTGCGACATAATTGGCAATATTACAAGCATGATCTGAAATTCTCTCCAAATTACTAAGAATATCTAAAAAGATGACACCACTTTCCGGTTCACACTTACCTTTGGAAAGACGTTGGATATGTCTCTCCCTCATCTCCATCTCCATCGTATCGACTCTTTCTTCAAACTCTTCTACATGCTGGCTTGCTACTTTATTTCCATCCCTTCTAGCGGTAACTGCCCATTCTAAGGCTTGAATAGTCTCTGTTGCAATATCTTCCAAATCCGTAATACCCTTTTTAGAAAATGAAATTTTATCTTTCCTCCTTGTATCGGCAAGCTCTGCAATATTCTCACTGTGATCTCCTACACGTTCCAAATCACTAATGGTATAAAATAGATTTTTTATTAAAAAATGTTGTTTTTCAGTAAGGGACAGATTGTCTACTTCAACTAAAAATGCCGTAAGCATTTTCTCCAGCTTATTAATTGCTTCTTCTTTTTTATAGACTTCTTCAGCCATTGCTTTATCTCCAGACTGAACTGCTTCTATAGCGAGTTTTGCATTGGCAAGTGCAATGCTTCCCATATAGGAAACTTCTTTTATCGCAGTCTCAATGGCGAAGGAAGGATTGGCAAGAATTCTTCTATCTAAGCGCCTCATTACTTCTGCCGGAATATCTTCTATTACCTCTTCTGCATTTTTATCATCTCGGATAATAACTTCTGACATTTTAACTAGTTGATTAGCAAACGGAAAAAGAAGTATCGTGTTCGTTATATTAAATATTGTATGAAAAATAGATATCTGTAAAGATGATATTTT
Organism: Bacillota bacterium; assembly: GCA_023392535.1. Taxonomy (GTDB): domain Bacteria; phylum Bacillota; class Clostridia; order Lachnospirales; family Lachnospiraceae; genus SZUA-378. Next base: position 144,558 of record JAEVYY010000019.1, read on the forward strand.
TGCTCCAGCCCATGCCATATTGAAGCGAAACAAAATGAACATAACAATACCGAAGATAATCGCTCCCATTATATTGAACAGCAAGTGAATGATGGAAGCTCTCTTTGCATTCTTACTTGTACCTGCACTAGAAATCAACGCCGTTACACAAGTTCCTATATTTTGTCCTAATGTAATAAATATAGCTGACTGCCAATTGACTACACCGTTCATTGCTAATGTTTGCAGGATACCAACAGATGCGGAAGAACTTTGAATGATAGCAGTAACTCCCGTTCCCACCAAAATAGCCAAGAGGGGATTTTTTCCCAGTATCGTGAATGCATCTATAAATATTTGTGCATCTCTGTAAGGCTTGATCGAATCCGACATGTATGTAAGACCAATAAAAAGTGCACCGAAACCTACCAGGATTTCTCCCACTTTTTTCTTACTTTCTTTCTTACTGAATAACATCAAAAGCGCGCCGAAACCTACTATGACAGGGGCAAAAAATTCCGGATTAAACACACTTCCCCAATCACTCATGGATACAATCCATGCCGTAATAGTAGTACCGATATTAGCACCCATGATGACTCCTACCGCTTGTGCCAATGTCAGCATCCCTGCATTTACAAATCCAACTACCATGACTGTTGTCGCAGAACTGCTCTGAATAATTGCAGTTATAAGTGCACCTACGACTACTGCAATAAAGCGATTCTTTGTTAAAAATCCCATCAGGCTCTTTAATTTATTGCCTGCCGATTTTTGTAGACCATCTGCCATGACATGCATGCCGTATAAAAATAATCCAAGGCCGCCGATAAAATGAAAAATCATCTCTAAATCGTCTTTGGTCATCTTACTTTTTCCTCCATAATAACTTTTCTAATTGGTTATCTATTATTTTGGGTCTTTCCACGGTAAAATACACATGGGCAAAAGACCTGTTACTATAGCATTGTAACAAGCCTCTGTAAAGTTAAACTGAGAGTTATGTAAAATTTATGTAAAATTTAATTACATGTTTTTAGAAAAAGATTATAGATTCTACATAAAACAACCCATAAAATTACATTTTTTATAATAATCTTATATTTTGAATCGATCCGGTTTCACGAAAGATTTCCCATTCTGCAATATTTACTGCATGATCACCAATTTTCTCCAGATATTTAGCAATCATCATGACATCAATACAAATATCAGCATCAATCGGCCCTGCTTGCGTTGTCTCTTCTTCCTGCAGGTTCCGTATTACATCAAATTTTACTTTATTAAATAAGTCATCTACTATATCATCACTCATAATTATATTATGTGCGAGTTCTATATCATTCTGAGTGAAACAATTCACTGAATGATGCACCATTTCTTTGGAGGCCTCGATCATTGGAGCAATATGAGACGAATATTCCAAAAGATTTTTTTTCTTCCATCGTAAGATCAGTTCCGCTATATCAACAGCATGATCTCCAATTCTTTCTATATCTGTAACTACCTTGAGCGCAGAAGAAATCAAGCGAAGATCTCCTGCTATCGGCTGTTGCCTTGTAATAAGGGAAAGGCACTGTGCTTCAATACCTCGCTCCATGTCATTAATAATTCTATCATTCTTAATTATAACTTCTGCTAATTCTTCGTCAAGACTTCCGATTGCCCCAAACAAGCGATCTATTGATAATTCGACATCATTTCCCATCTCGATTAAACTATCTTTTAATTTTTTAAGTTCCTGTTCAAAATTAACTCTTGTCGTCATTTTATGCCCCCTTAGCAAAACCAGTCAAAGTTGCTATTCCTTTCTATATTCTTCCTATTATTTATGTCCCGACATGTTTTAACCAAAACGTCCTGTAATATAATCTTCAGTACGTTTATCTTTAGGTCTTGTGAAAATATCATTTGTAGCATCAAATTCAACTACCTCACCCATAAGAAAAAATGCAGTGTAATCGGATACGCGCGCTGCCTGCTGCATATTATGAGTCACCACTACTACGGTATACTTTTGTTTTAAATCTACCATAAGATCTTCTATTTTGAGTGTTGAGATAGGATCTAATGCAGAAGTTGGTTCATCCATAAGAAGTATTTCAGGCTCCACAGCTAACGCTCTGGCTATACAAAGTCTTTGTTGCTGTCCTCCAGATAGCCCCAGCGCAGATTTCTTCATTCTATCCTTTACTTCCTCATAAATGGCCGCTCCCCGTAAACTTTCTTCCACGATCTGATCTAATTTATTCTTCGTGCGTATTCCGTGTATTCTGGGTCCATACGCTACATTATCGTAGATACTCATTGGAAAAGGATTTGGTTGTTGAAATACCATACCAACTTTTTTTCGCAATAAGGTAGTATCCACTTTGGGATGATAGATATCTTCTCCATCTATTATGACATTGCCTTCTATGCGAACATTTTCTACCAAATCATTCATTCTGTTCAGGGTTTTTAAAAAAGTTGACTTTCCACATCCACTTGGTCCAATAAAGGCGGTAATAGCCTTTTCTTTGATCTGCATATCAATATCCTTGAGTGCATGATTTTGGCCATAATATAAATTTAATTTTTCTGTTCTTATTTTTGTATTTTGGGATTCCACATTGACTCCTAACTGCGGTCACTGCCGCGTTCCTAATCGGTCTATTTTTCTATCATGCTCTCCGATTAACGTCAAAATATCTGGATAAAAATTTTGTCAGCATATTAATACCCAGAACAATGATTATTAATACAAGCGCGATTCCAAAGGCTTCTTGATATTGTGCCTTTGACATGCATAAATACAGTTGTATCGTTAGTGTTCCACCTGACTCGGCAATCTTTTTCAGTAATCCCATTCCAGCTTTTGGCAATAAGTAGCCACTCCCCGCTGTGAACAAAAGAGCTGCAGACTCACCAACAATTCTTCCTATCGCAAGTATTACCCCTGTAATAATGCCTGGCATTGCAGAAGGCAGTAGAATCGTTCGTATCATATACCATTTGGTAGCACCCATTCCTAACGCTCCGCTTCTATAAGTACCAGGTACTGTCTTTAAAGCTTCCTGTGTATTTCTGGTAATAAGTGGCAATACCATGATAGTTAATGTAAGGCTTCCAGTTAAAAGTGAATATCCAAATCCACAGGTATTGCCAAAGAACACCATACCAAATAGACCAAAAATAATAGAAGGAATGCCCGATAATACTTCTGTCGTAAATTCAATTACATTCACCACTTTTCCAGGTCTGGCATATTCGTTTAAGTAGATTGCTGCTCCAACTCCTAATGGGGTAGCAATCGACAAGGTAATCATAACGATATAAAGAGTATTTACAATATTACCAGCAATTCCAAAAGTTCCCTTTATAGTACTTGGTACCGTTGTAAGAAACTTCCAGTTAATCGTGCCAATGCCTTTCCTAAACACATATCCCATAATACACATCAACAACAATATCGATATGGAAGCACTCGCATAGATCAGACAGAAAAGAATACGATCCGATACATGGATTTTTTTTCGTACAATACTATGATTCATATTCTTTTCCTCCTTTTTTTAAAATCGTATTTAGCGTAATATTAATTATCATTATAAATACAAATAATATGAGCCCAATGGTAAATAATACCTGCCTATGCAAATCAGAGGCATATCCCATCTCACTTACAATTGCCGTTGTAAGGAATCGTACAGAATTGAACGGTAATGGCATGTTGACTGAGCTTCCTGAAACAAGACTAATTGCCATTGCCTCCCCAATCGCTCTACCTACTCCAAGAACGATTGCTGTTACAATCCCCGATTTTGCTGCCGGGATCATTACTTTAAATATCGTTTGTATATGAGATGCTCCCAGTGCAAGAGAAGCGGCCTTTAGATGCTCCGGCACTGCTTTAATGGCAGATTCACTAATATTGATAACGGTCGGCAATATCATAATCGCTAATACGATGACTGCCGATATCAGATTTGCGCCTCCTGTGAACTGATGCGTCTCAGAATTCTTAAAAAAATACGTTTCAAGACGATACATCAATGGGTTTAAAATCAGGATTCCTAGCAAACCATAAATCACAGATGGAATACCTGCCAATAGCTCAACTGCCGGCTTTACAATTCCCGCAATACTCTTCGGTGCGACTTCTGCGAGAAATACAGCAGTCATGACTCCTATCGGTACTCCTATCAAAATAGCCAGAAAGGTTCCCACAACAGAAGTCATAATTACATAAAAAATACCAAACGTCGGCTCCTTTGCAGTCGGCTTCCAAACACTTTTAAACAAAATATCACGGATACCTACCTTTGCAAGCGCGGGTGTTCCATTTATGAACATATAAATGGTGATAGATAGGACTGCCAGAACCGCAAAGAGGGCACATATCGTAAAAATAATATGTGCAACCTTCTCTACTGTTGATTTTGTTCTATGGCTTCCTAGAATTGAATAGTTATTATTAGTCGTCATATTGTATCCCTATCAGTCTACTGTGATTAAACCAACACCTTTAATCAGTTCTTTTCCTTCATCCGATGCAAGATAATCAAATAGTGCTTTCATTGCTTCGTTTTGTTCTGAAATTTCACCTTTGGTTGCCATTACGAACGGTCTGCTAAGAAGATATTTATCCGCTTTGATATTTTCTTCTGTAGGTTCCACGTTATCAAGTGTAAAGGTAGATACCGTTTCGTCTACGATATCCAAAGATACGTAGCCAATTGCTCCAGGTGTAGATGCAACTTTTGCCATGACCGCTCCGGTACTGTCTAATTCATTTGCATAAGAACACTCATCCACAATTTCTAGTAACTCTTCAAAAGCTCCTCTTGTGCCCGAACCCGCTTCTCTACCGATCACTACGATCGCTTCGTCTTCTCCGCCAAGTTCTTTCCAGTTTTTAATTTCACCTTTGTATATAGAAATCAATTGATCTTTTGTAAGATCTTGCACTTTATTAGCAGGGTCTGTTACGACTGCAATGCCATCAATTGCTACAATATTTTCCACGGCTCCTGCATCTTTTTCGGTATCTTTCAGGCTTCTTGAGGAATTCCCTATATCCACACTACCTGCCAACAAGGATTCCACCCCAGCAGAGGATCCTGTAAATTCTGCCGTAACAGTCACATTAGGATACTTTGCCATAAAACTTTCTGCGATTGCATTTGCTAATTTTTCCATGGATGTGGATCCTGCCATTTTGATACTTCCCTCTATATCTGCATCCGTATCATTCACTCCCGTTTCTACTGGCACTTCTTCTGCCTCAACATTCGATGTTTCTGCCGGACTAACTGCGGTGTCTTCCGCTTTACTTGCACATCCTGCCAAGCTCCCCATCACTAAGGCGGTAGTTGCTAATAATGTCAATACTTTTGTCATCCTGTTTTTCATAATATTCTCCTCTTTCTTTCAGACACATATTTTTTTATTCTTATTGACACTCATAGAATACAATATAAAAAAAAGAGTAAATATCACTTTTACGTATTTAATTTGTAAACTTTATGTTAAGCGTGAGATACGGCTGCAAAGAATTACTACATAAAAAAGAGCAGTGAATTTTTCACTACTCTTTCCAAATTTCATATCTATTTATTTTTTATCCAGCAATCATGAAATAGAAAAGCACCAATAGTCCCAGAACAATGCGATACCATCCAAATACCTTGAAATCATGTTTCTTTATATATCCCATCAAAAATTGAATTACAATAACCGATACAAAGAAAGCTACGATCATTCCAACAATAAGAATCGTTATTTCCGCAGAGGTACATGTATATCCTGCAATAACGAATTTCACTATTTTTAAGAGGCTGGCTCCGAACATTACTGGTATTGCCAAAAGAAAAGTAAACTCTGCTGCCACCGTCCTGGATACTCCAATCAGTAATGCACCTATAATCGTCGCTCCTGAACGGGACGTACCCGGAAAAACAGCCGCAATCAATTGAAATATACCAATAATAATTGCTGTCGTATAAGTAATCTCACTTAAACTTTTCATGACTGGTTTTTTCCCTTTATTCCTATTTTCTATTACAATAAATGCGATACCAAATAGGATAAGTGTGATTGCGACTGTCCAATAATTATAAAACAGTGCATCCATCTGTTCATCAAACAGGATACCTACTATCGCTCCCGGGATACAAGCTACTATGATCCGAAACCACAATTGAAAAGTATCCTTTTTGATATAATTTTTTTCTTTGCTGCTAAATGGCCAGATTTTATCCCAAAAAAGTATGAGAACTGCTAAAATGGATCCGAACTGAATCACCACTAAAAATAACGCCCAGAATTGCGGAGTTACATTTAGTTTTACAAACTCATTCAGTAAAATCATATGTCCGGTACTGCTGATAGGAAGCCACTCCGTAATTCCCTGTACGATACCAAATACTACTGCTTTTAAAATTTCAATCATTTTATACTCCTTATCTTACTGATCGTAATAAATTCACTGTTTTATAAAACCATATGTTTCTTTCACGAACTTTCGAAGAGCTGTGAGGGATCGTTCCACTTTTTCTGTATCCATACAATAGGCCATCCTAAAGTATCCAGGGCAGCCAAAGCTATCTCCCGGAACTAGCATAAGATCATATTTTTTTGCCTTTTCACTGAATATTTTGGCATCTTCTTCCAATGCCTTTGGAAAGATATAAAAAGTTCCTCCTGGTTTTACACAGGTAAATCCCAACTCTATGAGTTCCTTATATAATATGTTCCTATTCGTTTCATATACCGACAGATCGGATGTTTTGTCAATTACTTTAGCAACAGCAAGCTGAACGATCGACGGTGGACAGTTGTGCCCAATCCCTCTTGAAATTTGACCACACATAGCAACAATTGTTTCTGCATCTTCACAAGCTGGATTCACTGCTACATAACCAATACGTTCGCCTGGTAAAGATAGAGATTTACTGAAAGAATAGCAGATTAGTGTATTTTTATAACACTTAGAAACGCAGGGTGCCTCTATACCTGCGAATACAATTTCTCTGTAAGGTTCGTCTGATATAATATAAATAGCATGACCATATTCTTTTGATTTTCTTAATAAAAGTTCAGCCATTCTTTTTATAGTATCCGTCGAATACACGATACCAGATGGATTGTTTGGTGTATTAATCAGGACCGCCATCGTTCTCTCATTCAGCATATCTTCAAACATGTCAAAATTCACCTGAAAATCTTCTACACAAGGAGGTACTATTTTTAACGAGGCTCCCGTCAAGTTAATATAGGGAATATATTCCGGAAAAAATGGTGCAAAGGTGAGTATCTCGTCACCCGGAACCGTAACTGCACGAACCGCATGTGCGATCGCACCTGCTGCTCCTGTTGTCATAAAGATATGTTTTTCCGTATAAGGAATATCAAATCTCTTTTTCAGAGATTCTGCAATTGTCTCAAGCACAGAGGGGATTCCAAGTGTAGGACTGTATCCATGTAGCATCATAGGATCTTCGTTTTGCAGCAATTCTATCATCGCCTCTGTAAAAGCTCTTGGAGGTTCCACAGATGGATTCCCAAGACTATAATCAAAGACATTTTCATATCCAATTTCTTCCCCACGCTTGGTCGCATACATGAATAATTCCCTGATTACTGATTTTGCATTCAGCATGTTCCTGTAATTTTCTGCAAGCATCGTCTCTTTCCTCCAATTTTACAACGAAGACATAATTAATTGCATCGTTCCCTGCAGGGCAACTTCTCCAAAATCTGCTGGTAAGATAAAATGGTCACCTTTTTGAATCAGCTGTCCATTGATGAGACCATCTCCTTCTATCACACTACCTATTAAAAATGGCTCTTCCTGCATGAAATGGACAGGTGCTGTAACATCCATCTTCCATACTTTGTAGTAATCACAGGCAATAAGAAGGTTCCTTTTATTCGGTTCCATATCAGCGATCCTTATAATAGAATCTTCTACAGGCTTGGCTGGAACCGTTATCACATCTACGCTCTTTTCAACATGAAGCTCCCTTGGTTTCCCATTTGTCATCCTATCGTAATCATATACACGATACGTAATATCACTATTCTGTTGTGTCTCCAAAATCATAATGCCACCCTTGATTGCATGTATGGTTCCAGGATCGATCTGTAAAAAATCTCCCTTTTTAACTGGAATTTCGCGGATTAGCTCCTTCCATTTATTTTCTTCTATCATACTACGAAGTTCTTCTCTGGATGCCGCATTATGACCAATTACCAATTTTGAATCTGGTTCACAATCCAATATATACCAGCATTCTGTTTTTCCAAGCGATCCATTTTCGTGTTTTTTGGCATAAAGGTCATCCGGGTGTACCTGAATACTAAGATCATCCTTTGCATCAATAATCTTTATTAACAGTGGAAACCTATCTTTCTGAACATTACCAAATAAAGCTGGATTTTCCTTCCATAGTTGTGATAATGTCTTACCTTCATAAATACCTTCCTTTACCACACAGTCTCCATTGGGATGCGCGCTGACCGCCCAGCATTCACCTGTGTCATTACCCGGAATCTCGTAAGAAAATTCTGTTCCAAGGCGGCTTCCACCCCAAATCATTTGTTTAAATACTGGATTCAGGAATAATATTGGTGTTTTTTGTCTATTCACAGTAAGCTCCTTTCCATTGGACTCCATTATTTTCTGATACCAGAAAGCGGAATCCTTAGCAATTCTTTTTTGGGTATTGAAATCCACATATACAATTCCAAATCGTTCCCCATATCCATAAGTCCATTCAAAATTATCCATAAAAGTCCATAAAAAATACCCTCTGACATCACAGCCTTCATCCACTGCCTTCTGCAATTGGGAAAGATAAGCATCCAGAAAATCTATTCTATTCGGATCATGCACCAATCCATCCGGAGAGATATTATCGTGACAATCCATTCCATTTTCTGTTATATAGATTGGCATGTGATAACGTTCATAAATAAATTTCACACCCCAATACAAACACTCTGGTGTGACTGGCCAGTTACATGCATTCTTTGGAAATCCAGGTGTTCGGTCGACATATTCCGGCTCTCCATTTTTACCTGCTCGTATCCAGTACCCATTATAAATATTCTGTCCCATAAAGTCCAGTGGTTGATTGATAAGTTTCATATCCTCTTCCGTAATCTTTGGTAAATGCTCTGCAAATCTTACTAAACCATCTTCCGGGTAATGTCCCAAAAAGACAGGATCATTAAACCATGATACATTCCAGGTCCATTCCGAATCTTCTGGTAATGAAAAATAAACTTTTCTTGCTGCTTCGATATCTTCTGGACTATTTGTATACGGATATGCCACCCCGCAAGTTGGTGCATATCCAACTTTTATCGATCTGGAGGCATATTTTCTCAAATTAATAACTGCCTTTCCATGAGCCTTAAGTGCATTATGTGCGATTAGCAATGTCTCTTTTAATGATAGTTTCAATCCAGGTGCTTGTACATCCGTCAAATATCCGAGTCCTACAAAACATTCTGGTTCATTCAAGGTGATAAAATATTCTACCAGATCTGAGAAACTCTCCGATACCACTTTTGCATACTCCGCGAACCAGTCAATCACTTCTTCATTGAGCCAACCTCCCCGATCCTGTAATGCCTGGGGGAATTCCCAATGATACATGGTAAGATAAGGTTCAATCCCATTTCTTTTCATGGAAAGAATCATATTCCGATAAAAATCAATCGCTTTTTCGTTTACTTTACCCACTCCTTCTGGTAAAATTCTGGACCAACTAATCGAAAAACGATATGCTTTAATGCCCAGGTTTCTCATTAGTGCATAATCCTCTTCATATCTATGATAATGGTCGCAGGAAACAGCAGCAGAATGGTTTTCATAAATCCTTCCCTGCTCCTGAAACGTGTCCCATATGTTTTTTCCTTTTCCATCCTCTGCATCACCGCCTTCTATCTGATAAGCGCTGCTTGCTACCCCCCATACAAAATCATCTCTAAACATATTTATTCCCGTACCTTTCTGTGCTCCCGCATTTCTAATAAGAACCAATTACAGATACCAGATAAAATGGCACCACATCATTGGCATGCGTTTTGGCTATCCGAATCTCTAATCTATGCTTTTTCTTCTCAGAGTGTTCTGTTAATGTCTGCAAGTAAAGACAATCACCCCAATCCTCCATAAAATTACCATCCAACACGACCGCATGTTCCTCATCACCATCTACAATGGCTATAGCAATTGGCGTAGGTTTCTGAATTGATTTACGATATTGAACAGCCATACCTGTTCCTTCTACCTGAAAACAAATGGAGTCCCCAACATGATCCGCTGTCCATCCCTTTCTGAAAAATTGTGTGATGGATTCTTGTTTTCTCATATCTGCTAAAAAACCATTAGAAATAAATACATCACTATCATTTTGATATCTGGTAGAATGTTCGTATTGATTTCTCGAAATTGGTGCAGGCATGGTTAATTCCATATCTTCCGTTGTAGAGGCATATACCTTTTCCAAAAAATGAATAATATTTCTTGCTACCAGTTCGTGTCCTGTATCATTAGGATGTAAATCATCCGGAGTGATTTCTTTACGGGGAATCATACCTGCCTGCACGAGTGGATAAATACTGCTCTGCATACTAATACAAGGGATTTGATAAGCTTCTCCCACTTTATTATGTTGTGCCTGCGCATTTTTTCCATCATCATAGCACACATTGTTTACTATTAAAACAGCTGGTTTTGTTTTATAATCATATAAATTGCGTATCAGTCCTTCAAATGTTTCCAAAAAATGGTTTGTATCTTCATCGTTGACACTAAACTCTGTTATTACAAAATCCGGATTATATTGCAGAACATCCGTATGTACTCTTGCCACAGCAAATTGAGAGTTAGTCCCTCCGATTCCAGCATTTCTATAAGTAAATTTTGCTTTTGGAAACGTTTTTTTCCACCAATCAAACACTAGATATGCATAACAGCTCTCAGGTACAGAAGATACGGAACCCATGGTGATGGAGCCTCCCACAAAGCCAACCGTTAAGTGTTCACCATTCTTAGCACGTTCCATAATTTTTTTCAAACGATACCAATTTCCAGTATTTGCAATTGCTTTTTCAGCATCTATCTTATATTTCATAGTTTTCGACCTTTCAAAAAGGGCTCATCCAAACCAACTTGTTTGTATGAGCCTGTGACTTCTTTCTATCTATTACCAATCTCCCTATCTTCCTGCGATAATACACTATGGGCTTTGATGTAATCTACAATTTCATCAAATTTTGTAAATGCCAGTCCTACATAGCTATCCGCTGCTCCATAATAGATTGCGATTTTTCCACTCTCCGGATCATGTATCGTAGCGCATGGAAAACATACATTTGGAACAAATCCTCTCTCTTCATACCATTCTTCAGGGGTAAGTAAAAATGTCTCACATCTGTATTTTACGATTGACGGATTCTCAAGATCTAGAATTGCACCTCCAATGCTATATACAAATCCATTACAGGTTCCGCTCACGCCATGGTAAAATAATAGCCATCCTTCGGATGTTTCGATTGGAGCAGCGCCTCCACCAATTTTAACGGACTCCCACCATTCGCTTCCTTTCCCCATGACATGTCTGTGTTTGCCCCAGTAGATCATATCCGGGCTTTCGCTTAAGAAAATATCGCCAAATGGTGTATGTCCGCTATCACTCGGACGGCTTAGTAACATAAAGTTTCCGTTCACTTTTCTTGGAAATAGTACTGCATTTCTGTTATATGGAATAAATGGATTTTCAAGACGTACAAATTTCTTGAAATCGGTTGTCTTTGCCATACCAATTGCAGCTCCATAAAAATCCTGACACCATATGATATAATACGTATCTTCTACCTTTACAAGACGGGGATCATATGCATATCTTGGCATGAACGGGTCTCCGTTCTCATCCTCAAAAGGAATTTTATTGTTTTCAAACTCCCAATGAATGGCGTCCTTACTTCTGCCCATATAGATATAAGGAATTCCATTGGTCTGCTCACCTCGAAATACACCAATAAATCCATCTTCATACGGCATAACTGCCGAATTAAAGATTCTAGCGACCCCTTCTACCGGATTTCTTCCAATGATTGGATTTTCCGTATATCTCCAGACTGGTGCTCCCACTATATTGTCGGGTCTTTCCTGCCAAGGTACATTTTTAACTGCAGGAGCAATCATTTTTATTTTATTCATTTTTGTTTTCCTCTCACTTTTAGTTATTTAAGTATTCCATATTTTTACGAATGAGATCACATCTTTGTGCCACACATTCCACCGAACGAAGCGGATCTTCCGGTGTATGAAATACATAATCCATTAATTTATCAATTGTTGTTGTTGCAACGTGCATTCTGGTATCACTGGATGCATAGTAAAGAAAGACATCTCCATTCTCCCTTGCAATCGCACCATTTGTGAACACTACATTTGATACATCCCCAACGCGTTCCAATCCCAGTGGTCCAATGAAAAGTCCCGATGGTTCCGCAATCACTTTTGCAGGATTTTTTAAGTCTGTTGCAAATGCATAGATGACATAGCGAAGTCCCGCAGCCGTATTACGAACACCATGCGCAATATGGATCCAGCCTTTATTCGTTTTAATCGGAACTGCTCCTGCACCATTTTTCGCTTCTGTCAAGGTATGATATTTTCTCTTGCTTGTAATAATCTCTTCCTCAATGACTGCATGTTCAATATCATCACACAGGCCAAATCCGATTCCCCCACCGGAACCAGTATCAATGAAATCATCCATAGGTCTTGTATAAAAAGCATATTTTCCATTTACAAACTCTGGATGTAATACGACATTTCTCTGCTGTGGAGAATGCAAGGTCCTTAGGTTCGGAAGTCTTTCCCATTTTTTAAGATCCTTTGTTCGGACAATCCCAGCGGCTGCGATCGCTGCCGATAGATCTGCCACTGATGTATCTTTGCTTTCTGAACAAAAGACACCGTAGATATATCCATCTTCATGCTTTGTAAGCCTCATGTCATACACATTTGTTTCTTCCGGACAAATATCATCTAGTAAAATCGGGTAGTCCCAAAAATGAAATCCATCGATTCCTGTATCACTTTCTGCTACACCAAAAAATGATTTTCTATCATTTCCTTCGATACGTGCTATCAAATAAAATTTTCCATCCATTTCGATTGCACCCGAATTCATAACAGCATTGACTCCTAATCGCTCCATAAAATATGGGTTAGTCTCTGGATTCAAGTCATATTTCCATAGAATTGGTATCATTTCTCTTGTCAAAACGGGATATTCATAACGATCATAAATCCCATTATAAAAATTTGATTTCCTATTTTTTCTTTCCAATAATTGATTTAGTGCAGTTAGTTGCTCGTAATATTTCGGGTGTAACTTATTCATTGATATTCCTCCTGATTACTTCCATACACATGCGTCCATTATGATAGGGACATTTCCATGGTTCCACGATTGGTTTCTGGCTGTTAGGTGTTCCAGTCGCCGATACCTCCCAGAACCATTCACCGCCTTTCCGCTTATCCCATAAATACTGCTTAATGAATTCCCATTCTTTTCTGGCCGCTTCCAGATACGCCTTATTAGAAGAGTCACGCTGATATCCATTCAAAAATCCAATCACCGTTTCTGCTTGTACCCACCAAATACGTGATTTATCAACGACACCCTTTTCACATTCGTTATCTAATGAATGACCATCAAACGCTACTTTAAATACTTGTTCTGTAAGATCTCTTGTAATCGGAGACATCTTTTCTTCGTAAGATTTTTCGCCAAGCACTTCGACACCTCTGTCAATCAACCATGCCGTCTCAATATCATGTCCATAGGAATGGAGATCCAGAATACTATTCATATTCACGTCAAAGAAAACTTCCTGACGATGAAGCTTAGGATTATACACCTTATCTGAAAAACAATCCATAATCCACATTAGCTTTGCTTTTACAGATTTATCTTTTGTCACACGATAGAATTCTGTATAGGCTTCAAATACATGAAGTAGCGTATTCATTGTTTTATCTGCTGTCACGCCATTTTCTGATAATTTCTCGTTGTCAATTGGATGAAAATTCTTGTCAAATGCTTCCAAATAACCGATTTTATCCTTACACCTGCTCTCGATCAAATGAAATAAATCATAAGCCATATCCAATGCTTCTTTATCACCCGTAGCATCATAAAAGGACGCCAACGCATAGATACAAAATGCCTGATTATATGTGTGTTTCATCGTATCGGCCGGTTTTCCGTCGTAATGGATGGACCAATAGATACCTCCATTTTCTTTGTCGATACAACATTCTTTCATAAAACGAAACCCATGTTTTGCTTCGTCTAACAAGCTTTCATCTTTTAACAAAAGATAGGCATTCGAAAAAAACCATGTGATTCTGCTGTTTAAGATACAGCCTTTCACCGCTTTTTTATCTAACTCCAAATCAAAATCAAGCCATCCATAATATCCGCCATATTTATTATCACGTAACTTTTTCCAAAAAGGAATGATGACTTCCTGCAGATGTGTCCTTACTTCATTTACCATCATGCGTTTTCCTCCTAGTTCTCTTTTCTTTTGGTTTGGTCCGATCGGTTAATTATATAGTAAAATTCATCGTCTTCTTGCAGCGTTCCTATCATTTTTTTATAATAGAGCATCTGTATGAAAACAAGAACTTCCAGTGCAAATAAGAAAAATGTTCCAGTAAAAAATAATATAATACCCAATGTTGTTGAGGCAAAAAAAGTACACAATACCATTCCTATAAATATCGGAATCAAGTATTGTGGTTTTAGTAACATACAAAGCATTACTTCCATAAGATCCACTTCTTCCTTAACGAACGTATAATACCCAACGAGATAAAGCATAAAAACCAGTAAGAAAGAAATGATTGATAAACATAAAATCGAATAGAGAAATAATCCCGACTTTACAGCTATGACCATACCTGCAATATTCATCAACAAAATAATATTAACCGGGCAGAATCGCATGAGATTGAGTGATTTTTTTACATACTTAAAGTAATTCTTTATAATACTATCATTAATATCTATCTTCTTTTCTATCACATCTTTTCCAAGCATAAATACTGCACCCAATACTGGCATAGTAAATAAATTACCCGTGAGTAGGATCATGCCAAAGGCAAGCAGGCTTGTAAATAATACGATATGGATCACGGACATAATTTTATAAAAGAGAGATTCCCGTGTCATGATTTTATAGCTCCTGCTAATCCATAGAAAATATATTTTTGCAAGAAAAGGTATGCAATACCAATTGGAATAATACCTAATAAAATAGCTGCTGATACAATTTCAAACGGTGTCGCCATATTACCAAAAAATTGATAGAGCGCAACCGTGAACGTCTGTACATTTTTTCTCAAATATAGATTGGGAATATAGAAATCGTTGTAATATGCAATACCATTTAAAATCAATAATGTGGTACAGGCAGGCTTTAATAACGGCAGAATAATAACACGATAAATGGTAAAGTAATTGGCGCCATCAATCAGAGCCGCCTCGTCAAGATCCTTTCCAATAGAAGCAAGTAAATTAAACATAATATAAATACCGACGATACCTACACCTGCATACAGAATAATGACGCTTGGCATTTTATTTACGAGGTTTAACTTATACATGATCTGGAATACTACTGTTTGCGTCGTAACGACCGGAATAAACATGGTCAATGTAAATAGCGTCATAACGACCTTTTTTCCAAAAAATTCAAAACGGTGCAAGACATAGGAAACCATGGTGGTAAATAAAATCTGGATGCTTAGTGATATTGTAAGAACGATTGCCGTATTAAAAAGTGCCTGACCTAACTTGCCAACGCGGATTGCATATGCAAAATTGTACGTATTCAGCCAATTCTTTGGTGGTGTAAAGACTCCTGTCGACGCATATTCAGTACCCGTCTTAAATGCCATGAACAGCAATGGAATAATCGGTATCACAACAAAGATACAGGCTCCGATCAGAAAGATATAACGCAGGGTTTTATACATTTTTGATTCTTTCATCGTCAATCCTCTCCTTTCTTATTAAAGATGCTCTGTAATCCTACTGCAATCACTACGATCACAAAGACCATAATAGAAAGTGCCGCAGCAAATCCAACGCGATTATCTGCAAATGCACTTCGTTGAATCTGAATAACCGGTGTTGTTGTTCCATTAGAACCATGTAACATAATGAACGGAATCTCAAATACTTGGATGGAGCCCGATACACTAAGTAGAATGTTGATAAATAATACATTACGAATCGCTGGAATGGATATGTACTTGATTTCCTGCCATTTTGTTGCTCCGTCAACCGCAGCCGCTTCAAATAATTCAGAAGGAATGGTTTGAAGACCACCAAAAAACATAATAAAGTTCATACCGTAGTATCTCCAGATACTAATCGACGCAATTGCCGGATTCACAAGTTTTAAGTTCTGCAACCATTCTTGTTTGAGTGCACCCAGCCCAATCATATCTAATAATAAATTTAACGTACCTGAATTATTAAAGAAGATGATAAAAATAGTAGATACAATGACTCCATTTAATAAATATGGAATAATCAGCACTCCTTTAAAGAAATTCAGTCCACGGAATTTTCCATTTACAAAAACTGCTAATATAAATGCAAATACCAATTGAGGTATTGCTACTAACATATACCAAAGACAATTTTTAAAGACCATACTATATTGTGGGTCTGTTATAAGTCTTTTATAATTTTTTAATCCGATCCATTTTGGTGTGCCTGTTCCTTTATAATTAGTAAAACTTAAATACACGTTACTAAGAATAGGAATATAGGAAAATACTAATAAATGAATTACCGGTAATAATAAAAACGCAACAATAATAACTTTGCTACTTTTTGTTTTTCTCATAACTGCTCCTCTCCTGCAATCCAATCATATCATAGTTCAATATAAGTGCCTCCCCAGAAGAGAGGCACTTTTGTTTGCAGTTCCATATCGCTAATTCAAATTTAGTCTACCCATTCCAGTCCAAGTTCGTCTTTGTATTCCGCATATGCTTTATTCTGTGTTTCCACCTGTTTGTCATATGCTGTCCAGTCATCTGGTTTTGTTGCATCAAGTGCGTCAAATAACAATCCCACATATTTGTAGTCTGCCCATAATCCTGCTTCCGTTAATACATCCTGGTTTGCAAGTGTATTGTCATCTGTAGGTGGTTGCATCAATGCCGTGCATTCTCCTGATGCCACCATATCATCTGCAATTTTATATAATTCTGGAACGATTGGATCTACTCCTTTTTTATTTGCAATGAATCCACTGTCTGCGATAAATTGTGCATCACTTGCCACATATTCAATAAAGGCTCTTGCTGCTTCTTTGTTCTTTGAGAATTTACAGATTGCCCAGTTATCTGCCGGAGCTGTTAAGATATATCTTCCTGCGCCAAAATCAGGAGCTGGTGCAAATTTTATAATAGAAGGATCCTTTCCTTCTGGAACACGGCCCTGAATCTGTGGTACGACCCATGAACCAAATAACATCATAGCTGCTTTTCCGTAAGCCACGCTGTCCATCGCTGCTCCAAAATCAGTATATACTTCTTGCTCAAAGAATTTATCTGCTTTCCACTGTGTATACATTTTGATTGTTTTTCCAAATGGTTGTTCTGGACTGAAAGGATTTTCAATTTTAAGTGTTTCTGCAAACACATTTGCATCACCAGCTACATATGTCGCAAAATCCTGAACAGTAGCCATTGGCCAATTCTCAACCCTGTGCATCGATATCGGAGTAACGCCCATTTCTCTGATTTTCTTACACATGGTATTAAACTCATCCAATGTAGCCGGAACTTCATCATATCCTGCTGCTTTTAATACTTCTTCATTGTATACTACCGCCTGATTGTATGCTCTAGCCGGCATAATACTATATACATATTCTCCATCATTTGGCATTGCTTTTGTATAGTCACCATACTGTTTCACACCTTCCTCAACCGTAAAATACGGTTCTGAATACTGTGCCCACTCAGCAATGCTCCAGTTAGGTGCTGTGAATACATCCACACTATCATCCTCAACCTGGAATAATGGTCTTAACTCATCTTCATTCGTAATTACATTTAAGTTAACTTTGATGCCTGTTTCCTTTGTAAATTTTTCAGCTAATTGTGTTAAATAAGCAGATGACTCATCACGATATGTATTACCGTCTTTGTCTTTTTTCTCTTCTCCCAGTACACGGTTACCACCATGTGTATATACGCTGATTTCAGTTCCTGCAAGTGAAGCGATATCAACCTCTCCCGATTCAGTTCCTTCTTCACTAGCAGCTGCTGTCTCACTAGTGCTTTCCTGACCTGTCTCTTTGCTTGCTCCGCATCCAACTAATGAAAACGTAAGCACGGTGGCAAGGCTGATTGCTAATAGCTTTTTGAGTTTCATTTTATAAATCCTCCCTATTATTTTCTAAGCTACTTTCTTAAGTAACTTAAAATTAATTTTAACTTAATTAATTTTTTAATCATCACTTATTCTTGCGTTTTATATTGTTTTATTGATTATATTAGTTATTTCTTACAAATACACAAATATATAATATATTTATTGTACATTTTTATGAAATATTTTTACATTATTCGATATTTATTACCTTAAAACAACTTTATTTTTAATTAATTATAAACATGCAAGCTTATTCTTTTATCTAATATTCTATTCTTATAAGAAATATACTTATCTTGTTGTAAAAAAACTTTTCTTCCTTTATGATAAAAATAGTTCTGGTAGAAGGAGGTATACGCATGAACTTTCAAAATAATTTTCTAAACGCATTACAATCCGATATAAATCTTACAAAAACAATACAAATCCATGATTATCTTCCCAATTCCCACGAAGTACCAGATGAGATTGCAAATAACCTTTTCTATGTACATGCCTATGCAAATATAGTTGCAACATATCCTTATTACTTCGAGTTATCTCACTTTGACTCTTATTGTCTAATTTATACACAAAGCGGAGCAGGAACCCTACTATATGATACACGGTCCTATACATTGCTCCCACACACTCTTTGCTTTATAGACTGTAGGGAAAAACATCGAATCGAAATCAAACAATCCCCTTGGGATTATGATGTATTTTATATTAAAGGGGAGATTTTACCTTATCTTTATCGTACTTTTATTGATCATTATGAAAATACACATTTTATTTCTCCTGCATCCAATTTAGAAAGTATGATACATCATCTATATACACAACTTAATAAGAAAGAGGAAAAGCATTTTTTACATGCAAAATTAATCATTGATATTTTATTGGAATTAATTCTGGAAAAAAATCAATTATTAGATGTGGAAGTTAATCTGCCGGAATATCTGGTCGATATCAAGAAACAATTTGATACCAACTATCATAATACGTTTTCACTGAATGAACTGGAGCAGCAATATCATATTAGCAAATACCGAATCTGTCGTGAATTTACAGAACAATATGACATTTCACCCATTCAGTATCTGAATCGTAAAAGAATGGAAGCCGCAAAAGAAGCTCTTGTAAATACAGATAAACGAATCAATGAAATTAGTTGTATGGTCGGTTTTGAAAATACCAATCATTTTATACGATTATTTAAACAGCTAACCGGAGTTACCCCCCTCGTCTACCGCAAGAAACCGCCCGTATAAAATCTTTTAATCCGCCAATTTGCATATTTATATTGAAAAAACTTTCTATCACAGAAAAAGAAACCAGATTTGAATATCAAATCCGGTTTCTTTTCCTAACACTTTCTTTATATACAATATTGCCTTCTACAATTCGGACACCTGTTTTATAAGCTTCACCTGCTATTTTTTTGAGCAAAACATGAATGCTTTTACGAGCCATTTCTTTTACATCAACATCATAGGTCGTAATTCCAATGTCGCATAACCCAGGATAAAGATAATTATCAAAACCAACTACAGAAACATCTTGCGGAATGCGATACCCTTTTTTACGCAATACTTTAATCAGAGTACTGGCAGTCAAGTCGCTATTGCATACGAATGCGGTAGGCATTCTCTCAGGAATTATAATATTTTCTTCTGACACATCACCATTTACCCAATCTCTGTCATTAATGATTCTATCATTTTCTATTTTTTTCCCATGTTCCATCAAAGATTTGCAATAACCGAAATATCGATCTGTAATACTGCTGGTATATAGAATTGTTCCTACGTAAGCAATATCTTCATGACCCATATCAAACAAATAATTTGTCAGCATATACGTGCCATAGTATCCATCCGAAATAACTGCATCGCAATTACTTAGTTCATCAAAAAAATCCAAACACACAAGTGGAAGACTATCTTCTCTTAATAATTGCACATAAGAATTACTCGGGCGTCCAATTAGTATGACACCGTCCACTTTTTTCTCTTTTATCAGTTTCGGAAGTACCAAATTTGCTTCATCCTCCGCATTTATTGCTTCCAGCATGGTAAAGCATTCTTTTTGAACTGCTTGCGTGGTTACTTCCTGATACATCTGCCAATAAAAAGAATCATATTTACCAAAATATTTTTCTGGTACAATAATGCCAATGTTATAACTTTGATTTTTACTGTTAGTTTTTATCTGCGACGGTTGTTTATAGCCTAATTCATCTGCAAGTTTTTTTATTTTTTCACGCATTTCTTCACTTACACCTTTTTGTTCAGACAATGCCTTAGATACCGTTACTGTACTGACTCCTAACGCCAATGCGATGTCAGCCATTTTTACTTTCTTTGCCATTTTCTTCCTCGTTTAAGTACTTTTAAGTACTTTTTACTTTATTTTAACTATTTGTATTGTAAAGAATGCTATTTCCTTTGTCAACATTAATTAATATACTATTTCAAATAATCTGGACATGGTTTCCTTCTCAAAACGTACGTAAAGCATACCCTTTTCACTATCATAAGAATACTGGCACAATTCCTTTTCTGGATATACTTGTGCAACTGAGATAATCCGGGCGGTTTTCAGAAATGGAGCAATTGGTAGCACCTGTTCCCTCTTCTCACCACCTCTTCTCCAGACCGCTAAATATGCCTTGTGTTCCGTTTTCAGACCCATACATAACCACTTATCAAGATTATCAGCAAGACCGATCGGCCAAAATGGAAGCGCTTTCTTAATATCTTGTCTTATTTTTTTATAATAGCGGATCCCCTCATCCACAAGTGCGATACGTTCTGTGGTTAGTTCTGCAAGATGACCACTTTGGTGAATACGCAAAAGCATGGAATTTACCATATTAAATATAACTTCTTCCTTATCGCCCTCTCGCATAGGATAAGACCAAACGGCAGCCTGTTCCGGTGTTACACCCGTGGCCGCGTTGGCGGCAATTGTTGCATAGTTTTGATAGTCTTCCTGATCACTCGTAGATTGAATACTATAGCGGCTCAGCATCGCATAATCCATACGCAATCCCCCACTGGAACAATTTTCGATCACAAGCTCGGGATACTTTTCAAAAATAAAGTCCAACCATGTAAGATAGGCTCTTTCATGCTCTAGCATACCTTCCCCAACACTATCTGCATTGATTTCCGTCCCAATACCTGGCTCGATATTATAATCCATTTTAATATAACCAATCCCATATTCTTTGACCACGCGATCTACTACTTCTGTCACATGTGCAATTACAGCCGGATTACGAAAATCCAATTGGTAACGGCTCCGGTCAAAGACACGTTTGCCATGTCTTATGAAGAACCAGTCATCCGGAACACTTTTTGCTTTATTACAATGAATGCCCATTACTTCCAATTCCAGCCAAACACCTGGAATCATACCTTTACTTCGAATATAATCCGTAACTTCTTTCAGTCCATTTGGAAATCTCTCTTTACTCTCCTGCCATTCTCCAACATTATCCCACCATTCACCCGTTGCATACCATCCCGCATCAATGACATAATATTCGCAACCGGATTTTGCTGCTGCATCTACAAGAGGTAATTCTTTTTCCGTCGTTGGGTCTCCAAACAAACAGTTCATATAATCATTAAATATGACTGGAAGATTTTCGTTATCAGAATTCTTTCTTCTGATTATACGCCGATATTTTGTAAGTTCTCCCATGTCCGTTGAAAAATCATTCCTTCCGGCCCCAACTGCGACCGGAACAGATGTAAAACTTTCTCCTGGTTTCAAATCAACGGACCAATGCGATTGTATCTCCGTCGGACCGCTGATACAGGTATAAAAGTGACCATGCATATCACCAATTTCATAATGCCAGGAACCATTATGCTCTATCTGCCAAAAGAGACTTGTTCCAGCCTCTCTATTTTCTACATATCCCATAGGCAAATATTCCTTAGTGGACCAATTTCCGGTATTAGTTACCTCGATTGTCTTGGAAGTCCGTTGAAAAATAGTAGGCTGGGTCTGTGCCATACCCATTTCAGCAAAGCTTTGTGTTCTCCAGCTCAACTCTTTCTGCCAGCCATTGTTGGCATAACTTAAAAACATTTTATCATCCGATGAAGAGGCTCCTTCTTTTTCCAATCCAAAATAACAGAAGGAGGAAAGATACTCTAATGTCTGTACCTGTGTACCTATATTGGTCACCACATTATGGCATCGTACGATTGATGTACCCGTGTAGAACTGCATGTAAGTCACCACTCTGGCACCTGTCACCTCGGTATCTTCCTGCGTAATGGTCAACAATCGACCAAATTCTGTTATTTCATCTTGCATACTCACATATTTTAGTAAATATCCAGGAGAAGTCACGATATATTTATTTCCATGTCTTTCATATGGTCTGTTATAGCCAGAAAAATTAACTTGAACCAATTGAAACGACTCTTTTATTAATTGTGGTTCTACAAAATCATTTTCATCCAGTTCCACTGATGAGAAATGTAACAATTTTAATTCCTTATTATCAGTAATTCCAAATTCTATATGTATTCCATTCTCTAGAATTCTTATTTTATCCATGATACCCTCTCCTGCTCTTGCCCTAAATTTGAACAATATGTATTAGTTTTCCTTTGAAATCTCCCCATAAATTTTCAATTTGTATTCCTGCATTCATTAAGGTGCTTCCATAATATATCTTTCCTGATTCCCCTACAATATATTGTTTTTCTGCATTCAGCCCTTTTATTCTCAAATTCCTGCTTCTGCTGTTGGCACGGTTCATTACCTGTACGAAAGTAACCAATGCTTCTCGCTTATCCTTTGAAACCACTTCCCAGCAATCATACATGCGGTTCTTAGAATAGGATGCCAGACGATAATAGTCACCCCTTCGTATGAGATCATTATGTCTATGGTACATAGCGATCTGTTCCGGAATCCTATCCGCATCCGCTTTTGGGATTTTAGTCACATCGAGTTCATAACCAAATGTTCCGGCCAATGCCACATAACCTCTTGTTTCAAAGGGTGTCACACGACCGACCGTGTGATTAGGACAATCACTTACATGTGCGCCTATCGAAGACAATGGATAAATCATTGCGGTGCCTTCCTGTATCTCTAATCTTTCAATTGCATCCGTATCATCCGAACACCAGATCTGTGGGCTATAAAACAACATGCCTGCATCAAATCTGGCACCTCCGCCGGAACAATTTTCCAATAGCAACTGTGGAAATTCTTTTATTAACCGTTCCTGCATCTGATATACTCCAAGTACATATCTGTGATATAATTCTCCTTGCCGGTCAGCCGGGAGAACTGCACTTCCGATATCACTCAGTGGTCGGTTCATATCCCATTTCACATATTCAATATTAGCGCTTCGCAAAACTTTCGCCACACTCTCATAGATATAGTCAAGCACCTCCGGTCTGGAAAAGTCAAGTACATATTGATTTCTGGCGAGTCCAGCAGTACGATTCGGTATGGCAATCGCCCAGTCCGGATGTGCCCTGTATAATTCCGAATCTGGTGAGACCATTTCTGGCTCAAACCAAATTCCAAATTTTAATCCAAGTTTATTTACCTCTTTAACAAGATGTTTTAGACCTCCGTGTATTTTATCTTCGTTTACCGTCCAATCTCCAAGTGCCATATTATCACTACTTCTGTTTCCAAACCAGCCATCATCCATGACCAGCATTTCAATTCCTAATTTGGATGCTTTACTTGCAATATCCAATAATTTCTCGGTATCAAAATCAAAATAGGTCGCTTCCCAATTATTGATCAGGATCGGTCTTTTTTTATCATTATACATGCCACGAATTAAATGATTACGGTATAGATCATGAAAATTTCTGCTCATACCTCCAATCCCTTCGGAAGAATAGACCATTACGACTTCCGGTGTTTGAAAGGAACTTCCTGGCTCTAGTTTCCATTTAAAATGATAGGGATGTATTCCCATCACAATACGAATACTATCAAATTGATTCATTGATACTTCAGCCATGTGGTTACCGGAATATACCAAGTTATAGCCAAACGCATCTCCTATGTCCTGAGTAGTATTTGAGGATACCAGCGCCAGAAATGGATGATCCTGATGTCCGGATTCCCCACGTACAGAGCCTACTCCCTGTTTCCCAAACCCTATTTTTCTTCTTTGAATATGACGTTCTCTTGCCCAGGAACCATGTAATGTAATGATATCAAAATCTTGATTATCCATATCCATACACATCGATAATACTTTTGTCAGATACAAGGGAAATGTACCTGTATTTCTAACATGTACATTTCTCGTAATCGCATCCACATCTTCAAAAACTGTATAGCTCAAGATGATCTCTAAGTCCAGCACGGAATCCTTTAATACAAGTTCCAGAGTCATACAATCTGCATTGGTTCCAAATGTTGCAGGAAGACCCTCGAGAGTTTTCTTGCCTCTCATGATCTGATGCGAACAATAGGATAATTTTACTGCTGCATGTCCTGATTCCGCTTCCACCGCAATGCTGTCTTCTCTGAAATCACCAATGCCATGGGTAGAGTATTCCATCGGAAACGCATCATAAAAAGATAGGCGGTCTCGCTCATTCTGACTTGGTACAAATGGCGGTTCTCCAATTCTCATTAAATAGTGTAGATCATAATCATCTATTCTTTTGCCATAATAAACATGTCCTACAAAATTCTCCTCATCTACGATTCCAATCACATAACTGGTGCCCTGTGTATCTAGTTTAAAAATGCGCTCTTTTTCATGATAAGTGATTCCCATAACATTTCTCCTCATTTAAAATGCATAACTGTCCCGAATGGAACGAACCTTCAGCTGTTCTGCCACTTCACTTGCATTTGCAAAAGTTCCATTTGTTATATCTTCCTTTTTTAATACTATTTTTTTTGCTTCTCCAGTCAAAGCAAAATAATTATCACTAAAGATTCCATCCGCCTTTTCAAAATCAAGTTCTACGAAATTAGCAAATACGCCCGATTGAAGCGTTATGATATAACTGCTATTTGCTTCCTCCACAGATACCTTAATATCGGCCACTGGCAATCGCAAATGCTTATAAGATCTGAATGTTTCTGTTTCCACCTGTGTTGAACCATCTTCATAAGTGATCACAATTTCTACAAAAACAGAATCTCTCTTGTTCTTTTCCAATAACTGTGTATAGTCTCGTTCTCCAATCTTAACATTCTTAAGGCTTCCTGCTGTTACTTTGAATTCCTTTTGGTCCAGAATTTTAAGATCCATTGTCTTTAGCGATAGATTTGCTGTTATATTCACCTCATTCAAGCTTTCATTCTGAAGAAAGGCTTCTATCCTGTTCCCGTGTCTGAGAATGCTTCCTGCCACTGGCGCATAAAAGTTTCTAGCCATATAATGTAACGCTTTCCAACGCCCAAAATAATCAATACTGGACCAGGACGCTACTGGCCAATTATCATTCAACTGCCAATAAAGTGAGCCCATACACCGTCCCCTGTTTCTTCGAAAATGCTCCACACCACTTTTGATGGCTACTGCCTGTAAAATCTGAGATACATATAACAAGCTGTCAAAATCTTTAGGATAATAAAAATTCTCTGACAAATAATAAAGAATTTTTCCATTTGCGGCATCATTTTTTTGATGACTTTCCATCACCGAGGAGAAAATATTCCGATCACGCTCTTCCGTATAAGCCATGACCGTCTTCATGGATGGAAATGATTGAAAACCAAATTCTGAACAAAAACGAAAAAAATGATTCTGGTAATCACTGAATGGAAGCAAGCCATGCCACACAGACCAATAATGAGCATCTCCTCTGTTCTCACAGTCCGGTTCATCAAAACAGCCACCCGAAGAGGGAGAAGATGGCCAGTAAAAGGTAGATGCATCCGTTCTTTTTACTGACTTTGGCAATATATATTCA
The DNA here is from genome assembly GCA_023392535.1 of Bacillota bacterium. Taxonomy (GTDB): domain Bacteria; phylum Bacillota; class Clostridia; order Lachnospirales; family Lachnospiraceae; genus SZUA-378. The sequence goes on from JAEVYY010000019.1 coordinate 170,938, forward strand.
AATTGTTTAATATAATCAGCTTTTAAATAGCCTGATTCTACCTGAAACCCACCCCAGTGATTCCATGCCGATTCCAATTCATTATTGCCGCACCACATACCAAGACACGCATGGTGCCGAATGCGGGTCACATTATCAATGGTCTCTTTAACGATCGTATCTTCAAATTCTTCTGTCACGTCATATACGTTACAGGCAAACATGAGATCCTGCCATACGATGAGCCCATATTGATCGCAGAGATCGTAGAATGTATCCGACGGATAATAGCCGCCACCCCACACACGCAGGCAATTAAAATTGGCCCTCACACTGGACTTTATTAAATACTCGATTCTGTCTGGCGTAATCCAGGAATAGATGCAATCTTCCGGGATATAATTTGCGCCCTTCGAAAAAATCTTTATTCCATTTACCTGAAAGGCAAATTCACTTCCCCACTGATCTTTCTCTTGGCTAATCGTCAAGGTACGAAGTCCGATTTTATATTCACAATGATCGATTTCATTATTATCATGAAACAAGGTCAACTTAACTTTGTACAAAGGATGTTCCCCGAATCCATTCGGCCACCAAAGTTCTGGATTTGGAATCGATATTTTCTGAACAGAATCCTCCATAGCAATTTTATGCTCTGACGCCAAAAGTTTCGCTCCATCCGGCTCATAAACAGATATCCGTAATAGATTGTCCTTTTTCTCTAACAGCTCGAATTTTGTATGTAGTGTTAATTCTACTTTGTTCTTTTCATGGAGTTGGTCAAAATACACCTCTAGAATTCTAGCTTCTGAATAAGCCTGCAATTCAATATCTCTGAATATCCCCGCATCCGGAAGCTGTGCGCCCCAGTCCCACCCAAACATAGAATGTGCTTTACGAATCAGTTGATTCCCTTTGATAGAACCAGAATTCGTAAACGTTATCTCTTTCTTTTCTGCATACTCATAATCTTTGATATATTGCAGCGTAGATTTCAATAGAATCCGAATATCATTTATTCCTACTTTAAGTAAATTCTTAATAGGGAATCTCCATGTACGATGCATGTTATTCGTGGACGCTACAAAAGAGCCGTTTATATAAATATCCGCCAATGTATCAATTCCATGGCAAACTAAATCCAGACAAAGCTCTTTCATCATAATTTCTGACACTTCAAATGTTCTTTTGAACTCAAACTCTTTCCAAAACAGATCTCTGGCGGTATACTCATTTTCTCTGTAATAGGGATCTTCAATGGCTTGTTTTTCTATCAGGCAAGATAGTACAGAACCTGGAACAGTAGCCTCATATCCCTGCGTTGCATCGCTCTCTGCCATTTTCCAAGTCCCATTTAATGTCTGTCTTCTCATATTAGCTCCTATCTGCTATTTATTTACGATTGGATATGTCGCAATGGTAATCAATACATGGTCTAATTCCGGACACTCAATCTGCTCGATCGTAGCTTTTATAATTCTTCTGCCGACCTCTTCTTTATGCACATCCACTGTTAAAATATCCTGTTTAAAAAAATCTCTTTCAATTGTATTATCAAATCCAATTAACGTCGTACTTGCTGCGACCTGTGCACTGCTTTTCATCAAAGCAGTTGCCGCATATTTGGCAATATCATCGTTTGCGCATACGATTACCTCTGGAATATATGGCATTTCCTGGATTACCGCTTCCACCACACTGTAATTGTAGTAACAATCCTTTCTATACTCCGTAAATAACAGGTTTGGATTTACCGATATGTTATGTCTTCGAAGTGCTTCCAGCATGCCATCTAATCTTTGCTGGATATTAATCGAAGTTTTTGTATACCCAATAAAGCCAAACTCTCTTTTTCCCTCTGCAAGTACCTTTTCTACCAATAAGCCCACCGAATATTTTGCTTCCAGCGTAATCACATTTCCAAAACGAAGATATTTTTCAGCCTCTAAATTTGCATTAAAAAAGGTGACTGGAAGATTCCTTTTACTGATACCTTCCACAAATCTATCCATAAAACCGCATAATAATACAATTCCTTTTACATCAGGTGCAATAATCTTGCAAGTTTCTTCCCCGTCATAGTCTTTGTCATCCACGATATGAAGCTGCATCCGATATTTATTTTTATTCACCTCATCGCTAATGCCAGTCAATATTTTATTCCAAAAAAGAGACTCTGAACGATTGAATAATAGTAGAATCGTGCCCTTATTGGTCTCTTGATCTTCCTCAAACAATTCCTTTATCAGCTCTGGTCTTATTTTCGAATATCCCATTTCTTTTGCTTTTCTAACAACTTCAATACGTGTCTCATGTGCGACTGCACCATTATTTAAAGCTTTTGTGACAGTATTGCGACATAAATGTAACTCTTCTGCTATATCCCGAATGGTCGTTTTCTTCACTTGTTCATGCCTCCTTTTCAAATTTTCTCCTATATCTCTTCTCAATTATATAGATAGCACATAAAAAGTCAATATAAAAGCACACATTAATAAATTTTAATGTGTGCTTTTTGTGTGCATTTTTGTCTTTTATTCTAATTCTTTCTTTTTCAAAATAGATATGGATATTCGATACGATGCATAGATTACCATAATCGATACGATCACGATAATCGGAATGACATAGGGAACAAAATGATCCATATTTCTTAAAATAACCTTCCCCTTATTAAACTTGGCAAACAGTATAAAGGCAATGGTAGGTATCATAAATATTCCAAGCATAACTAATCTTGCTTTTTCTGTACCCATTTGATACATGATTGGAATGATAATCGAAAATACCATTAAGTAAATTGCTTCCACCGTTATAAGCACCAAAAGGTATTCTTTTATGCTCTCTCTTTCCATATATTTCATTAAAATTCCGAAAAAACTTGCTATCACTACGGCAATGCTGCTTAGTAATATCCATACCAGATATTTCGCTCTCACGATATCTCGCCTTTCCACCGGTAGTGAAAATGCTATTTTATCCCATCCTGCTTTTTCATCATATCCCATGGTTGTAATGACTGCCATGCTTCCATACATAAGAAGCATAAAGTTAATAAACTCCGGCTGGTTCAATACAAAGCCATATACAATAAATAGTCCCAACATAATAAGCAGTTGTTTTGCATAATTTCGAAGATTTAGAATATCTTTCAGGATTAACCCCTTCATTTTCCTTCCCCCCTAACTATATACAAAATAATTTCTTCCAGTTTCGAATGCTCAATCGTCAATGATGGGTCTTTCTTATGCACTTCCGCCATGTTATCAACCAGGACATCAACTCCGAATAAATTACTTCGAATTCCCACTGTATGGGTATGGTCAAGCTTTTCATACTCTTCTTTCGTACAATGAAGGATTCCATATTCATAAAGCAATTCGTCCTTTGATTTGCAAAATAAAAGCTCTCCTTTATGAATAAAAGCAATATAATCTGCTACTTTCTCCAGATCACTGATTATATGGGACGATACGAATATCGTATTTTTATCATCTTGAATGAATTCCAAAAAAATATCTAAAATCTCATCACGAACCACTGGATCCAGCCCACTTGTTGCCTCATCTAAAATCAATAATTCCGCATGATGGGAAAGAGCCACCGCAATGGAAAGCTTCATTTTCATGCCCCTTGAAAAATTCTTGTAAAATTCTTTCTTCGGCAGATTGAACTTCAAGCAATAGTTATTGAATATCACATTATCCCAATCTTTATAGATATTTTTCATTATATAGGAGATATCAGACAGCCTTAAAAAATCATGAAATCCACTTTCATCGAATACCACGCCTATTTTTTCTTTTATTTCCTTTTCGCAGGTAATATGATCTTTTCCAAGCACATTGATATTCCCGGAATCCTTTTGTATTAAATTTAGAATAGATTTAATTACCGTTGTTTTACCCGCTCCATTCTCTCCCACAAAGCCAACGATACATCCTCTCGGTATTTCTAAATTGATGTTGTTTAGTTTAAAATTAGAATATACCTTACTCAATCCCTCTATTTGTATTGCTAGATTATCCTTCTTTTCCATCATATCCTCACTATTCCTGATATAGAGTTGCCAGCATATTCTGTAAATATCCCTCGTCAATGGAAGCCATCTTTGCACAGTCAACCGCTTCCTGCAGACTTTCTTCTATCCTGCGTAATTGTTCTTCCTTCATGAATTCCTGATTAGTCTTCGCTACAAAGCTTCCCCTTCCCTGTTGCGTAACAATAAACCCCTCCTGTTCAAGCTCTTCATAGGCACGTTTTGTGGTAATCACACTAATACGAAGTTCTTTTGCAAGTAATCTGATAGAAGGCAATGCATCCTCTGATTTCAGTGTTCCGTCCAAGATCATTGCTTTAATCTGGTTGGTAATCTGCTCATATATTGGCTTTCCATTTGAATTGCTGATCACTATGTTCATCTTGGGCCCAGCTCCTATTTCTACATTTGTATACGTCGTATATATACACTATATACACTTTATATACAGTTGTCAATATCTTTTACGCAATCGTACTTATTTCAATTATTTAAAGTCCAGAAATGAAAACGGCATATTCGGATCTGATTGTAGGAAAAGTAATAATAAATAGGCACACCGCAATGAAACTTTCTCTTCTGCCAGGATTCTTCTGGCTTCCTCCTTATTAACCATACATACCTGAATCGTCTCGGAGTCCTCTTGATTTTTTTTACTTATACTACCGGAAACATAGCCAAATACGGTCTGGTTACTTTCATCTGTAAATCCCGGCCCCATATAAAAGGCTCTGCGCATGGATGCATTACCACTTTGATAGACTTCCAATCTCAGACCAGTCTCTTCCAGCATTTCACGAACAGCCGCCTCTTCAGCCTCTTCTCCTACCTCAATTAATCCTGCCGGTAATTCATAAATATAATCGTCCAGCGGATAGCGATATTGTTTTATCATAACAAGGTTATCTGGATTTTCCTTACTGATAGAAAAAATAATGATTCCTTCTGCCCGTTCTGATTTTGTAATTACTTTGATATTTTCTTTCTGATTTCTGGACACAAAATAGTAATGAAATGGCTTTCCCGAATGTGTCAGTGCATCCATTTCAAATAGATTTAAAAAGGAATTATGAGTCAATTGTCTAATTGCAGTGTATTTTTTTATTTTCATCATGTCTCCCATCCATTTCGCTTATTTTATTAGCATAAAACGAATCGACGCCATTTCTGGCCCCGATTCATTTACTACTTTTTACATTTTTCAGTATCTATGATGCATACATGAAATTCGCTTCATATGCATGCAAAGCATGCAAGCTTTGAAATTCAGTCGGCTTATTGCAATCATCTCCATAGCTTTGATTTTTCAGTAGTTTATTTTCTTCTGCGGCTGGTGCTAGTTTTATATTGGTTACTGTTTCTGTATTGCCGATCTTTGTCGTAATCATCAGATTTCTACTACCATCCGGATTCGTTACGATCTCAGTCTTAACTTCCGATTCATCCTCATTTAAAGACTCCACAGATATCTGTTCGGATTCAACTGCGGTATCTGCTGTTTCACTTACCACAGAAGCTTCGGTATCATCAATTTCCTGTTCCATTGTCTGTGCCATTTTGTCTTTGGTAATTGCTTCCATAATACGTCTAATATCTTCCGGAGAAAATAGATCCAGAATTTTTGATACATCGTCTATGTTATCTCTGTTAAAATTCAATACCCATCCGTTAGACAGATTTACTGAAATAACATTTCCCCTATGACTCGTGTCACCAATATTCATTTGCTTTTTTTCTGTATCAAATAAAATGCTGACACCGTTATGAGTCGCAGTACCACCATTGCTTTTTGAAACATCCAATAATTGAGAAAATGATTTCGCAGCATCCTCTTTGCTTTTTAAGATCATACTCTGATATTTTTCAGGATCATTCACTTTCGCGTCTTCCAATTCTTGCTGGTAGGCATCTGCAACTTCTGTCTTCTCCCGCAATGATAAAATTTCCCCAGGCGAAGAATACGATGATGATTTTTTCATAGCCTGATATATATCTATTGCACAAGCATTTGCTGTATTCATGGTGGCTGTTTCTTTTTCAGCTAAACTCGATATTGCTTTTGTAAACGTTTCCGTATTACCAGTGTCAGAATCCGTATTTTTCGATGTATACTGAAAATAGGTATTATAATAACTCAATCCTGATATATTCATACTTTTTCCCCCTTCCCCAAATATTATCCAGCCAATTTGCAAATATACTTGTAGTATTATTTGAAACATACTACACAAAAGGCTAAGGACAGCGTGCTTTCCATGAAGTGTATCGTTCCATCGATTTTTGCGCTGTCCTTAGCATATACTTACTTATACTATATCGGACAAATTAAATTAAATATAATACCTAATTACATTATTTCGAGATTTTTAGCGATAATCTAATTATCTTGCGCTGTATCTATATTTTGAGGCATTTCAGCAGGCTTTCCACCTCCAGCTTCTCCCCTCCGTGCTCCTCCTTCAGGCATTTCTCCATCGACCGGTGGTTCCCCTCCTGGCATTCCTCCTCCGGGTCCCCCAAATTCTCCCATCGTTTTTAATTGTACTTCCGATCCATCTTCGGAAATACTTGTCATTGCCTGGTTTAAAATAACACTTGTTAATTCTTCACCATTGTACTTAACTGTATATTCTGTATTCTGCGCCAGCGCACTTGTACTAACCAGCACACTTTGATATGTCTTCTCTGGTGTTATCGAAACAATGCTTGTTCCATCAGCAGAAACGATTTCAAAAGCAGTGCCTGCTTCCTTTTTCTGGTCAAATATGACCAAAAGCGCATTTTGTGTAGAACTGTCATCCACTCCCTGTACCATACCTGAACTTCCTGCCGCTATCAATGTCCCACCTGAAATAGTAAAAGTACCATCATAATCAAGAGAGCCATCTCCATCGCTAACCGGACCAAGTACCGTTACCTCTCCACCTGTCATTACGATAGATCCATTGGCATCCAAACCATCGCCCATGGCATCTACCAGAATAGTTCCGCCATTAATGGTTATATTGTGACTTACTTCTGTCTCATCACTGTTTGCTGCATTCATTCCGTCATCATTTGCTGTTATCGCTATTTCACCATTATTAATTTCAATGCTGGATCCCTCTAATCCCTCTTCGCTCTCATTGATCGTAATTGTGCCTCCATTTACCGTCAGCGCTGCATCTGTATGAATACCATCATCACCTGCTGTTATTGTCAGTATTCCCGAAGTTATTGTAAATGCATCCTTTGCATTAATTCCGTCTTCTACCGATGTCAGCAAAATCGTTGCGTCATCTATATACATTGCATCTTTGGAGACCATTGCATGGTTATAGTTTCCATTGACTGTAAGCATTCCGCTTCCATTTATATACAACTTAGTTTTTGCAAATACTGCTGCATCCAGGTTTGTTTTTGTTTCATCCTCATACACATAGGTATCCGCATCCGTTAAGATATTTTCCGTTCCTGTTGCTACTGTAAGAATGACCTCCTTTGCTTCTTTTGCATCAATAACTGCACTATCGGAGCAGGTAATGTCTACGCCATTTAATACAATCTGTACGCTATCTTCCTCATCCGCATCTATCTGTATCTGTCCATCTTCTAGTATTCCACTGATTACATAGGTTCCTGCAGCGGAAATCGTTATGACTCCATCACTTTTACTTGCACCGGTACCATTGATATTGATACTTGTTTCATTTAGTGTAATTTGTGTTGCATTTTCATCCCATGTACTTGATATCTCTGATGTTGTTATTACTTCTTCCTGATCTGCCTGATTTGTTACTGTTTCTTGTGCGTTCTGACATCCAGTAATAGAAAATAGCAAAATTCCAATAATTGCCAACATTTTTATTTTTATAGATTTCATATATTCTCCTATCTTTCGCATTCGATTTTTTCTTATAACAGATCGTTTCCTCTGCTTGCTATTCTTCCAAAAAGAATATTCAAGTTTCCGTTCCTACATCTTAATGCATCTAAAAATTCTTTTTCTGCATTCTTGTCTTTTAATAAAATGCGATAGTGCAATTCGTATAAGCTTCCCATATTGGTCGTTTTTACTAAATTCAATTTCGCTTTGTCTGTGTATTTTTCAAATAGATCGTCAAAAATTCCGTTATAATCAAGATTCTCCGGAATTGTAATTTTCAACTCTTTTTCATCCATTTTCTGCTCTCCAAAGGAAGTTGCAGTCAGTATAACTGTTACCAGACCTATTATGAGCAAGAATATTATGGCATATCCTATATATCCCATTCCGGTTGCCAGTCCGATTGCCATTGCAAAGAAAATGCTACTGATTTCTTTTGCAGAACCTGGTACAGAACGAAAGCGAATCAAGCTGAATGCCCCAAGTACAGCCACACCTGTCCCCAGATTACCATTTACTAACATTATTACGATTTGAATCATAGCCGGCAGCAACGCTAGCGTTATTACAAAGTTCTTGTTATAAATATTTTTATACATATAGATTACAGCTGCCGCTATTCCCAATATCAGCGATACGATAGTACAAATCAAGAAACTTTGAATGGAAGTTGTCGATGTGGTCGTTGTAAGATTTAAAATACTATTAAGCAATGTTTTGCCCTCCTATTGTATGTCCTAATATTTTTTTCTGATAACAAGTTCCATATTTGGAAAATGAATTCGAATAGATTTTTAATTTTGTTAATAGATGTGATAGCCATAGTGGCATCGCACCAGGTATTTTAATTTCCATCAAAAAACAATTGGGATTCATAATGGCATCTCCATAATCTCCTTTCGATAAATCCAGATCATGATCCCGCCATCTGATATTGCTATCAAAAGTAATTCTTAAATTTGAATCTTCTTTTCCAAAGAGTGCGATTCTATCGTATGCGATATATACTTTCGGTACTGGATCATATATTTTAAAAAACCAATCAATTTCAGTTAATATCTGCGTTTTTTCTTCCGCATAATTTCTATTCTCCAAATAACCCATAGCTTGCTGTAAAGTCATTGATACCCTTCTTTTATATACAACACCTTTGTATTTCTTTTTCAATTCCAGGAACACCGCATCATTCTGACCTGGAATACCATAACTGCGTAGCCTGAATTTTTCTTTATAGATTGGTCTTTCAATTGATGCTCTAATTAATTCAAAGGTATCTGTATCAAAATAAATATTACTTATTGTATGTAGTCCATATTCATCTATCTGCATAAATTCATTCAGATGTTCCCTTAACTCTTTATACTGTGCAGATGTTAATATATATTTTTTTTCATACCGTTCAAATACTGTCTGACTCATATCATTACCTCCGTTTTATTTACAACTCGCTTTTCATTTGTTCTAATCATATATGAAGTTGCTTAAAATAGTCTGAAAAACTTCTTTCAGCCTTTTTTCAGCTTTCTTATGAACACTTGCTATTCTAGTTTAATCCTTTTATACTTATTTCAATATCATTTGGGATTTTTCAATTAGAAAGGATTGGTTAAATAATGAAGATATTAATTATAGAAGACGAAGTACGTTTAGCCGAAACTCTCGGTCAGATTATGTTAGAAAATAAATATAATGTAGACATTGTACATGATGGAGAGTCCGGATTGGATTATGCACTGAACTGTACCTATGATGTCATTGTACTTGACGTAATGCTTCCAAAAATGAATGGTTTTGATGTCGTCCGTTCTATGAGAGAACAAAAAAATGCAACTCCTGTCATTTTATTAACTGCACGTGATGAAACGGTCGATAAAATTACAGGGCTTGACTGTGGCGCAGACGATTATATGACAAAACCTTTTATTCCGGAAGAATTGCTTGCACGTATTCGTGCACTTTCCAGAAGACAGGGAGAAGTCGTATTTGAAGAGCTTAATTTTGCAGATTTGACCTTAAACATATCTACCTATACGTTGTTTTGCGGTTTCAAATCCATCCACTTGGGATTCAAAGAGTTTGAGATTCTTAAATTATTAATGAGTAATTCTTCTATAATTTTTCCAAAGGAAAGTATCATTAATAAAGTATGGGGGAGTGATTCCAATGCGGAAGATAATAATGTGGAAGCCTATATTTCATTTTTACGGAAAAAAATCTTTTTTCTTGGTTCTAACGTATCCATTGATGCAGTACGCAAGGTAGGCTATCACCTAACTGAAAATAAATAATTAAATTTTAGATTGGAGTTTTTATGATTCAAAAATTAAGACGAAAATTTGTGATTATAAATATGATCTTAGTTAGCAGCATTCTTATTACTGTTTTTATTCTAGTTGGATTCACAAACTATTCCAGACAACAACGTGAATTTCTGGATATTTTAACAAGGGCTATGTCTGAGACCAATCGGTCAAATATGCCAAAAGTCGAAATCGGGAATCCAAAGACTGATAATAACTTTAAACCTTCCACTACATTTTGGGTTGCCCTTGACAGTAATGATGTTATCATAAACACGAAAACTGATAATGTAACAATTACCGGAGAAAATCTGAACACTGCTATCGATTTCGCAATAAATTCTTCTATTAATAAAGGCTATATTCGCTCACTAAACCTATATTTCCTAAAAAAGGCGACCCTTGAGGGCAGCCGGATCGTTTTTCTCGATGTGCAAATGCAAATGCAGTCTTTTCATAATTTAATTTTTACATTATGTATTTTTTTTACTTTCGGCTTATTAGCTTTTTTTCTTATCAGTATATATCTTGCCAGATGGTCTGTGAAACCTGTAGAGGAAGCCTGGGATCGCCAGCGACAGTTTATCGCAGATGCCTCGCATGAATTAAAAACACCCCTGACTGTAATCCTTGCCAATGCTGGAATTATTCTCAATCATAAAAAAGATACGATCGAAAGTCAGGAAAAATGGATTTTATTTATTAGAGATGAGGCAGAACGCATGAAAAAGCTGGTTGAAGACATGCTGTTTCTCGCAAAATCCGACGCTTCCAAATTACCGGCCTTAAAATGCGAGCTAAATTTAAGTGATCTTATATGGAGTACTTCTCTTCCTTTTGAATCAATTGCTTTTGAACATGGTCTTGTATTAGAAAGCGAGATTACACCTGATATAAAGATGCTCGGGAATGAAAAAGAAATAAAACAATTAATTGGTATCATGTTGGATAATGCATGTAAATATGCATCAAAGGGCGCTGTAACAATACGTTTGGATAAAACAGATAGGATTCATCTTAGTATACATAATTGTGGTGGCTCGATTACGGAAGAACAGAAAAAGCATCTCTTTGAACGATTTTACCGTACAGACGAATCCCGTGACCGCAAGGCTGGAGGATATGGCCTTGGACTGGCTATTGCCAAAAGTATCGTAGATCACCATCAAGGGAAGATAATAGTCAAAAGTTCAGAAAATAAAGGTACCACTTTTGAACTATATTTTCCATTGCAGAAGTAAAAATGTCCTAAGAAAAAATACTTTGATAAATATAATTTGCAAGCATCTCATGTGCTATTGCATTTGGATGAATTCCGTCTTTCATATATAAATTCATCTGGCTTGCAAAATTTAAAATTTCTGGTTCGTATACATTAATTACTCTATAATTATAGAACATTGCCATATCCATTACAGCCTGCACATATTGATTAAGTGTATTGCCATATTTATTTTGCTTCGAATCTTTTTCCCGTTTCAAAGGCGTAATGAATACGATTTCTGCATCCGGATACATTTGTTGCAATCCACTCATCAACTGATTCAAACCGCCATAATAGGTTTCATCAGTACGATCACCCATTTTCCCTAAGGCAGTATCAAAACCATAATCATTTGTGCCACCAAATACCATGATCAGATTGGCACTGGGATCCATATATTGATATCTGTCCAAAAATCTGTTCGGATGGATTCCCGCGACTGCCGAACCACCCAGACCATAATTATGAACAGTAGCTCCTATTTTCTTCCCAAGCAACGATGCATACGTCTGACTCTGAGAGGATAGCTTTTCGCCTGCCGTGATACTGTCACCAAGAACATCGAAAATGATTGGGTCTCCTTGTTTAAAAGGCATTTTTGTGCCTATGACAGAGCCATCTCCTCCTGTATAGAGCGTAACATTATCATGGCTGATATAGCCTATCTGACCTTTATAATAGATTTGAAACCAATAATTATCTGTCAGGGCATACACAATTGCAATTGTATCCTCTGCTACGTATCCCATGGGATCATATTCCATTCCGGGTCCTGTATAAGCGATGTGTTGTTTTTCCATCTGCAAGTAAATGGGTAAAGGCACAGCCTCTGCACGCACTTCCATCTGTATCCCCATGCACCCAGTTATAACTATACCTATGTAAAGAAACCTTCGAAATAATTTATTCATTTTATTTATATCCTTTTCTAAAATCATCTCGGTGATATGGACGATATCATGTCTGTACCAATTATAGCACTTGCATTGTTTACATAATCGATTGCATTTTCACTATCCATATGTTTGTAATACTCATAAGCAAGCTTGTGTGAACCATCTGGATTCGTAAGTCCCATCGATAATCCCTGCAAAATTTCGGCCGCAGTATCCGTTTGCCTTGAGACAATAAATGCATCAATATGCTGATTACTTGTTGCCACCATATAACCATATGTTAGCGCAGCTGCTTGTACAGCCTCCCCTTGTGCAGCTGTATACCCTATCTCACTGCATATAATAGATCTTACCTGGCCTGTAGGTGAAATCATCTCTGCTCTGCACATATAATCTGTCAGAACATCTATATTTTCCATTGTTAAAAACGGTGATGTTGCTGTATGTTTTACAAGATTCTTGTAGTATGCCGAATTAGCCCAAAATTGTGCATTGGTCAAAGGCACCGGATACGGATGACACGCTACGCCCCAATCAATATTTCCCTGTGCCGTTATACTTGCATTCAATATATCCAGTAAATCCCTGCCGTCATAATTATTCGGTTCAGATCTATTTCGATCCCATTGTTGATCAATCGACACATATACATTAGCCTGTCCATTTTCACTCTTAATTGCATTATAAAACAGCCTTATCGCTTTGGCATATTCTGCCGCATAAGCATTAATGTCCATATAGGCTATATAATTCCATTGTGTACGCGCTGTGACTTCATTGCCGATTATCCAATTATCTACTTTTCCATGCCCCGTATTAGAATATCTTTGAGCAAGGAAAGAACCGATTGCTGACAGATGGTCCACTCCTGTCTGCTCCGCTGTATTAAATGCATAGTAAGGGCTTACTGTTCCGTCTTTAGACAATGGATGTATCAAGTCCGCTTGTGCGATCGAATAATTATTTAAGAGAACTGCTGTAACCGAAATTCTTTTGTTACTTAATGTTTTAAATATATTATCATATTCAGCAACAACAAGTCCGTTAAATTGATAATTCTTCCCATGATAGGAATAATTGATGGTTGGATAACTTTTATTTGTTGTTGGTCCGCAAATAGTTGCAACTGGTATATTATAAATTGCCTGCTTTACACCCAGATCAACGATTTCATGATTACTGATTTTTGCAGGATCAACCAACAGACCCTTTTTGCCCGTAATCGTACGACCAACCGTATGAGTGGCACATGCTTCGGGATTCGTTATAAAAGCCCCTTTGCTCGCCTGAATAAATTGTCCCCCTTGCTTTATTGCAATTACAAACTTAGAAAATAATGCCGAATCCGCCTGACCTTTATTTAAAGGAACCGAGAATGTTGCGGCTGTTCCTAACGGAGCCGTTGCTACACACTCTCCCGTTACACCTTCACTTGAAATTGGTTGTTTCAATAAGTAAAATATACCATCGTCACTTACCGGAATTTGGGAAGAACTGGTGACTACGACGACTGTATTCCCCCCTGTAATAGCACACTGTACTATTGCGGTCGTATAGCCTGCAGCTTCTGCAACTGTTGCACTTGGCGTAATTGCTCCTGAAATTACAAACACAATTATTAGCAAAACTGCAGATATGAATGACATGATATTCCTTTTCATAACTTCTGTTTCCTCCACGCATTTTATGATACCTTAACTTTTAGTTACAAATCATTTTACTATTTTTTTTCACTTTGTACTATAAAAATTAATATAAAATCGCAAAACGATCCCCGGAGGTGGAAGCTCCGGGGAATCGTTTTTACAATATATAACTAAACTAATAAGGGATTAGATAAACGCATTATTATCTATCATCATGTAACCTAAAGTTCGCATAAGCACTCATACCATGCTCATGAATATCAAGACCATCTATTTCTTCCTCTTTGCTTACATGTAAGCCAATTGTTTTATTTAAAACTGTAAATAGGATAAATGCTGTGATACTTACGTATATTAACACAGTAATAACACCTAAAGCCTGAACACCGATCAATTGAATTCTGCTCATTCCCATATCTGCAAGAACAGAGGATTTTGCAAATACGCCTACTAAGATAGTACCAACCGCACCGCAGCCGCCATGTACTGCTACAGCGCCAACAGGATCATCTACTTTTAACACTTTATCCAAAAATTCAACTATAAAGACTACTACAAAACCCGCTATTACACCAATTGCCATGGCTCCGTAAGGAGATACTACATCACATCCTGCTGTAATAGCCACAAGACCTGCCAAAGATCCATTTAATGTCATAGATACATCCGGTTTTCCGTAACGCTTCCACGTTATGAACAGCACTGTTACCGTAGCGGCTACTGCTGAAAGATTCGTTGTCATAGCAATATCACCTATTGATGTTGTCGCAGCAACTGTGGAACCACAATTGAAACCGAACCAACAGAACCAAAGAATAAATACGCCAAGGGCTCCTATCACAATATTATGCCCAGGTATTGCATTGACCTTACCATCTTTTTCAAATTTTCCAAGTCTAGGTCCCTCAATCGCTGCTCCGATAAGAGCGCAGATGCCTCCGACCATATGAACGGCGGTAGATCCAGCAAAATCATGAAAACCGATTCCAGAAAGCCATCCGCCGCCCCAAATCCAATGTCCGCTTACTGGATAAATAAAGATTGAAATACATGCACTATAAATTAAATAGGTGGAAAACTTTGTTCTTTCCGCCATTGCTCCACTTACAATCGTTGCTGCTGTCGCACAAAATACAGTTTGAAAGAGAAGAAATACACCAATCGGTAATCCATTAAAAAGTCCTACATCATCTGCAAGTTGATAAGGATCAAAAAAACCGCCTACGCCTATCACTCCTGCCAAATCTGGGCCAAACATGACACCCGCTCCTAAAAGAAAGAAAAATATGCTGCCTAATACAAAGTCCATCAGGTTTTTCATAATGATATTTCCTGCATTTTTAGCTCTTGTAAAACCACTCTCTACAATTGCAAATCCTGCTTGCATAAAAAATACTAAAAAAGCTGCAACGCAGGTCCACACAACATTTAATAATAATTCAGCCGCTTCGGTATCTCCCATACCACTAGCAATTAAATCTGATAATCCCATCTTATCCTCCTATTCTGCAGTAAACAATACCTCCGCTATATATCCTATAGAATAAAAAAGATGACCTATCAGATGGCTCCTCTTCCATCTCATATGTCATCTTCTTTGATAACGATTGCATTAGTCCGCACAAAATATATTTTCAATTTTTCATAATAAATAAAAATAACTCCTATAAAGCACTTGTTCCTCTTTCGCCAGTTCGGATCCTAATAACATCTTCCACATCATAAATAAATATTTTACCATCACCGTAATTACCAGTATTAATCTCTGCAATAATTTTATCAATTAAAGATTCGGCAACTTCTTTTGTAACAACGGTTTCTACTTTGATCTTTGGCAGAAGATTTACTCTGTACTCCGCACCACGATACTTTTTAATAATACCTTTTTGATTACCATAACCCATAATGTTAACAATATTTAGACCATTCACTTCATTTGCATCAAGAACTGCCTTCAAGTCTTCCAGTTTTTCTGGTTTAATAATAATTTCCAGCTTTTTCATACATCCAACCTCCTTATTCATTGATTTCAAAACTTATAAAACACAAAAAAGGCATTTCTATCATTAGAAACGCCTTCGTTTATGTTAATTATACATATTTAAGTTTACTTGTCAAATGTTTTTTTATTTTTTTATACTTGAACATTGTATGGAATTCTTTGGAATCTGTATTTATCATATTCTTTTCCATTTTTTTTAATTTTCTTTAAAAAATGAAAACCTAGTTTTTTACACAAACATAGAGATGCAATATTCTCTTTTTCAATATTGGCATCAATCAGGGTGATACCAAGTGTCTCTTCCGCAAACTTTAAAACAGCACTACATACTTCATAGCCATAACCTTGTCTTTGATATTCTTCAGCAATCAGATAGCCCAATTCAAGTGCGCCATTTTCATTTTCATCATAAGATTCCAATCCGGCTCTTCCTATAATGTTACCTTGCTTTTTTTCGATGATTATCCATGTACCATACTCATAAAATTCATAAACATGTTTGATGTAATTTCTGGTATATTCTTTTTCTTTTTCAATCGGCGAATAAAGTGGTTCCATAAATCTTCCCACAGCTGGCGATTCATATATTCTTGCGACAGCTTCCACATCTTTCACCGTAATTTCACGTAGGATGCAGCGCTTCGTTTCCAGTATATCCCATGGTATCCCATGATATCTGCGGTATACCCGTTCCAGGTATTCCATATTTAAAACATTCATGTTCTCTATAGCATATGGAATTTGAAAAAAATGGTTCCTTATTTCATCATGTAAAAATAAAATAACTGGAATGGATCTTTCCTTACATTTGTTGCAAACATCACTATTATCAGAAATTATGATGGTACCACTTCCACGGTCTGGTACAGAATCCAAATATAGTTCTATTTCTTTCTGTTTTATACATCGGATTACTTCAATACGAGAATCCTTTGTGATAGGGATATTCTTTCTCAATTTTTCTGAATCAACATACATTATTAACTTTTTCACATACTGCTGTCTTACTATCTTTTCACCCATTGCTATTTTCTATTATTTTCTGTTTGCAGGTTCAATATGAATTGTTTTGCCTTTAATCTTAACATTCTTCATTGCCAGCAGTACATCTCCTGCCACATCTTTGGGTACTTCTACAAACGTATAATTATCAAACATATCAATGGATCCGACTAAATTCCCTTGTATCCCAGATTCTCCTGCAATGGCTCCTAGAATATTCCCTGGAGTAATCCGCTGTTTTTTTCCTATATTAATAAAAAGGCGTACCATTCCTGCTTCCGCACCTGTATCTCCAAAATCGCTGGAATTACTTTTGGCACTTTCAGTCGTCTCCTTTGCATTTAAATATATTTTTAAAAATGCAGCTGCAACATCCATCGCTGTATAATCTTCGTCATTAATCTTTTTTTCGATAATAGATATCATTGGAGCAATATCTTCATCCGCTATTAACTGGTTGATGTCTTTGAATAAATTATCGACCCGGTTCTGCGTTACATCATTTAAGGAAGGCACTGGGATTGCCTTAATTTTAGTTTTACAGTAACGTTGAATATCTTTTAACTTGTATACTTCTTTTCCCCGGATAAAAGAAAATGCCAGACCAGTTTTACCAGCTCTGCCTGTCCTACCGATTCTATGAACATAATACTCTTCATCTTGAGGCAGATCGTAGTTGAATACTATGTCTACATTATCAACATCGATCCCCCTTGCTGCAACATCCGTAGCAATTAAAATCTCCGTCTTTCCCTTTCGAAAGCTTTCCATGACTCGATCGCGTTGTTGTTGCTTCAGATCACCGTGAAGACCTTCTGCAAAATATCCTCGCCCTTGTAAGTCCGATGCCAATTCGTCCACTTTTTTCTTGGTATTACAAAAAACCACAGATAGTTTTGGATTATAAATGTCAATTAATCTTGATAAAACTTCTTCTTTATTTCCTGGACGT
Source organism: Bacillota bacterium (assembly GCA_023392535.1). Taxonomy (GTDB): domain Bacteria; phylum Bacillota; class Clostridia; order Lachnospirales; family Lachnospiraceae; genus SZUA-378. The sequence goes on from JAEVYY010000019.1 coordinate 188,883, forward strand.
ACTTCTAAATAATACTGTTCAATGTTTGCTACCGTTAGTTCTTTTTTTACAACTCTTATAATTTCAGCATTTTTTTGATATGTCTTCGCAATGTCCATAATTGGTTGCGGCATAGTTGCCGAGAAGAGTACGGTTTGCCTTTCCGCAGGTGTTTCCTTCAATATTGTTTCAATGTCCTCACGAAAGCCCATATTTAACATTTCATCCGCTTCATCTAATACTACTGTATTAATCATATGAAATTTAACTGTCTTTCTTCGCATATGATCCATTACACGTCCTGGTGTACCGATTATAATCTGTACACCAGATTTTAAGGAACGAATCTGCTTTTGAATATCCTGTCCTCCATAGACTGGAAGGATCTTAATATCATGTGTATATTTGCTCAACTTTCGTATTTCTTCCGCAACTTGGATTGCCAATTCTCTTGTTGGACAGAGTATAATAGCTTGTGGTTTTTTTACAGATACATCAATTTTTTCCAACACTGGGATGGCGAATGCCGCTGTTTTTCCAGTTCCAGTTTGCGCTTGACCTACGATATCTTTTCCTGATAAAATTGCTGGTATAGCCCGTTCTTGAATAGGACTTGCTTCTTCAAATCCCATATCTATGATACCACGCATTAATTTACTGTTTATTTCTAATTCATCAAATTTCAATTTCTCACCTGTTTCCTTTCAACAAAACAACCCTTTTACGATAACAGATAGTTAATATCATGTCAATACATGAAGTTTTGTTTGTTGTCAGCTACGTTATTTCCTATTCAAGTATTCCAGAATTCCCATATGTATTGCCCATGCCAATTTTTCCTGATATTCTTCCGAAACTAATAGACCAGCTTCATTATGATTGGAAAGAAATCCACATTCCACTATTATAATTGGAGCATCTGTTTTTTTTAGTAAATAATAACTTGTATTTGATTTTTCTTCTCTGGTATTATCCTTATCCACCCGTTTGATTAATTGATTCTGCATGATCTCTGCGGCCCTTTTACCTTCTTCCGATGTTTTATAGTAAAAAACCTGTGCCCCATGTATGCTTTCTTCATGATAACTATTCTGATGAACGCTGACCACAAGTGCTGGCTTTGATTTTTTTACAAGCTCTAATCTATTTTTCATATCCTGTACTTTCTTATTCGATGCAGTCCTGTCATACATGCCATTGTCATCTTCTCTTGTCATTACAACCGTAATATCATTTGCAGCTAACAAAGACTGTAATCTTTTTGTAATTGCTAAATTGATTTCCTTTTCCACTGCACCATTAATACCTATTTTGCCCGGATCATCACCACCATGACCGGCATCCAATACAATGGTTCTATTCTCCCTGGTTTCCACATGTGAACTACTTACATATTCAGATGCCTTATAGGATAATACAAACATGGATACCAACAGGATTGCTACTACAATAATTTCTACTACCTCTTTTTGTATCCAATCAGCCTCTATATTTATTTCATTGGTAATATTGGTAAGGTGTTGCAATATAATAGTTTTGATTCTATTTTTCATCGGATTATTCCACTACTTAATATTATTATTACAATCTATGAAGAGAAGTATTGCACAAGAACTATTTACTATCTGACAAAACATTAAAAAACCGATGAAACATTCGTTTCAACGGTTTTTCTATGTTGCTTAATTATTTACATAATTGGCGATGCTATCCCAAACATTAGCTGTTTCGAGACCTAATTTCCATTCTGCCACACCTGCCAAATTGTATTTTTTCATAATATTCAATTTCACTTCCACTGACTGGGCATCTTCAATCCATACTTGATAAAGGGTATCTCCCTCTTGAAACTCGGCATAATTTTGACAATTCTCATCACTCCAAACAGGTTCTACGTTCCTCTGCGCAAGAAAACTTTCCGCAACGCCCATTCCTGTATTTTGACTTGTAACTTCGGTTCCTTTGGTAGACCATATTCTGGTATAAAATGGTATGGCATTGATTACTTTGTTAGAAGGTACTTCTTCTAACGTTTTTTGAATACCTTCTTCTACAAAATCTATCGATGCAACGGAGCCCGCAACACCGCCTCCTCCATAGTGTTCATCATACCCCATAATAATTACATAGTCTGCCACAATTCCTTGTTCTTTCCTATTATAATGAGCAGAGTACTCTTTTGGTACATAATTATCAATGGATAAAACAATTCCATTCGCACGGCAGGCAATGGAAAGCTCCCTTATAAATTCTATAAAATTCTGACCAGTGTCAACACTGATCTGCTCAAAGTCAATATTGATCCCATCAATATTATATTGGAGCACTTCATTAACCAGACCCTGAATCAAATAGGCTCTTTTCGTCGCTGATGACAATACTTCATTCGTATTTACTTGCGTATTAAAGTTATCAATTAATGCCCAGACCTCTATTCCTAAATTATGCGCATATGTCACATAATCTGCAGATGCGAGGCTTGTAAAGTTTCCATTGTTGTCACTTAAGGAAAACCACGTTGGGGATACGGTATTTATTGATTTTGTTTGCGCTAACAATGATTGCAGCGAGGAATTGGCAGTCGGATTTGTCACTTGATGCCAGCCAAGGTTTATCTTGTAATCTTTTGTTAGATTTGTATATTCGGGTACCGCAACATCCGTCACTGGCTCCTGCATCTCTTCACGCTCATTAGATATTCTTTTCTTTTCCATGTACCCAATAATTCCGTCGGACGATTTAACCTTAACCCAAGTATTCATCTCCTCCAGGACCACCACTACATCTCCTACTGACACATCCTCCAATATATCACTTTTAATACCTCCCTGATAACGAATAGCACTATCTTTCGCAACATCTGCTATTTTTCTCATTGGCCACACAGTATCTATCTGCATACGATTCGGCTCTGTGAAAACTTCATAAGAAATATTAGTATATTTCTTTACATAATCAATCGCTATATAAAGCTTATCCTCCTGATAAGTAGCAATTACATACGCCTCTTCGCCCTGCACCCCGGAAATCGAAACCGTATTCCCTTCAATCGGTGCACTGATAATATCCGTTGGCGTTGTGTATATGAGTAAATTCTCAACTTTATCCACATAGAACCTATCATTAAAATAAGTTTGCACCGTTTCAAAATCAAGATAATAGGTTCCATTTACTAACTTTCCTTTTGCTTCCAAAATATCATCTTGCAATATTAATGCCACATCATTATCTTCCACCAGTGAATAGTAATCTCTAAGATCTACTCTTTCTTTTGAGTAGGAATATTTTTCAATTATTTTTGTGCCAAAGCCTGCCGCTATTACAATTAAAATTAATAGGATTGCAACAAGCACCGGAATTATTTTTTTCTTCATTCCAGCTACCTCCTAACCCTACTAATTATAACAGACTATGTACATATCGTCATTACCAATTTTGACATTTTTTGATTTTTTATTACTGTATCTTTATTGCTGATTCTCGGATTTATTACATAAAGGGGCTTCTCATGAATAATGATCTATCGGATACAGTGATTTAGATTTTAGATATTTTTATGCAATACAAGGCTTACATCAACTACGTATCTTTTATTTTATCATAACGCAATTCAACCAGTTCGCCTGCATCGTTAGTGACGTAATCAGGCATATAGGTACATTCTTCATTGAGACAGTATTCTCTGAAAATTTCTTCCGGCGAGGTTCTTTCACCCTCTAAATACAGTTGAACGCCTTTATTCATGGCCTTTTTCAGCATAATATAGAGTTCCAGTTGAAGTTCTTGTTTTCTTGCGATAGCTTCATTCCTCCTTTGTACAATACTTGTTTTTTCCAAAAGGATTCTGTGATATAATAAATAAAAAAATACAAGTATTTGTTACTATTTAATTTATTGATAATGACGATAATAGAAATAATAATAGAAGTGTTCCGGACAGGTATCAAATATAATCAGTTACTCACTAATTACGTATTTGAATATTTGAATGTAATTGAAATTTTTTTGGAAAAACGATTGAACAAGCACATTGCTTGTAAGACAATTCCCATCTTATTCTTGAAATAATGGAAATGAGATTGGGTATACTAACGTTACCCATATAATTTGCTTTTAATTAATAATGAATACAACACTGTTGCATAAAGAGTTGTCCGTGCCTCCTATCCGATACTGATTATCCGGAAACACCTCATAAAGAAGATTATATATTATATTATTCAAATGTGCAAGATATTTATAATAATCTTTTAAATTTTTGTGTATTTTATATAAAAAATATTTTTCTGTAACCTTGTGCTATTGACTTAATAAAATATAAAGTATAATATAACTTATCAAAAGTTTTTTACACAAGCTTCCTTTTGGGTTCGAAAGTCATGTAGACTTTTCTCAATAGTACAAACTATTATATAACTGGTGTTTCAGTCACAATTATAATAATTTATTATTTCGTATCGAAAGTTAGGATGTGATACTATGAAAATCGAAAAAGTGAATGACCATCAAATTCGTTGTACACTTACCAAAGCAGATTTAGCGGATCGCGAATTAAAAATAAGTGAACTTGCATATGGAACAGAAAAAGCAAAAAATTTATTTCGTGATATGATGCAGCAAGCATCATTTGAATTTGGTTTTGAAGCAGAAGATATCCCGCTTATGATAGAAGCAATACCGCTCAATTCAGAATGTATTGTTCTTATAATTACGAAGGTTGAAGATCCTGAAGAATTAGACACCAGATTTTCTAAATTCGCACCTTCTGTGCATGATTCCGATTCAAATTCCGAAGAAGTTATAAATAATATATCTGAAGGTGCTGATGATGTGCTAGATTTGTTCAAAAAAATACAGGACGGTAATTATAACGATTTGACCGAAAATATAGATTCCTCTGATTCCTCTACGTTCAATCAGTTAAGAGAAGTCTCTGAAACCGCTGTTAAATCTATGGAAATTGTAGATTTAACAAAAATATATTCTCTGGATTCTATTTCAACCGTTACAAGATTGGCCCATGTATTAAAAGACTTCTACCGTGGCACCAATTCTTTATACAAAAATGGTAATACTGGAAATTATATCCTGATCATTTCAAAAAATGATCATACTCCAGAAGAATTTAATAAAGTATGTAATATGATATCCGAATATGCTGCTGCAGAAAAATTTACAACAGCGAGCGAAGCTTACCTAAAAGAACATTGTGAGATAATGATAAGAGATACTGCCATTCAATCACTATCTCTTATTTAAGCGACCTCTATATTTAAGCATCCAGTTTAAAATAAAAGGCGAACATTGGGATTCCATTGTTCGCCTTTTTATCTTATATAAAAATTTATACTGCGTTAATTTTCGCCATCAATTCTTCTATATCCATACCGTGAACCATTGCTGCCTCTTCTAAAGACTCTCCCTGTGCAGAGGGACATCCCAGACAATGCATTCCTGCCTCCATTAATATTGGTGCGATTTCAGCGTTCGTTCTGAGTATTTCGCCGATTGTCATTTCTTTGGTTATTTCTGCCATTTATTTTTTCCTCCTAAAACTAGACTTTCTATAACTTGTGTATCCGTTACTACAGTTATATTATAGTACTTTTCCCATGCTTTAGCAACTTATCCTCATTTTTTGTTAAATTTATCAAAAACTTCTTGTTTTTTCAGATTTTGTATGTAAAAAAGTACATCTGCAACCTTGACGTATGGAATCGATTTAACATATAATAGTGATGCAGATGAATGTGAATTTTTTCACATTTTCAAATGTATACACAAGCATAAATAAGTAAAAGATAAAATAGGTATATTTTTATGCTGGTAACTACGTCTTTTACCATAAAAAGACATAATATTATAATTTTAGGAGGCTTTATAAAATGAGACCAGAATGGAAAGATTTTGTAGGCGGCAAATGGGAGAATGAAATCAATGTAAGAGATTTCATCCAGAAGAATTATTCACCTTATGATGGAGATGATGCATTCTTAGCAGGTCCTACACAAAACACAAAAGATTTGTGGGCACAAGTAATGGATTTATCCAAAAAAGAGCGTGAAGCTGGCGGTGTTCTTGATATGGACACGAAAGTGGTTTCTACGATCAACTCTCACAAAGCAGGATACTTAGACAAAACAAAAGAAACAATCGTAGGTTTTCAGACAGATGCACCTTTTAAACGTTCTATGCAACCATATGGTGGAATCCGTATGGCTGAAAAAGCGTGCTCAGATAATGGCTACGAAGTAGATCCAGAAATTAGTGAATTCTTTTCTACCCATAGAAAAACTCATAATGCAGGCTGCTTTGATGCTTATAATGCAGAAATGAAAGCTTGTCGTTCCAGCCATGTTATCACGGGTCTTCCTGATGCTTATGGACGAGGACGTATCATTGGTGATTATAGACGTATCGCATTATATGGTATTGACAGACTGATTGAAGATAAAGTAGCTCAAAAAGATTCTACCGGACGCGTGATGACGGACGAAGTCATCCGTCTTCGTGAGGAGATTTCAGAACAAATCGTAGCTCTTAAGATGATGAAAGAAATGGCTTCTTTCTATGGTTGTGATATTTCTAAGCCATCTACAAATGTGCAGGAAGCTATCCAAGCTACTTATTTTGGATATTTAGCAGCTGTTAAAGAACAAAATGGTGCTGCGATGTCTCTTGGACGTACTTCTACTTTCATTGATTGTTATGCGGAGAGAGACTTGAAGAATGGTACTTTTACGGAAGAACAGATTCAAGAATTCATCGATCATTTCATTATGAAATTAAGATGTGTAAAATTTGCACGTACACCAGAATACAATCAAATCTTTGCTGGTGATCCAGTATGGGTCACAGAGTCAATTGGTGGTTGCGGTATTGATGGACGTCATATGGTCACAAAAATGTCTTTCCGTTATTTAAATACATTAATTAACTTAGGTGCTTCACCAGAACCAAACTTAACTGTTTTATGGTCAACCAGATTACCAGAAGCTTTTAAAAAATTCTGTGCAAAGATTTCAATCACGACTTCTTCTGTTCAATATGAGAACGATGATCTAATGAGAGTAACACATGGCGATGATTACGGAATCGCATGCTGTGTATCTTCCATGGTAATTGGTAAGCAGATGCAGTTCTTTGGAGCTCGCGCTAATTTAGCAAAATGTTTATTATACTCCTTAAATGGAGGTGTTGATGAAGTATCCCATAAACAGGTCGGTCCTAAGTATCGTCCAGTTGCCGGTGATGTATTAGATTACGATGATGTCATGGATAAATTTACTGACATGATGGAATGGTTAGCTGATGTATATGTAAATGTATTAAACGTAATCCATTATATGCACGATAAATATTGCTACGAAAGAGCTCAAATGGCGTTGCACGACAGAGATGTTCTTCGTTATTTTGCAACAGGAATCGCAGGACTTTCCGTAGTTACTGACTCTTTATCCGCAATCAAATATGCAACTGTGAAGCCAATCAGAGACGAAGATGGAATTATTGTAGATTTTGAAACTACTGGAGATTTCCCGAAATACGGAAATGATGATGATCGTGCAGATATCATCGCTCATGATTTAGTGGAAAAATTCATGACAATGATTAGAAGACACCACACTTACAGAAATGGTTTCCCTACCATGTCTGTACTAACAATTACTTCAAACGTTACGTATGGTAAAGCAACAGGTAATACACCTGATGGACGTAAGAAAGGACAACCATTCGCACCGGGTGCCAACCCAATGCATGGCCGTGATACTCACGGAGCTGTCGCTTCTTTAGCTTCTGTATCAAAACTTCCGTTTGAACACGCACAGGATGGTATTTCTAATACATTTACAATCATTCCAGGTGCTCTTGGTAAAGAAGATCAAGTATTTGCTGGTGACATTGAACTTGATTTAAATAAATAGTTCTTACTTTCGTAAGAGAATAGGACGGTGCATTATGGACCAAAAGAAAATGATTGAAGATCTTGTAGCTATGTTGGATTCACATATGACAAAAGGTGTAGGACATGTAAATGTTGACGTAGACGACTCTATCAATAATACAAAAGAAGTTCAGACCATGGGGTGTACGGATTGTTCCAGAACTCCACTGGCTTGCAGTGTTCCTACTCTCGAAGAAGGATTAGATGATTTTCATTAAAATTTAGGAGGAAAAATATCATGGCAGAAATAAGTCAAGCACAAGTTCAAAACTTAGTTTCATTATTAGATGGATATGCAACAAAGGGTGGACACCATCTTAATGTTAACGTGTTAAATAAGGACACATTATTAGATGCACAAAAACATCCGGAAAATTATCCACAGTTAACAATCCGTGTATCAGGATACGCTGTTAATTTTATTAAATTAACACCAGATCAGCAAAATGATGTTATTTCACGTACATTCCATGCTGCTATCTAATTAAAATCTTACTATAATAGACGGCATAGTCAAAATTGACTATGTCGTCTACTTATTTTTGTGACAGGTCATATGCTTTTAGCTATAATCATTTTATGATCGAATGCAGCAGCGATTCACAGCCTTCCACAATATCATCATAAGTTTTGTCAAAATTACCAGTATACCAGGGATCTGCAATATCTCTTTCCTTCCCTGCAAAGGAAAGAAGTTTTCTGACTTTATTTTTTGGATCCCTTCCCAAAATTCGCAACATATCCCGCATATTCATGGTGTCCATGCCCAGCAAATAATCATATTTCTCATAATCCGCTTTTATAAGCTGTATCGCATTCTTTCCGGCTACTGATATTCCGTATTCTCCCAGCTTATTCCTTGTCCCATAATGTACTGGATTCCCAATTTCTTCTCTGCTTGTTGCCGCTGAGGCGATAAAAAAATCCTTTTCCAAACCTTTTTTTTGCACCATGTCCTTCATCACGAATTCGGCCATTGGCGACCTACAAATATTGCCGTGGCAGACGAATAGTATTTTTATCATATCTTGTTAACTCCTTTTTTATCTTGGTTTTTCATGGTAAATGCCCGTAATTGCATAAATATCGGCATTTTCTAATAGTTCTCTTAAGTGTTTTACTACATTCATTTTGTGGCTTATCTTAGCATATTTTGTTATATTATCCTTTTCATAAATAGTAAAGCCTGATTATTCTCTTCATAAAAACGAAGTTCAATTGCATCAAAGCTCTCACAAGACTATATAAGAAAATAAGTATCTGTTTCCAAATACTTATCTTTCTTTTAATTGCTTTATCCGGGTTTTTACGTCTTACTTTTTTCCTTATTTACTTCCAGCTTTGCTGAAATGGATTTATCCATCAGCTTGAACTGGTCTATTCGTTCCATTTCTTTCACTTCAAGTTCTTTGAAATAATGTGCCAAGTTCATTATATCCATCTGAGCTATCATTTTAAAGTACTCGCTGCGCTCCTCTTTTGGAATTACAATAGGGGGCATATTGTTCTTTAACAGTTCATAATTAATTAATAACCGTCCTATTCTTCCATTTCCGTCTTCAAAAGGATGTATTCTTTCAAAGTATATATGGTTTTCCGCAATCTTGGTAAATATATCTTCGTAAGCAGTATGGTTATAGTTGTGTACATAGTACATCATTTTTTGTGGAAGCTCTGCAGGTGATGGTGGTATATGTTCTGCTCCCTTTATGAATGCCGGTAATTTCCTATACCCATCAATTTCAGCTATATTTTTATTTATAATAATACCTATATCTTTAATTAATTTTTCTGTTAAATTCTCATCTAAAGAATCCAGTACATGACTGATCGCATATTTATGATTGATGGCTTCATATATTTCTCGTGGCTTTGCAGATACACTAAATTCATTATTATTAAAAATAATGGCATATGTCTCTGCATAAGAAAGCGTATTCCCTTCTATCCCATTAGAATGATAGGTACTGCGCGTTATAAAATCTTCAAAGTACTCTTTATTATTCCTTATAAAATCTCTTATTTTCAATATGATTCCTCCTTTCCTTTATATGTTTATCTATATTTAATATACATTTTTATTTTTTACTGATATAATACTTTTAAACAAATAGTGGTACTAAATTGTACCCCTTGCAAAATGATTAGAGTAAAAATAAACTGTCCAAGTTTCTCAGGCTAGGGGCGGTTTATTTTATAAGTACTATTACAAGTAATCCTAACTGAATCAAATGACATTAAGTTTTTATTGTGATTGATATTTATAACTCCATGTGTTAAGATAATCATACAAAGAGTGGTACTAAGTTGTACCCCTTGCAAATGGATTAGTTAAAATAACCGCACACTTTCGCAGAGGGGCGGTTATTTTATGTCTTTATGACTTATCTTGTAAACAAGACCTATCAGTGCTATAACAAATAATCCAAATTGGATTAAATCATTATATGTAATGTACTGCATAGGCATCTACCCCCTCTCTCAAGGGGCAACCGTTCCCACTGGATGCATTATAACATATTAAAATATTTATGCCTATAATAATTACTCTATTGTAATACTGCTCACATCTCTTATTTCTGATTCTATTTTGTTGCGTAGCAGTAATAATTTTAGCTTTATGCAGCTTCCATGTAGTTTTCTGCCTTTCTTTCCTTTTGATTCTCATAAGCTAATAAGATCCTTTACAAGTATTTCTTCGTTTGTAAATTGAATTTTATTATTGCTTAAAAATCCATCCAATGATTGGATTGTTTATTATTATGAATATATTCATGAGCATAAATATATCTTTCAGCACCTATGCCGTATACTTTATTATAATTTGTTCCCTAAAATCCCCATTTGGAAAAATTAGTCATAATAATAAAATCATTATGAATAGGGCTTACAATATTTGTATCATTTTCTTCCTCTAGAATTAATGCATTACCAGTTTTATCAGCGATAATAGTATGTAGCCCTAAATCCGGGAATAGTGGATTTCTAGGATACGAGATCACTCTTTTATTAGAAATATCAAAAGCAAACCAATCATTTTCATCACAACTTGATTTGAAATCTGGACTATATCCTACTGCTTGAGTACATATAAAAAGACCCTCACTATTAAAACCTGCAATATCCCTGTATTTGTTATCTGCTAAGCCTGAAAAGTAAAATAAGTTCATATCATATATAATTTGTAAAGTATTTAGAGAATCATTTAGCTATTTTATCATTGTCCTCACCACTTTCATAAACATTATCCATATTATACCAACAGGCATCTCAATGGTTCAACCTAAAACATTGTTGGCCCGAAGTGAGCTGGATTGCAATGTTTAGAAATATGCTGTACAATATTTAAATATTTATATATGATATTGGCCTTAGAATACAGATACTGTGTACCTATTCATTGAAAATTTATGAGAGTATTAGAGACATGGAAGTAAAAACAAATGAATTTTTTTATTCTAATTATGTTGGAAATTCTTGTAGTCTTTTGTATCTTAGCTTTTTATAAAATTGACCGTGCTCATCAGGAGCAGTTTAAAAGAGCAGACTATAATGAGTATACCCAGATTTCTTCTTTTAGCTATTTAGATTTTGCATCTTGCTATCCAAGAGAGGTTATGTGCTTCCCATCTGAGCAACACATGTTAAATGGGTTTCTTTATGGAGTGAACAATAAAAAAGGATTAATTATAATTAGTTCAGGTCACAGAAATAGTACGGAAGCGTCTCTGCAAAATATGAAGTATTTTGTGGATCACGGATGGATGGTCCTATGCTATGATTATACAGGATATTACAACAGCGAAGGAAAAGATATGATAGACTACACACAGTCTGTCAGAGATTTAAACGCCGTACTATCTTATATTGAAAATTCAGATCGTTTCCATAAAATACCGTTGCTTCTTTATGGACATAGTCTCGGCGCTTATGTATCAACAGCTGTTCTGGCGTTTCACCACAAAATTTGCGCTGTAGTCACGGCATCAGGTTTTGACAAGCCTACTGAGCAGTGGGCATATTCTGTGAAGCGGTTTTCTGGAAAATTAGGAGTAATACTGGGTCCCATGGCGGCTCTTTACCTTCGTGTTGCCTTCGACAAAGATACTGTCCGCTTTTCCGCTGTATCAGGTATTAACTCCTCCAATATTCCCATACTAGTGATTAGTGGCACAACCGATGTGTATTATGGTGGGAAAAGCCCTATATATATAAAAAAAAATGAGATCACCAATTCTAATTGTAGATTTATGCTTATGGACCGCAAGGCACATAATGGCCATTATGATTACATGCTTACAGATCAAGCCCTTGCATATCAAAATCTGTGTCGAAGTAGCAATATTAAAACTCCGGACAAATGGCTAGCCATGGAGCAAGATGACTCTTTTTTCGATCATATTAATGCGTTTTTCATGTCGACTATTTAAAGCCAAGGCCGATATAAGCATAATGAAACCTTTCTATAATTGTCTCAATACATGTTAGCCATCGATAGTAATAATATAGGAGCCACATCAATGTGATATGACTCCAAATACATTTTTAAAATATTATTTACCAAATTGTTGTAATCCATCAGATATTTCATAGGTATAATTATCTCTATTAGCGTTTACAATTTTATCAAACATGGTAGTCCCTTCAATAAATCCTTTTGTTGAATAAAAGCTATCAGGAAATGAAGTTTTTCCCTGAATTCCCTTTGCTGATAGAATTATGTAATCTCCACTATCCATCTTTACAATACCATCAAACTCAACTGGAAAGTATACGGTAGTACTATCAAAATTTCCTTTCCTATTTGATACTGTTGTAGAAAATACAACTATATATGCATTGTTTTCTGCGTAATTTGACATTGATTCTTTTGCAACAAGCATATATTCACCTGCAACCGTTAACTCTGATGCCATTGAACCATTATTATAGTCTGACTTTATGTATGTTTCAATTATTTTTTTTGCATCTTCATAAATTAAATTTTTATTCTCTTCCGAAATATCACTTAATTTAGATATCATTTCGTATTTTCCATACTGTTCAAATCCGTCACCACACTCTGCCGTATATCTATCCGCATTGGACTCAACTATATCCATGTAGCAAACAAGAGGATTTTTATAACCCTTGGAGCTATACCAAGTGTTTTCAAAAGAAAAGGTTCCTAAAATACCATTATTATTTTTAAAAGATAGCGTATCATTGCTTAAAAGGATATCTGAAAATTTTACCGGATAATATACATCTGTTGGAACAAACTTTCCTTCCGGCCCCGAAACGTTACCCTTGTAAATTAGATATAAATTATTATAGTTATCTGCATATGATGCAGCATCAGCAAGTGTAAGCATTATGTATCCAACGTACTCTAAATCATTCATCTTAATATCATTATTGTAAGAACCTGCTGTATGGGAATAGATCGTATCTTCAGCTTCTGCCTTTACTTTTAAAAGAAAATCATCTGATATATCTGAATACTGACCCACATACTTGTCAAGCCCATCAACCGTATATATTTTTTCTGTAGCTTTAGGGATCTTACCGTATGACTTTATATAATATTCCATATTAGCATTAGTTAATGAGACTGTAATTGTATCACCATTACTCAGTCTACTTGACTCATCACAAGAAAAATCATAGGAGTTAAGCAAATCACCTGTATAGCTAATCTCAGCATGTCCAGCAGGTGCAATTCCTGTATAAACCACTTCTATGCCATCAAATGCATCAAATGTACCAACTTCTGTCAAACCAACCACTTTATATGAATCATCTTTATACTTTACCTTACATTTTACATATGACGAGAGTTTATCATTAACATTCCATCTATAACTGATTTTCTTATCATTTTTTAGGCTGCTGTTTTCTTCTAGTTCTACACTAATATACTCTTCCATAACCTCCAAAGGTGTCGTCATACTAAGCAACTGGCCATATTCTTTCTTAGCCTGACTAGAAAAAGATAATTTTGATCCATACTTTTTTTGTATTTCATCCCAATCAATCTTAGCTCTTGCTGTACCATAGCCATTATATCCCTCTGCTTCAATCGTCAAATACTTATTTAAATTAATTGTCGAACTGGAATTCATTGCAATACATATAACAACAAATATCGCAACGATTGCAACAAAAGTTCCAATCTGTAGCTTTTTGGGAAGCTTTTTAAACTTGCCAATTATCTGATTAATTTTTTCTTTTATCTCGATAGTTTCGTTACTGTCTGACACTGCCTCTTTATCCCCTTGAGTAATCTTAGATGACTGATCAGAACCGCTATTTAATGGATTTCCGCATCCCTTACAGAACTTTGCAGCGCTTTCATTTTCTTCTCCACAACCTTCACAAAACATTTATTTTCCTCCTAAAGTATATTATATAGTATATTGCAATCGAGAGTATTTCTCGTTTGTGCCTATAATTAGTACTCCTCTTCTATTCTCCAACCAGACCATTCATAGCGCCTTACATGATATGTCTCCTCTTCTATAAAATACTCATCCTTATACTTATATCGATATTTTACGTAAACATCTGCTTCTGTACAAACAAGATTTCGTAAACCTGGAATTTTAGGAATCCATTCTTCTAATAAATCATTGTTAGACTCTACTGCCATATATTCAGAATAACATTCTATTACATCTACCTCTGTTGCTCCTGCTGCTTCAAGGAGCAGTTGTCCCCACGAGACATACTCTCCCGTAAATAGACCTATTAGCGTAGATGCAATACCTCCCCAAAAATTTATTTGTTGCTCTGTTGCTGGATCAAGGCACTCTACTGCTCTTTTATAATTACCTTTTTGAAGCGCATCAAACATTTTTAAAACCACATCTTCCGGTTGCAATACGATTCCCATAAAATGTTTTGCTTTTGCATCTAATTCATCATCTGTCGCTTTCGTATTGGAAGAAAGATCCTTTTTTATCTTATCAGACTTTTTCTCAGCTTCTATCTCATCTATTTTTCTTTGCACTGATTTTGCATATGCGCAAGCACCTTCATAATTAGGATGAACGGAATATGCGCTAATCAATTGTGAATTTTTTAAATCTTCTTCTCTAGCTAGGAACTTTATTGAACTAATATATGGATCATCTGAAAATGCTCCATGCCCTTCAAATTCGTTTTCAACAGAAACAAAACTTATTTTTATACCAGATTGGCTACAATTATCTACAATATCTTCCAGTGCATTATTAAATTTTGTAATATTTTTATTAACTTCTTTTGCATCTTCCCTTCTGATAAGACCACCGCCGTTTTCACTCAAAAGTTTAGGATACCCTGCTACAATAATCTGAGCTTGCGGACCAGCTTTTTCAGCTATGCTTACGTATGCATCTCTAAGTTTATCTTTTGTACCTCCGTTTGCGTAAAAATAATCCCATGTGTAATTAAGTTTATCAGATAAATTACCAATATTTAAATATGTTAGATAGCAAGACCCTATAATGCTCGCAAATCCGACATCATTTCCTCCAAGTGTCAATGTCACATAATCAGTTTCATTTTGACCAATATCATCAAAAATATTTAATTGCGGTTCCAGATTATATCTACCTTCATATTCACCTTTTTTGTATTCTTTTGAAAAGGCATATTTCAAATTATCTGTAACGGCACCTGAAGCTGCTACAAAGTACCAATATTCATCTTTGTAATCAGACATTTTTCCTTCTAAATCGGGAAGCCTTAACATTCCTGGCCAGCTTTTTTGGGATCTATGCGCTAGCCAATCAGGATTATGAACTTTTTTAGCCACCACATCATTTTCTCCATAGAAAGACAATATACCCTCTCCTGACGAATATGAATCACCTAGAGAGACCATAATTTGTTTTTTTTCATCCTCTTCATCAGCATAGGATTGTAAGGAAATATTGGTCAATAGTAGACCCATGATTAGAGCCGAATAAATTACTCGTCTAATTTTGACTGTACTACAAATTGTTTTCATCATAACCCATCAATTACCTCAAATGTTAATTTTTCTAATGATTCGGCATCAATCTTATCAATTATTTTCACAATTAACTCTGTTTCATTTGGAATTGTTTCATAAAATTTATTTGTTGAGCTGTCATAGCTTGTGACTGTTTCTGACTCCGAAATAATTACTTGTACACCCAAATCAGATTGCATATTATATGACATTGGAATAGCCATAACTGAGCCATTAACGACAAAAATGACCCATAATTCTTCCTTAGCAGTTTGATAATATGTTTGATACATCGGATGTTTATCCGATGATGAATCTGAAATAGCTATTGCTTCATAATACTCTCCATCCATAGAATACTCTGATGAAACTGGATATTCTCCAAAACCGCGGTTCTCAATGTTGTTGCTAAGTTCTGTCTCGCTTTGAACCAATTTAGAATCCTTAACATTAACTTGCGATATTATCTTGGAATTATTTTTATAATACGCATCCGCATCAGGATGCTCAACTTTATTTACTTCATCCTTATCACTAAGGTCAACCGAAATTAAACACTCTTCTACTGTAGGAATGTTAACAATACCAAAATATGTTAATGTACCAGTAATTCCTGCAATAGTGAAAACAACTATAAGTATTATCAATACTTTTTTATTATTTTTTACAGAAGACAAACTTGTGCGTTCAGCCTTCTTCTCTGCCTTTATCTCTTTTATAGTCTTTTTACCGTTAGGTACTTTATCTGGTAAATTCAGAGGTTTATTAGTATCTTTATCTACATTGTTCATATTCTCCTCTGATTGGATTTCACTATTTAAATTTGTATCTCGTAATCCTGTAATCGGAGTACCACATTTTTTACAGAACTTAGCATCCTCATGGATCTGCGTTCCACATTTTTTACAAAACATATTTATTATCACCTCTCAAAAAAGCCTCTCAAGCATTTCTGCTCGGGAGGTTTGATAGCAATTACTCAACTTTTATTCCACAAAATTCACAGAACACAGCATCAGCTTCTAATTTAGCACCACATTGCTGACAGAACATTGAACTCTCCGCATTCCTTTGTGATGCTTGCGTTATCCGATTACTTTCAGAAGCTTGCCTTTCTGCCTCTATTTTAGCAAGTCTAGTTCTCTCTTCAACTTCTTTTCTTTCTCTTTCCTCCGCAGCCTTCTTTGCAGCATCCGCTTCGGCAAGTATGCTTTCTGGTATTTTTGTTCCACAAGACGTACAGAACTTACAACCATAAGCTATCGAGCTTCCACATTTTGAGCAGAAACCTATCGTATTTTCTTTCTGTGACCTATTACTGATATTTGTCGCTACATTTCCTGCCAATTGTGTTACAACACTTGACATCTGGTTTATCGTTGTAGACATTTGATTAAGCGCACCCTGCGCTCCATCCCCAGAAAGTGTTGTAACTAAGTTCGTATCCATTTCCATCTTACTTAATACAACAAGGACCGATAAAACAATAATAAGAAGCAAAACAATGATATTAAGTATGTACCAACCAGTAGTCTTAAATGAACAGTAACTCTCTTCCGCTATTTTTTTTACAGAAGCTCTGAAAATAAACAATATAATCAAATTAATTGCAGAACATATAGCTATCATAATTGCTTTCTTCTTATTTGCAATTTTTTTTAGGAACAAAATAACTAGTACGAGTATTGGACCTAATAAACATATAAGCATTACTGGATGAGGATCAACAACCTTTTCACCGAGTACGGATAGACCACCAACAGCTGTCATAACACCTACATTTATATTCTTACCAGAACATGACACTAAAAAAAATGGACAAAAAACAAAAATTATACAGAGCAACGTTAACACTCTCAATACTTTTTTAACTGTAAATATAGAATTCTTTATATTACTATTTGTTACTTCATTTTCACCCATTGTATCCCCCTTAATATTACCAAATTTTTACATTTATATTTATAATATAGGGGAATACGACAAATGTCAACATATCTAAAAGCATTACGTATCCTAACGTAACTTGTAGTAAAGGGCACATTTACGAAATTGCTTTGCGATATACACCTGTCGCCCAAATAAGAGTAATCACAGCCAGTGGAACAAGGACGGCAAAAGCTTTATAAACCTCTGTGCTGGCAATTGCTCCTGTACTTAATACACGAGATGCCTCTACCGCATAATAAAGGGGATTCAAATGAGCGATCGCTTGAATCCAAACAGGTCCAAGGGAAAGCGGAAGCAACACGCCTGACAAAAGTGTTAACGGCAATTCCAGACCAGCTACAAGTGCCGCCATGCTGCTGGCCTGCTTTAATAGAAGTCCAAGGCTTCCCGCCCATGCAGAAACAATAGCAGTCAGTAAGCTTAAAAGCAAAAGCATAACAAACACCCCTCCTGCATGTGCTCTGAAACCAAATAATCGTGCAATTAGCAGCACCAATAGAGACGGAACAAGAAATGCGACGATATCTCTTAGAACAGTACCCATGAGAAGTGAAAAGCGAGATGCAGGAGATACACGCAATCGCTCAATTACTCCACTTTGCATTTCTATAATGACACCATATCCTGCTCCAGTACCTCCAATAAAAGCAAGCAACGTCAATACTCCAGGTACAAATGTGTCCAGGACCGAGCCTGTCTTTAATGGCGGATTATTTAAATTTTTTAATAACGGAGAAAATAAAGCAATATACAAAAGAGGCGTTGTCAGCCCCATAAATACCCACACGGGCTGCCTAATCGTCTCTAACATTTTACGTTTAAATAACAACCATATTTCCTTTAAAATTCTCATAAAGATGCCTCCATTCTAGTGCCTTGTAATGATTTGCCTGTTAATTTTAAAAATACGTCGTCCAATGAAGGCTGTGAAAGAGAAACCGATTCCAGTTCTATGCCCTTGGCCTTGAGAATATTAAATATAGTAGGCAGGGCAGATGCACCATCCCTGACATATAGGCTAACCTTCCCGTTTTCTATACGTAGGTCAAGCACATCTTCTTCTCTTTCAAAGATACCTGCGATATGAGTGCAATTTGTTTTTGGCTTTATTACCACAACATCACCGGAAATCTTTCTTTTTAATGTTTCCGGAGTTCCTTCAGCAACAACAATACCCTGATCTACAATGCAAATACGATCACAAAGTTCATCTGCTTCTTCAAGGTAATGGGTGGTCAAAAAGATGGTCATACCAGCTGCTCTAAGTCTTCGAATATGCTCCCATAAATTGGCTCTATTTTGTGGGTCAAGACCTGTCGTAGGCTCATCTAAAAACAAAACATCCGGCTTATGCAGTATTCCCAAAGCAATTTCAAGACGCCTTCGCTGACCTCCCGAATAAGTTTTAGCCAATCGATTAATTACATCTTCTAATTCTAGTAGCTCTATTAACTTATTAACTTCCTCTTCCACCGTTTGTTTGTCCATGCCATAAATTCGACCAGATAGCATCAAATTTTCACGTCCGGTGGCTTCCAAATCAGCTCCTCCATGCTGACCTACATAACCAATATGCTTGCGGACTTTGTCCGGGTTTCTCTTTACATCATTTTGGCCAATCATCGCTTCCCCTTCGTCAATTGGAAGCAATGTCGTAAGCATACGCAAACTGGTGGTCTTACCTGCTCCGTTCGGCCCCAAGAAACCAAAAATTTCACCTGATTTTACGGATAAGCTTATCCCTCTTACAGCTTCTACGGTTTTCTGATTTCGTTTTCCGTAAAAGCTTTTCTTTAAATTCTTTATTTCAATTGCATGCATAACATCCTCCATTCATTTCTTCTACGTAGAAGAGTAATTTCTTGTGATTCCCATAAATAGTAGCAAATCGCTGATATTCATTCATGATAATTTTTGCGAAGTTCACGCCCTGTTTGTACTAATATGATATAATAAGCGCAAGAGAGAAAAATGTGAAACATTTAGCGAACGGCGAATGTTAATCATAAACGGATTTTTTGTTTATGATCGAATGAGCGCAAGAGAAAGAAATGTGAAACATTAGCGAACGGCGAATGTCAATCAAAAAAAGACCGTATAAGAGGAGAAGAATGGATTATCTTGCGTCACTGGATAAGGCAATTGAATATATTGAACATCATTTGGATGAAGAATTAATAGCAGAAGATGTTGCAAAGGCAGCTGGGTATTCTGTTTACCATCTTACTCACATTTTTACTGCTGTTATTGGAGAGCCCATCGGCAGCTATATTCAAAAGCGCAGATTGTCCAATTCTTGCAAAAAATTGCTCTATTCCAAGAAGCGGATCTTGGATATTGCGATCGAGAGTGGCTTTGGTTCTTCAGAAGCATTTAGCCGTGCATTTAAATCAGCTTATAGCATTAGTCCTGTAATCTATCGAAAAAATAATTTGGATTTATACACCGGTTCTAAAAAAATGCTGGATCGGCAAGCATTGCTACATCTTACAGAAAGAATAACAATAAAACCGCAAATCCTTACAATAGATAAAATCTTAGTTGTTGGCATCCGTGGGGAAACATCCATTCAGCATAATATTCTGCCTGATCTTTGGACGCGTCTGCTTGCAATAAGCAATCAAATACCCGCTGATCCAAGAGCGCGTCGTTTCGGTATTTGTGAGACAGATCGGAAAAAAACTAAGAAATCAAGAAATGGTGATGTGATTTTTTCAGAAATGGTAGGTATAGAAGTAGACAATTTTCAGCATCTTCCCGAGAGTGTGGAAACAAAAATAATACCAGGAGGGCGGTATGCTGTATTTACACACACAGGAACGATAGCCACACTTATCAAAACATATGACTACCTTTGGGGGAGTTGGATTCTATTTACAAAGGAAATCCTGGATGAACGTGAGGATTTTGAAATTTATGACAAACGCTTTCTCGGTGCTGATAATATAAATTCACAAATAGATATATATATTCCAATAAAATAAGACTGGCAGTTTTAATTATTCCATTTCAGTTGGTTTAAAATGGCTGACAACAATTTGTACCGACATGTAATCATTTGTATGCTCTTTTGCTAATGTATCAAATTCTAATTGCAACTGCGTAGGGAACAGCTTATTTCTTAATTCATCCCGACTTTTGCTTTCCAGTATGCTCTGTATTGAATTCTGACAAGCATTGAGCGTATCATCCCTTTCTCCGACCGTAACTTCTTCTTTGTTAGAAATATTCCAACAAATATCATACGATAACTCTGCGCCATAATACCCGTCATTATCTGTTTTCTTGTTGCTACCTGTCCCTACTGATAGAATAGGTACGTCATTATTTATTGCGGCACCTAATTCCGTGGTGGCGTAAAGAAGTGTTTGCATAAAATCTACATTTTCATCGTTAGGATTATACCCAGTATAGAGAGTCTGTACCCTTTCTACCTGAGAATCAAATTCACTCACATTGAGTTGTCGATATTGAGTTGTCTTTAAAGACATTAATTCTGTATAATCCTCATCCCTATAGGAAGAATGGTTATCTTTTTTTCCAGATGCGGTATCCTTCTTATCTACTGCTGATGTAGCAAAAATTATTGTAACACCTATTACTATTAATACTGTAATAAGGATTGTTATCCTGGAAGTCTTTTTCATCTTCATAATTGAGATGATCCTTTCTTCTATCGCGTTTTTACTGAAATTGTTCACAAGTGGCATAAAGTAATTCTTCTCCTCCTCCAAACCAATCAACGTCATCGCATAATCTAATTTCGTATTTCCTCCAAATGTTCGTACAACCGATTCATCACAGGATAATTCTATATCTTGGCTCGCTAATAGATACATCAGCCATACAAGAGGATTGAACCAGTGAACACACAAAGCTGCTGCCATTATTAATTTTGTCAACGTATCAAATCGCCGAACATGAATAAGTTCATGAGCCAGGATATAATGCAACTTGTTCTTATCCTCCCAATCCGTCTGCTTAGGCAATAGTATTACAGGTTGGATTATGCCATAGGTCAGAGGGGTAAAGATCCTGTCAGATTGTCTTAATTTTAAGTCTCTCCATATGGAATGCTCTTGAATCCACATTTTTATATATAGATTATCTACTGGTAATGCCGTCTTATATTCCCTACGGCTACGCAAATGTGTAACCAGAAAAAACAGCACACAAAGGAGCAATCCGATCAACCAGATTATTCGAAAATAAAAGGCCTCATGAAACGGCGCTTCTGTCGATAATATTACGGATTTTGCATGAGCTGAGTTGTTTTGAATAACAGAAAATTCATTCGATACTAAATTAATTTGCCTTATTTTGCTTGCTAGTGCATGAACGATTGAATACACACTAAACCGGGAACAAATCTTAAAAGGAATCAGTAAACGGCATAATACAATACCCCATAGAATAGGAAAGAGTCTTTTTGGTAACTTATACAAACATAATACACGTATGAGCACTATTACTAAAATAGAAATACCGGATAAAAAACTCATTCTAAGTAAATTCATAGGAATACCTCCTTATTTTAACGTATTAACAAGCTTCTTCAGTCTTTCGATTTCATCTTGGGATAAATTCTTACGACCTAAAATAGAAGCCACAAGCTGATCTGCCGCTCCATCATACATTTTATTGATGAGTTGTGTAATTTCAACCTCTCTTGCCTGTTCAATTGAAACGAGAGGATGACAAGTAAAGTTGGGCTCACTGCGTACAATAGCCCCCTTATCAATACACCTTTTAATCAGCGTATACGTTGTTGTTTTACTCCATCCGACCTGGTCTTTTAAGATTTCTGCAATCTGCTTGGCAGTGCTATCTCCATTTTTCCAGAGCACATCCATAATTTTAAGTTCTGAATCAAATAATTTTATTTGCATCTTTCAACTCCACTGTACCGCATTTTACCGTAGTAGAATACCATTTCTCATATTCTACTATGGTAGAACGAAATTGTAAAGTGAATTTATTTTTATCACCCTCTATGACCTATCATAAAAAAAGAGAGCATTAAAGATCAACCGCATATGCAACTAACGAATCTATCGTTTGTTTTTCCTCGAAATTCACTTTTCTATTGTAAGTCTTAAGAAATTCTTGATCCTCTGCATTTCTCTCTTCTTGAGGTTTTTTTTGAATCATACCTTTCATCATGGCCATCATGCCCCTATGTAGAGGGCCAAGCTTTCTGTAGTCTATTCCACCTCGTAAATGAAAAATCTTTGTTTTTGCAAGTACATCTTTTGAAAAATTTTTACTAACAATTGCACGATAGTCAGTTATATCAGGATCCGCTAATCCAACAGTGAACACAATCAACCTTTTACAAGGATTATGAGCCACCAGTTTTACACCAGCAATCCCTCCGGCATATAGACCTCCTCCATATATGACCGTATCATAATCACAAAGCATTTGCGGTTTTACTTTACTTGCTTCTATCAGGTCAGCATTTAATTCCAAAGCGATCCATTCCGCATACTTTTTTGTGGAACCATACTTGGATGTGTAGGTAACTAAAATCTTGTCAGACATTTTGTTTATCTCCCTTCAGGTTATCTAAATTTTCAAATAGTTTGATTAAGGATCTGCTTACCTGTTCAATTTCTTGTTTATCCATACCATAGAACATGTCCTCAACAAACTGCATTGCCATTTGTTCATTGTCTTTATCCCACTGTTCGCATTGAGCACTCGCTGCAATTCTCATAGCTCTGCCATCCTTTTCATCTTGATGAAGTGTTACAAAGCCCTTTTCAGCTAATTTCATCACCAGCTGCTTTGTATTTTGATGAGAGGTATCGCAAGCCCTAGCAAGCTGTTTTAGCGTAGGGGGATCTTCAAATAATCCCAACACCAAAATGACAAACCACTGTTTGGAAGTTAAGTCTCTCATTTGTGAATCCATTTTGCTTTGAAGCCGATTGGCAACGCGGAAAAGATAACCAAATACAAGCAGCCTTTTATCCATTTTATCTAAATCATACACTACGTATTCCTCCTATATAGGTAATATATTACCTATAAGGCTAGTATAATCTGTATCCAAATAATTTGTCAATATTTGAATCAAATACATAATCTTATATTTGGTAGCAATTTTTTATGGACTCTATCACCTCCTGGTAGGTAACTCCACGTATTCCCAATGTATTCAGATCCACTGTTTCATTTTTATTTTCTTCTAAAAATCGAATTGCATCTGCCTTCACTGGTCCTGTGATCTTAACATTAACTTCCACCCTCATATTAACAGCAAGTCTTAAGATATCATTTTTATGTTTCTTAATATTTTTGATATCCACATTATCCCCATTTGCCTTTCTTTCAGTTAAATCCAGCCATGCTTTCATTTTAAATAGAATCAAATATTCTAATTTTAAGACAGATAATCCATCAATCAAGAGTACACCGTCTGTAAGCAAAAAGTAATACGCATCATCTAATAAAATAGCAGATAAACTAATGGTTTCATCACTTATGTGCAATGGAACCAACCTACTTTCTATGTTTTTAAAATAATTTGGCTTACTTCCAAAAAGTTCTATCATATATGGAAATTCTTTATTTTCAGGTTTTTCGAACCGATAAAATTGATTTTTTTTGGTCCCTTTATTGATATGTTTATACTTGCCGGCTTCAATAAATGAAAGGAATTTTTCGGTAAAAGATTCATTCATTACCTCTATCAGCAGTACCATATCCAGATCTTTTGTCTGGCGGAAATCAACTCCCATTCTACCAAGAATAATATCGCAGGCTGTTCCACCGATAAATACATATTGACCGGAATATTCTCCGAAGTACTCCCTGAATTTTTCTATTCCCCGAACCACTCTGTATCCTCCATTAGTTCTTCGATTGCAAGTTCAATTCTATCATCTCTTTTATCAAGTGAACTGATCAAAGAAATGGGATCAATGTAATTATTCTTTGCAAGAAGTCCTATATCATATTTCATAATTTGTACTTCTGGCAATAACTCTTCCAATGCTATCTCTCTTGTTACTTGTATCTCTTTCAGTAAAACTTCTGCTTTAGCATCGGCAGCATATACCATTTGTTTTGGTTCACCAAGCATAGTTTGCTCTCCTAAAGCTGTCAGACCACTTTTATATAAGGTTAATTCATAAGGAATCTCTGAAATATATAGAACTTTCTTAATAGGATCGGAAAGATATTCTTTTCCCCTCTTAAAATAATTTTCCTTATCGATCCTTTCAAAATATTTTTTTCTTCCGGTTTTTCCACCGATCTTATAATTTACGATACCTATTCTTTTGAGTTCATTCATTCCCCGAACTGTTGTCATAGAAGAAATATTTAATTTTTCAGTCAGTTCTTCTACTTCAAATTCCTTTTTTTGAGCATACAGAATGTAGAGATATATTAGTTGTGTTGCTGGAGTAAACTTCTCATGGTATGGATTATCAGATGCATTGTATTTTACTTTATTTAAATGTAAGGAGACAAACGGCAAATACAACTGATTGACAGAAACAAAGGGAATTCTCTCCTGCAACATCTTTTTAATTCGGTATCCCGATAATTCCTGTAAGAATAAAGCGACTGGTATATTTACCTGCTCTTCTATTAGTGCTATCTGTGTTTTTAATTTCTGTACCGTCTGCTGTTCATAAGGACATACTAATAAGAAATTGGCATCTACTATGGTCACCATATAATATTGAAAACTTCCAACTAAATATAAGCTAAGTTTATTTTTTGAATCCCACTTACAAATAGATGCATGATCATCGATACTCTTTTGCAAATATTCTAAAATTTCATCCATAATAAATCACCTCCTTATATATATTATCATTACAATGTTATATTGTAAATATTTATGTTTTATTTAAAAATTATAAAGTACTTGACCTGTCGTAGTAATTATGCTATATTTATACTACGTCAATCGTAGTACTATAGACGTAGTACTTATTCGTATATAAACCAATATAATGACCATTACAAATATATCATTGACGTAGTTCTAAGATTAATACGTGCTAGTTATAACTTTCTCAAGAGGGAGGTAACAGATTGATAAGCAGTGATGTGATCCGAGGTTACAATGACACCATAATTTTATATCTTTTATCGCAGAATGATTCTTATGGATATGAAATTTCAAAGAGTATTCGGGAAATTTCGGAAGAAAAATATATTATAAAAGAAACGACCCTATACTCCGCGTTCTCCAGGTTGGAAAAAAACGGGTATATTACATCATATTTCGGAGACGAAACAAATGGGAAACGACGTACCTATTATAAAATAACAGAAAGAGGGCGATGTTACTACTATGAAAAGTGCGCAGAATGGCAGCTTACAAAAGAAGTTATAGATAAATTTATAGAGATTAAATAATACAAAATGGTATTTATCAAAAGGAAAACCAGGAGGGAATCATTCAATGGAAACGATTAAAAATTATCTTGATACCATGTTTACCGGTCTGCCTAAGACCGCTGATATGATTAAACTAAAAGAAGATTTATTCCTTAATATGGAGGAAAAATACAATGCACTGAAACAAAGCGGAAAGAGTGAAAACGAAGCTATCGGAATCGTCATATCCGAATTTGGGAATATTGATGAACTTCTCAAGGAATTCGGCATTGATCGTAACACAAATAAAGGCGAAGAGTTTTTACCTCTTATTACACTACCAGAAGCAGAAAAAATACTTCGCGACAAGAAGTTCTATGGAAATATCATAGCATGCGGCGTATTTTTATGTATCACGGCACCTGCTGTAATTTTTATCATATTAATGAGGTTAGGCAGTTCGTTCGATACCCTTGATCGCTCTTCCCTACTCATATTATTCCCTTTCTTTTTAATGATTGCCTTTGCGGTATCACTTTTTATTCTAAGTGGTTACCAATTGCAGAAATATGAATACCTCAAAAAACCATTTACATTAGATTATAATGTAAAAGCATTCGTATCCGAGAAAAAAGAACGTTTTCAAATGTATTATATTCTGCAAATTATTATGGGAGTAATGCTTTGCATTCTCTCTCCTTTAACGATTATAACCCTACAGTTCATTGATCATTCAAATACAAAATATGATAGTTTTGGCGCAGCACTCTTTTTATTATTTATTGCCATTGGTGTTTTTTTGTTTATTCATTCTGGTTGTATTATGGATAGCTATAAAGAGTTATTGCAAGAAGAAGAATTCTCTTACAAAAGTAAAGAAAAAAACAAATTGATAGAAACAGCTGCTTCTGTTTTCTGGCCTTTGGTCACTGCTGGGTATCTTCTTTGGAGTTTTTTAAGTCAAGATTGGGGAACTACCTGGATCGTATGGCCTATTACCGGTATACTTTTCGGTTCCTTTACTGCCGTATGCCACGCTATGAACAAAAATACTAAATGAATTTACAGAGGCTACTTCAACATGAAATAGCCTCTGTTTTCGTATGAGAAATCTTATTAATAAGCTTATTATTTATATCTTCGTAAACAATATCATCATAAATCATTATGTTTTGAATATAGTCGACATACTGCGTATCGAAATTATAATTTTGCGCATACCATTGTTTAGACAAATAATGATTGAAGTTACTCACCGTTTTTATAGAATTTTTTAAATGATTTATTATATCTTCTACAATATCCAATGGAGCAAAATTTTCCTTTAGATAACAAGCCAAGAATTCTCTTGATAGCTGCATTTCCCACAAACGCCAGTTTAAGATCGTATATAAATTTTTATCCGATGCATGAACTTCCGTTACGGTATCTAATAATGACCGTTGATCGAACTGACAAATATGAATTAGCTCTTCGAGAGCCTTCCGTCCAAGTAAAACCGTTTTGTCATCTACACAATACTCCGCATTATAATGATTGCATATACTTTTAAATAGCATTCTATCCCATTTCATTACATTGTCCATGCTATGGTTTTTCAAACTAACTGTATAAATATTTGTTGTTTCGTTTAATGCTTTTTCGAAGGTATTGGCATCAATAATTCCTATATCACCCTTATATTTTCTGATTTTACTTTTATCTTTATTAAGATGTGTTTTTCCTTCAACATAATAATAATTTTCATTGTCATAATGAATTAGCAGAAAACCATGTATATTAACTGCACTGAAATCTTTATGTAATGGGTCATAAAATCTAGAAAATGGTAAATATAACATATCAGGACATACAAGTAACATCTCATGGTCTAACAATGTTCTTATCGTTTTTATTGGGTCATTGCTTTTATAATTTTTATATTGGATAAAAGAATTTATCAGCTTAAGTGAAAGATCTTCGACGTTATACAATCTATTTATATCCAAGTCGCATATATCATTTTTTTCATTCTTTACTAATTTGAGTGAAAGATCTTCCAAAAAATATGGCGTATAATATTCCATCTTATATTTATTTTTTAAAATTAAATAAGTCGTACTGCGAAGACAATTTAGTGATGTAGCGATGCTATCCTCCACACCATTTTGATTGATATAGGGA
The DNA here is from genome assembly GCA_023392535.1 of Bacillota bacterium. Lineage (GTDB taxonomy): Bacteria > Bacillota > Clostridia > Lachnospirales > Lachnospiraceae > SZUA-378. Next base: position 217,223 of record JAEVYY010000019.1, read on the forward strand.
TAATTTAAAAATAATTTTGACATAAAGAGCCTCCTTATTATCAGGAAAGTTTAGAAAGCAATTTTTTTAATATTACTACTTCTTCTGCCCTAATCTGCCGCAGAATAGAAATGATTTTTGTAAGGTATGAGGAATTCTTTTTATATTTGTATACCAACATAATACTAAGCAATGTTTTTGCATCATTCTCAATCTTTTTATAAGCTTTCAGACAATTATCCAAATTTTGGTATTTTTCTATTTCAATAAGGTAATTGATCCTATCTCTCATACATTTTTTATGTTCCCATAACAAAAAAGGAATTCGCGCATCATATTTCACCTGTTCAGCAGATAGAAGTTGATAGTATTCAATAAGTGAATCATATATTTTTATTCCAAATACAAATTTATTTGTGGGATTATGAAAAGATCGATATCTCATATCTGAGTTGCCGGAATCCAGATACTCAGATATAAGTTCAATGACCACTTGTATATCAAAGTAGTACTTAGCTTCAGGATTATACTGAAACAAAAAAATTCTGTCGTTCCATAACTGTCTCAGATCGTCTGCCTTAGATAGAAAAGCATCCTGAAATGCACGATAGCTGATGAGACTGGTAGCAAATTGTTCTTTGTCATCATAACCCAGTATCTGAAATTCTTTCTTTTCATCATCGTACCCAAAGACAAAAATATCATGTATAAAATGATGTTTTCTATACATCGGCCTGTCAGGCATATAGTACTCGTCTGCAAAGCTATAAAAATAGTAACCATCGTTGATTGCTGAAATGATATAATCTATACCATTGATTGGATTCTTAACAAATGATCCCCAATCCAGACACTGCGTTCTCAAAAATGGAATTTGAAATTCTTGGTTCGGTTTAAAAAACTCAAGAAATGGAGTTCCATCGTTATAGATTTTATTATTACAACATAACTGAATATAATTACAATAAAACCATGGTTTATAATCCTCTTTCACAGACAGAATACTGAGTGGATAAGCGTCATATAGAAAACATTTAACAGGCGGTTCACCCAATGGTAATTTTTTTCTCATTTCACACGACCAATCTGTCTTTATTTAATTTTACATATTCCACGATATCGCCAATATTCCGAAAAGAATCTATAAGAAAATAGTCAATCCCAAATTCCATATGGAATGCTTCTTCCAACTTTACAATGAAAGAAGCATACATCAAGGAGTTGATGCCTAAAGATTTTAATTCTGTACCTTTACTAACACTGGTATCTTTGCACTTTATTATTTGATCAATGACTTTTAATACTCCATTTAGAATGAAATCGTCGCTATTATCATTACCTTTCGCTTTTATAATGTTTTTTGCATAATATGTCTTTAATTGTTCTTTTTTACTAATCTTACCACTAGAAGTATAGAGGAATTGATCCGTTCTAATATATTTAGAAGGAATCATATAATCCGGTAAAAATCGTTCCAAATTACTTCTTATTTCATCCTCTGGAATATCACTATTACTTTTATAAAATGATATAAGAAGATTACTTTTTTCGTCATAACAAGTGACCGATTGTAAAATGGCAGCAATATTTTCTATAACAGCATCTATTTCATCCAATTCAATGCGATGACCCAGAATTTTTACCTGAGAATCTTTACGACCGCAATATAATAATTTACCATTCTTGTCGTACTGTCCCAAATCTCCTGTACAGTATATTCTAATTTTTTGATACTGTTTGAATGCCTTATCCGTCTGTTCTCTATTATTTAAATAACCAAGCGCCAGTCCATCTCCACTAATGCATATTTCTCCGATCTCTCCCCTGGGAACAATCTGTAAATTCTGATCCATTAGATAAATTTCTGTATTGCCTAGAGCAACTCCAATATCTGTATAGGGTGAATTGGTCAAGTCACTTATTGTAGAATAAATAGTCGTCTCCGTTGGGCCGTAACCATTGTATATTTTAGCATTCGTTTTTTTCTGTAGCAGCTTTCGTAAAGAATTAGGAAATTTCTCCCCTCCGAGTATAATAACGGACAGTTGCTTTAAGCTCTCAAGATCTTTATCCACAGCAATAAGCATTTGAAGTCTTGCTGGTGTACTTTGATACATATCGGCCTTATAGTCTTTCAATAGTCTTAGCATACTTTTTGGATTCTTGCAGGCATAATCATCTGCTATTACAACATTTACCCCTTCCCATAAAGCCAAAATAGTTTCGACAAAGAAAATATCAAAAGAGCAACTTGTAAATGAGACAACCGTGTTAGCTGATTGAAAATCTATTATTTTTGGCACCGAATTGATGACATTTAATAATCCAATTCTTGTAACTTGAACAGCCTTTGGTTTGCCTGTAGAACCGGATGTATATAAGATATAAGCGACATCATGGACAAATTTACTTGAAGTTCTTATCATTGTATTTTCATTGGTATCCATCTCATCCATACATATTTTTTGCATTATTTCTATATCCAGAGTTGTTGCAGATGATGTAATTGCTGTTTTAATATTGGCATTGTCAATCATATACTGTAATCTTGCTTTGGGCAGGGATAAGTCTAATAATAAATAGGGAATATTACTTTCTAGACATGCCAATATTGTTGCAATAAGGTCTTTTTCTCGAGGAAACGCAATGGCTACGACCAGATTTTCGCTTTCTTCAATCCATTCGTTCATTATTTTTTTTATAAAATCCACTCGTTGCTGCAATGCCCCTGGAGTATAAACATCATTGCCACAAATTAAAAAACCCTTGATTTTTTTGTTCACCATTACTATTCTCCTTTCAAAGTAACTTTTTTTGTAATTTATTTTATTAATTATAGCAATGCCTTTTGGGAATTTCTACCAAAATTTTAACTAATTTTTTGTTTTAAATTACTATACTATAAGTATTTTTTTACAAATATAAATATTTTTTATTTTTTAATCTACAATTATTCTTATAAACTGACATTTATTATTTACCACAATAGTTGAATTACATTTTCTGAACTATTACCATTGTTCGAGGGCGATAAATAAGGATTTGTTGAATTTTTTTGTCATAAATAGTATACTGATATTGTTGCTGGTAATGCTAGTATAGAATCATGAATAACATTAAGAACCAGCTATTGCAAAATCGGAGGTCTTATTATGAAAGGAAGAATTCATTCTTTAGAAAGTTTTGGAACCGTTGATGGTCCTGGCGTACGTTTTGTCGTATTTTTGCAAGGTTGTCCTATGCGTTGTGCTTATTGTCATAATCCGGATACCTGGGAAATGAATGGTGGCAAACTTATGGATGTATCGGAGATCATAGATGCATTTGAAAGGAATCGGGGATATTATACAGAAGGTGGAATCACCGTGACTGGTGGCGAACCCCTCTTACAGATTGAATTTTTAATAGAATTATTTACAGAATGTAAAGATCGTAATATTCATACTTGTATTGACACATCCGGAATTACTTATCATCCGGAAAATGTAAAATATATAGAACAGTTAGATAAGCTAATGTCTCTTACGGATCTCATTATGCTTGATATTAAACATATTGATCCGAAGAAGCATATCGATCTTACTTCACAGCCAAATGATAATATTTTGGCTTTTGCTAAATATCTGGATTCCAGAAACGTGACCCTATGGATTCGCCATGTTGTGGTTCCAGGTATTACGGATGAAGATGAATATTTATTTAAATTAGGCTATTTTATCGGAGGACTATCCAATCTGAAAGCCCTTGATGTCCTTCCATACCACACTATGGGAAAAGCAAAATATGATAGCTTAGGTATGGAATACAAACTAAAAGATGTACCCGATATGGATAAAAAGAAGACTTTAGAAAAAAAACAAGTTATTTTGGATGGCATAAAGAAACGCCGCGGCGAAGCCAAAAATTAACACTCAACTTTTTCTTATAAGCATAAATATTTGCTTGTATTCCTTAGTATAATGTATTAGAATAATATTTGGAATTGATAATAAAATATCAATCAATAAATTTGTATATTCTAAGGAGGATAACGTTATGGCATATCAAATTAATGATGCTTGTGTGAGCTGCGGGGCTTGTGAAGCACAGTGTCCAGTCGGTGCTATCAGTATGGGAGATGCTCACTTCGAAATCGATGCAGATCAATGCATCAGCTGTGGAGCATGCGCAGGTGCTTGCCCTACTGGTTCTATTTCAGAAGCATAATAGCCAGTTCAAAAAGCATTCAGAATATTGAATGCTTTTTTCTTTCATTTTCCTGTATTGCTTTCTTGGCTTTCCGTTTATTTCGCAGAAGTTCATCGACCTGCCTAAAATGCTCTTCTTCTCTTTTTAGACGCTCTTCTTCTCTTTTATCTTCTTTTTCTTCCTGTATCCTGAATTGATAATCCAATTCTTTCATAATGCTTTCTTTCATCTCATCATAAATTTCTCTCGTATTTTCCTTTACTGCCTCTCCTATCATCTGCTTTAACAGATATTGAAGACGCATTGCTTTTTCATTTGTATGTTCACCAAGATTGTATGACACCATCTCTTTCTTACTCTTCTCTTCAGGAATGGGATCTTTAATCATTATATTTATTTTTCTATCTTCGTGTACATATTCCTTGTCGACATCTTTTTGATGCTCAACAACATTTAAATTCTTATCCAAAATTCTGCGGATAGCTTTTAATTGTATTCCTTCATCCTTTAATTGTTTGATACGTATAAATTTATCAACATCTTCTTTTGTATAGTAACGATGTCCCAGTTCGTTCCTCTTGATCCGGATACCTAATTCTTCTTCCCAATAACGTAAAACATGGTTCTCGACATTTACTTTCTTTGCAGCATCTGTTATCAGATAATATACTTCTCCCATTTTGTATACCCCTTTCTTTTATAAAATAGCGAATGAATCGCTATAACAACAGGCCTTTTCCAGACAAAAAAAGGACTGGTCATCCCATAACCTGTCCTCTTTTGTATGATTATATTCAATCTTTCAGTATTATTTCTGCATATTTGCGAATTTTGTATAATCCGGTAACCATACAAGCTGTATCGTTCCAATCGGACCATTTCTCTGCTTTGCAATAATTATCTCAGCAATATTTTTAAGTTCCGTATCATGATTATAGTAATCATCACGATAGATGAACATAACAACATCCGCATCCTGCTCAATTGCTCCCGATTCACGAAGGTCAGAAAGCATCGGTCTGTGATCTGGTCTTTGCTCCACCGCACGGCTCAACTGTGACAATGCTACGACAGGAACACTTAGCTCTCTCGCTAAAGATTTTAAAGAGCGGGATATATCCGATATCTCCTGTTGCCTAGAATCACCCTTTCCGCTGCCTGACATCAACTGTAAGTAATCAATAATTATGATAGCAAGATTATGCTCCAGTTTGTATTTCCTACATTTAGAACGTAATTCCGCGATACTAATTCCTGGAGTATCATCTATGATTAAATTGGACTTTCCAATTACACCTGCACTTTCTATTAACTTTTCCCAATCCTGATCCGATAAATTACCAGTTCTTATCTTCTGAGAATCTACTTTGGATTCCAAAGAAAACAAACGGTTTACCAATTGTTCTTTTGACATTTCCAGGCTAAATATCGCAACTGTTTTATTTTCATGAAATGCCATATATTGTGCTATATTCAAAACAAAGGCGGTCTTTCCCATAGATGGCCTTGCCGCTATTAAGATAAGATCTGATGGTTGCATTCCAGCTGTTCTAAAATCAAGATCTATAAATCCTGTCGGAATCCCAGTCACCGCACCTTTATTTTTTGATGCCTGCTCTATTTTATCCATTGCATTGATTACTACCTGTCTGATTGGAACGAACTCGCCTGCATTGCGCTTTTGAACCAGTTCAAATGTCTTCTTTTCTGTTTCCTCCAAGATGACTTCCAGACTTTCTTTTCCGATATAGCATGTATTTGCAATTTCCTCGTTTAAACGTATTAGTTTTCGTAGCGTCGCCTTTTCGGCAACAATACTTGCATAATATTTTACATTAGCAGATGTAGGAACGGCGGTTATCAAATCTCTCACAAACTCAAGACTGCTCACTTCCGGAGGAACATCTTTTTCACGTAATTTGTCCTGGAGTGTAACAAGATCCACCGGTTTTCCCTCATCATTCAATTCCACCATAGTTTGAAACAGAATCCCATATTGTTTACTATAAAAATCTTCTTCACTTACAATCTCAGTCGCTGCCACAATTGCTTCCCTGTCTATAATCATAGACCCGACTACAGACTGTTCTGCTTCAATACTATGTGGTAATACTCTTTTTAAGACAGCCTCTTCCATTCCAGCCATGTGCGACCTCCGACCTATTTTTCCTCTTCTACCTTCACTTTCAATTTAGCACTGACTTTTGGATGCAGCTTCACCATTACTTCATATACACCAAGATTCTTAATCGGCTCAGAGACCTGAATCTTTTTCTTATCTATTTCCATTTTTTCTTGTTCCAAAGCCGCTTTGGCTATTTCCTTAGAAGAGATAGTTCCGAATGTCTTACCATTCTCACCTGTTTTTATCTTTACTACAACCGTTATCTGTTCAATCTTTTTAGCAAATTCCAACGCCCCTTCCAAAATTTCCTGAGCAACCTTTTCATCATTCGCCTTTTGCAGCTTCAGATCATTCAGATTTTTAGAATTTGCCTCTAATCCAAGTTTTTTTGGAATTACAAAGTTACGTGCATAACCATCATTAATTTCAACTGTTTCCCCTTTTTTTCCCAACGTTTTTACATCTTGTAATAATATAACTTTCATAATTCACTCCTATCTGCAGTTTCTATGACTATCGCTAGAACAAACCAGGAACTTTAAAAGTACCTATAGTTCGCCTTCTTCAGCCATGGTATCCAGCGTAGTCTTAATCATATCAATTGCTTGTATCACTGTCATTTCTTCCAATTGCGCACCAGCTATGTTCATATGACCACCTCCGCCAATGCGTTCCATAATAATTTGCACATTGATTTCATCAATGGACCGTGCGCTGATATATATTTTATCCTGATACTCCGTAAATATAAAACTTGCCTTAATTCCCTTTATGTCAAGTAATTCATTTGCTGCCTGAGCCCCTACTATTGTCGGACTCTCAATATTTTCACTAGGGCAAATGGATATTGCATAAGCATTCCGATAAATCTCTGCATGTCTGACCGCTTCTGCCTTTGCTTTATATTCGTCTGCATCTTCCCGAAATAATTTGCGCACTCTTGTTACATCAGCTCCGCTTCTTCTTAAAAAAGCGGCTGCCTCAAAAGTACGAACGCCTGTCTTTGCGACAAAATTATTGGTATCTATGATGATTCCGGAATACAGACAATCCGCTTCATTACTCTTGATTTTAATACCATCTCCGATATATTGCAGAATCTCTGCCACCATTTCACATGCACTTGACGCATACGGTTCCACATAAGATAATGTTGCATTTTCAATCATTTCAGAACCTTGTCTGTGATGATCTAATACAACAATGCTCTTGCAGATACGAAGCAGTTCCGGACATTCCGTTATGGTAGGTCTATTCACATCAACTACAACTAAAACCGTATTGCTGCCAGCTACCTCAACTGCCTGCTGGCTATTTAAAAACATATTTTCTTCATAGTCAGAGTGATTCAGAAATAATTCCTGTAATGGCTTTACGGATGTAGAAACTTCATTAATTACAATATGTGCTTTTCTCTCCAGTTCTCTCGCAATACAATAAACGCCTATTGCTGCACCAAAACTATCAACATCTGTCAATCTATGACCCATAACAATTACTTTGTCTTTTCCTGAAATTATTTCCTTCAGAGCATGAGCCTTGACACGAGCTTTAACACGCGTATTTTTCTCAACCTGTTGGCTCTTTCCGCCATAGTAAACAATTGACTCTGGTGTCTTAACGACTGCCTGATCACCACCACGTCCCAATGCCAAATCAATAGATGTCCTGGCAAATTCATAATTCTGTGAGTAAGTAAGACCATCCAATCCTATACCAATGCTGAGTGTAACAGACATTTCGTTCCCTATATTAACAGTCTTAACATCTTCCAATAAATCAAATCTGACTTCCTGTAATTGTCGTAAGGATTTCTTACGTAAAACAACAAAATATTTATCTCTTTCTGTCTTTTTTATAATACCATCAATAGACGCGATATACTTATTGACCTTTCTGTCTATTAACGCAATTAAAAGCGATCTTCTAACTTCCTCCACGCTATCCAGCGCTTCTTCATAATTATCCAAATAGATAAGACCGACGGCAAGACTTTGATCATCATTTTCCTGCAATGCAAAATTTAGTGCAGTCTCATCAAATAAATAGAGCGCAATTAAATAACCTTCATAATCTGCCGCTTCAATAATTTCACTGTTCTCAGCCATTTCTTTTAACGATATTTTTTTTAACTTAGCAAGAAAATTATTATTCTCATATTCTAATTCAACTTCCGTCTCATCTAGTTCCCCAGGCAATTTATCCTTTGAAATACTAGGAAACAGAGAAATAATTGATTTTTTATACCCTTTGTCCTTATGAATCACTGCTTCAAAAGCTTTATTGGTCCAAATTACTTTCCCAGAATCATCTAGAAGCGCATGTGGAAGTTCCAAATCACGCAATAACCTTCTTTGAATCTGCCCGTATTGAGTAGCAAAACTAATTAACTCATTCATAATAATAGGACCATGATATAAAAATAGGATGCCTAATATAACAAAATAAAATAAAATAAATACCGCTAACAATAACCCTGCTCTCAAATCTATGGAGCAGATAAGAGCATTCACCAAGGTCAGCATAATTCCCAAAATGAGACTTGCTTGTATGTATATCTTCATCTTACCTTTTAATCTGATCTGCTTGTTCATAACTTTACCCCATAATTCGCACGATTTGTCCGATCGTCTGCATTTCAAATAGAAAAACAGCTCTTTTTTCCAGATACCTCGTCCCGATAGCTTACATTATATCATTATACTACGTAATGTGCCATACTTTAATTTCCACATTCTTCGACCTAAAGTAAGTCTATCATACACTACAGCCCCCATTCCATACATCCAGTCATGACTAATGTTGTCATTTCATGTCATCTCTTTTTGTATTCCCCTTCAAATAAGATTTCATGTTACTTATCCGCCTTTATTATTGTTCAAAAGCCTGTAACATAATGGTAGCACTTACATATGATATAAGAGACCCTAGCGAGGTGATTTTTTTTGGATGAATGTGAATTAGTAACTTTTATTAGCGCAGTTGCATGTACCATATCTAGAACATGTTCTGATGATGAATTATCTTTGTTATCTACTATCTTTAATCAACTTGGAGACTCTTTAGCGACAATTTTGGCTAAAAGAGCCTTATGCAATGAATCTACCAAAACGGAACCTGAAGATCCGGAATTGCAACGTTGAAGAACTTAAATATTCGATATGGCATCTAATGCCTTCGATAAATATTCTTTTACTTTATCTTCTCTTTCAAATAGCACACAGCCTCCTATATGTTCCTCTAGCAGAATACCATTCTCCTGCAGCTTTCGAAAGAGTGGTGATTGCAGTGCTTCCCGCAGTGATGTATCTTTGACACTACAATCCGAATATGGTGAGAATGGACATGGTTCTGCTCCTCCATGAGCGTTAATATGAAAAAATCCACGTCCTGCCGCAAGACATCCTCCCGAAGATTTCTCATCCCCCGGAAACGAAATAATTAGCATATCATCATAAGTCTGCCTTATCAACAACATTTTTTCCTTCAAATATTTTCTATCTTCATCTTCTGGCGCCAATTCTTTCGTATCTGCGCTTACCGGAACATATTCTATGTAAAAAATCACCTTGCAGCCACGCTGATATAAGGACTCAACGAACTCTTCAGACGTTACTTCCAAAAGATTCTCTTTTGTAACCGTAATCGATGCCCCATATAATATCTTATTTTTCTGCAATTGTTCCATTGCCTGTATCAGTTTCTCATAGATACCCTCACCGCGTCTTCCATCCGTATGCTCTTGATTCCCTTCTATACTGAGTATCGGCACCAGATTGCGATTCTTTTCAAATAATTTTGTATACGCTTCATCAATCATGGTTCCATTTGTAAAAATTGGAAACAAGATATCCTTACTCTTTCCTGCTGCTAAAATAATATCCTTTCTCACAAGAGGTTCGCCCCCAGCCAGTAAGATAAAGCCAATTCCCATGTCCATGGCCTCCTCAAATACCTTAGCCCACTCTTCTTCATTCATCTGATCTTCTGCTTCTTGATCCAGACAAGCGTAATTACTTCTGGCATAACAGCCCATACAATGTAAGTTACATTTGCTTGTAATACTGGCGATTAGGAATGGTGGAATATGCTCTCCTATCTTTTCTGCTTTTTCCCTCTTTTTTCTTGCATATTTACTTACCATGGCATACTGTGCCATAAATAAGCTTTCCTTCGGATTGCTTAAAGATGCCTTTAACGCGCTCTTTATTATATTCTCTACTCCAGTACTTAAATAGCCTTCCAGGTTGAATTCTCCCAATTTTATGTTCTCCTTTGATTTTATGAAATGCTAACTAGAATAAATCATCCGTTCAAGTAGATTAAGCAACTGGCTGCTTGAGGAAATCGTTACCGATTCTATTCCTATTTGCCTTGCTGCCTCTGTATTTTCTGCACGATCATCGAAAAAGATACATTCTTCTGGCTTTAAATTATACTTATTGAGTAAATGGTGATAAATGCGTTTATCTGGCTTTGTAATATGAACCTGATAGGATACCACCATACCGTCAACCTCCTTCATAAAAGAGGCATCGGCAGTATGTTTCTTAAAAAGATCCTCTGAATAATTAGAAAGTAAATAAATTTTATATCCTTTCTCTTTTAATTTAGGTATTTTGTCCCATACTTCTTTTCTTGCAACATGCATTTTTTCACCATTTTCCAGAAACCAGGCTATGCTCTTAGCTTGATCGGGATATTTTTTCTGATATCCATCAATTATGTCTTCTACCGCTAATTCCGCTAAGTCTAAGGTATTCCATAAGGGATCTCCGAACATCACCTCACCGACCCGGTCTGCCTCCTCCTCTGTCAATCCATTTTCCATGAACATCGCTTTCCAACGATAGCCTAATAATACTTCGCCAATATCAAAAATAATATTTTTAATCATATGATCCATCCTTATTCATAATCGATTTCCACATTTGGGACAATACTGATACTCATCTCGTGTCGTAAATCCACATTGAGAACAAATCTTAACCTTGTTTTCATCCCCTTCAAAATGGAGAGAGTCTAAGTTCAAATGTTGCACTTCTCCTTTTTTTATCGCTTCTCCAAGTTCCGGTTCTATTTCATATGTTCTCCCGCAACAATTCATCCTAACATAATAATGTCTATTCCATTTCACAATCGGAATGAAAAAAAACATAAAATAAGTATATGTCATAAATACTTCCATGTGCCCATATTTACCACATACTCTGCATATCTCAAGTTGATCGTATTGAAGTTTTTTCTCTCCATTGCTTATTCCCATAATTAAAAACATTTTTCTTTACACCTTTCCTACGATTAAAATTCGTTTTCATGCTGATCAGAATCCGGAAACTTAAAATAATCTAGATAATTCAATTTATTTCTCCTATAGGTCCCTTATTATTTTACTCTATCAAACATTGGATGATTGGCGTTAAATTGAACCAAATCCCATAGATTTCCATATAGGTCTTTAAACACAGCCACTATTCCATAGTCCTGCTTTTTGGGTTCTCTTATAAATTCTATTCCTATTTCTTTCATCTCCTTAAAATCACGCTCAAAATTATCTGTCCCCAAGAATAAAAAGACTCTTCCACCTGCCTGGTCTCCTATGAAAGGTTCCTGCACAGGCTTAGACGCTCTTGCCAGTAATATTGTTGTACCGTTTGTTCCTGGCGGTGATACGACCACCCATCTCTTATTTTGCTCCGGCTGATACGTATCCTCAACTAATTGGAAATGCAGTTTATTTGTGTAAAAATCAATCGCTTCATCATAATCTCTAACAATTAACGCAATGTGAACTATAGATTGAATCATTATTATTTCTCCTTTTTATAAATTATCTTAACTTTACCATCTTTTTTATTTTTTGTAATCCCATATTCTCTTTTTGTTTAAAATAGGAAAGTTCGCTTTTCTTGATTTTCTAGACATTTAGCAATAGATTTGGTATATTTTATGCTATATAAGATCTGGTTTTATATTAAATATGAATAGTTTTGGACTTTAGGGTGATACTTTTCTTGTAATCATCGGCAAAGAAAGGTTCATTTTTTATTTAGGAATGTGAGGAATTATATGGAATTTAACAAAAAGAATATACATATTATATTAGGAATTATTACATTTACTGTTCTCTTGACGACTGTCTGTATGAATCTTACAGCTGTATTTTATGCTGCTGCAACAATTTCCACTGTTCTGCTGCCATTTATAATCGGTGGCTGTATTGCTTTTATTTTAAATGTTCCTATGACTAATTTAGAAGCTAGCATTTTCCATCGTGTCAAAAATGATAGTTTGCGCAGGACCTTAGCTTTAATTCTTACGATTGCACTTGTTCTATTCGTACTCTTGCTTGTAGTCAGTCTTGTAATACCAAGAATTACAGAATCACTTTCCACACTCATTCAGCAAATTCCGGTAGCTACACAAGCTATGATAGAATGGTTCGAAAAAGTGGCAAAGGATAATCAGGGAATAGAAGATTTTTTCTCTGCATTTAGTCTCAATCTAAAAGAGCTTGCAAGTAATTTAGTAAGCCTATCTAAAAACGGGGCTTCTGATATTTTTACTTCCGCATTGACCATTATGTCTGGTACCATCAGTGGAATTGTGAATTCTTTGATTGGTTTCGTATTTTCTATTTATCTTCTTTTGCAAAAGGAGAAACTGGTAAAACAAGGAAAGCAGGTAATCTATGCATATTTAACAAAAGAAAAGGCCAATCGTATCGTTTATATCTTACGTTTCTCCAATCAGACATTTCAGAATTTTATTACAGGACAATGTCTCGAAGCCTTTATTCTTGGATCTATGTTTTTTATCTGTATGTTTTTATTTCGCATACCTTATGCACTAATGATATCTATTCTAATTGCAATCACTGCATTAATACCTGTTTTTGGTGCTTTTATCGGCTGTTTTGTGGGTGCATTCCTGATTTTATTCGTGAATCCATTACAGGCATTATGGTTTCTCATACTTTTCTTTGTATTGCAGCAAATTGAAGGAAACCTTATTTATCCACATGTAGTAGGAAATTCTGTTGGTTTACCCTCAATCTGGGTACTGGTAGCAGTAATTGTCGGTGGAAATCTTATGGGTGTCGTGGGTATGTTGATTTTTATTCCACTTTGTTCCGTACTGTATGCATTATTTAGAGAAAAAGTAATTCTTCGGTTGAAGAGAAATAACATAAAAGAATTATAACGTTACTCCTATAGCAACATCAACTAATCTAAAACTTATACCCTATCTCCACTTTTGTATCTTATCATAAGCCTCTCTTACTTCCCTCTGAATTCCTGTATGTTAATGATATTGTTTCGAATAACTAATTGAAATCGTGAAATAATAATATTAAAAATCAGAGTGAGGTATGTATGAAAAATAAAAATAGTGGACTGTCTGCCGGTCATCTATGCATGATGGCTCTTGGGACAGTAATCGGTGGTTCCTTTTTTCTCGCTTCATCAGTGGCCATTCAGGCAGCAGGACCAAGTGTCATTTTATCTTATATCATTTGTGGTATTATGGTCTATTTTATTCTTTTTGCACTTTCAGAAATGACCGTATCCAATCCTGATTCGGGCTCCTTTCGTACTTTTGCTTCCCAATATATTAACAATGGTACTGGCTTCGTAGTTGGATGGGTCTATTGGATTGGAATGGTCATTACTATGTCAAGTGAAGCGACTGCAGTCTCCTTATTAGTAAGAACTTGGTTTCCCCAAATTTCCATCCCACTACTCGGCACAGCTCTAATTATAGGCGTGACTCTATTAAATCTTCTAGGTGCAAATCAACTAAGCCATTTGGAAAGTTTATTAGCTGCTATAAAAATTTTTGCTATGGTAGCTTTTATTTTAATAAGCCTTGTTTTAACGTTAGGTCTTTTACCAAATTTACACGCTATTGGTGGTAGTGTTTTACGAACAGAACCTTTTTTTAGAGGCGGGATTAAAAATTTAGCTGGAAGTATGTTGATTGTTCTATTTACTTATGCCGGATTCGAAATTATCGGACTTGCCGCAAGCGAGACCAAAGATAAGCAAAAAACAATTCCAAAAGCGATTCACCTAACTGTTTTTTTACTTATTGCTCTTTACATTTTATCTATCTTAATGCTATTGTTTCTGATACCTACAAAGAGTCTTCGGGAGGATGTCAGTCCCTTTGTAACGGCCTTAAATCATTATCACATAATGTGGGCAGGAACTGCTATGAACATTATATTAATTAGTGCAATTGTATCTACCATGGTAGCAGCAATGTTTGGAATTGGAAGAATGCTCCGTTCCCTTGTGAAAGATGGACTTGGTCCCAGATTTTTAAATGATAAGACTGATGTACCTTACAGAGGCATACTGTTTTCAGGTCTGTCTATGCTGATCGCCCTTTTTATAGGTCTCATTTTTCCCCGTGTTTATTTATTTCTGATCAGTTCCGGGGGGTTTGCATTGCTTTTTACGTATATCGTACTAGTTTTCACCCATATACGTTTTCGTAAAAAAAATGGAAAACCAGATGGAAAATGTCGATTATGTGGATTTCCATATAGTTCCTTTTTTACTTTGTTGGGACTTATCGTTGCCATGTTCAGCATGCCCTTTATCGAAGGTCAGACCGCGGGTTTTTATGCAGGGATTTTACTGGTCGTATTTTTTTCTATCTGTTATATTTTTGTTAAATTCTATCAAAAAAAGTTTCATAAATCAAACATTTACCTGATTAAGGAATACGATGTCCATCAATTTATAACTGAATTTTCAGAAGAAACTCCTGATTTTACGGAACGTAAAAAATAATGTGTTGGAATACTTCAAGTCTTTGTTGCACTTTATGTTATTTACCATATGATAAAGGATAAGAATATAGCATTAGAGGAGATTTTAATGAAAGACTCTCATCCAGAGAATAAAGATCATAAAAATAATATAGATTTTAACTTTTATAAGAGAGAAATCTACAACTATGATAAAAATCCAAATTACAAGAATTTAGAACAAATATCCAGTTCTCAAAATCAATCCAATAATACCAGTACCCCTATTCCTCCTAGCGGAAACCTTAATTTCCCTGGATTAGGTAATTTACAAACACCGGCTAATGGAAATCAAAACATCCCTATTCCCGGTCTGGGCAATTTGCAAACGACTCCTTCTGGAAATGGGCAAATGCCTACCTCTGGTAGCCAGCCTATGCCTACATCCGGTAGCCAGCCTATGCCTCCTAACACAACCCAACCTATTCCTGTGCCCGGGCTTGGTAATCTGCAAGTTCCAATGAATGGTAATCCATATAATAATAACGAACGCAGGCAGCTACATGTCCATGAAATCCAGGGAAGTGTGGAAATATCTGGAAATGAACCTCATAGTCACAGATTTGCTTCCATTTCCAGCGAAGAGATTCCATATAATAATTCTCACTATCATGAAGTTACCTTGAAAACGGACTACTTTAAAAATCATTTCCATGAGTTTAATGGTAACACTACTACCGCTATCAATATTGGAGATAATCATATCCATTATCTTGATTCTGTCACTACCACAAATGATGGCCATAATCATAATTTTAAGTTTATTACGTTATTTGATGATCCAACAAATAATTGAAGGAATAAGGGAGCCCTCACTTTTTTCGTGCGAGCTCCCACCAACGGATTATTCTATTATCTTTGTACAGTCCTCAATTTTTTGATTTAATTCTTGTATCGAGGCTGAAATTTCTTCTGAGCTTGCCGCATTTTCTTCTGAGATCGCCGCAAGATTCGAAACACTTCCAATTACATCTTCTTTTAATCCTTCCAGTTCTACCATCGCAAGAGTAATCTCCTCAATTGCCCCTGCAACTCCACCCATCTCTCTTTCTAGCCCTTCAAAAATCTCACTTGTGTTATTTAGCTTTTCACTCTGCAGTTTGATATCTTCGATTACCTTAATCATTATTTTTACACTTGCATTGGAATTTTCTATCAGTGTATCCACAATTTTGGTAATTTGTGCCGCTGTTTTCTTAGACTGTTCTGCAAGCTTACTTATTTCACTTGCAACAACCGCAAATCCCTTTCCCTTTTCACCTGCTCTTGCTGCTTCAATACTCGCATTGAGTGATAACAGATTGGTCTGGAATGCAATACCCGTGATGGATGCGGTCGCTTTCCTTATTTCTGTAGCGGAGATATTTGTGGCATCCGTCTGTTTACGGACAGCGTCCACCGATTCTTTCGTTTCCTTACTGACATTTGTTAATTCTTCCAGCATAGTATCCACTTGTGAACTATAATTCATCACACGCTCATAGCCATTCGCAAGCACATCAACGCTTGCAAATGTATGATCTACCGCTTTACCTATTTCCGTCACCTTTGCATTGACGTCCTGTGTTTCCTCTGCTTGCGAGACAGTGCATTTTGACATTTCTTCTGTAGTCAAATCAATATTATTGATTGTATCGCTGATTGCGCATAAACTCTCTTTGACTATGAACTTACTATTATCTTTTATTCCTAAATCATCCCCCATACATTTTCTCCTTTTTGTAGTTATGAGTTTATACTGAATTCCCTTATCTTTTTACGCAACGGTAAAATTACATTTGGAGAAACCGACAGTTCATCAATTCCCATTTGTAAAAAAGTGTCTGTAAGCGAAAGATCCGCACCTAATTCTCCGCAGATTCCGACCCAGCAAGAATTGCGATGCGCATTCTCAATTACGCCTTTGATCATTCGCAGGATTGCCGGATGATGTGCATCATAAAATTGATCAAGCTTGCTGTTCTGCCTATCTATGGCAAGAGTATACTGCGTTAAATCATTCGTGCCAATACTAAAGAAATCTACTTCCTTTGCTAATTCTGCACTCATAACGACAGCTGCCGGAGTCTCTATCATGATTCCCTGTTCAACTTGGCCAAAAGCGATTTTTTGTTCCTCAAGTTCCCGCTTAACTTCATTAATGATCTCTTTTATTTTATGTATTTCCTCTACTGAAATAATCATAGGATACATGATGGATAGATTTCCATAGACACTAGCCCGAAATAATGCTCTAAGTTGTGTTTTAAAAATATCTGTTTGATCCAAACAGATACGGATCGCCCGATATCCCATAGCAGGATTTTCTTCTTTGTCTAGATTTAGGTAACTGACCTGCTTATCCGCCCCAATATCCAAAGTTCTGATGATAACTTTTTTACCTGCCATATTCTCCAGTACCGTTCTATATACCTGAAATTGTTCTTCCTCGGTTGGTAAGCTACTTCCCTCCAAATAAAGGAATTCGCTACGGAATAATCCAATTCCCCCGGCGTCATTATCATGTACAGACTTAAGATCCGATATTCCTCCAATATTGGCATATAATTTTATTTTGTTACCGTCTAGGGTGATATCTTCCTTACCTTTTAATTTGCGAAGTATTGCGAGCTCTTTGTTCGCTTCCTGCTGCTTTTCTTTCATACTTTCCAGCTTATCTTGATCCGGATTTATTATCAATGTCCCTGTACATCCATCTACAATCGCCATCTGACCATCTAAATCCTTTTGTACGCTAATTCCTACAATCGCTGGAATATTCATACTTCTTGCCAATATGGCAGTATGCGAATTTTGAGAACCTTTTTCCGTAACAAAAGCCAATAATTTGTTGCTATCCATCTGAACCGTCTCACTAGGAGTCAAATCCTTAGCTACCATTATAATGGGATCATTTCCAATCTGACAATCAGCAATTTTACCCGTTAATATACCGATGACACGTTCTGATATATCTTTTACATCAATTGCTCGTGCTTTAAAATAGTCATCTTCCATTGCAGAAAATGTCTCTGCAAAATTATCTCCCGTCACCGAAACTGCATATTCTGCACTTACCTGTTGCGTCGTAATGATCTGCTCAACAGCTTCCACAAAATCGGCATCATTCAGCATCATTGCATGTACTTCAAAGATTTCGGCATTTGCTTTTCCAACTTCTTTGGCCGCCTTATCGTATAAAAGCTGCAGTTCCTCTGTCGCTGTCTGCATAGCCTGATGGTATCTGGATAGTTCACATTCCACATCTTCGATTTTTTGACATTGTACCTGTTTGTCCTCTTTGCAGTAAATCTTTATTCTTCCAATTGCAATTCCTTGACAAATTGCTTTCCCGATAAATTGCTCCATCTTACTTTCCCCCGCGATTAGAGCTGCTCTGAAAAGAATTTATGTAATGCATTATATGCCTTCTCTTCATCATTTCCTTCAAATGTCAATGTTACGTCTTCCCCACATTTAATTCCCATTGTAAGAATTGCCATGATCTTTTTTGCATCTGCACTTTTGGACTTGTTCTCAAGTGTAATTTTTGATTCGAATTGTTGCGCTGTTTTTGCTAATAATCCTGCTGGTCTTGCATGAATTCCAAGTTCATCTTTTACTACATAGTTAAATTTTTTCATTATTTTTTCTCCTTAATATCTTTCTTTTTTATAATAGTCTTGTTTACAAGATCTATAATCCCAGTGTACTAATGACCATTTCAAACACATTATTCCCATTCATTAAACCATAATCGGTCATATTTATGACTGCAATTGGAATATCGGGTATCACTTTTTTGACTTTTTTCTCCTGAAATCCGATTTGTGGCCCTAATAAAATAATATCACTTCCTGGTGCCTGTTCTTTTAGTTCACTTAATCCATAGGCGGCGCACTCAATATTAGTAAATCCTTTTTTCTCAGCAGCTTTCACTATTTTTTTGACTAACATTTCCGTAGACATGCCTCCCGCACAAAATAAAGTAATTTTCATTTTTGATTACCCCCAACTTTACGATTTCAATGACTGTATTATTTTATATAGACGGATTGTTTCCTCGGCCCGCTCCTTTGTCAACATAGCCATAGTAAGGTGATCTTGTGCATGGATCAGGATAATATTCACTTCCACATGATTTCCTTTTGCTTCTTCTCTAATCATTTGAAGTTGTAACCCATGTGCCTCTTTTAAAGACTGCTCTGCTTTTTCCAAATAAAGTTCTGCTTTCTGAAAATCTCCTTCACTCGCAACGTCAATTGCTAACATAGAATTGGACTTTGAATCACCTGCAACCGCTATTATTTGAAAAGCAATCTGATAATTTTCCTCATTTTGCAAATGGCTCTCTCCTTTACCCCTTTATTTGCTAATATTAAGGTATTATCGATGATTTGTATTGTAATATATTATACTATATTTTGTTTTATCATTGTAATATTTAATATAATATTGTACTATCTAAACATAGGTCTAAAAGGAGAGATGTATCATGCAGACTATCGACTTCGAAATATTATGTGAATTGTTCTACGATTCCTATGAAATACCGATTCGCTATTATAATGAGAATAAGATTCTTCTCATACAGTATCCATTAATTGAAGAAGAAATGGACGCTTTTTCTCATATTATCGATGAATTCTATGGAATGAAAGAGAGCGTGTCTTTTGTATCCAGCAACCATTCTCTATTTTTTGGCTGCGTCCGCGATAAAATTACCAATCATTACATTCTGATCGGTCCCGTCTCCAGTATCCCTTGTAGTGATAATGAAGTACGTACAATCATGGCTGAAGCTTTTGTTCCTTCCAAATATTATGATACTTTAATCCAACATTTATCGCTGATACCCTGCAAAGATTTAAAATGCTTTATATCGACACTAGGTTACCTGCATTATCAAATCAATCATTTTATAGTTCCTTATGAAGAGATATTTCCTTTCGCTAACATCGATTCTCAAATGACTAGACAGTTAAATCAGCAAGTAGTTTCAGCGTCTTATAATAATAAAGATGATAATTTTTTTTCTTTTACAAATTCTTATCAACAAGAGCAAAAATATCTGCAAATGATAGGAAACGGAAATGTTGATGCCTTGATGCATGCAATATCAACTAATACATTAACCATTCCAGGTGTACTGGCAGACACCTCCGTGCGCCATAATAAAAATTACTTTATCATGAATGTTGCCCTTGCCTCACGAATGGCTATTCAAAATGGTCTGGATATCGTTACTGCTTTTCAGTTAAGCGAAGCTTATATAAATCAAATTGAGCGATCTCAGAACATCGATTCTATGTATAAATTGTTATACAATGCATTTATTGATTATGCCAAGCGCGTTTTCAAAGCAAAAATTCCAAATGGAATATCACCCATGGTTTATAAATGTATACAATTCGTTGGAAATTCTGTCAATACTTCCATTACCATAGGTGATGTAGCTGAATACATAGGGAAAAGCAAAGTTTATACTTCCACTAAATTTAAATCAGAGCTTGGCTTTAGTTTGAATGACTATATTATCCGGCGAAAAATAGAGGAGGCAAAGAGCTTACTGTGCTTTACCGATAAATCGATCTCGGAAATCAGCAGTTATCTTTGTTTCTCAAGCCAAAGTTATTTTCAGAATGTATTTAAGAGAGTGACGAAATTCACTCCTCAGAATTATCGTGATAAAGGACATATTTTCTAAGATATACTATTGACAATTTATCGATAATGTTTATGATAGAGTAAAAGGGTAGTAATTGCGACTAATGAATGCAAGCTAAACCTATCATCCACCTTCCGTGTGATGATAGGTTTTTTTTATTTATTTGGAATACCACCATTATGAGAGAGACTCTATCTAACGTGTTTCTTATAGTAACTATGAGGGAAAAAAATGAAAATCGTTAAAATATTAAATAATAATTTTGCAATCGTTAAAGAAAACGATGAGATAGAAAGGATCATAACTGGAAAAGGAATCTGTTTCGGAAAAAAAGTCGGTTATGAAGTGGCGCCTCATGAATATGATAAAATTTTTTGTCTGCAAAATAGAACACAGCTCTCAAAATTCGAAGAATTAATAATGGAGCTTCCAATGGAGCAGATTGAATTGGCGGAAAGAATCATAACAGAGGCAAGATGTCAGCTGGGAAAAAAAATTAGTGATGCCGTATATATCTCTTTGGCAGATCATATCAGTTTTTCTATTAAACGTTTTCAGCAGGGCCTGACCATCAGGAACCAACTTTTATGGGATATCCAGCGATTTTATCCGGAGGAATACAAATTAGGATTGACTGCATTGGATTTTATAGAAGAACAGTATTCGATAAGGCTTCCTGATGATGAAGCCGGGTTCATAGCGTTGCATATTGTCAATGCAGACCAAAAGCATGTTAACGATGACATGTATCGTGTCACCCAGATCATGAAGGAATTAACCAATATTGTAAAATATACGTATCAAAAAGAATTTGATGTCACCTCTATGGCATACCATCGTTTCATTACACATTTAAGATTCTTTGTACAAAGAACGTTGTCTGATAAAAAATACACGGGAGAATTTATGGATCATGATCTGTTCCAGATGGTGAAGAAAAAATACTTCTTATCATACGGTTGTGTTATAAAAATAGAAGAATATCTAAAAAAAGTATGTAATCTTTCAGTTACAGATGAAGAAAAATTGTATTTATCTATACACATTGAGCGCGCAATGAATAGTGATAAATAAATGAAACTACAAATTTACAACAACGAATAAAAGGAGAAAATGAATATGGCAAGATACAATGAATTAGTTTCCTTTATCATTGAAAATGTCGGTGGAAAAAATAATGTTATTTCTGTCAGTCATTGCATGACTAGGTTAAGATTCAAATTAAATGATTATTCCCTGGTTCATGAAGAAATAATCTTAGAAAACAGTAAAATAACAACGGCACAAAAATCAGGTGGCGAATATCAGGTAGTCATTGGCACAAACGTAGGAGACGTCTATGCGGAACTAGTGAGTTCTCTTGGAATAAGGAAGGAGAATGCACAGGATATTGAAAAAGAAAAGTCCATTCTGAATAGAATGATTCAAATCATTACGAAATCCATCACTCCAGTGCTAGGAGTCCTGATGGCCTCGGGCCTGATTCAGGGACTACTTGCATTACTTGTAGCATGTAATATTGTCAGTTCTACTGACGGAACCTATATTATATTCAATGTCATAGGAAATGCACTTTTTACTTTCTTCCCTATTTTTTTAGGTTATACCTCTGCCAATGCTTTTCATATGGATGGATTTGTTGGTATGGTAATAGGTGCCTGCCTGGTATTTCCCTCTCTCTTAACAAGTATGACTGCTGGAGATCCTATGTTCACACTATTTGCAAACACGATGGTGGAGACCCCTGTTTATAAAACATTCTTCGGAATACCTATTATTTTCCCAGCAACAGGTTATACCTCTACCGTAGTTCCGATTATCATTTCCATGTACTTTACCTCAAAGTTCGAACACTTTTTAAAGAAACATATATCTGATATTATTGCGTTTACACTTGTACCTTTCCTGACTATTTTAGTTTGTGTTCCCATCACCATCCTTGCTGTGGGACCAATTGCCAATTTCTTGACTTTAATAATAACCGCAGCGATTACTTATTTGAATCATTTATCTCCTGTCATCACCTCAATAGTTGTAGGAGTCGTATACCAGCCGTTGGTAATCCTCGGTCTGCATTGGCCTTTAATTACGATTGGTATTACAAATATGGGAGCCATGGGCTCCGACTATATCATCCCGATGATATTTACTGCTTCTTTTGCACAAACAGCAGTCGTCCTAGGTGTATATTGTAAAACAAAAAATAAAACAATAAAAAATATTTGCATTCCAGCAATGATCTCGGGCTGCTTTTGTATCATAGAACCTGCTATCTATGGAATTACGTTACCCGTCAAAAAACGTTTTGCATTTAGTATCATAGGCGCGACCATTGGTGCTGTCATCATATCTTTATTCAGTGCTCAAATGTATGCTGTGAGTGTCGGGGTACTTGGGACAGTCGCTTTTATAAACCCAAACGGTGATATGAGTGGTTTCCTGATAGCGGTTATAGCAATTATTATTTCAATGGCAGTTGCCTTTTTATTGACTTATTTTACATTCAATGAACAGAATACCAGGAATGATATATCTTCCGACCAAAAAAAGAAAACTATAGATAGAGTTATTGCTTCCCCCTTAAAAGGTCAAATAGTAAAATTAGAAAATGTGGAGGATGTTTCTTTTTCAAAAGGGCTACTTGGAAAGGGAGTCGCTATTTTACCATCGGAGGGAAAGCTGGTCGCACCTTGCGACGGTTTGGTGACCACCATATTTCCGACTGGCCATGCCATTGGCATTACAAGTGATGAGGGGTATCAAATTCTTATTCATATCGGCACCGACACCGTGCAATTAAATGGGCAATATTTCACAAAAAAAGTGGAGCAGGGTACGAGAATTAAAAAAGGCGATGTATTAATAGAGTTCGATATCGATAAAATCACCCAGAAGGGATATCGCGTCATAACACCGATTATCATTACCAATACCGAAGAATACCTTGATATTATAGAAACAATGCAAGCCAGTGTTACTTATTCGGATCCGCTGATCACTGTGATCCCAAATGAAAATAGAAAAATTGATCAGAAGGAGGGTTAGATGGATTATCAAAAACAGCAAGATTTATTATTACGAATAAAAGGTGTTTTCATCGGTGGTGCCTATGGTGATGCTATGGGTATGCCCACAGAGTTCTGGACCTATGAGCATATTAAACGTAAGTTCCCAAATGGGATCGAACATTTTATTCCCTCGCAGCCTGACGATTTTTTTGGGAGAAATATGGCTGCAGGCTCAATTACAGACGATACCATCAATACCATAATGATCGCAAATATGATTATAGAGCATCATGGTATCATTCATACCGAAAGCTATATAAAACAATTAATCAAATGGAAAAGGGAATCTAAGGAAGCCGCTCTTGTTTGTGGACCAAGCACCTTAAAAGCTCTAGATTCCATTGAAAAGGGCATTTCCGTAGAAGAAACGGGGAAACTTGGAACCACAAACGGTGCCGCTATGAAAATAAGTCCAATTGGGATTATATCTGATTATCGTGACCTAGACTCCCTGATCAGTAATGTTCATACTATTTGCAAACCCACCCATAATACTTCAATTGCAATACAGGGTGCAAGCATCATAGCAGGAATCATTAGTTATGCTGTTTCGGGTGGAGATGATCTCAACTATATGTGGGAGCTGGCTGAAGAAATTGCAAACAAGGCAATGCACTGTGGATTTCAGATTCCATCGGCTTCTATAATCGAAAGAATGAAATTAGTAAAACGTCTCATAAGGAACTGTACAATACAGGAGGCCACTAAAAATTTATATGATATCGCAGGAACGGGTGTTGAAACAATTGAGACAATACCTGCTGTCCTTGCCATCGTAGAGCTTTCTCAGAGCGATCCTAACGTTTCTGCCAAAATGTGTGCATCTCTTGGTGGAGATACGGATACGATTGGAGCAATATCTACTGCTATCTGTGGTGCTATGAAACCAAATTTTGAGGACTCTTTCATTCAATCACTGGAAAATACAAATACAATTAACTTTGAAGAGTTGAGCAGAAAGTTGTACAATTATTCACCTTTCCGTAATTTTATGTAAACCTCGAACAATACAAGGATTAAATTTACACATAGCAAGTTTTTATTTATCGCAGAAGAAAGCTTTAAATGGCATTTTGCTTTCTTCTGCAAATTCATTTATGTTCTTCCCATTGACAATCCGTAATTTTCATATCTGTAAAGGTGGCATGAAAGGATGATTCCTCTGGGCTACAGGCATAAATACCTATATGTACTTCCTCATTTCCTTCAAACAAATGAGCGATCCGCATCTGTTGATAACTAATCCCATCATAAGAATTCTCAATGCAGAAATCGCTTCCTCTTCTACTTAGCCTATAATACATATATGTCTGAGATGCAGGTATATCGGTGGTTGCCCAATCAGAATATCCCAGATTCGTTACTACACTTCCCAATCTTTGAAATTTTTCATTTTCGTACTCAATAGAAGCCTTTATCCAGTTATCGCTATTCTGATAGATAATAACACCACACTGGTCGAAACGATGCTTACTATCAAAATCGGTCCTTACTAAAAAAGAAAAATACTGTTCACTAGTAGTCATCAATAGAGAAGGCGCATTATCATTTTGAAAACCATAGTATGTTTTCTGCCAATAATCAGTTCCCGCTTCTGTGGTAATCACAATCTTATCCTCTTTGATTGTATACGCTTTTGGTTCATGAATCCAAAATATGTTATCCTGGTCAAAATTTTGCTTCATTTCATTCACACCCTTCTATTATATTTCATATAATATTTCTGCTATTTTAATTATTCACTTAACGCCCTTTGTAATGAGTTTATTTTAACATATACCAACCATATTCATATAGTAATATAAACGAATAATTAGGTATTATTTATGAATATTAGTATTGGCATGAAAGCCCCCGATTTTACTGCGACAACAACTTTTGGACCAATAAAACTTTCTGATTACAAAGGACACTGGGTCATTCTATTTTCTCACCCAGGCGACTTTACGCCTGTATGTACGACGGAATTTATCGCCTTCGCGCAAGCAAATGAACAATTTGAAACTAAGAATACAAAACTAATTGGGCTTAGCATAGACAGCAACCCTTCTCATCTTGCCTGGGTCAATCAAATCTACAGATTGACTGGAATACAAATACCATTTCCAATTATTGCAGACCGTATGGCAGAAGTAGCGAATCTTTATGGAATGATCGCTCCGGATGCCTCCACGCAGGAAACTGTCCGAAATGTTTACTTTATTGATCCGGATCAGATCATCCGCGCAATTTTAATTTATCCACTGACCAACGGCAGAAATATATCTGAAATATTGCGTCTCCTGGATGCACTTCAGACCACAGACCGCTGTAAGGTGGTAACTCCTGCCAATTGGACACCTGGCAGCCCTGTAATGGTGCCACCGCCGCGTACTTATGAGCAAATGCAAAAGCGTATCGAAGATCCACAAGAGGAAGGTCTCAATTGTATGGACTGGTTCTGGTGCTATAAAGACAAACCTTGTTAATTACTTTAAAACTTTTATAAGTATCTGATAAGCCTAAATACGATATGGCTAATCAGATACTTGTAGTAGTACTTAAACATTTTAAGAGATTCCAAATAATAATTCTGCATATTTTGCAAGAACTATTTTTTTCAATATATTGCAGCTTACTATACTCATGAATAAAGTAAAAAGTAATTGCATGACATGGTAAAATGCAAGTATACTAAAATTAATATTTAACAGAAATGCCATTCGATCAAATATTATAATCCAAAACATATGAACGAAAAAAATTCCATATGAAATATCTCCTATCTTTACTATACTAGATAATATACTTTTATATTTGCTCTTATAAAATAATATAATATAGATCATCATTCCAGCATAAATATAGCTAGAAATTTTTATTTGACTTAAAGTAAAAATCAATAAATCAGTCTTTTCTAAAATTTTAAAAGCTTCCAGTATACTAATGATCAGAGCAACTAATAATATACCAATTGCTTGTTTCATCTTAAAGGGTAAAATTACCTTCTTATTCTTCTCTCTTTGTCTAATATCAATCCCTAAATAATAAAAATTTATCCATGCCGGAAATAATGTATTGTAAAATGGTAGGATTTTTTTTGTTTGAATTTGATATATATATAAAATTATCATATAAATAGGGGTTATCGCATAAATTAAGTATCCGAACCTATAATCTAACATTTTAATTAATAAGGGAGTTAATAAAACTAGTTGAATTAATAAAACAATAAAGTACAAATGACTAGCTGCCTTACCGGTGAACAACGCATACATAATACTTTTCTCTGTCTTTTCTCCCATCAGCGTATAAGCGACCATATAAAATAATGACCAAACTACGTATGGTATAAATAATTTTTTTAACCTTTTAAAATAGTAATCCTTAATTTTTATATTATGTAAATCTATATAAGAAAAATATCCAGACATAAAAACAAAAACGACAACGGGAAAATTAATAATTTGTCTTACTATTATTAAATAATAAAAGTTATTACCATCATTTATTAAAGATAACCCATTATTACAATGTATTAAAATTACAAGTATAATACAAATACCTCTCACCATCTGCCAATAATCATCTTTACTATTTGCGACCTCTATCGTCATCTCGGATTATCTCCTCAAAAATTCACTAATACCCTAATTACTATTTTGTTCAAAATCTATTATTTTATGAGTTGAATTTCTTTCAAATAAGAGATTTAACTATTACCTATTAAATTAATAATAAGCAGCCAAAATACGGCTGCTTATTATTAATTCTCACACTTTATATTCTGATAAAATTAATTCTGGCTTATCAGCTTGTTTATTTTTTATAAATTCTTCATTTGTCACAAAACCTAAAACAGCATCTATCGTAGCCATCATATTAGTATTGGCATACTCTTTATAATAACTAAAAGAGGAATCTTTTCCGTGAGACAAAAGTACATAATCTGACAGTTCCGATACCGGAGATTGAATATGCGAGGTAATGGCAATACATTTCAGTCCCTTATCCTTTGCAAGCTCCATACCCAGAATTACCGACTTAGATGTTCCCGACTTTGATATTGCTATTACTATATCATCTGTATCTGCAAGATTTATATGGTTCATATAGTATTCAGCTGATAATCCAAAGCTACTCTTAATCCCAAGTCTCCCTAATCGAAATCCCATATACTGTGCTAATGCATTTGTATTACCGATTGCTATAATATGTGCCGTGTTACAAGTCCTTAACAAATTCACACAATTCCACAAAGTCTCGGAATTTATTCTTCTTCCAATCGCAATCATATTCTCCGCATAATCTTGAAAAAACCTTTCGATCGCACCAATAGATTCAGAACCCTCGGCGTTTCCATACTGTTTTTTTCCGATATCTCTTGCAAGAGTAATACGAAATTGATAATATCCAGCATATCCTAAATGATGACACATACGAACAATTGTAGCATCACTTACACCACTCAATTTTGCTAATTCTGAAACATTTGACTCTACTGCCTTTTGTGGATTTTGCAACACAAAATCAGCCACTTTTCTTTCTGCTGAGAACATTTCTTCATACATTTCCCGTATCACATTAAGAACTTCTTTATTTAATATTTTATTATCTTCCAAATTATTCCCCCTTAAAATGATCAGAAAACAAGGTTCCCTAAAAACGGCAGAGCGTTTTCAACCTTTCTTCTAAATAAGGTTGCAGTTTTGACTGCGCATATTCAGGTAAGTTAATAATTTTAACAGGATCCGGGTTATTCGCATTTTCTAAAGAGAATGCTTTCACAGCATCATAGTATCTTCCCAAATATTCTGTCCCTAAATTAAATTTGTTGATACCTTTTGAAAAAGCAATTAGCAACTGATCATCCGGAATACCGCTCCCCCCATGTAGTACTAGTGAGACATTTGTCGCTGCATGAATATCTTCTAATCGTTTGATATCCAAATGCGGTGTTTCTTTATATTCGCCATGGGCATTTCCAATAGAAACGGCTAAGGAATTAACACCTGTTTCTCTACAAAATCTCTCAGCCGCATCTACTTTCGTGTATAAGTCTTCCTTATCGTTATCAGCAGATGAAGCTGAACCAACATGTCCAATTTCACCTTCAACACATACTCCTAATTCATGAGCCTTTAAAACTACTTTCTTAGTAAGTGCTATGTTTGTTTCTAAATCATTCATGGAGCCATCTATCATAACTGACTCGAATCCTGCACCTATCGAATTCATAACCGCATCATAGCTGAAATCATGATCTACATGAAGACCAATTGGAACCTTTACTTCGCCTGCTAATTCCTTGACCATAGTTGCATAATTTGCAAAACCTGTTGAATGTTGAACGGTAACATGTTCTGGATATAACATGACTAAGGCAGGAGTATTCGTAGCCTGCGCTGCATATACAACTGATCTTGCCATTACATAATCCAAACAAACAAATCCAATAACGGAAGTATTACTCTCCTTTGCCATTTTTAATATGTTTTCTGTTTTTTCGTACATAGTTATCACTCTTTCTTCTTATTATATTTTATATGTTATCTTTTCTTAATAACCCAGGTAAAAGCCCACCGGCAAACGAATCTCCCAGACCTACTACGGTTGGGTTCTTTACAAAGCTTAAATCTTTACACGGAATACAGCATATTTTATCTAAAAGCATTTGTTTCATTTTTTTACAAAATACCAGACTTTCCTCTTTATCCCCTATATCTCTTGTTTCTTGGTAATCCTCTATGGTAAAATCATCCCCTATTCGGAATCTAGTGGAAGCCATTGTGACACCTCCTTCAAGAGATGTTTTCATATCTTCGGCTTTTTCTCCATAAATCATTGCCCATGCAGCAGAATGAACCAGGATATTTGCAATACCTGTATTCTTATAAACATATTCGACTGCTTCCTTTACTGCAACTGGATCAAGTATATCTATACTTTTTCCTATATACTGTTGAAGTTCATCCTCATTCATACTTAACAAGGCTATCTGTGGCGCTAATTGTTTATGAACATAATTCCTGAATTCCGGTTTGATATAACAACCATCTTCCATCACTACAGTCGCATCTTTTGGCAAGTGCGAAAGCAGATTCTTAGTCTTTAGCATTCGATCCTCTAACACTTCAAAATCAAGTATCTCTGTAAAAGAACCTAATAAAAATACTTCACATCCACGAATCATTTTACCAAATTCTTCATCCAATATTGGCATATTAAGACTATCTTCATCCCTTGATATTAAGATTCTATTTTCTCTAGGTGTAACAAAATCGATATCATTTGCACAAATTCTAACGCCTCCAGAACATTGTAGCACAACGTGTGGATATATTTCTATATGATCAGAAGATGTCCCTGGTAAAACACGAACTTTTTGTGGCATTAATCGTTCCACATATTCGTTATAACAACTGGTCTGTAATAAACTAGGATAACCTAAACGATCAAGAATAATAGCAGCTCGTGTCGGAGTTCCACCCAGTGTGACTTTATACTCAAAATGTTCTGCAAATTTCACACATATATCAGAAAAATCCGGAACCATTTCACATCCAATTCCTGCTTTTAAATGAGCAAGACTAACGATCCAAATAGCTCTTTCAGAATCCACTTCTATATCCATTTTTAGTTCATCGGCATGTATATCAAATTTTTCGATCTGTTCCTCCATAACTCGAGAATCCCATACCAATTCATAATCAACACAAGTATGAAAACCCAGTGCTATTTTTTCGTTCATTTTTTCGATCTCCTTCTTAATATAATAAAGCCTTTCCAGCTGCCTGAAATAAATCAATCTTATCAAAAGCTACCTTCTTCATCGCTTTTACACAACTTGGCTGAATCATATTCGGCTCACGAAGAGATGTATCTGCTAACACCTCTCTCATCTTATCATAGTAAGCTACCTTGATGTCACTGGAAATATTGATTTTATTAACACCATGCTCCACTGATTTTGCGATTTCAGAATCCTTGTTAGAAGATCCGCCATGAAGTACAAGTGGAACATCCACGATTTTTTTGATTTCGTCCAGAATATCAATGCGAAGTTCCGGCTTTTTATCTTTCGGATAAATTCCATGACATGTTCCAATAGCGATTGCTAAGCAATCTATTCCTGTTCTTTCGATAAAGTCTTTTGCTTGTTCAGGATCTGTGTATAATATTTCATCTGGAGCAGTTGTTTCTACAGAATCCGTATTTCCAATTGTTCCAAGCTCTCCTTCTACCGATACGTTAACCGCATGTGCAATCTCACATACTTTTTTACAAGTAGCAACATTTCCTTCGTATGGCTGACTCGAAGCATCTATCATAACAGATGTAAATCCCGCACGAATCGCATTAATTACTTGCTCAAAAGTTCCGCCGTGATCTAAATGAACAACTGCCGGCACTGATGAATTATGAATTCTCTCAATAATTCCTTTTACGACTTCCGTTGAGATATGGCTCAATTCATCTGGGTGAATCGCAATAATAACAGGCGCATTCTTTTCTTCCACTGCTTCCATAATTCCATTGAACATATTATAATCACTAATATTAAAAGCAGGAACGGCAAAATTATTTTTATTTGCTATAGCAAGTAACTCTTTCATATTCATTAACATCGATTTTTCCTCTTTTCATTTTAATATTTCTTTACATCTTATCCTTTTACACCACCAGATGACATACCTGCAATAAAGTATTTTTGGAAGAATATAAATAAAATTAATACAGGAATCGATCCCAAAACGCTCATTGCCATCATTTGGCTCCAGTCATACGCATGCTGTCCCATCAATAGATTAATACCTATTGGTACTGTTCTCATATTTGTAGTCTGTGTTAATGCTAATGCAAACAAATATTCATTCCATGCTTGCATAAAAGTATACATTCCTACGGAAACCATTCCTGGAATTGAGATCGGTACTAATATATACCAAAGAGCTCTCCATCTAGAGCCACCATCAATCATTACTGCTTCGTCTAATTCTTTTGATAATGTATTAAAATATCCTGTCATCATTAAAATACAATATGGTAAAGTTGTCACTAAATAGGTTAAAATTAATGCATAGTACGTATTAAATAATTTCATTGCAACAATTAACCCCATATATGGAATCAGCAATACAATTGGGGGAATTGCCTGTACACTTACTATCAGTGAATTAAAAATTCCCTTTCCTGGGAAGTCAAATCTACTAAACGCATACGCTGCGAGAATACCAATAAATAAAGTGGCTATTACTACACAACCAGATACGATATAGCTATTTAAGAAAAAGCGAACCTTAGTTGCATCTGTCAGAACCGCAATATATGACGAAAGACTTGCCGTTCCATCAATAAATTTAGGTGGCCATGAAAAAACAGCTGAATTATCTTTTAACGAAGAGCAGAACATCCATACGATCGGAAATGCAGCAAAAATCATACCAATTATTAAAAGGATAGTAGCTATAACTTTTGTAAATTTTTTATAACTTCCAACCATATCTATTCCCTCACTTTCTTCTGCTGTCTAACATAAAAAATGGCAATTATGATACAAACAAAAAGCAATACCGTTGCTGCTGTCGCCGCCATGCTATAGTTAACTTTTTGGAATGCCAATTTATAAATGTATATACTTAATGTCTGAGTGGAATTAACCGGTCCACCACCAGTTAACATCCAAATAACATTAAACGATTGCAAAGTCCAAATAAAATCCAACATTGCAATACTTATTAAGATTGGTTTTAATTGTGGTATCGTAATATGAAAAAAACTCTTAGTAGCATTTGCTCCATCAATCGCAGCACTTTCATATAAATCTCCGGAAATACCTTGTAGACCAGCCAGAATACTAATCATATAAAAAGGATATCCGCACCAAATATTTATAAAGCAAATTACCGCTAAGGAAATGCTCCTGTTACTTAACCACTCTGTATTTCGAGACACCTGTGGAAAAACTGAAAAGATATAGTTAACAATACCTGATGGTTGAAGCATTAATTTCCAAAGAATAGCAACAACGGAAGCTGTAAATACCCACGGTAGAATATAAAATACACGCGCAATCGTTTTGGTCCTGCCAGAAAAATATTTTGAGTTTAGTAAGCTTGCAAAAAGCATTCCCAAAACTAAATGTGCTACAACACTTACAACTACAAAAATTATGGTATTTGATACGGAACCCCAATATCCAGTGTCTGAAAATAGTTCTTTATAATTTTCTAATCCCACAAAAACAGGATGTTTTGAAACTACAGCCTTATCCACGAAGGAATAACCAATAACCATACAGATTGGAACTACCATGAAAATTATCATTAATACTAAAGTCGGAGTTAAGTATCTATATGGAGCAGTTTTCTTTCCTAATATATTCAAAGTCAATCCCTCCTAGTAGCAATTCATAAAAGGGGTCGGATTCATCGACCCCTTTCGAATAATTTAAAATCAAAGACTTTTATTTACCAGCCTCATCAAGATATCCTTGCCAATTTGCAAGTAATGTCGTGCTATCTATTTCACCTTCCAGATAAGTTACAAGATCATTTGTCATAGAAGTCATTACATCGGATGCGTTTGGAAGTCCAATAAATTCATTTGTTACATAATTTTTCTTATAAAGCTCATAGTAAGACTGGAACTGTTTAGGAGCTTGGCTATAGTCCGGTTGTGCTACCGTACTATTTGGGAAAGCTGACATCGTAGCTGCTAATCCAGCAGAAGCGGATCCGTCTTTTCCATCTGCTCCACCAAGTAAGAAGTTAATGAATTCTGCTGCTGCTTCTTTATTTTCACTTGATTCAGAAATACCTACTGCCCAGCTTGCATAGCAGATACCGCTCTTGTCTGTATATCCATCTTTTACAGGTACTGTTGTAGCTTCAAAATTAAGATCTTTAAATTGACTCATTGTTGCTGCTGATGCCATTGTAAATGCACAATTTCCTGCTGCAAAATTACTTGTCATCTCAGATTCTTCCAATGTGCTCATGCCCGGGTATAAAGATCCATCTTCATAAAGTCCTTTGAACATTTCTGCAAGAGAAGCCAGATCTGCATTGCCTTCTGTCTTATATGCACCACTACTATCTTTTAAATTAATTCCTGATGCCCAGCCTGTACCCATGAATACATTTTGGATACCATTTGCATTTGTAGTACCAAGATTTAAAGCAAATGCAGAATATCCTGCATCTGTAATCTTTTTACATGCTTCTCTAAGTTCTGACCATGTAGTTGGAACTGATTCAACACCTGATGCTTTTAAAATATCCATATTAACATACATAGGATAAGCAAAATTTAAAACCGGAACAACATATCCTGTATCGCCAACTTTCCATATATCACTTGCCAGAGTTGTCTCTACACCAGCTGCGCTTACATCTGACAAAATACCCATATCAACAAACTCCGACAACCATGCACCATCAACACTAATGATATCTGCAATCGTGCCATTAGTTGCACCTGCCGTAATAGCTGTTTTTGTATCAGCCCATGGTGCAGTTAATAACTCAACCTTATTACCAGTTGCTTTTTCATATTCCGCACAGATATTTTCTAAATATCCTTCAGGAAGTTCAGCTCCCCACCACTGTTGAAATTTTAATGTAACTCCGCCTGCTGTTTCAGTTGACTCAGCTGCTTCTGTACTTTCCGCAGTTTGGGCAGTTCCTGCATCTTCTTTCGTTGAATCCGTTTTATTACCTCCTCCACATCCAACTAAACTTGCTGTCATGATACTAGCTAAACTAACAGCAATACCCCTTCTTACGATTGAACTTAGTTTCATAAATAATCCTCCTTATAACGTGCGCTCTATGTGAAATATTATTTTTTAATAATTTTTAGTAAAATTTTGTTTGTACTTTTTTTTCATATTACACACGAGCTATGTTTTTTGTGTAATTTTATTTTATCATTTTTTGTTATATTGTCAACTATAATTTATTGTTCTATTTCATTTTTGTGCATATTGAACAATATTTGAACATCTTTTAGTAATGTAATTTTATTTCTCATTTCTATTAACCCTAGTTTTTTTGATATATACAGGCTATTATTCCATTTAGGGGAAGTAAAGATTTCATCTCGATATTCAGACATAAGTTCATTACAACTTATTCAATTTAATAATAACATCCATCTTTTTTCTTTTCCTCCTAACCTTATTTTTATTGACTCTAATTGCTATCACTGAATTTCGCAAGAGACCTCGCTTTTATTTTTTCACTAAACTCCTATAATATTCCTAAATCACGATTTTTTTTGACTGAAAAAAGTGCTTTAAATATAAAGAGAACTTTTCATTCTTATAAAACGAATAAAAAGTTCTCTTTTCGGGTAATTTTATTTCAGTTTTTCTTGAAGCTACACTGTGTAAGCTTACTCGTTTTCGTTTGTAAGCACTTTATTGATTAATAGATTACTTACTTGATTTGAATGCTCAACGATGGGATTATGTGCACACTTTTCTATCGGAATTAATTCTTTGTATGGAGCCTGTAGCTTATTGTAGTACTCCTCACATTCCTGAAATGATGTAGTATAATCATCTCTTCCCTGAATAAAATAAACTGGCACTTTAACACATGGTACTTCTTTAGGCAGATCCGCATTAAATAATTCCCAACGTGCTTGATCTTTATCCGTATTAGAAGAATATAAATTTGCGCCCTTTATAAAAGCGATCAAATCAAACAAATTATATTCTGGTCTAATAATCGATTCTACCGTAAATAAATTCGCACTCTTTTTACCATATAGTAAACCACCATAAAATCTTGTCCATTTGCGGGATAATGAAATTTTACTTCCAAAATCTTTTTTATTATATGGGAAATCCCCTAACGCTGACAGTTCACTAATCGCTTCAGAATTATTATATTTCACTGCCATTTTAGTGGCGTAATCAATTAATTTCTTTTCATTCTCTTGCTGATTTCCCACCTGTCCTATTCCAACATAAGCATAATAATTATTTGAATTCATTTGAATACATTTCATTCCAATATAGGAACCATATGAGTGCGCAACAATATAAATCTTGTCTACCTGGAATTCTTCTTTTAAATACTTCGTTAATTCTATTGCATCAGAACATATTTGATTTGTTGTAAGTGTATCCAAATCGATATCTTCACGATAAGACCTTCCACTTCCCCTTTGATCCCAATTGACAACTGTAAAATATCGTTCCCATTCCTTTTGATAAGGAACGATAAAAGAAGTCTCAGGGCTTCCTGGTCCTCCATGTATATATAATAAAACAGGATTCGACTTACTCACTCCTCTTATCAGTATACTTTGATCCACCCCTCCTAGATTAACAGTTCTATATTGCGATATTGCATTAGGCCCAAAAATGGGCATAGAATGACCCGCAATGAAACATTTATAGATAGTAAAAATAACAAAAAAGACTCCTATCAAAGACAATAAAATTATTGTTATATTATATTTTTTTCTTCTATCTTTCTCTTTTCTATTCTTTTCCATTTTTCCCATATAAAATTCCCATGAACGAATTCTACTATAAAAATCTTTATTGATGTTTTTACTCTATAACATATTATATTATGAACTATGGAAAAAACCGCCACTACCTAAAGTAATGACGGCAAATCTTAATCATTCAATTTTAAAGTATAATTAGTGTAAATGGATGTAATTTTACAACTCTATACCTTTCAAATACTGCCAATACGTTGGTTTAATCCATTGTATAAGGCATTAATGCGATATGTCTTGCTCTCTTGATTGCAACCGTAAGAGCCCTCTGATGTTTTGCACAGTTCCCTGTGATTCTTCTAGGAAGAATTTTTCCTCTTTCAGATACGTATCTTTTTAATTTATTAACATCTTTATAATCAATTGTGTTATCTTTTCCACAAAATACGCAAACTTTCTTTCTTCTGCGCATTCCGCCTCTTCTCTTCATAGGAGAATCGGATTTCTCTGCTCTATTGTAAGCCATAGTATTGCCTCCTATCTAAAATCTATTATTAGTTGAATGGCAATTCTTCATCAATTCCATCTGGAATATTCATGAAACCATCACCAACTGCTGTTTCCTGTCTGAAACCGCCATTCGAAAAACCACCTTCCGATGCTCCTGCTGATGCGTTCTTACTTTCAGCAAATTCTTGATCTTCCACGACGATATCAGTTGTATACACTTTAACTCCGTCTTTATTCGTATAACTTCCTGTTTGAATACGTCCGGTCACTGCTACCTTGGTACCCTTACGGAAATATTTTTCAGCGAACTCACCTGCTTTACCGAATGCCACACATCCAATAAAATCTGCATTTTGTTCTTCATTATTACGGTTAAATCTGCGGTCTACCGCCAGTGTATATCTTGCAATTGCCATTGCATTGTCACCCTGTGAATATCTAACTTCAGGATCTCTCGTTAAACGCCCCATAAGAATTACTTTGTTCATACGTTCTCCTTATCTTATGCCTCGTCTTGTCTTACGCATAAAAATCTGATTACATTTTCCATAATACGGATATTGCTTTCAATTTCCGCTGGAACTGTAGATTCAGCATCGAATTTGATGAAGTAGTAAAAACCATCTTTCATTTTCTGAACGTCGTAAGCTAATCTTTTCTTACCCCATTCATCAACGTTAGTAATTGTACCACCGAAACGCTCAACATAACCTTTTACTTTTTCGATTGTAGCAATTCTTTCTTCGTCTTCGATTTTTGCACTAACAACAACGGCTAATTCATATTTGTTCATGCTTTTTTCCTCCTTTTGGTCTCTGGCCCTTTTCTAAAAAAGAGCAAGGAATGTGGAATCGATTGTCCGATTCTTTTATATCACAGGATAGTATGATACCACATATCATAAGATTTTTCAAGCATTTTTGGGACGAATTCCTCTTGTATTTTTCTCAATAAGCCTTCTCGGCACCATTACCTGATGCTCACATCCTAGACACTTTAATCGAAAATCTGCCCCGACACGTAATATTTCCCATTCATGACTCCCACATGGATGAGGTTTTTTCAACTTCACAATATCACCTACATTATATTCCATATTCAACTCCTTACACAGTTAATTTCCCGAGCACTTCACCAATACTCTCTTGTACAATTAAATTGGCAATCTTATCCCGTGGTGTTGCCGTCTTATTAATCAGTACCAGCTTACTTCCTTCATAATAGTCGATCAGACCTGCCGCTGGGTAAACCGCTAACGATGTGCCGCCGACAATCAATACATCTGCATTCGCAATATAGGAGATCGCTTTACTTATAATATATTCATTCAAAGGCTCTTCATACAAAACGACATCCGGTTTAATATGGCCACCACATTGACAACTCGGTATTCCTTTTTCCTGCATAATAAATTCCGCATCATAAAAGGCTCCACATTTATCACAGTAATTTCTAAGAACCGATCCATGTAATTCCAGTACTTCCCTACTGCCTGCAGCCTGGTGAAGTCCGTCAATATTTTGAGTTATAACTGCTTTTAACTTACCTTTTTGTTCCAATTCTGCTAATTTTATATGTGCTTTATTTGGACTGGCAGCCAGGCATAACATCTTGGCTCTGTAAAAACGGAAAAATTCATCGGTATGATTCCGATAAAAAGTATGACTCAATATAGTCTCCGGCGGATAATCATACTGTTGATTATAGAGTCCGTCTACACTTCGGAAATCTGGAATACCGCTTTCTGTTGAAACACCTGCACCACCAAAAAAAACAATATTATCGCTTCTATCAATAATTTTTTGTAATTCTTCTATTGTATCCAACTTTACACACCATTCCTTTCTTCTTATGTCTATTTCCTATGTACTGAAACTTTGAGTCTCGTCTTTCTAAACGATCAAAGGTTACATCCTGCAAGTTCAGTGTATCATAAAAACCCCGTGAGTTCACGGGGTTTTTAAAATTCTGTCTATAAATCTATCGTAATTGCAATTGGTTTTTTACCACTGAGCTTCACACTCCTGCTATCTGGCTGATTCACTCCTACATACAGAATAAATTTTTTACTATCAATATACCTATCTCCGTTCTCATCCACAATTGTAAATGCCGCTTTAGAAACTTTAAGTTCCACTTTCTTTTTTTCACCTGCCTCAAGGAATATTCTCTTAAAGCTACACAAATTATGATTTTTTACGGCATATTTGGAATCCATATCCTTTATGTATATCTGTATGATATCGTCTGTTGCACATGTTCCATTATTTATGATATCTGCTTCTATTTTTAGATCTTCACTGTTCGAATTGAAATCAATTCCACCAGAAATAGTGGCAGCTGTTACGCATATATCGCCATAGGTCAGACCATATCCAAACGGATATAAAGCTTCTTCTTCCAGATACCGATACGTACGTCTTTTCATGCTATAGTCTTCAAACGGTGGCAATTGCTCTAAATTTTTGTAGAAAGTTATTGGAAGTTTTCCAGATGGGGAACACTTACCAAAAAGAATGTCTGCTGTTGACTTTCCACCTCGTGCACCAGGATACCACAACTGCATGACTGCGTCTGCATATTCTTCTGCAAGATTCAAATCAATAGCACTTCCCGCCATCAGGCAAACCACTGTAGGTCTTCCTACTTTTAGTATTTTTTCTACTAATTGTTGCTGAGAAGGCGGCAAAAATAAATCTTTTTTATCACCGGAGGCATAATTATTACCCTCATCTCCCTCCTCACCTTCTAGATTTTCATTTAATCCAATACAAAGCACCACGATATCACTATGTTCTGCCACACTGACCGCTTCCATGGTCCGGTCCTGTGCCATTGCCAGATTCTCAACTCTGTCTTTAGACAAATCACATCCTTCCGAGTACAACACCGTTACTTCGTCAGCCACCTCATCTTGAATACCTTCCAATATAGTAATATATCTGGAAGAAGTACCATGATAATTTCCAATCAGAGCCGATCTGCTATTTGCATTTGGTCCAATAACACCGATGGTATTAATTTTCTTTTTATCAATCGGAAGAATTCCTTTGTTTTTCAGTAGAACGATACCCTTTCTTGCAGCATCTTCAGCCAGTTCTAAGTGCTCCTTGCACTCAATTTTTTTATAGGAAATGGTATCAAATTCACTGCTCTCAAATAATCCCAATAGATATCTGGTTGTAAATAAGCGTTCCGCAGACTTTGTTATATCGGCTTCAGACACCAGACCCTTTTGATATGCTTTCATTATTTGCAAATACGTATTTCCACAGTTCAGATCACATCCAGACTTTAGCGCTAAAGCTGCTGATTCTTCAGGTGTTTTGGTTATAAAATGATGTTCATGGAAATCTTTGATCGCCCAACAGTCTGACACATAATGGCCAGCAAACCCCCATTCACCTCTTAGAATATCATTCATAAGTGTCTGGCTGGCACAGCAGGCTTCTCCATTTGTCCTGTTATAAGCACCCATAACAGACTCTACCTTTGCCTCCTTAACACAAGCTTCAAATGCTGGCAAATATGTCTCTCTTATATCTTTCTTCGAGACAACAGCATTAAATTCATGTCGTAATGCTTCCGGTCCTGAATGTACTGCAAAATGCTTTGCACAAGCGGCACTTTTTAGATATTCTCCCTCACCCTGCAGTCCTTTTACAAAGGCCACTCCTAATCTACTACTTAAATAAGGATCTTCCCCATAGGTCTCATGGCCTCTTCCCCAACGAGGGTCTCTGAAAATGTTTACATTCGGTGACCAAAAGGTAAGTCCCTTATAAATATCTCTATCTTCATGCCTTGCATATTCGTTATATTTAGCTCTTCCTTCTGTAGCTATTGAATCAGCTATTTTTTTTAATAGCCCCTCATCGAAAATGGCTGCCAATCCAATCGCCTGCGGAAAAATGGTTGCCACACCTGCTCTTGCGATTCCATGCAAAGCTTCATTCCACCAATTGTAAGCAGGCACTCCAAGTCTCTTAATAGCAGGTGCATCATACTTTAACTGTGATGCACGCTCCTCTACAGACATTTGTGCCACCAATTTTTTTGCCTTTTTTTCTGCCTCTATACGTTCCATAATATTTTCCTTTTCTATGTATACTAAGTCTTTTTATGCCATTATGTCATTTTCCCAAATTTTCTACTTATCCTTTCACCGCACCTGCTGTCAGACCGGCAACGATCTTATTGCTGAACATGCAATAGACGAAAATGGTCGGCGTAATTGCTATAATGATGGCAGCAAACATTTGCGTATAATTAGTGGCATACGGCCCAACAAAATAAGTCAAAGTAACAGGCAGTGTCTTTTTCTCAGTATCTGATATGAATACCATTCCCACTAACAACTCATTCCAATTATTGATAAAAGTCATTAATCCCGTAACAAATAGCCCTGTAGAGGATAAAGGTAAAGCAATTCTGAAAAAGCATCCATAAATAGAACATCCGTCCATACAGGCTGCTTCAAATAACTCTCTTGGCATACTTCTAAAAAAGCCTGTCAAAATGAATATTGTCATAGGTAATGAAAATGTTATGTACGGTATAATAATACCTAATAAAGAATCAGACAAATTTAATTTAGTAAACATAACAAATAACGGAATTAGGATACAATGTACTGGAACCATCATTCCAATCATAAAGTACCCTAATGCGGCATCTGATAATTTCCATTTCATTCTTCCGATTGCGAAAGCAGCCATACTTCCAAAAAACATACTTACTATAAGCGTAACGGTACATACAATTACAGAGTTACGAAGTGCCACGCCCAATCTTCCCACTTGCCATGCAAAAGTAAAATTTTCCCATTGCCATATTTCTGGCAGACCAAAAGGATTCGAAAATACTTCACTTTTTGTTTTCACTGACACTGAAAACATCCATAATAAAGGAGCTATATATAGGATAGCCAAAAATACCAGAAAAACATAAATTAAAACTGTATTGATTCTCACAGGCTTTTTATTTCTTTTTATTGTTGTATTCATCCGTCTTCCCCCTTAGCCTTCAAAGTCTTTGGTGTTGATACATTTGTTGGCAAGTAATGTGACAGCCAGACATATAATCAAAAGTACGATCGACATCGCACTTGCATATCCATATTTAAAGTATCTAAATGCCTCATAATACAACCATGTTGCTATTGTATGAGTCTTATGATTAGGACCTCCCTGCGTCATGTTATAAACAAGGTCAAAGAATTTTAACGATCCGATACAAGTCAATGCTATTGTTGTCTTTGCCATTGGCTTTAATAACGGCAATGTGACATACCTAAATGTTTTCCATTTATTTGCTCCATCAATATAGGAAGCCTCAAACAAAGATGTATCAATGCCTGCTATGCCAGCCATGTAGAGCATCATTGTAGTACCTACATAAATCCATAGGGAAATAGCACCAATTACCCACATAGGAAGCGGAATAAATCCTTTCACATTCATCAGCCAAAGAGGACCTTTGATTCCCACGACAGCCAGTACTTGATTTACCCCCATTTTGGGATTAAATAGAAAGCTAAATAGTAATCCTAATGCAGCGGACGATAATACACATGGAAGATAATAAATATTCTTAAAAACATTCTTCCCATGTTTTAGATTTGAGAGTATAACTGCTAAGAAAAGACCTGCGATTTGTTGGGTCACAAGAGAAAAGATCATAAAAAATATGGAATTCTTTAGTGAGGTCAAAAATACATCATCTTTACGAAATAATTCTATGTAGTTTCTAATGCCTGCAAATTGCGGCATTGATAGTGCATTCCAATCACAAAGTGAAATATAAAACGAATAGGCGATTGGAAGAAATAAAATAAATGTGAACAATATAGCCGCCGGCGCAATAAACAGGCATATGGCCTTTTTGTCACGTAATAATTTTTCCATATGACTTTCTCCTTAAAAGTATACAGGATTAGCATTCACTAATCCTGTATATGAATGAATTGCATA
This sequence comes from Bacillota bacterium, assembly GCA_023392535.1. GTDB lineage: Bacteria > Bacillota > Clostridia > Lachnospirales > Lachnospiraceae > SZUA-378. The sequence goes on from JAEVYY010000019.1 coordinate 259,971, forward strand.
TTATTCTTTTTTATTTATTATTTACATTTGCATCATACCAATTCTGGAAATCCTGTAATCCTTCTTCTGGTGTCATCTGACCCATTACGATGGATACCATAGTATTGTCAAATCTGTCACCTGCTTCCGTGGATGCCAGTGATTCATTGTAGAATCCAAGTGTACCTGTCATATTACTTAAAACATCCTTTACATAAGAGAATTGTTTTGGTGCGATATTAGTATCTATTTCTACGTTTGTAACTGGAATCTTTCCTGCGATTTCTGCAGTTGCTTTTTGTGCGGTATCGCCAGTCATTTCTTTTAAGAATGCAATACAAGCATCCAAGTGTTTTGTTGTTGCAGATACCATTAAATTATCTGTCTTAACAATCATTCTATTAGGGTCTGCGCCGCCTTCAATTCCAGGGAATTGGAATACACCACATTTGTCTTCCATTTCCGGATTATTACCATTAATCTGTGCAATAGCCCAAGAACCCTGTACCAACATAGCTGCCGTTCCATTATAGAAGTTAGCAACTGCCTGGTCATTGGAATCTCCTGAATAGGTATCTTGGAAGTATTGTGACATTTCTACTAATTTTTTTGCTGCCTCTACAAAGGTCGGATCTGTCCATTTTACTGTACCATCTTTGATTCCCTGAAGATTATCCGGGCCACCTTCTCTATCACACAGATAACCAGCTATCATAGATAGGCACCAAGCTGTTCCTGCTGAAACAGTGATCGGATCATAACCAGCGTCTTTGATCAATTTGCAATCCGCTAAAAATTCATCCCAGGTCTTAGGTGTCTCTTTGATGCCTGCTTTATCAAAAATCTCTGTATTGTAGAAAACACATGCAGATGCAAAGTTCGTCGGAACTGCCATAATCTTTCCATCATATGTTAATCTTTCAAAGATACCGCCTGTGAAAGAATCGCTCCATTCTTTATCCTTGGCAAGAATATCTGTAAGGTCCATTGCCACACCGTTATTGACATAGGTATCTAACCTAGGTCCCGGATCGATAATAAATACATCCGGCGTCTGTCCCGCTGCAATCATTGCATTGATTTTTGCCAGATACTCTTCTAGGTTCGTTGTAACAACATTAACATGATAACCATTATCTGCTTCATTAAATCTTTTTACCGTTTCTGCATATTGTTTTGTCATAAGATCATCAGTTGCTTCCAGATCATCCCAGAATACCCATGTGATTTCTTCTTCACCCTCTTTTGCTGAAGCACTTGAGCTATCTGTAGTCTCCTCTGTCGTACTATTTGTGGTGCCCTCCGACGTAGTCTGTGAACTTCCGCAACCTACCACCATGGATGCCGTCATAACAACCGTTAATGCTAACGATAAAACTTTTTTTAATTTCATCTTTTTTATTCCTCCCTTTTTTATGAAAACGTTACAAGGTTCTCACTACTCTTGCAGTATAACAAATTGCGTATGACTAATCTTATCAATAATTGCTTTTTGACTCCTAATTATTGCTATTGATAATTATTTATTTTTATACTAATTGTATATTTTTTATAATTTATATGTTTTACTATTGTGTGTTATTACTTATTTTATTAATTATAAGTTAATTGCAGTTATATATTTGTTGATATTTAATTATATTGTGGTATCATTTATTTATTATTGCTGGCAACTATTGATATACTATTTATGTATTAATTGCAGAAATAGCAATATTTGATACTTTTTTTGTAAAAACAACTTTTAATTTATTGGAGAATATTACCATGATAGAGACCCTAAATGGCATTCATGAAACTGTTAATTTTAAAGAGAATTCTGGCTTTAGACTTTACGATAACAACGAATACGAAAATTATCCAAGCCATTGGCATACACCCATTGAGATTGTTATGCCAATTCAGAATCAATATGAAGTGATATGTAATGGAAAGAATTACACATTACGGGAGACTGATATCTTAATTATTAATTCTGGTGTTATCCACAGCTTAAATGCACCTCCAACTGGAGAGCGTTTGTTTTTTCAACCGGATTTTATTCTTTTACATAATATTAAAGAGTTAGAATCTACTCTTTCTATCATTTCACCTGTCTTTTTAATAACCGCTGAAAACTCGCCTATCATACACGCAGAGGTAGCCAGGCTTATGTTAAAGATCAGGGATGAATATTATAGTACCGATATTCTAAGTAATGCTTCTATTTATGCTATGCTTATCCAGATATTTGTATTAATAGGTAGAAATTGCGCTAATAATAATGAAAAGTTCGATGTGAATTCGAATAAGCAAAAAGAATATACCGAAAAATTTCTAGCAGTTTGCAGTTATATTAACGAACACTGTACGGAAGATTTAACATTAGATGAAGTCGCTAATCTGATCGGCTTCAGTAAATATCATTTTACTCGTCTATTTAAACAATTTACAGGCGTGTCTTTTTATAAATATCTGAACCAGAAACGAATTGCATGTGCTGAGAAATTATTAGTAAATCCAGATATTTCTATTACTGTCGTTTCGTTGCAATCTGGATTTAGCAGCTTGTCTGCTTTTATTAGAATGTTCAAGATCATAAAGAATTGTACTCCTACTGAATTTAGAAATATGTACTCATCTTAAATAAAGACAATATTGTAAGGAGATGTAATGCTATATAATAATCCTATCCTGCCTGGATTCTATCCAGACCCTAGTATTTGTAAAGTTAAAAACACTTATTATCTGATTAACAGTACCTTTGAATATTTACCTGGTATCCCTATTTTTCAGAGTACGGACCTGATACATTGGTCTCAGATCGGTCATTGCATTACTCGAGATAGTCAGATAAATATCCGTAACTGCAGATGTTCCGGTGGCATATTTGCACCCACATTGCGTCATCATAACGGAATTTTCTATATGATAACAACGGATATAGAGAAGGGGACATTCATTTTAACTACAGATGATATTACCTCAGAATGGTCCGATCCCTTATTAATATCTTGCGAAGGTTACGATCCCTCTCTATACTTTGAAGACGATCGTACCTATTTACAAATATCAGCTAGGGATGAGATGGGATATGGGGTCTATCAGGCAGAACTGGATATTACCACCGGGAATCTTTTATCTTCTTTCCAATTATTATGGCGTGGGACAGGAGGTCGTGATCCGGAGGGTCCGCACATTTTTAGTAGGAATGGCTATTATTATCTAAATATTGCGGAAGGCGGTACTAGAGAAGGACACATGATAACGCTTGCACGAAGCAAGAATTTATGGGGACCTTTTGAGTCTTGTCCGCATAACCCTGTTCTAACAAACCGGGAGGAGCCTGAAATTCCGCTGCAGGCTGTTGGTCATGCTGATTATTTTACAGATATCGATGGAAATTGGTGGCTGGTCGCTCTCTGTCAGCGTCCTTTGGAACATTTTTTCCACCATTTAGGTCGCGAAACAATTTTAGTTCCACTTACGTGGCAAGACGATTGGCCTGATATCGGAATCAATGGACACGTTTATCCGCAGATGGAAGGACCTTTGCCTGCTATTTCTACTCCTATATCTGCTGGCATTGTTCCTGTCGATTTTGACACTTTTGACGATTTTAATGAATCATCGCTTCCGCATCATTTATTTTTTATGCGCAGTTTTTTACAGGATCATTATTCACTCAAAAATCGTCCTGGATGGCTACAACTTACCAGTAATGAAAATTCTTTAAATACACTTGCTTCACCCGCTTTTGTTCTAAGAAGACAACAGCACTTTTATTGTAGCTTTAAGGCCAAAATGGAATTCAATCCGGATACCTTTGGCGAAGCCGGATTATGTGTCTATTATGATAACGCTCATCACTTTGAACTAGGTATTAAAAAAATAAATACGATTACAACTCTTTTTGTACGCAAGAATGTAGCCGATATTTCTGTCATTACCAATACTATTCCTTTTGCAGCCGACGTTACAAACAGTCCAACTATTTATCTTGAGGTCAGAGCTACGCCCACACAATATTATTTCTGCTATGGATATAATGAGGATTGCTGTAATGAACTGGATCATACCGTAACCAAACACCTCTCTACGGAGTCAGCTTATTCTGATTTTGTGGGGGTATGTTGCGGTATGTATGCCGTTTCCACGTGTCCAGATCATCCTGCACAAGTATATTTTGACTGGTTCTCCTATACAGGCAAGGAACCATCATAATTTATAAATTACCCACTAGATAATCCTTTATAATTCCCAAAACCTCACGGGATGTATGGTTCAATAACATGAATGGCTCTGCATGGGCTGGTATTCCGTATACGGCTTGGAAACCAGCCTTCTGTGCTATTTTCTTTGCTCGGAACAGATGGTAATTGCTGGTTACAATACCAATTTCAGTTATATTTTTTAAATATAGCTTTTTACTAAAAATCATGTTTTGATACGTATTTACAGATAAATCCTCTTTTAAAATTCTTTCTGAATCAATTCCTTTGGTTATTAAATATCGCTTCATTCCTTCCGCTTCTGACATTGGCTCATTAGCCCCCTGTCCTCCGGATACAATAACTACTGTATTTTTATTTAGGACTAAATAATCATAAGCCTTTTCTAAACGTCTTTTCAATATTCTACTTGGTCCAAATGGCTTCATTTGTGCACCTAGCACAATAATATAGGGCAACCCTTTTTTGACCTTCCTTCTGAACTGTGAGAAAATAAGGAGTTGAATGGTTAAATAGAAAATTGAACAGGCAGATAATAGTATGTATGTAACTCTATTCCATAATTTCATATACGTTTCTGGCGTAATCCAATGATATTGTAAGCCTAGTCCAAGAATTAGACAAAAAAGGCCCATAACGAGCCACACAATTGGAAATTTGGAATTTAATCCTGTGTAACACGATATTCCCAAAAAATATAGTAAAAAAATAATACCAACTAAAATAAATAACATATCTAATACCTCAGTTAAATATAAGTTTAAATGTGAAAAAAACTTCAAACACATTGTTTGAAGCTTTTCAGAGGTCCCAACCAGATTTGAACTGGTGATAGAGGTGTTGCAGACCTTTGCCTTACCACTTGGCTATGGGACCATATCTATTAACTTTTAAATTATAACAAAATGATAATTTTCAGTCAACTAAAAATTATCGCATCTGTAAAATAATTTATAATGACTCCGACGGGAATCGAACCCGTGATACCGCCGTGAAAGGGCGATGTCTTAACCGCTTGACCACGGAGCCTGATATTTTACGCAAACCTTATCGACATGCGTTTTGCTTCAGCCCCGCTGAAACTTAAACTCCCCGAGTAGGGTTCGAACCTACGACCCTTCGGTTAACAGCCGAATGCTCTACCGCTGAGCTATCGAGGATTATTACGGTATTCCTGTCTGTTTATTCAAACTCTCATACCTTCAAAACCGA
>JAEVYY010000021.1 GCA_023392535.1 Bacillota bacterium
CAGCTGTATGATGCCGCTGGTATTTAGAGCATGTATTGTATGCTCTTATATACCACTGCGGCAAAATCCAAGCGGAAGCGTGCTGTGAATGAACTATGTTGTGCATCCATTTTATCGAAAACCAGAAGGTGCAAATGGACACCTTCATGCTCTTATATACCACTGCAGCAAAATCCAAGCGGAAGCGTGCTACGAATGAACTAGGTTGTGCATCCATTTTATCGAAAACCCAAAGGTGCAAATGGATACCGTACCTAGTTTGATGAGCAACTGTATCGCTGCGCATAAACTATGTTCGATATCCATTTTATCAAAATATTACACTGCACACATTTAAATCTTATCCCAATATTTTTTTGAGATCTTCTTCCGGTGTACTGATTGGTGCTATATTATAATTTTCTACCAAATAATTTAATACATTCGGTGAGATAAATGCAGGAAGTGTTGGTCCCAAATATATATTTTTAATTCCTAAATATAATAGAGTCAATAGAATGCACACTGCCTTCTGCTCATACCATGACAGTACCATGGAAAGTGGTAATTCATTCACTGTACATTCAAATGCCTCCGCCAAAGCAACTGCAACTTTAATCGCACTGTAAGCATCATTACACTGACCCATATCCATAATTCTTGGTAGGCCTCCAATTTCACCCAAATCCAAATCATTAAAACGGTACTTACCGCAAGCAAGAGTAAGAATCACAGTATCATTTGGTGTCTGTTTTACAAATTCGGTATAGTAATTTCTGCCTGTTTTAGCTCCATCGCATCCTCCAACCAGAAAGAAATGTTTGATTGCACCCTCTTTTACTGCATTGATCACTTGATCCGCTACTGATAAAACAGTTCCGTGTCCAAAACCAGTGGTAACCTCATTTCCGCCGTTAATTCCAGTAAAATCCTGCGCAGTTTCATAACCTCCCAAGCTAAGTGCTTTTTCAATAACTGGTGTAAAATCTTTCTCTTCTCCAACATGAACCATTTCAGGATAAGATACTACTTCGGTTGTGAAAACCCTGTCCGCATAGCTTTGCATTACAGGCATTAAACAGTTGGTCGTATATAGAATAGGTGCCGGTAATTGATCAAATTCTTTTTGCTGATTCTGCCAAGCAGTACCAAAATTGCCTTTTAAGTGTGTATATTTTTTTAACATCGGATAAGCATGTGCTGGCAACATCTCTCCATGCGTATAGATATTAATGCCTTTTCCTTCGGTCTGCTCTAACAGTAACTTCAAATCTAAAAGATCATGGCCGGTGATGACAATGAATGGTCCTTTCTCTACTGTCAATGTAACTTTTAAAGGTATCGGAGTACCAAATGTCTGTGTATTTGCCCGGTCAAGCAATTCCATGCATTTTAAATTTACGGCTCCTACTTCCAAAACAACAGGTAGCAATTCTTCCATACCAGCCACAGAGCCAATCCTATCAAGTGCTTTATAGAAAAAGTGATTTACTTCATCATCCTCGTAACCAAGCACCGCCGCATGATATGCATACGCTGCCATTCCTCTGATTCCAAACAAAATGAGGGATTTTAAGGAACGAATATCCTCTGTATCACCCCAAAGATTTTTCATATCATAATCTTCATCATCTTTCCCAGTACCATTTTCATATTCTGAAATCATTACCCGTTTTCTATTTCTTACTTTTTCAATCAGTACTTTTAGGGTTTCATCATTAAAACTAACATTTGTAATCGTAGTAAATAATGCCTCTACTATCAGCTTTGTAGTAATCTCACTTCTATTCTTTCCACACGCTCTTACTAGTCCTACTAACGCTCCTGTTAATTCATCCTGTAAATTAGCTGTACTTGCGGACTTTCCGCATACTCCTGCGCTTCCTGTACAGCCTTGGCACCCTGCTGTCTGCTCACATTGAAAACAAAACATCTTCTGTTCCATCTTTACATCTCCCTCTTTCTTTTATTATATTTTATTCATTGGAAATACTACCAATAAAACCATCTTAAATGCTTCATTTGCATATACCGAATGTGGTTTTTTAGCTGGCATAATCAGGGTTTCTCCTCGCTTTAAAACATACTCTGTTCCATCTACCGTAAATTTTCCAACCCCTTCCAGTACTGTTACCATCGCATCTCCTTCAGAATCATGCGTCCCGATTTCCTCATCTTTATCAAAGGCAAATATCGTAACACTTATCGCTTTGTTCTGTGCTAACGTTTTGCTCACTACTTGCCCTTTTTGAGTCGACACCTGTTCTGCCAGTGTGAAAATTTCTTCATGATTCAAATTCTTTATCAGACACTGCGACATACCTACACCTCCAATTCGTTTGTTTCTAAAAATACTATACTATAATAGCTTTTTAATTTCCGTTGTTTTTACAACGTACTTGATTATTTAAATAAAAAAAATAGAAAGCGTTATTCTTTCTATTTTTTAATGTCGTATTTGTATTTGAAAAAATCTCAAACTATATTTTTTATTAATCTACCGAAACCATAATATTAAAAATACATAAATCACAGGTTGATGCAGCAAATAAATAAGTAAAGAATGCCTGCCAATAAACTCTATTACATTGATTCCTTTGTGAGAAAAAAGAAACATTTTATTTTTTTGACTTATAATATGATACAAAAAATAACCTGCGATAAATAAAAATATCCAGGGAAAAAGTGAAAAATAATCTGTAGATTCAAAATGTGGTCCGGGAAATCCTAGATACGCTGTAAAATCGTTTTTATAGAAAAAAGAAGGTATTTTTATTATATTCAAGTTTTCAAATCCAATATAGCCAGTATTTATATTTCGTAATAAAAAAAATAATAGACTACTCATACAAATTCCAACTACTGGAGATATCTTAACAAATATTTTTTGCAAAGGAATCATAAGAAGCATACTGGAGCCAAGCAATGTCAAAATTCCAAACATGACCTTCTGCTCTGAAACAAAAATTGTGGTTACCACGGAAATTATAATACCTGCTGCAAAGATTAAAACCCCTCTTTTCCACTGATTTTTTCCCATTGACCAGCAAAATCCGGAAAGTAGTATAAAAATCCAACATATCACTTGTTGCCATACATAACCGATGCCATATTCGAACCACAACCATTTAACACCAGTTATGTAAACAACATCCCATACGAAATGATATAAAATCATACTGATTATATTAATTCCCCTAACTGTATCTAATACATAGTATCTCATTTTACAGTTTCCCCTAACCATGTAAAAATTGTATGATTGCACAAATTTTATTACACTATTTCCATTATACTATGTTTGTCCTATTTTTATTCCTTATGGCAGTTCCCTGATTAGCTTGCGTATTGGTAAAATGCATGTTGGTGACACAGACAATTCATCAATCCCCATTTCAATAAAGGACTGAGTCAGCGTAGTATCTGCCCCCAGCTCACCACAAATTCCGACCCAACAGTTATTTTTATGTCCATTATCAATTACCATCTGAATCATTCGTAAAACAGCTTCATGATGGGAATCATAAATAGAATCCAGCTTACTATTCTGCCTGTCAATCGCCAATGTGTACTGAGTCAGATCATTGGTTCCAATACTAAAAAAATCCACTTCTTCTGCTAATCGCTCACTTATCATTACCGCTGCTGGTGTTTCAATCATAATACCCTGTTCTATTTTTGTAAATGGATAATTTTCTTTTTTCAGTTCTTCCTGAACTTCTTTTACTAATTCTTTTATCTTTCTAACCTCATTCAGAGAGATGATCATTGGATACATGACCGCTATATTTCCAAAGGCACTGGCTCTAAATATAGCACGTAATTGTGTTTTAAATAGTTCCGTATCTTGTAAGCATATCCGAATAGCACGATAACCCATCGCTGGATTTTCTTCCATACCTAAGTTTAAATAAGGCACCTGTTTATCCGCCCCTATGTCAAGTGTCCTGATAATTACTTTTTTTCCACTCATACGTTCTGCTACTGTTTTATAAGCCTGAAATTGTTCCTCTTCTGTTGGCAGATGAGACGATTCTAGGTACAGAAATTCACTACGAAACAGACCAATTCCTTCCCCATCATTTAACATCACGTTGCCAATATCTGATATACTTCCAATATTCGCATATAAGTTTATTTTTTTTCCACTTTTTGTTATGGTTTCTTTTCCTGTCATAGTACGAAGCACGGTTTTCTTTTCTTCCTCTTTTTGAATCAATGCTTCATATTCCTTTATCGTATTTTCATCGGGGTCAATGATAAGTAATCCTTTATATCCATCTACAATTCCAATTTTTCCGTTATCCTCTTTTGTATATTCCAGATTTATAAGCGCTGGTATATTCATTGTCCTTGCCAAGATAGCAGTATGTGAATTACTGGATCCAAATCGTGTGATAAATGCCAGCACTTTACTTTTGTCAAACTGTATGGTCTCACTCGGTGCCAGGTCTTCCGCTAAAATGATGACAGGCTCACTGGTAATTAAATTGTTTTCTTTTTTTTCTAATAATACATTGACGATTCTTGAAGAAATATCCTTTACATCAGCTGCTCTCGCCTGCATATATTCATCATTCATTTCTGTAAACATTGCAGAAAAATTATCGCCGGTGACTGCTACTGCATACTCTGCATTTACATTTTGAGTCTTAATTATATTTTTAATAGAATCCTGATAATCTTCATCCGAAACCATCATCTGATGGACTTCAAAGATTGCTGCTCCCGATTCTCCGATTTCTTCTTTTGCTTTTTCATACAATTCCTGTAGTTGTATCGTGGCCTGCTCGCAAGCCCTTAAAACTCTATCTATCTCTGCTCCAGCATCTAGGATATGTCTTCTTTTGATATTCTGAGCATCTTTTTCAAAAATAGCTATTTTTCCAATTGCAATACCCGCAAAAACAGATTTTCCTGATATTCTTTTCATGAATAATTTCCTTCCGTTTCCTAAAGATTTGCCTTGAAAAAGTCTTTTAAGATCATATAATCTGACTCTTCCGTATCTCCTTCAATGGTAATCGTAACTTCCTCATTCTTCTTCACGCCAAGAGCCATAACTGCAAATATTTTCTTTGCACTCCCTTTTTGCCCATTTTTATCAATCATAATAACACTCTTCAATTTCTCTGCTTCTTTCACCAAGAGCCTTGCAGGCCTTGCATGAAGCCCTTCTTCATCTGTTACCACATATTTAAAACTTTTCATAACGTCTCCTATCTTCTTATAGCAAATGTGTAGCACAGAATTTTTTGTGCTACACATTTTCTGTTAATCTTTCTGTATTAATCTTCCTGTTGCTCTTCATCCATCGCTAGCTCATCTGTCGATGGTGCTTTTTTGAATACTAATATTAAAGCACAGCTTACTGCTGATCCTATGATTAGTGCCAAAGTTAACATAATTGGTTTATTACATAATGCAACAACGAAATAACCTCCATGCGGAGCGGCCATGGTACAGCCAAATAAGTATGAGCTAATAGCTCCTACTGCACCACCTGCCATAAAGCACGGGATATAAAGCAATGGATTACCAGTAGCAAATGGGATCGCAAACTCAGAAATCATAGCCAATCCACCTACAAAGCATCCTCCTGTGGCATCTCGTTCTGTTCTTGTAAATTTCTTTTTTGCTATCATCATTGCTAAAGCAAGAGATAATGGTGGAACCATGGAAGCCACAAAATTGGCTGCCATAGGTGCATTATTACCTGCTGCCTGTGTTGCAAGTGCAAAGGCATAAGCTGCTTTATTAACAGGTCCACCCAAATCAAAAGCTAACATTGCCCCTTGTACCAGACCAAGTACTACAAGAGCACTTCCCTGTAATCCACTTAAGAAATTCAGCATTCCCTGATTAATCGCTGCAATTGGCCCACCTAAAACGATTTCCATAATAAATCCAATTAAAAGTGTTCCAACAACCGGTATGATCAAAGTAGGAAGTAAAGATCTCAAAGCACGTGGCAATGGGATTTTTTTAAGCCCCTGTACAAGATACCCTGCAATAATACCTCCAATCAATGCTGCTAAGAATCCACCGCCAATATTATCGGCACAGATTCCAGCGATCATACCCGGAAGGATCGCCGGTTTATCTCCAATGGAAAAAGCCACATAGGCCGCCATTATAGGTACCATCATACCAAAAGCATCTTTGCCCCACCAAAAGATTCTAGACCAGAACCCAGTTTCACTTTGTGTTACTGCAACCGCTCCGCCACCTGCAAAACCGATAGCTACTAAAATACCTCCCGCTACAACAAATGGAAGCATGTAAGAAACACCTGTCAATAAAGACTGTTTAATATCTTTTAATACCTCATTCATTAAAAATACCTTCCTTTCTCCACTCAAAAAACTACTATTTTAAGATAACGTCAGGATTCCTGATAACATCATGAGGTGAAAATTGTTTGATCTTATCCTTTGGAAAATCCTTAAAACGCTCAGCCTTTGTTATCCCAACGTCGTTTGCATATACTAAGAGATCTGCACTGGCTATATCTGTTTTTGATAGCTGATTCTCAATCCCAAGTGCCCCCTGAATCTCTACTTTACAAGTATGTCCATTTTTCTTGCATACTTTTTTAATTGCTTCTGCAGACATATATGAGTGCGCGATTCCTGTCGCGCAAGATGTTACGGCAATTATAAACATTGTAATCCTCCTTTCTTTCTTAATCAGATTCCAATTGATTTATTCCTGTTAATAGTTCTTCATAACTTTGCACACTTGAAATTAGCTCTTGAAATTCATCTCTGGCAAGATAGCCAGCTAAAGTGGCCAGGACTCTTAAATGAGAATTGTCTTCCTGATTATCTACAATGGCCAGCACAAAAATGTATTTAACCGGTTCTTCTTCCTCGCCAGAATGATATAAAAAACTGTCCTTACATCGAATGAATCCCACCCCGGGCTTTATGACTTCTTTACATTTTCCATGTGGAATAGCGATATATTCGCCCATATAAGTTGACCCCAAACACTCCCTTGCATCCAAAGACTTTTTGAAGGCAGTTTTATCAGAGACAACTCCGCTTTCTTCGAACTTTTCTGAGATATACCAGAATAGTTCTTCCTTATCTTTGAAAGGAGGCGCATCAATAATCATAAGTTCTTTTAATAACACTTCTCCAATTTGGATTACCTGATTTCCCACTTAAAATACTTCCTTTCCTTTACGTAAATAATTCTTTTAAAACATGCGCATATTTATTTGAATTATCTTAAATCTATTGTAACAAAGCGTCAGATATTTATATACCCTTCAAAAATACTGTTTTTGCACTTTATTTGTTATAATCGTATATTTTTTACTATTATACCCATCCTTTATTGTCTGCTATAACAATATTTTTAATACTAATTATTTTTTTATTGTGATTATTGTTTAATTGAGTAATATTTTGAAAAAAATAATAATCATTTTGCACTATTTTATTAGGTCTTGAAGCGAATTCGCAATTGAAGTAAGGATCAAATAACTGCTGGTCGCCCCTGCATCTAAGACTCCTCTGGAACGTTCTCCAAGTCTGCTGGCTCTTCCTATTTTAGCAATCATACCCTCTGTTGACTGCCACCCTTCTTTTGCCCCATTCTTTAACTGTTCCAAGGCTTCTTTAAATCCTTTTCCGTCTTTTAATGCCATTTTATAAGCATCTTGTGCCGAAAAAAGAGTATCCAGCAAAGTCTTATCACCACGTTTTGCACCACCAATTTCCTGTATCGCTTGAATCGCATTATCAAGCATTTCACTAAAAACTTGAGCATCGATTACGTCAGCCGTAGAAGTGGATAGTTCTTCAAAGAAAACACCATACAACGGTCCCATAGAGCCACCGATGTCTTCCTGTAATGTTTCCCCGAGGATCTGTAGACCTTCTGATAAACCAAATTCTTTTCCATCCAGTTTGTCTTTACACATGGTAAATCCTTTATTCATATTGATACCATGATCACCATCACCGATTTTTCCATCCACCTCACTCAGAAAATCTTTATTATCCTGAATAGTCTTTATTAAATCAAGAATTACACTTCCTGCCTCTTCGTTTTTAATCATTTCATTATCTCCTATCACTGTTTTAATCCCACACTGTCTGCCGGCATATCAATGCATTCCTTTAATTCCTCGTCAAGCTTCATAACGGTAAGCGTTACTCCCTTCATTTCCAAAGAAGTAAAATAGTTACCTACATAAGCCTTATGGACGATGATTCCTTTTTCCTCCAGAATTTCCTGCACTCTGTTATATACAATATACTGCTCCATAACTGGAGTAGCACCCAGTCCGGATAGCAAGACCACTACTTCATCCTTAGCTTGAAAAGGAAGATCTGGAAGGATAATAGCAAGCATCTCTTTTGCTATTTCGTCTGCACTCTTCAGCTTATCAATTTTTACACCAGGTTCACCATGATGTCCGATTCCCACTTCCATAGTACCATCTTCAATCATAAAATTAGGATGTCCCACAGCCGGTATCGTACAAGGAGCCACACCCACACCAACCGATCGGGTATTATTGATAGCTTTTTGAGCAACCGCTATGACCTCATCCAAGTCCGCTCCCATTGCGGCTTTTGCTCCACCAACTTTCCACATGAGCACTTCGCCTGCGACACCACGTCGTTTCTCCAGCTCTGTTTTAGGTGCCGATGCACAATCATCGTTTGCCACAACTGTTTTAACTGTTATCCCCAGTTTTTCCGCTCTGCGAATTGCCATTTTTACATTCATATTGTCACCAGCGTAATTTCCGTAAAGACAGGCAACGCCTTTACCAGAATCCGCTTCCACTATAGCATTTAAAAAAGATTTTGCAGTTGGAGAAGAAAATATCTGTCCTACCGCAACAGCATCGCACATATTCTTACCAATATAACCAATAAATGCCGGTTTATGTCCGGAACCACCTCCGGTAACAATTCCCACTTTCCCACTTACCGGAGCATTCACATATTTAAGCACTTTATCATCTTCCGTAGCTTCCACGATGCCACTATTTGCCTTGACAAAACCTTTTAGCATATCTTCTACTACATAATCCGGATTATTTATGATCTGATTCATTCCAATCTCCTTTTTAAGTTATTATCTATTTTCGATATTGATTTTCCACCTCAGTAATTCGCTGCACCTTCGCAGTTGAACCACCACCTTGAAAATCAGATGCAAGCCAGATATCCACCAAATATTTAGCTAATTCAACACCAATGACCCGCTCACCCATACACATAATCTGTGCATCATTGCTTTTTCTGGCACGCTCTGTCGAAAAAGGATCATGGCAGACAGCAGCTCTGATTCCAGGTATCTTATTTGCAGTGATTGCCATTCCAATTCCCGTACCACACACAAGAATACCCCTCTCGTACTCACCTCTTGCAATTGCTTCTGCCACAATTTTTGCAACATCCGGATAAAGAATTACTTCACCCTTAGCTGCACCAAAATCAAAAATTTCGATTTCTTCTTTTGTTTTCAAATGATTGATAATTTCACTCTTTAATTGATATGCCGCCTCATCACAACCAATCGCAATTTTCATTCTGCAATCCTCCTCGTATAATATCTTTTAGATACATAAATGTACCTTGATAAATTAATTATTTTTGTTCAATAGGCTTAGTTAAGCCCATGATATAATTGTCCTAGTGTCAATCAGGTAATAGTTCTGTTTC
>JAEVYY010000022.1 GCA_023392535.1 Bacillota bacterium
CAGCTGTATGATGCCGCTGGTATTTAGAGCATGTATTGTATGCTCTTATATACCACTGCGGCAAAATCCAAGCGGAAGCGTGCTGTGAATGAACTATGTTGTGCATCCATTTTATCGAAAACCAGAAAGTGCAAATGGATACCTTCATGCTCTTATATACCACTGCGGCAAAATCCAAGCGGAAGCGTGCTGTGAATGAACTATGTTGTGCATCCATTTTATCGAAAACCAGAAAGTGCAAATGGATACCATCATGCTCTTATATACCACTGCGGCTTAAATCCAAGCGTAAGCGTGTTGCGAATGAACTAAGTTGTGCATCCATCTTCAAAACCTAAAAGTGCAAATCTACTATTGAAAGAAACGAATAAATATGTAATAATTTTATGGGTATGTCTATGAATGGTATAATTATAGAAGAAATAGGAAAAGGAAAAGGAAACTATATGATTAATAAACTTGTGCATAAAATCCAGAAGACTGATGCTCCAATCGTTGTGGGACTTGACCCAATGTTACAGTATATTCCAAAACAGGTTAAAAGGAAAGCCTTTGAGGAATTTGGAGAGACGCTGGAAGGTGCGGCAGAAGCCATCTGGCAATTCAATAAGGCGATTATAGATACTACGTTTGATTTGATTCCAGCAGTAAAGCCACAGATTGCCATGTATGAACAGTTTGGGATACCAGGACTCATCTCATTTCAAAAAACGGTCGATTATTGTAAAGAGAAAGATTTGGTCGTCATAGGTGATATCAAGCGTGGTGACATTGGTTCTACATCAGCCGCTTATGCGGCTGGGCATCTGGGGAAGGTACAGGTGGGTTCTAAACAGTATTATAGTTTCAATGAAGATTTTGCTACGGTGAATCCATATTTGGGTTCGGATGGAGTAAATCCTTTTATAGATGTGTGTAAGATAGAAAAAAAAGGTCTTTTTATCCTCGTTAAGACCTCGAATCCAAGCAGCGGTGAATTTCAGGACAAACTCATAGATGGGAAACCATTATATGAAATAGTCGGTGAAAAAGTAGCTGAGTGGGGTGAGAGTCACATGGGTGATTCCTATAGCTATATAGGTGCCGTCGTAGGAGCGACTTATCCGGAAATGGGAAAAGTACTTCGGAAAATTATGCAGAAAACCTACATTTTAGTGCCTGGGTATGGAGCACAAGGGGGAAAAGGAGAAGATCTAGTGCATTTTTTCAACAAAGACGGCCTAGGTGCCATCATAAATTCCTCGAGAGGAATCATTGCAGCTTATCAAGAGGAAAAATATACTTCTTTTGGGGCAGATCATTTCGCAGATGCTTCCAGACAGGCAGTGATCGATATGCAAAAAGATATTGCAACAGCTTTAAGGAATCATAAATAAGCTAAGATGACAGACAGGAGCGAAAAATGGAACAGTATAAACAAGAATTTATTGAATTTATGGTGGATAGCAAAGTTCTAAAGTTTGGTGAATTCACTTTAAAAAGTGGAAGAAAATCCCCCTTTTTTATGAATGCGGGTTCTTATGTAACAGGAACTCAACTTCATAAATTAGGTGAGTATTATGCAAAAGCAATACACGATAATTACGGAGAAGACTTTGATGTATTATTCGGGCCAGCCTATAAGGGAATTCCGCTCTGTGTGGCTACAACAATTGCATATGGCGAATTGTATGGTAAAGATATTAAATACTGCTCGAACAGAAAAGAAGTAAAAGATCATGGTGACACCGGTATATTACTAGGTAGTCCAATTAAAGAAGGAGATAAAGTTGTTATTATAGAGGATGTTACGACATCAGGAAAATCAATCGAAGAGACGGTTCCAATTATCAGGGCGCAGGCAGACTGTGAGATTTTGGGTTTGATGGTATCGTTAAATCGCTGTGAACGCGGTAAAGGTGAGAAAAGTGCTTTAGATGAAATCAAAGAGATCTATCATTTTGATACAAATGCCATCGTAACAATGGAAGAGGTAGTGGAACATCTTTATAACAGGCCATATAAAGGAAATATCTTTATTGATCAAAAGATGAAGATAGCAATGGAAGCATATTATTCTGAATATGGTGTAAAGTAAAAGGTAATAAGATTTGTAAATCAATATGGGATGGAGGTGTTTACATGGAAGAAAAAATCTATAAAACGATGGGGAGAACTGGAGCATGGAATATTGTTCTTGGTATTATTTTAATCGTTGTAGGATTAACAAGTGGTATCTTATTACTGATCAGTGGTGGTAGGTTATTAGTGTCAAAAAGTAAAATTATATTTTAGAAAAGCACTTTAAGTAGGAGAGACAGTGGATGAATCATAAATCAAATTATATATTTACCAATAAGAATCATCCAGAAAAAGGAATTATGTCAACAGTTTTAGGCGTTATTTCAATGACGTCTATTTGGATTGCCATTTATTTGACATTTCAGAATAAAGGACAGGCAGAATTCAGATACGGATCCGTGATTTTCTTAACTATGATATTTTCTTTTATAGGGATAGGACTTGGAGTATCTTCCCGGATGGAAAAAGATAGATTCTATTTCTTCTCCTACACGGGAATTGTTTTTAATATGTTATCATTGGCAGCAATTAGTTTTATTTTATATGCAGGAGCTTATGGACTATGATGGATGAACGTTATGAATTGAGCATTGGAAGAATAAGAGAAATGATTACGGAAGAAGTATTGACAGAGCCTTATACTGTTTATTTTTGTACGGTGGCAAAGTTTCTGATTTTGATAGATGAGCTCTATCGGGAAATTGCGGATGGAACTTTTAGAGAAAAGTCATTAAGTGAATTACAAGAGAAAAATAAAGAGTTATATCAGGATATTTTATCGGGATCCTATGCTGCAAGTTATGCCAATCCTGATTATGCTTCAACATGTTTAGGAGAAGAATACGGACCGCTCTTTTCGTTCCTGTATACAGAAATGAGAAGCTTAATTGTGTATGCATATGAACAAAAAGAATTTGATATGATCATTCGCTTGGAGCTTTTTTTAGAACTATATCATACATTTACCTATACATGGACGGAGGAGCATATCATACCGACCTACAAAGTGATCCGTGATATCGTTTATTGGTTTGTCAGTGATTATTCAGAGCCAGCCATGGAACAGCGCATGAAAGAACAATTGGATCCAACCGAGCAGTTTGCAGTAGAGCTCATAATGAAAAGCAATTTGTCTGATATTAGGTACTTGTATTATTTTGGCGAATTTATTACGGAAAATCAGCTTATAACGGCACGTCATCTGAATGGGATGTCAGAAGAACAGATTCGTAGGATTGCAGATACCTATACAGAGGGATTTCGTATGGGGTTTGTAAATGGTAATAAGGATCTATCTAAGAAAAAAGTTGTGAACATTCGTTACAGCCTCGGATTTGAACGTGTGATAAGACAGGCGATTCTGAATTTTCGCCAGATGGGATTGGAACCAACCATTTATCGTGCTGGGGTGTCCGTGTTCACCAAGCGGAGTAATCTGAAAATTGGTTATTATGGAGCCATCGCAAATAAACAATTTGAGTATGACCATAAAGAGGATGAGGCACTTTTTCTGGATAAAATGCTGATAAACCGTAAGCTTGAGATAATGAAAGAAACTTATGAGCTGGAACGTGAGTGGGCCGAGTTACATGCGGGGCCTGCCTGTATGGAAGTATTTGGTGAAATACCATTTAATCCGCTCAGCAAGGTAACTGTCTGTAAATTGTCCAAGGAGCAACAAAAATTATCGGTAGAATATACTTCAAAGTCTGCTGGCATCATGAATGAATATATAAAAGGGGAAGAAAGAAGTTTCACAATCATTGCATTTCCAATACCAGAAATTGGCGAGCGATATAAGGAGATTTTTGATGAAGTAGTTCGGATCAATACATTAGATTATAAATTGTATCAGAAGATCCAGCAAATTATGATTGATACACTAGATAAAGCCGAATATGTCACCGTTAAGGGAGGAGAGGGAAACAGAACAAATCTGAATCTTTATTTGCATGAGCTGTCAGATCCTTCCACCGAAACTATATTTGAAAATTGTGTGGCGGACGTAAATATTCCCGTAGGAGAAGTCTTCACTTCACCAAGATTAAAAGGAACGAACGGAACATTGCATGTCAGTAAGGTGTATTTAGGAGAGCTGGAATATAAGGATTTGGAAATGAATTTTCAGGATGGTATGATTGTATCTTACTCCTGTCAGAATTTTAATACAGAGAAAGAAAACAGAAAGTATATCAAGGACAATGTATTATTTCATCATGAAACATTACCGATAGGTGAATTTGCAATTGGTACCAATACGACGGCATATGTGGTCGCAAAAAAATATGGGATTGCAGATAAACTGCCAATCCTGATTGCGGAAAAGATGGGACCTCACTTTGCGGTCGGTGATACTTGTTATTCGCATTCAGAAGATGTGGCAGTGTATAACCCAAATGGGAAAGAAATCGTGGCAAAAGATAATGAGATTTCGATCTTGCGGAGAAACGATACTGGAAAGGCCTATTTTAACTGTCATACGGATATTACGATACCTTATGATGAATTGGCGAGTCTGAACGCAGTAACAAAAGAGGGTGAAATACTTCCTATTATCGAAAAAGGACGTTTTGTACTGGCAGGATGTGAGCAATTAAATGAGCCTTTTACTACGTAGATAGATACTAAGTGAAGTAAGTTGTGGTTGACGCACAAATTTTATATTTGTAAACTATTAAAAGAGATATACAAAATGAGGAGGAACAGAAAATGGCACAGGTAGGAATTGTGATGGGTAGTGATTCAGATATGCCAATTATGGCAAAGGCGGCTGATATCCTGGAAGAACTTGGGATTTCATATGAGATAAAAATTATATCTGCACATAGAGAACCCGATGTATTTTTTGAATATGCAAATTCAGCAGAGCAAAAGGGATTCAAAGTTATTATTGCAGGAGCAGGTATGGCAGCGCACCTTCCGGGCATGTGTGCAGCCATATTCCCTATGCCAGTGATTGGTATTCCAATGCATACAACATCGCTTGGAGGGAAGGATTCCCTTTATTCCATCGTACAGATGCCGTCCGGAATTCCTGTCGCAACGGTTGCTATTAATGGAGGAGCTAATGCAGGGCTCCTTGCTGCTAAGATTCTTGCAACAGCAGATACGGTTTTATTGGAAAAATTAAAAAATTACACAACTACACTTAAGAAAAGTGTTCAGAAAAAAGATGCAAGATTACAGGAAGTTGGATATAAAAACTACTAAAAATACAGTTTGGAAAGGAATTAAAAGATGGATTACAAAAATGCGGGTGTTGATATTGAGGCAGGCTACAGATCAGTAGAACTTATGAAAGAACATGTAAAAGCGACGATGAGACCAGAGGTATTAGGTGGGCTAGGAGGGTTTTCGGGAGCCTTTTCTATGGAGCGTTTTAAAAACATGGAGAAACCAACTTTAGTATCGGGTACGGATGGTGTAGGTACGAAGCTAAAATTGGCATTTCTAATGGACAAGCATGATACAATAGGAATCGATTGTGTGGCTATGTGTGTAAATGATATTGCATGTGCAGGCGGTGAACCATTATTTTTCTTGGACTATATTGCGTGTGGAAAAAATGAACCTGAAAAGATTGCCAATATTGTAAAAGGAGTTGCGGATGGATGTAAGCAGTCGAATGCAGCATTAATTGGTGGGGAAACGGCAGAGATGCCAGGTTTCTATCCAATCGAAGAGTATGATTTAGCAGGATTTGCGGTAGGCATTGTGGATGAAAAAGATTTGATTACTGGTAAAACTCTAAAAGAGGGAGATGTGTTAATCGGAATGGCATCATCTGGAGTACATAGCAATGGATTTTCTCTTGTCAGAAAAGTATTTGATATGACAAAGGAAAGTCTTAATACTTACTATGAAGAGTTAGGAAAAACTCTTGGAGAAGCATTATTGGAGCCAACTAAAATATATGTAAAGGCATTAAGGAGCGTAAAGGATGCTTCTGTTACAATTAAGGCTTGTAGCCACATTACAGGTGGCGGATTTTATGAAAATATTCCGCGCATGTTACCAGATGGTGTAAATGCGGTCGTTGACAAAAATAGCTATCCGGTTCCTGCTATTTTTAAACTGATGCAGCAAAAAGGAAAGATAGCAGATGAGATGATGTACAATACCTACAATATGGGCATCGGAATGATTCTGGCAGTAGATCAGGAAGATGTTACGGCCACTATACAAGCAATTGAAGCAGCTGGTGAGAAACCATATGTGGTAGGTAAAATTGTAGCAGGTGAAAAAGGGATCACATTATGCTAAGGATCGTTGTATGTGTATCGGGAGGGGGTACTAATTTACAAGCTATTATGGATGGTATTTCTAAGAATACGATCCGTAATACACAGATTATCCGTGTAATCAGCAATAATAAAAATGCATTTGGATTAGAAAGAGCAAGGAAAGGTGGAATTGACGCCATATCTATCTCTCCCAAAGATTTTAATGTGAGGTCTGATTTTAATCATGCCTTGTTAAAAGCGGTGAATGAAGTGAACCCCGATTTAATTGTTCTAGCAGGTTTCTTAGTAGCGATTCCGGCTGTTATGATTGAAAAATATCCCAATAAGATTATTAACATACATCCGTCCTTAATTCCTTCTTTTTGCGGAGTGGGCTATTATGGAATAAAAGTACATGAGGCAGCGCTAAGCCGAGGGGTTAAATATACTGGGGCGACCGTTCATTTTGTAGATGAAGGAACAGATACAGGACCTATTATATTGCAGGAACCAGTGGCTGTATTAGAAAATGATACTCCAGAAACATTACAAAAACGTGTTATGGAGCAGGCGGAATGGGTTATTTTACCAAAAGCAATTGATATGATCGCAAATGATGAATTGAAATAGTTAAGAGCAGAAGCGTGTAACGTACTATAAGGAGTAAGTAAATGAAAGTGTTGATAGTGGGAAGTGGCGGAAGAGAACATGCTATTGCAACCAGTGTTGCAACAAGTAAAAAGGTAAGTAAGATCTATTGTGCACCGGGAAATGCTGGTATTGCAAAGCTAGCGGAGTGTTTGCCAATTTCGGCAATGGAATTTGATAAAATAGTTGCCTTTTCCAAGGAAAAGGAAATTGATTTAGTTATAGTGGGAATGGATGATCCGTTGGTCGGCGGGCTGGTGGATGAATTGGAGGCAGTTGGAATCCGTGCATTTGGTCCCAGAAAGAACGCAGCGATATTGGAAGGAAGCAAAGCTTTTTCCAAGGATCTGATGAAAAAGTATAACATACCAACAGCAGGGTATGAAAATTTTGAAAATGCCAAAGAAGCGCTTGCATATTTAGAAAAAGCAGATTTTCCACTTGTGTTAAAAGCGGATGGATTAGCGCTTGGAAAAGGTGTACTGATATGTAATACGTTGGAAGAAGCAAAAGATGGTGTGCAATCAATCATGCTAGATAAAAAATTTGGTTCTGCCGGTAACAAACTAGTGGTAGAAGAATTTATGCAGGGTAGAGAAGTATCAGTATTGTCCTTCGTTGATGGTAAAACAATAAAAACTATGACATCTGCTCAAGATCATAAACGTGCAAAAGATGGTGACAAAGGCTTAAATACGGGTGGGATGGGTACTTTTTCTCCGAGTCCTTTTTATACAGAAGAGGTCGATGCCTTTTGTAATAAATATGTATATCAGGCTACTGTTGATGCAATGGCATCGGAGGGTAGAGAATTCAAAGGAATTATCTTTTTTGGACTTATGTTAACTGAAAATGGACCCAAAGTATTAGAGTACAACGCCAGGTTTGGAGATCCGGAAGCGCAAGTTGTACTTCCGAGGATGAAAAATGATCTTATTGATGTAGTGGAGGCATGTATCGATGGGACACTGGATCAAATTGATCTGCAATTTGAAGATAATGCGGCTGTCTGCGTCGTATTGGCATCGGATGGTTATCCGGTTTCTTATAAAAAAGGCTACTTGATAGAAGGATTTGATAATTTTAAAGGGAAAGATGGATATTATGTATTTCATGCTGGTACTAAAGTGACGGATAAGGGAATCGTTACAGATGGGGGAAGAGTTCTTGGAGTAACAGCCAAGGGAGCTACCCTGTCGGAAGCAAGGAAGAATGCATATGAAGCAGTTAATTGGATAAATTACGAAAATAAATATATGCGTTACGATATAGGAAAAGCAATTGATGATATCGAGAATGCTTAAATGAAGCATTTGGTAACACTGGGTTGTTGCAATAAATGAGGGAATGGATGTAATGTGTATGGATTTAGGAGTAAATTTATATAATAGACCCACTTGTTGCAGTAGGTGTGGTGGAATAATGGTGTTTGTCGGAGTTGGGGAGTATCACTGCGAAGATTGTAAAAATGTTGAATATGATGATTATGGCAAAGTACGTCTTTATATTGAGCAGCACAAAGGAGCAACAGCTGCGCAGATTGAAAATGAGATTGGAGTAAGTCAAAAGGCCATCAGACAGATGCTTCGTGATGCCAAAATAGAGATTGCAGCAGAGTCAAAAATCTTTATGAAGTGTGAAATATGTGGTATTAATATTCGTTCTGGTAGATATTGTGAAGTATGTGAAGCAAATTATCACAACCAAATAGAAGAGGAACAAAGAAAAATAAAATTACACAATGCAAATAGAGGATACGGTCTGGATACAGAGCATGATTTCAACGGTGAAAAACGTTTCCAAAGGGAGCACTAATGTATTAAAAAGGGGTACAAAAAGATGAATCAGAAAAAAACAATAATTAGTATGATGATGAAAGCAATCATGGGTGTATATGCGGTGCTATTATGTGTTCAATTTACGACACTTGGTGTTTTAGCATATACGAGAACGACAGGAACTGTCGTACCGGCAACCGCTAAGATCAGAGCGGAAGCCAATACATCAAGTGAAGTGGTAGGTAGCACAGCCGCAGGAAAAACAGTGTCGATTGTGGATGAAGCAACAGGAAGTGACGGAAATATATGGTATCAGATAGAAGTTGACGGAAATACTAAGGGATATATTCGTTCCGATCTGGTGACCAAGTCCGCTTCATCAGACTTATCAGCAAATACGTCTTCAAATGCTAGCGCGGATAAATCAGCAGCATCTGGAGCAGCGAATACAAGTTTGACGCAGGTGGATAGTCAGGCGGCTACGGTATCTACTGCAAGTGCAAATGTTAGAAAAAGTGCATCTACGACAGCGGAGGTCATCAGTTCCATATCGAAAGGAACTTCTGTAACAATAACAGGTGAAACGACAGGAGATGATGGAAAAAGATGGTTTCAAATTACATATAATGGCACCTCTTCAGGATTTGTCCGTGCGGATTTGGTGACAGCAGGAGCAGCAGCAGAAACAGAAGTAGTAGGTACTAAGAATACCGATACGTCGACTGGTAAGCAAGACTCATCTCCTGAAGCAGAAACACAGGAAACATCTACAGAAGAAGGTAACGATTCTGCTGATACAGAGATGTCAAATCAAGAAGAATCGAATCAGGAAGAGCAAGAAACGACGCAAGGGTCGGTCGGAGCAGTGACAATTTTAACTACGGAAGAAACGCCTGCGCTGCCATCCGGTTTTCAAGAAGTTTCCGTCACATTGAATAATGAAAATGTAAGAGCCTGGAAAAATGGAGATTTTTATATTTTTTATGGGCAATCTGCGGATGGATCAGTAGGATTCTTTATGTATGATTCTGTGGAAAAAACATATCAAAGATATTTTATGTCAAATATTGATATGCCAGAAGAGAAGGAAACATCTGCCCTATCAGATTTTTTAAAGCCAGTTACGATAGGGATGGCAGCTGTTCTATTGATTCTTTTAATTATTATAGTGATACTGACCATTAAAATTAATG
This sequence comes from Bacillota bacterium, assembly GCA_023392535.1. Lineage (GTDB taxonomy): Bacteria > Bacillota > Clostridia > Lachnospirales > Lachnospiraceae > SZUA-378. Next base: position 9,904 of record JAEVYY010000022.1, read on the forward strand.
AATATAAAGAAGAATTGAGCTGGGATTCAGAAGAAGAGGATGAGTACCCGGAGGAAGAAATAGAAGAAGAGGAAGAAGAGCTTCCGAGACAATATAGAAAGAAAAAGAAAAAAGTCAGACCGGTCTTTGAGGAAGAAGAGGAAGAAGAGGAAGAAGAGCCAGAGCAGGTGACACGTCGGGTTAGAAAGAAAAAAGTGGATACTTCAAAACCTCAACCGAAGAGAGCACCGCAAAGTAAACCAAGGAATTTTCTGCAGGAGGAAGAATTAGAGTATCCTGTTAAGAAAAAAATTAAAAAGAAACCAGCCTTTGCGCCTATCTCAGATGATTTGGATCCAGACGATGAGGATACGTTTGTTTTTATTAATTTGGATGGTGAAGACTTGGATTAATTAGCAAAGAAGTGAAATAACTAGACAATTAGAGATAATTGCTAGTTATTTTTTCATTTGTACTTGAAAGATCATTCATAAAGAAAGAACATACGTATGCATAACGCAAAAAAATATGGTAATTATAGATACAAATGAGATAATTATTAGGCATTTTGCTAAAAAGAAATTTTATTACACACTATTATTGACATGAAATAAAAATTCATTTACAATCATGCATGTAGAAACAAAAAGTATTAGATAAAAAATCGGAGGAACTAATAATGTTACTTAATATGAAAGATCTTTTAAGCGTTGCAAACGAAAATAATTTTGCAGTGCCAGCATTCAACATTAGCTCTTATGCAATGTTCAACGGAATCATGGCTGCTTCTGAGGAAAAAAATGCACCTGTTATTATTGCAATTCATCCAGATGAATTGAGCCATATTGGAGTAGATGTTATTCAATCAATCAGACAGAGAGCCTACAAATCAACAGTTCCTGTTTGTATTCATTTGGATCATGGCGCATCTTTTGAACAGGTCATGGTCGCTATCGAAGCTGGGTACACATCAGTTATGATTGATGGTTCCAGTCTTCCATTTGAAGAAAATATCGCAATTTGTAAAAAGGTATGTGAAGCAGCTCATGCGGCAAACATATCTGTAGAGGGAGAACTTGGAACAATTGGAACCACAGATTCTACAGAAACAGCGAACCATGTAATTGTATATACAAAACCAGATGATGCTGTTAAATTTGTAGCAGAAACAGGTGTTGATACATTGGCAATTGCAATAGGAACTTGCCATGGACTATATCCAGCAGGAATGAAACCGGAATTAAGACTAGATTTACTAAAAGAAATCAAGTCAAAAGTATCTATCCCATTAGTTCTGCACGGAGGATCTAATAACCCAGATAAAGAAATTGGGGAGTCTGTAACATTAGGAGTTAATAAGATTAATATCTCCAGTGACATAAAAGCAGCATATTATGTTAAGATGAGAGAAGTTCTGAAAGATGATAGTCTTAGAGAACCAAATATGATTGAGCCATCTTGTATAGAAGCAATGAAAGAAGTTGCATATCAAAAAATCCAGCTTTTCAAGGCTGATGGAAAAGCCACTCTCTATTAATTAACATACAGACCTAAACAAAAATTCTGACATTGGCCCCGTAAAATGAAATTATAATTTTATGGGGCATTTCCATGCATTAATAGAATAAAAGAATAATTAAGTACAACCATATTTTTACATAAAAAGCTTGATAAAGTTGCTAGAATAAGGCAATATAGACAATAGAGGGGAGGTACATAATGTTAGACAGACCTGTATTAGATGTAATCAAAGACAATTATGAAAAGATTTTTTCGGCGGAAAAGAAAGTGGCAGACTATATTTTAGATCACCCACAGGATGCAGTGGATGCCAATGTATCTGAATTAGCAAAAGCAAGCGGTGTGAGCGATGCAACTGTTGTACGTATGTGTCACCATTTAGGTTATAAAGGCTATTATCAATTTCGGTTGATGCTGGCGAAAGATGTCGGAAGAGATGAGTCAGATGAGATTGAGGAGCAACAAGATAAACCCAATCACGTTTTGAAAATATTTCATGATTATGTAAATTCTTTAACTGCAATAGGAGAAAATTTGAATGAGGAAGATATGCAGGCTTGTGCGAATTTAATTAAAACTTGCAAACAAGCACATATTTTAGCAGTGGGAAATACTACTCCACTGGCGCTTTATATGGGATTCCGATTAGGAAGGCTGGGAGTGAAATGTACCTATGATATTTCGCCCGAGTACTTTTTAAATCATGTGAATTTGGCTGATAAGGGAGATATCATAATAGCCATCTCTCAATCCGGCGGGTCCAGACAAGTAATACAGGGGATGGAGCTGGCCAAAGAAAAAGGCTTAAAGATGATAGCAATTACTGGATACAGACAATCTCCCGTTTCAGATCTGGCAGATTATGTATTAATATCAAATGGAAGAAAAGAATCTTTTAATTATTACAGAAATTATGCGCATTTAAAAGAAACAGCTCTTATTGATGTTTTATTAGAACTGGTAACGAACTGGGAAAAAATCGAAGCAGTGGCTGCTTATAAACCAGAAGTTATATTGTCTGAATATAAGTATTAAAATGAAAGAAGTAAAATCCTTATTTTGTGATTGCATGATAAGGATTTTTTGCATATAAAAATTTTATAAAAGTTAAATAAAATTGATTGAATAAAATGCTAGTTGTGATATATTGAATATAACAGAAGCGGAGGCGTGATTAATTATGATTATAGAAATTGATTTTAATAGTGAAGAAGCGCTATATATACAGCTTCACGATCAGATTATTATAGGAATTGCGACATGCAGATTTAAAGAGGGAGATGCATTGCCATCCGTTAGACAATTAGCAGACAGCATTGGCATTAATATGCATACAGTAAATAAAGCATATACAGTATTGAAGCAAGAGGGATTTGTGAAAGTTGATCGACGCAGAGGCGCTGTGATTGCAATTGACATCGATAAATTGCAGGCACTTGAAGAAATGAAAAGAGATTTAAGAGTAGTATTGGCAAAAGGAAGTTGTAAGAATATTTCCAAAGAAGAAGTGCATGCTCTTATAGAAGAAATATATGAAGATTATGGAGGACTCGAATAATGCAGTCACAATATACAGACAAGGCAAAGACAGCATTACATCTTGCTACTAAGATGGCAAAAAATCTAAGACAGAACTATATTGGAACAGAACATATTCTGTTAGGCTTATTAAAGGAAAATACTGGTGTAGCAGCAAAAGTGCTATTAGATAATGGCGTGGATGAAAAGCAGATGTTGGATATGATTAAAGATCTTATTGCTCCCGGAAATGCTATTGTATTAGAGGAGCAGGATGGATATTCACCTCGTGCACGTAAAGTACTGGAGGACAGTCATAGACAGGCAGAGCGTTTTCATTCGGAGCTCACAGGTACGGAGCATATTCTGCTATCTCTTTTAAAAGAGGGTGAAAATGTAGCGGTAAGGCTTTTGAATACCATGAGCATTTCGGTACAAAAGATTTACATTGATATTTTGATAGCGATGGGTGAAGATGGTATGTTATATAAAGATGATCTGAGCTCAAAACAGGGAAAGAAAAAAAAGAAAGAAGGAACACTTACCCTGGATCAATATAGCCGCGATCTTACCGTACAGGCAAAAGATGGTAAGTTGGATCCTGTCATTGGAAGGAATGAAGAGATTCAAAGAGTCATTCAAATCCTTAGCAGAAGAACGAAGAACAATCCATGCCTAGTAGGAGAACCGGGTGTTGGTAAGACAGCAATTGCGGAAGGATTGGCACAAAGAATTATACAAGGTGATGTTCCGGATACAGTCAAACATAAGAGAGTAGTGACATTGGATCTCTCGGGTATGGTAGCGGGTAGTAAGTATCGGGGTGAATTTGAGGAAAGAATAAAAAAAGTAATTAAAGAAGTAATAGAAGATGGTAATATTATTCTATTTTTAGATGAGCTGCATACCATTATCGGTGCTGGTGGAGCGGAGGGAGCCATCGACGCTTCCAATATCTTAAAACCTTCTCTGGCAAGAGGAGAAATTCAATTGATTGGTGCAACAACAATTGAAGAATATCGTAAATATATTGAAAAAGATGCAGCGTTAGAGAGAAGATTTCAGCCTATTACGATAGATGAGCCAAGTGAGGAACAGGCAGTAGAGATACTAAAGGGTATTGCCTATAAATACGAACAGCATCATGGAGTTACGATTTTAGCGGAAGCAATAGAAGCTGCCGTAGAATTATCAAATCGATATATTAATGATAGAAATCTCCCAGATAAAGCTATTGACTTGATTGATGAGGCATCTTCAGCGATTCGACTAAAGAATATGCATATCCCGGAAGGTATAAAACAATTAGCGGATACCATTAAAGATTTGGAATTGCAAATAGAAGAAGCGATTAAATCAGAATCTTTTACGCAGGCAGGTGAATTAAAAAGGGAAGAAGATCAATGTATTAAAAAATACAATCGATTAAAAATGCGTTATGAAAAAAATCAAGCGCTAAAAAAGTATATGGTAACTGAAAATGATATAGCAGAAGTGGTATCTGTATGGACTAAAATTCCAGTCAAAAAATTAGCGGAGAAAGAGAGCGAACGTTTACTAAGATTAGAAGCAATTCTCCATAAAAGAGTGATTGGGCAGAATGAAGCAGTAGAAGCGGTTGCCAAAGCTATGAGGCGAGGCCGTGTCGGACTACAGGATCCGAACAGACCAATCGGTTCCTTTCTCTTTTTGGGACCGACGGGTGTGGGAAAGACAGAACTTAGTAAAGCATTGGCAGAAGCTATGTTTGGATTAAAAGATGCATTGATTCGCGTGGATATGTCTGAATATATGGAGCAACATTCTGTTGCGAAATTAATTGGTTCACCGCCTGGATATGTAGGATTTGAAGAAGGCGGTCAGCTAAGTGAAAAAGTTAGGCGTAACCCATATTCAGTGATATTATTTGATGAGGTCGAAAAGGCTCATCCGGATGTTTTCAATGTACTATTACAAGTTCTGGATGATGGGCATATTACAGATTCCAAAGGAAGAAAAGTAAGCTTTAAGAATACCATACTTATTATGACATCTAATGCCGGTGCCCAGCGTATCATAGATCCTAAAAACCTTGGATTTACAGCAGTATCAGATGAAAATCAAAATTATAAGAAAATGAAGGATAGCGTAATGGAGGAAGTGAAAAGACTATTCAAGCCTGAATTCATAAACAGGATTGATGAAATCATGGTATTCCATCCTCTAAATAAGGATGATATGAAACAAATCATTACATTATTAGCAAGGGGTCTGAGTATACGTTGTAAGACACAAATGGATATTGATCTTACGATTAGTCCTTCTGCGAAGTCGTATATTGTTGATAAGTATTCAGATCTGAAGATGGGGGCAAGACCTTTGAAAAGAGCTATCCAGACAACAATAGAAGATTCTTTGGCAGAAGAGATTCTGGCAGGAAAAGTAAAAAATGGTGATCATGTAAGTGTTGGATTGAAGAATAAAAAGATTACTTTTACAGTAAAATAGTGTAGAAAAAAAATAAAATATCAATTATACTAAGGGTGATATGGTTCATGAAAAGGTAAAGCGAATACATTATAAAAAGGTATGATTCGTCGTATTATAGGAGGATACAAGAGATGGCAGTAATTGAACAGTTACTTCGTTCTGAAAAAGATGGTACCATTAGTTTTGGGAATCATAAGTTAACCCAGAAATCAAAAGTAGAGGATTTTGAACATGCAGGTGACTTATATAAAGTAAAGACCTTTCAGACAATGACCAAATTGGAAAAAAACGGAATGTTCGTGTATGAATCTGTTCCGGGAACGAGTGTCATTAATTTTAAAGAGACTCAGGATGGTGTGATGTTTTCAGTGGAAGGTGATGAGGATGCACAAATTACAGTAGGTTTGGAAGAGGATACAGAATACGAGGTAATTCTTGCAGGAGAATCAACGGGTAAGATGAGTACGAATCTTGGTGGTAAGTTAAATATGAGTGTTGAACTTGCGGATGCGGGTGAGGTCACTGTTGTAATAAAGAAATAGTTTGAAATCAGAATGCCTTTCCAAGGAATAAAATGGAAAGGCATTTCTTAACTTATAATAAAGTTAAAATTGTGTATGCAAATTAGAATGGAGTATGTATGGCAAAAAGTAAATCAGTACTATTTTATTGTCAAAACTGTGGATATGAATCGAGTAAGTGGATGGGACAATGTCCTGGGTGCAGGGAATGGAATTCTTTTGTGGAGGAGCCTTTAAGGGCGTCAGCAAAGGGAGATGGAATCAGAAAAAGAGTAGGAATAGAAAAGCCTTCGCCGGTCAGTCTCTCTAAAATTACAATGAATGAAGATGATAAATTACAAACGCATATAGAAGAGATGGACCGCGTGCTAGGAGGGGGTATTGTAACTGGTTCATTGACATTACTTGGAGGAGATCCTGGTATTGGGAAGTCAACCTTGCTTTTACAGGTTTGCAAGAATCTATCTGATGATAACCATAAGGTATTGTACATATCGGGGGAAGAGTCGCTAAAGCAAATTAAGATTCGGGCAAATCGTATTGGAGCATTTAAAGATTCCTTACAGTTATTGTGTGAAATGGATCTGGATATAATTGCAGATACGATTCGTCAGATGGGACCGGAAGTTGTTATCATTGATTCCATTCAAACCATGTATAGTGAAGAAGTCTCTGCTTCTCCGGGCAGTGTGTCCCAGGTACGTGAATCAACGAGTAAACTTTTGCAAATTGCGAAAGGATTGGAAGTATCTATCTTTATTGTTGGACATGTTACAAAGGAAGGCGCTGTTGCAGGTCCAAGGATCCTTGAACACATGGTTGACACGGTTCTTTATTTTGAAGGCGACAGACATGCCTCATACAGAATTCTGCGTGGAGTAAAAAATCGTTTTGGTTCCACGAATGAGATCGGTGTATTTGAGATGAGACAAGAGGGATTGGCAGAGGTTAAAAATCCTTCTGAATTTATGTTAAATGGAAAGCCGGAAGGTGCCTGTGGTTCTGTGGTATCTTGTTCTATGGAAGGTACCAGACCAATTCTTTTGGAAATACAATCCCTTGTATGTCAAAGTAGCTTTGGAATACCCAGAAGACAAGCTACAGGAACAGATTTCAATCGTATTAATCTATTAATGGCAGTTCTGGAGAAAAGGGTGGGTCTGCAGATGTCTAACTGTGATGCTTATGTAAATATAGCTGGGGGAATCAAAATCATGGAGCCAGCATTAGATCTTGGTATTGTTATGGCTATTGTATCAAGTTATAAGAATCGCCCAATTGGTGAGAAAGTTGCCGTATTTGGGGAAGTCGGACTAAGCGGAGAAGTCCGTGCAGTGAGTATGGCAGAGCAACGATTGCAAGAAGTGAAAAAACTTGGGTTTACGACGTGTGTTCTTCCACAATCCTGCGTAGATTTAACAAAGGGAATAAAAGGAATAAAGATATCTGGAGTGAAAAGTGTGCACGATGCCATTGATTTGATATGATTGTAAAAATTATATAATTATATTTATTACTAGATTCTATTTTTGTTGCAATAATATAGTATTTTGTGTATAATTGGCATGTACTTTCGGCAAAAAGTATAAAATTACGACAAATATTATGAAAGAGGTTTAGTAACATGAGTAAATTTGAAAATAAGTGGTTTCGAGCGGCGATTCCTGCATTAATGATTCATTGTAGTATTGGAACGGTCTACTGCTGGTCATTAGTGAGTGAGGACATATCACAGTATATAGGGAGTTCCAAGAGTGCCGTTGAATGGGCTTTCAGCCTTGCCATTTTCTTCCTTGGAATGTCGGCAGCATTTCTTGGAAATATCGTTGAAAAAGATATCCATAAATCTTCTCTTATTGCCGCAATTTTTTTCACTTTAGGTATGGCTGGTACTGGATTTTTTATCCAACAGAAATCATTACCGGGAATTTTGATTTGTTATGGTTTTATCATGGGAATTGGTCTTGGAACAGGTTATTTATCACCAGTAAAAACGCTGATGCTATGGTTTAAAGAACAAAAAGGTTTGGCAACGGGACTTGCCGTTGCGGGTTTTGGTCTTGCGAAAGTAATAGCAAGTCCTCTTATGGAATTTTTAAAATCGAAATATGGGATTGTCGGAATGTTCTACATACTGGCAGTATTGTATTTTGTTTTGATGTTTACCGGACATTTGATTTTGAAGAAACCAGCAAGCTGGGTAGAGTCTCACGAAAAGCATCAGGGAACAGCGCTTGATATTTTTAAAAATAAAACTTTTATTGGCATCTGGATCATGTTCTTTATTAATATCACATGTGGTCTTGCGCTGATATCACAGGAAAAAAGTATCGTGAAAGCGATTGAACTTGCAGGAATGGTTGGTGTCATAAGCTCATTGACTGCTATTTTCAATGCATTGGGAAGGCTTGGCTTTTCTTCATGGGGTGATAAATTAAAAGATAGAAATACAGTTTATAAAACAATATTTGTAGCATGTATTGTTTTTACAGGGGCTGTGATTTTGACCCGTGGTATTGTCAATGCCAATATTTTCTTGGTAATTCCTCTTTTATTCATGGTGAATGCTGGGTATGGCGGAGGATTTAGTAGTGTTCCTACGCTATTGTCTGAACATTTTGGTATGAAGACGATCAGCCAGGTACATGGTCTTGTGCTGTCTGCATGGGCATTCGCAGGATTGACTGGAAATCAGCTGGCAACTTTCATCGTAAATCACAGTGGAACCTTCTTTGAAGATTCTCATGGATACAAAATTAATCCCGTAGGATATCAAAATGTATTGTATGTAACACTTGCTTTATATATAGTTGCGCTTTTGGTAAGTATGTTTATGGTTGGAAAAGTAAAAGAAAAATAAGAACGAATTTAGTTCGTTAAGTTTAAAGGGGGTTCGGATTTCCGCGCTCCTTTTTTTCTATAATAGGAACTATTGTATTATAATAAATTAAGCATATTTTGGGAGAAAATTATAATTTGGACTTGCTTTATAAGATAGCATTATGCTATAATACAACTCGGTGGTAAAATTTAATAGGAAATAGGGGAATCATCCAGTGGTAGGATGACAGTCTCCAAAACTGTTCACGGGGGTTCGAATCCCTCTTCCCCTGCTAAAAGCTTTCAATTCATTTGAATTGGAAGCTTTTTTATAATTGCGTCCATTTGTACCATTTGGGTTATAAATAGAATGAACTCGATTTGCATGTTTTAGGTTACGATAAAAAGGATACCGAATATCGTTCGTTCGCAACGCGCTTGCTTTAGTCCTTGGATTTGCACCTTTTAGGTCATGATAAAATGGATACC
>JAEVYY010000017.1 GCA_023392535.1 Bacillota bacterium
AGAGCATACAATACATGCTCTAAATACCAGCGGCATCATACAGCTGTTCATCAAACTATGTTGTGCATCCATTTTTTTGTAGGGTAAGCATGTGCAAATGATAACATCCACTACGTAATGGATTACAGTTTTAGCTCTAGACTTTAAAGCGCATTGCAAATGAACGATATTCGGTATCCAATTTATCGTAACCTAAAAGGTGCAAATCCAAGCCCCCCAATTTGCACCACTACCTACCAAAAAATGGAGACCGACTATCGTTTGACGAGCAACTGTACGCAGCCGCTGGTACTTTGAGCATGTCCTCTATGCTCTTACGTACCACTGCGGTGAAGTCCAAGCGCAAGCGCGTTGCGAATGAACGATATTCGGTATCCTTTTTATCGTAACCTACCTAGCGCAAATCCAACCCCCCCCATTTGCACCACTACCTACCAAAAAATGGATACCGACTATCGTTTGACGAGCAACTGTACGCAGCCGCTGGTACTTTGAGCATGTCCTCTATGCTCTTACGTACCACTGCGGCGAAGTCCAAGCACAAGCGCGTTGCGAATGAACGATATTCGGTATCCATTTTATCGTAACCTACCTAGCGCAAATCCAACCCCCCCATTTGCACCTCTACCTACCCAAAAATGGAGACCGACTATCGTTTGACGAGCAACTGTACGCAGCTGCTGGTACTTAGAGCATGTATTGTATGCTCTTATGTACCACTGCGGCGAAGTCCAAGCGCAAGCGCGTTGCGAATCAACGATAGTCGGTCTCCATTTTATCGTAACCTACCTAGTGCAAATCCAAGCCCCCCAATTTGCACCACCACCTACTAAAAAATGGATACTGACTATCGTTTGACGAGCAACTGTACGCAACCGCTGGTACTTTGCGCATGTTCTCTATGCTCTTACGTACCACTGCGGCGAAGTCCAAGCGCAAGCGCGTTGCGAACGAACGATATTCGGTCTCCTTTTTATCGTAACCTACCTAGTGCAAATCCAAGCCCCCCTCATTTGCACCACTACCTACTAAAAAATGGATACTGACTATCGTTTAACGAGCAACTGTACGCAACCGCTGGTACTTAGAGCATGTCCTCTATGCTCTTACGTACCACTGCGGCAAAGTCCAAGCACAAGCGCGTTGCGAACGAACGATATTCGGTCTCCATTTTATCGTAACCTACCTAGCGCAAATCCAAGCCCCTCCATTTGCACCACTACCTACCAAAAAATGGATACCGACTATCGTTTGACGAGCAACTGTACGCAGCCGCTGGTACTTTGCGCATGTTCTCTATGCTCTTACGTACCACTGCGACGAAGTCCAAGCACAAGCACGTTGCGAACGAACGATAGTCGGTCTCCATTTTATCGTAACCTAAAAGGTGCAAATCAAAGCCCCCCAATTTGCACCACTACCTACTAAAAAATGAATACCGACTATCGTTTGACGAGCAACTGTACGCAGCCGCTGGTACTTAGAGCATGTATTGTATGCTCTTATGTACCACTGCGACGAAGTCCAAGCGCAAGCGCGTTGCGAACGAACGATATTCGGTCTCCATTTTAGCGTAACCTACCTAGCGCAAATTCTATTTTACACAAATGCAACTGTTTCCGCATATTTTTTGATATTGGAAGCGTTGACATATTTCTTAGATGTATCTCCATTGACTACAACAAGTGTAGGCGCCTGCATGACACCGTATCGGGTAGCAAGCTCCATATTTTCTTCTGCATCAATCAATACATATTTTTCTCCTTTTAAATATTCTTTGACCACCTTACAATTTGGACAAGTCTTCGTCGTAAACAAATATTTAACATTAGCTGGTGTTTCAATATCCACCGTGATATCTTCCTCATATTTTGACAAAGTAACAACACTTGCCACTGGTTTCTTTAAGACTGAGTCATTCAAATCATATTCTGTTCTGTTCGCATACTCTTGTAATTTCCCATCATTCCAGTTTTGTACTGGCCGATAATAACCCGTAATTCGGCTATATACTTCTGTACCTGCTCCACAGATCGGACACTGTAATTGTTCCCCCGCAAGGTATCCATGTTCTTTACAAATGGAATAGGTCGGTGACAGTGTATAATATGGAAGTTTATAGTTTTCAGCTATTGTCTTTACTATATTTGCAGCCGCTTTCCAATCTGGTAGCTTCTCTCCTAAAAATGCATGAAATACTGTCCCTGATGTATACAACGTCTGTAAGCCATCCTGGATATCTAAAGCATCAAAGATATCGGTAGAATAATCGACTGGTAAATGGGAGGAGTTCGTATAGTATGGTGTATCCCCCTGATTTCCAGCCGTCTTAATCGCCGGCCATTTCTCTTTATCATGCTTTGCAAGACGATACGTAGTGCTTTCAGCAGGTGTAGCTTCCAAATTATAGAGATCGCCGTACTCCTCTTGATAATCGGATAATCGGCTCCGCATATGGTTCAGTACTTCCTTTGAAAACTCCTGTGTTTTCGCCTCTGTCATATCTGCCCGAAGCCAATTTGCATTCAGTCCCGCTTCATTCATGCCAATCAGACCTATTGTTGAAAAATGGTTTTCAAAACTTCCAAGATAACGCTTTGTATATGGGTATAATCCTTCTTCTAATAATTTAGATATCACACCTCTTTTAATCTTTAGTGAGCGTGCTGATATATCCATCATGCGATTCAATCTTTTATAGAAATCATCCTTTGTTGTAGAAAGATAAGCAATTCTTGGCATGTTGATCGTAACCACACCAACACTACCTGTACTCTCACCGGAACCGAAAAATCCACCCGTCTTTTTACGTAATTCTCTAAGGTCAAGACGCAGTCTGCAACACATACTTCGTACATCACTTGGCTCCATATCAGAATTAATATAATTGGAAAAATAAGGAGTTCCGTATTTTGATGTCATCTCAAATAACAACCGATTATTTTCATTATCGGACCAATCGAAATCTTTGGTGATAGAATAAGTAGGAATCGGATACTGAAAACCGCGCCCATTTGCATCTCCTTCAATCATTGTTTCGATAAACGCCTTATTCACCATATCCATTTCTATTTTACAATCTTTATATTTAAAGTTCATCTCCTTACCGCCAATAATTGCTGGTAACTCTGCAAGATCATTGGGAACTGTCCAATCTAATGTAATATTAGAAAATGGAGCTTGTGTTCCCCAGCGGCTTGGTGTATTGACTCCATAAATAAAAGCCTCTATACATTTTTTTACTTCCTGATAAGATAAATGATCCACTTTGACAAATGGCGCAAGATACGTATCAAAAGAAGAAAATGCCTGTGCCCCTGCCCACTCATTTTGCATGATTCCCAGGAAATTAACCATCTGGTTACACAATACAGACAAATGTCTTGCAGGTGCAGATGTGATTTTACCTGTGATCCCTCCAAGTCCTTCCTGAATCAGCTGTTTCAATGACCAACCAGCGCAATATCCCGTCAGCATAGACAAATCATGGATATGTATATCGCCATTTCTATGCGCTTCTGCGATTTCTTCATCATAAACTTCCGATAGCCAGTAATTAGCTGTCACCGCTCCAGAATTACTCAAAATCAGACCTCCAACAGAATAGGTTACTGTTGAATTCTCTTTTACACGCCAATCCTCTACTTTTACATAGTTATTTACTACCTCTTTATAATCCAATATCGTTGATTTCATTGTTCTTATCTTTTCTCTTTGCTTGCGATAAAGAATGTAGGCTTTGGCTGCTTCTGCATAGCCTGTCTGCTCTAAAACTTTCTCAACGCAATCCTGAATATCTTCCACATGTATTGATCCGCTCTTTACCTTATTCTGAAACTCAGCAGTTACTCTAAGTGCCAATAAATCTACAATATCGTTATTATATTGTACCTCCGTCGCATTAAAAGCTTTCATGATTGCATCGTTAATTTTAGTTAAATTAAATCCTGTATCTCTCCCATCCCTTTTGATAACGCTAAACATACATTCTCCCTTCTCATATCGAATTCCCGCTCATATCTTGTTTACATAAAATGTCAAATTCACCATTATTGATATTGTAACATCATCACTTTTCAAAGTCAATCCGCAAACACTACATATTGTGTCCGCAAATATTTGGCATCCTAATATATAGTGTTTTTCGTAATTTTTTTCGTACAACTTTACCTAAAAAAGCAGAAGAAATTTGGTATATTTCCCCTGCTTCCACGCAAATACTGTGACTATTTTCCTATTTCAATTTTCTGTTTATTTACATTCTATCTGGTCTGTAAAAATTCATATTCTCGTAACGCCTTCTTATCGTCAGGATATGATTTGAGATATTTCTCCATATTAACGGTAGCTTGCTTATACTCACCCAAGAATTCATAGACAACAATCTCATTATATAGTAATGTTTGTATCATATTGTTGTTTTCTATTGCGAGCGCTGATTGAAAAGCTTCTAATGCTGCCTGATAATCCTCCATCTTCATTTTACATAAACCTAATTGATTATAAACTTCAACCTGCGTTTTATCATTTTTCAGATAGTTCAGGTATACGCTGCTGGCATAATTATAATCTCCCAGGACCTCATATGTCCTGCCCAACATCAGAATTACATCCGCATTGCCTGCAGACTCCGTTCTGGCTTCTTCCAACAAATTCCTCGCGCTGTCATAATCCTGCAGATAAAAACTAATCCTCCCTTTATCAAATTTAGACATGCCTTCACTGTTATGATCCAGTAAATCCTTAAGATACTTTTTCCCTTCTTCTTCATAACCATTCCGCTCAAAACTTAGATAAATATTAATATACATATCATAATTTGTCTTCGCCAGTTTCATTGCTTCATTAAAATCAGAGACAGCCGCATCATATTCATCATTGTCCAGTTCCACACAACCGCGAAGATAATAAGCATCTGTTCCTTTTGGCTTCAATGCAATAATAGAACTGTAAATCTGAATCGCTTTTTTCAACTCACCAGTTTTATAATATGCCGTTGCCAGGTAATAGTCGATGTCATAAGAGATACTGTCTGGTCCGTTCTTACTATATGATATCGCTTTTAATAGAGCTTCTTTTGCATCCTCATATTGTGTTAGCCCCATATAAGCAATCCCTTGACCCCTATACACTAGCTGTTGATCCTCACTATTGACAAGCGCCTTCTCAAAACAATCCAACGCTCCCGTATAATCAAGCTTTTGAATTGCCATCATACCTTCATCTATATTCACACGCTTTTTATGTAAACCGCATCCTGTAAGCATGAACATCATACTCAATAAAAGGATTATCATCCTGCCTGTTCTTCTCACGATTTTACCTCCCGTTTTTATCTTGCTCCAATAGGAACAGTATAACAAACTTTTCTACGATTGTCATATATTATCTGTCTCTAAATAGTGTTAAATTACTATTTTATAAATATGATGGATCTGTTAGAATACGGATAGAAACCAGTTTCAGATAATGCAATAAATAACATTTCAAGGGGGATAATCATGAAAAAGTTAGGAATTCTTGGTGGGATGGGACCCGAATCAACTCTGCTCTATTACAAAGAAATTGTCTCTGAATATAAAAAGAAAGATAAAAATGGATATTTTCCTGACTTGACAATAGAAACGGTTAATATGTATCAAATGTTGGGATTTTGCAAAGCAAAGCAATTTGAGGAATTAGCGAATTATTTGTTGCATGGAATTTATAACTTAGAAAAATCTGGAGCTGATTTTGTTGTTATGGCTTCTAATACACCTCATGTTGTTTTTGATATTCTAGAAAAAAGAGCGAACCTTCCATTACTAAGCATAGTAGAGCCTACTTACCAGGTAATCAAATTAAACGGCTTTAAAAGAGTAGCATGGCTTGGTACCAAATTTACTATGGAAGATCCATTTTTCAAAAAACAGTTTATAGAAAATGGTATTACGATAGTAACTCCAAACGAAAAAGAAAGAAATTTTATTGATCAAGTAATCGCTGAAGAATTGGAGTTTGGTATCATAAATAAAAAATCTAAAAGTATAATTGATCGTATCATCCATGATTTAATTTCCAGGGATCATATCGATGCTATTATTATAGGATGTACAGAGCTGCCATTGATGTATCCTAACAGCGAAGATATACCTGTACCTGCATTTGATACATTAAAATATCATATACATGGAATTATTGAGTATATGTTTAAGGAGTAATATGTTTTCCATTCATAATTACGAAGAAAAATTTTATAGTTGCTTGATACAGTTTTTACAAGAATGTTTACCCCAATCAGAAAGAAAATTAGAATTAAATGGATGCCATCAAATATATAGTGATATAAATGACTCTTTTCAATATTTTTATTGTCTGTTTGACGGAAAAAATATAATTGGTACGGTTGGTCTAAAACATTTGGATATTGAAAAATGTGAGTTGAAATCATTGTATCTTTTTAAAAAATACCATGGCAAAAGATTAGGATATCAATTGCTACAGACAATTATATGGAAAGCAAAGCAGGATAACTATAAAGAAATGTATCTTGACACATTGTCATCGAGTCAAAGAGCTATTTCACTATATAAAAAGATGGGCTTCCTAAAAACAGAAAGATATAATATGAATTATACTGCTGATGTATTCATGGTTTTAAAACTTGGCGATGAATTCAAAAAATAGCCATACTTGACGCGCTCTCATCTACTAATTCATTTTGTTCTACCTGACTCCTGCTATGTCTTTGATTACTTCTCCTGCCATAATCAAACCTGCCACAGATGGAACAAATGCATTGCTTCCTGGTATTGCTCTTCGCGAAGTACAGGTTCTGACTGCTCCTGGTGGGCAGATACAGTTCCCTTTACAGCTGTTTTCTATATCTTCGATTGGTTTTCTTGCAATTTCTTTTGAATATACAACTTTCAGATCTTTTATTCCCCGAACCTTTAACTCTTTTCTCATTACTTTTGCCAATGGGCATATACTTGTCTTAAAAATATCGGCTACCTCAAACATGGTCGGATCCAATTTATTTCCTGCTCCCATACAACTTATAATCGGTGTTTTGCATTTTTTTGCCTGCATTACGAGTTCTATCTTAGCGGTTACGGTATCAACAGCATCCACAATATAATCATATTGCGTAAAATCAAATTCATCTGCATGCTCTGGTAGATAAAAACAAGTGTGTGTAAACACGGAAGCCTTAGGATTGATCTCTAAAATACGCTCTTTCATTACATCCACTTTTTGTTTTCCTACCGTTTTTCTTGTAGCAATAATCTGTCTGTTGATATTCGTAAGACATACCTTATCATCATCGATAATTGTAATTGTTCCCACACCACTTCTGGCAAGTGCTTCCACGGTATATCCACCTACGCCTCCAATTCCAAAAACTGCTACCCGGGCATTTGATAATTTCTTCATAGCATCGGCCCCTAATAATATTTCGGTTCTTGAAAATTGATTTAACATTAATTTTGCTCCTTTTTCACTTGCACTTTTATTCTGCTATAGTATAACAATCTTACCCTTACTTTTCAATCTTTTTTCCTAGTTATTTACTAGGCATTAAATGTCAAAAGTCATTACTTTATTCAAAATTAATATTTGTAAAGCCCTTCAAAAGGATATTGATCTCATTTGTACCAGAGCTGCTTTTATACCCTATTTTACTCTTTGTTTGAGAGAAGTAATCGGGACAATTCAGGTGGCTGTCTTGCATAAATTCCGGTTCTTCCGAAAGAACCGAAATATTATAATTCAAATATCCATTCGGCGATGAAAAATCAAGGGAAGCATCAGCCGCAGTAATAGTTATAGAATTTTTACTCTCTTTCAATAATTCATACAACAGACTACCACAAAAAACATTGGCCGTAATACTACAGTTAGTATCAGGAAGATATAGTTTGACATACCTGGGACCCATATCCGCTTTCTTTCCCGTTACTGTTACTTTCCACTCTCCCCCTTCCTCCATTAGTTTTACATCATAATATTGATCGTCATAGTCTACGCCTATTTGATTTTTTGTACCATGCATGATCGCCACACCGCCCGCATTGATTTGAGCCATAATAGTTACTTCATCATTGGTATGATATAGGAAAGATTTATTGTCTGGTGTTATTGGTTCTGACGGATTCGTTCTGGTATAAGCTCCTGTTGTCAGCG
Organism: Bacillota bacterium; assembly: GCA_023392535.1. Lineage (GTDB taxonomy): Bacteria > Bacillota > Clostridia > Lachnospirales > Lachnospiraceae > SZUA-378. Next base: position 8,167 of record JAEVYY010000017.1, read on the forward strand.
AAAGCGCAATAAAAATAATTGTTAATACGATAGATACACCAGTTATCCATCTGGACTTACGCCTAAAACTCACAATCGCAACAAGTCTTTCTTTTAAGTCTTTTATATTTTCATATAAAGTAACAGAAACCAGATTTTCCTGATATCGTCCAACCGATGCCATCGCTTCCAGTAGCGTATCACCATATTCCTTGGTGTTTACAGAACCTGCTTTTATCATAACAACCTCATCACATGAAAATTCACACGCTTTGGTAATTTCATTCTCCATGAAATAAACAAGCGGATTAAACCAATGGATGCATTTGGTGATCTGCACCAGCCATTTATAAAAGATGTCGCAACGTTTTAAGTGTACGAGCTCGTGCAGCACTATATAATAAAAATCTTTATCTGATATCTTTGTACTTGGAATTACTATTAAAGGGCGAAAGAATCCTACTATCAATGGGGAAGAAATAAGTGGATTCATGCACAGCTCAACAGCCTTGTGTACTCCTATCTGATTGGCAATAATGGAAACCTGATCTAAAAGTTCAACACTATCAATTGGTACCATTCCCGCTCTTACATAGCGTACAAAACTTTTATAAACGGTTATTTTTTTTATTAATAAAAGCAAGGCCACTCCAATCCAGACTAACCATATATTTTCAAAAAATAGCCAAAATGTCTCTTGTATTGGATAAAAAATAGAGGTCCTTGTATCCATTGAATATTTTGTTCCGTTACTATTTTCTATTTCTTTATCCGTATCCATTTCATACGGTATATCTTCTCCATAATATGCATTTTTGACAGCTTCAAAAGCGTGATCCAAAATACTTCCATCTAATGCCAAAGGAAACAGTAACCGGATAATCACAATAAGCCAAATATAATATTGCCATTGCCTGCTAAATTTATCTTTTAAAAATGGTCTACATAAAATTAAAACTAGAATAAGTATAGAGGCAGATAATGTTAATGACAATATGATAAGAAATACTCTATTCATTTTTTTCTCCTCTTTCTAGCAAATTTCGTAGAGATTCATATTCATCCTCTTTCAATAAATCACCACGAATTAAATTAGATATAAGACCACCTACACTTCCCTCATAAATCTTCTCAATAAAATTTCGGGTCTGTAATGATTGGTAATCAGCTTCGCTGACAAGAGGAGTATATTCATTCCTTCGCCCCGTTTTTTTGGCTTTTAAATAACCTTTGTCCATAAGACGTGCTAATAGTGTTATAACCGTGTTCTTTTGCCATGTTTTTTCTTTTGTTTCAAGTTCTCTCATAATATACGAAAAAAATGTGGAACCTTGGTTTCCCCACACTATTCTCATAATATCTAATTCTGCTTCAGATATAGGTTGCATTATGTTGTTACCCCCAATGTATGACAGAGTGTTATTCATAAAAGAATAACACTCTGTCATATATATGTCAAGACAACATGCCAAAAATAAACTAAATGCATTTATCGATTCTGGCTTCTCTTTGTTTTATGTAGTTTTTTTATAACATTCTATTCTGCAGTTATCTCCTCTGTAGAAGTTTCTGCCTCTGCCGGCGCCGGATCTCCTCCTTGATTCATTACTTCAATGGAGGTAACTTTTCCATCCTCATCATAGATGATAGATATTATACTTCCTTCTGCAATATCATCGATCGTTCCTTCTGTCGAATTGGTGCCATTCTGGACTTTAATTAATACAGTATCATCCATTGTAATATTAATTGTCTCACCATTTTCTTTAAAAGAAGTTCCCTTATCAATTGGTGATTCTCCCTTTGGTTTATCTCCACTTGGTGCTTCTCCCTGCGGCTTATCTGCACCTGGCGCTCCTCCTTCAGGTCTATCTCCATCTGGGGCTTCTCCCTGTGGCTTATCACCACTTGGTGCTTCTCCCTGTGGCTTATCTCCACTTGGTGCTTTTGCTTCTGATTTATCATCACCGTTTTCTGTAAGACTCATCTCTCCCAAAGCTACTGTAAGGATATCTCCGTCAATTGAGGTTACCTTTCCCAGTGTTATTTCTTCTTCGATCGGCATCTTCTCTACCGCCTTTGTCTCATCCATCTTAGATTCCGTTTCAATGCTTGTTGTTTCTTCAGTGATAGTTGTTGAGTTGTCCGTTACTGTCTTACTTCCGCATCCTGCCAATGATAAGGTCATTGCCACGACCACTGCCATAACTATTTTTTTCTTCATAATAAATTTCCTTTCCAAATTATAATTAATTTTCCTTATTTTAACTATAATTTGTATTCACTTTGTGAAAATGATGTGTGAGTTTTGTGAATTCTCTTTCCGTTAAAGGCTTTGAAAAATAGAATCCCTGAACATTTTCACATCCTATCTTTTCCAGAAAATCTAGTTGCTCCTTTGTTTCGACTCCTTCTGCAATAACCGTCATTTCTAAATCCCTCGCCATATGTATGACATGAATTAATATATTTTCTGCTTTCTTTGAAGTTCCAATTGCATCTATAAATTTCATATCTAATTTTAGAATATCTGTGGGCACATCTTTTAACATATTAAGTGAAGAATATCCACAACCAAAGTCATCTGTTAATATTTTGAAACCATACCCTTGAAATTTTTTCATCATCTCCAACAGTTGGCGGGGATTATCCATATATGCACTCTCTGTAATCTCCAGTTTCAGCATAGATGAATCTAATTCATATTTATGTATTAAATCAAGGAATTTGTCGCAAAGGGTTGAATCATATAGATTCATACGGGAAACATTTACTGAAATTGGAAGATAAGGTCTACCATCTTTTTTGGCTCTATGTAAATATTTGCAAGTTTCTTCCCATACATATGCATCTAATTTTGTAATAAATCCGTTTCGTTCCAATAAAGGAATAAATGCTCCTGGTAATATCATACCTCTCGTCGGATGCTTCCAGCGAACCAATGCTTCTGCACCGACCGGCATTTTTGTTTTTAAGTTATAAATAGGTTGTATAAATATGCAGAATTGCTTTTCTTTTAAAGCCTGATGCATCTGAGAAACAATTTGTTGTTCTTCTAACATCTTGTCCCTTAATGTATCATCATAAACAGCAATGTTCTTAATGGAATTGCCCTTCACTGTGCTAATTGCAAGGTTGGCTCGGTCGCACATCTGATCCACAGGGACTTCTTTATTTGTGATATTATAGATGCCCATATAAAGAGAAATCTTATAATTCAGATGTAGTGCACTAAAACTATTTTCCAGACGTTTCATCAACTTATTAGGATCTACTTGCATTACAGGAACACAACATACAAAATTATCTGCCTTCAGCCTTCCATAAGTCCCTTTTCCATTTAAATATTTATCAAGGTTTCCTGCAATTTCTCTCAGTATCCAATCGCCTATATCAGTTCCAAATAAATCATTAATTACTTTAAAACGTTCAATATCCAGAAGTAGAAGTTTATAGGATGTATTGGGATTATCATTTATCATTTTCGCTGTTTTTACACAAAAGGTCTCCCTTGTATAGATACCCGTCAATTGATCTCTTTCCAAATAATTTATTAGTTCTCGTATTTGCCTGTCTTTCCTATCCTGACAAAACTGCTGTCTTTCATACTCGGCCCTGGCTATGATATTCTGTACACGTTGCCTGACAAGCTCCTTATGATACGGTTTTGCAATATAATCGTTGACTCTCAGTCGTAATACCCTTAATTCATTCTCATACCAATCAAATTGCGAATTGATCACCACTGGTATGTTAGCAGTGGATTCATCAGAGCGAATCTTCTCCAACAATTCAAAACCGCTCATTCCTGAAATATTGATATCTAATAAAATCAGCGCAATGTCCTTTCTATGTTCCAAAATGTAAAGAGCTTCCATTCCACCACATGCTTCTAACACCATATAGATATCCCCCAATATACTCTTTAGCAATCCACGATTTGTCTTACTATCATCTACGATTAATATTGTAAACCGTTTGTTCATCTCATTTCCCCCATGATGTTTGATTCTTTTTGCTAGAGTTCTTTATTGTGTAAAAATTATTATTATTATCTTTAATAATTATCAAATTATAACATTTCGTTATTAATAAAACAATATTTTAATCTATTTTCTCATTAACCTCCCAAAGTAACATCCTGACGCTGATACCAGGCAATGGCTTCATTAAACTGTTCTTCCCTATACTCCGGCCACATATCTGGTATGATATAAAAGTCTGCATATACCGATTGGAGGGGTAAGAACCCTGATAGCCTGCACATTCCACCCCAACGAATAATCATATCGATTCTAGAAATAGTTTTGGAACGAAAGCCATTTTTCAAATCCCAATCCCATCCGTAATTCACCAAAAAATTAACTTTCATTTTCGTTGTATTTGCTTCTCTATTCCTTGTATAAGGTAAAAGTTCCTTGGGAAAAAATTTAGAATCTGTGTTCCCTATTACAAACAGGCTTACATCCTCCTGCTCAATTAACCTGACAGCATCTACACACGCTTTTTGGAAAGCTTTGACCTGAGCAGCTGGTCTTTTACAATTATCTACTGTAAATCCATAATACGTTAGTTCCTCTATGCCCAGTTTTCTGGCAGATCGAAACAGATTTAGCCCTGGTGTAAGCCCATGTTCATAGCCCTTTTCCTTATCCAATTCGCTCTTTTTAGCCCACCGTCTGTTCCCATCCGGGATTATGCCCAAATGTCTTGGAATTCTCATATTCAGCTCCTATCTGCGACTATTTATCGCATTCATATCATTATCTAGAGTATTCCACGAAACAAATAGTTTAATCAGAACAAAACAGACAAGCTTCCGCTTGGATTTTTCCGCAGTGGTATATAAGAGCATCAAGGTATCCATTTGCACCTTTTGGTTTTCGATAAAATGGATGCACAACATAGTTCATTCACAGCACGCTTCCGCTTGGATTTTAGCCGCAGTGGTACGTAAGAGCATGGAGTACATGCTCAAAGTACCAGCGGCATCATACAGCTGTTCAACAAACTATGTTGTGCATCCATTTTTTTGTAGGGTAAGCATGTGCAAATGATAACATCCACTACGTAATGGATTACAATTTTTGAGGTGGAAAGGCGTAACCGTTTAAAGCGCGGTTGGATTGAACGATAGTTGGTATCCTTTTTATCGTAACCTAAAAGGTGCAAATCAAAGCCCTCCAATCACTGCGACGAAGTCCAAGCGCAAGCGCGTTGCGAATCAACGATATTCGGTATCCTTTTTATCGTAACCTACCTAGTGCAAATCAAAGCCCTCCAATTATCACTACTACCTACCAAAAAATGGATACCGACTATCGTTTGACGAGCAACTGTACGCAGCCGCTGGTACTTAGAGCATGTCCTCTATGCTCTTATGTACCACTGCGGCGAAGTTCAAGCGCAAGCGCGTTGCGAATGAACGATATTCGGTCTCCATTTTATCGTAACCTACCTAGTGCAAATCCAAGCCTCCCAATTTGCACCTCCACCTACAAAAAAATGGATACCGACTATCGTTTGACGAACAACTGTACGCAGCCGCTGGTACTTAGAGCATGTATTGTATGCTCTTACGCACCACTGCGGCGAAGTCCAAGCGCAAGCGCGTTGCGAATGAACGATATTCGGTATCCTTTTTATTCGTAACCTACCTAGTGCAAATCAAAGCCCTCCAATTATCACCACTACCTACCAAAAAATGGATACCGACTATCGTTTGACGAGCAACTGTACGCAGCCGCTGGTGCTTTGCGCATGTCCTCTATGCTCTAATGTACCACTGCGACGAAGTCCAAGCGCAAGCGCGTTGCGAATGAACGATATTCGGTCTCCATTTTATCGTAACCTACCTAGCGCAAATCCAAGCCTCCCAATTTGCACCTCCACCTACCAAAAAATGGATACCGACTATCGTTTGACGAGCAACTGTACGCAGCCGCTGGTACTTAGAGCATGTCCTTTATGCTCTTACGTACCACTGCGGCGAAGTCCAAGCGCAAGCGCGTTGCGAACGAACGATATTCGGTATCCTTTTTATCGTAACCTACCTAGTGCAAATCAAAGCCCTCCCATTTGCACCACTACCTACCCCAAAATGGATACCGACTATCGTTTGACGAGCAACTGTACGCAGCCGCTGGTACTTTGAGCATGTCCTCTATGCTCTTACGTACCACTGCGGCGAAGTCCAAGCGCAAGCGCGTTGCGAACGAACGATATTCGGTATCCTTTTTATCGTAACCTAAAAGGTGCAAATCAAAGCCCCCTCAGTTTGCACCACTACCTACCCAAAAATGGATACCGACTATCGTTTGACGAGCAACTGTACGCAGCCGCTGGTACTTAGAGCATGTTCTCTATGCTCTTACGTACCACTGCGGCGAAGTCCAAGCGCAAGCGCGTTGCGAATGAACGATA
>JAEVYY010000002.1 GCA_023392535.1 Bacillota bacterium
TCGCCCTGCTCATTTTTTAAAAACTTGGTCGACAGGGCTTAGGTGGGTGTTTTGCGCTTTTCGGAAAAGGAACTAAATATATATGATTTTAATTTCATTTCTCACTTGACATCACACCGCTGGACTAAATTTCTGATGCTATGTTTTTAAGATTTTTTAGACCTTCTATCGCAAGTTGTTCTCCTGTATCTGCGAATTTTCTCCAGATCGCACAATTCCCTGCAAGTTCCTCAAAACTTGGATCAAAAGATTCAATTACCAGCGGGCCTTCATACCCAATCTCGGTAATCGCCTGAAAAAATTCCTTAAAAGGAACCATACCAGTTCCCGGTATACCTCTATCATTTTCATTTACATGAATATAACCTAAATATTCTTTTCCACATGTCATAACTGCCTCTCGGAAGCTCTTTTCTTCTCTTATCATATGAAAACAATCTAGATGAACTTTTATATTTCCAGTTCCTACTTCCTTACAAAATCTGACAGCATCCTGAGCAATATTTAGGAAAAAGGTCTCAAATCGATTGACACATTCCACACAAATCGTAACATGGCCCTTCTCCTTCGCATATAGACCAACTTCTCTCATACTTTCGACTCCCCACAACCATTCTTGCTCTGTCCGTGGTTTTTTGGTGATGTATCCCCATCCTGCATAATTCACTCCACCAAGAATAGGTGCACAAAGATAATGACAGATATCCACACATTTCTTCATTGCATCCACGCCTGCTTTACGAATTGCAGGATCCGGAGATATCGGATTGGTCTCTACCGTTAATGTTGTCGTACACACGCATTCTATTTTCACTCTATCCAGCTCACTCTTAACTTGCTCTACTGGAAATGTATAGGGGTCAGCAATTGCAAAATCAATTACTTCAAATCCCAATTCCTTTGCTTTACCAATGATCCATAAATCTTTTTCACTAAATTTTTCTGTCCAAATGAAACTATCCACACCAAATTTATTATTCATTATCCGCCCTTCCTTTCTCTAATCCGTCATTGCAAATCTGACTCAACACTCATTTGTCATGAATTAGAAAGGTTCTTCGCTAATTAGCGAAGAACCTTCGTTTTTCTTAGCATTTACAAAAATTGTTTTTATAATTCTGTAACTGCAAAGACTACTTTTATTGGCTTGTTTTCAAAATTTACCAACTGGTATTTTGTTCCAGCAGGCAGGAAGAAAGAATCTTCCGGATTTAATATAAAGCTTTCCTCCAAATCCACCAAATTAACAGTTACTGGTCCATCTATGCAATATAATGCCCCATCTCCTGCATGTACATCCGGATCAGAACAACGTGGACCGTATCCACCAGCTGGGAGTATAAACTCACCAAAATGTCCATAATCATTGCTTGAGATAAATCTCATTAGCATTGGATGCTTTGTTCCATGTATATTATTTAATTTTTCAAAATCACGAATTCCGTAAACTGCTCCTGTTTTCCTAGCTTCTTTATAATCTACCGGTGGCCAGCATCCAATATCATCGGTGCACCCTTGTCTGGATATATCATAAATTTTGTCTTTCATATTCGGTAAAGAATCATTGTTCGGACCCTTATAGAATTTTGTTTCTTCATCTGTTGGGATGACTGCTGGTGGTATATCTTTACTCCATGCTTTCGGTGTAATAAAGTATAAAATTCTTGCCTTATTTTCAGAGAAGTTATGACAACAATGCCAAGCTCCTTCAGGCATCCATAGACCTTCTCCACTTTGTAAATATGCAAATTGTCCATTTCCACTTCTTTGTAATACAGGTCCATCCAAAATATAATAAGTCTCATCACCCGGATGAATATCAAGTGGCAAGAATACTCCTCCTGGACACAATTCATAAATACCAAGCATAAAACTGTCTGTAGTTACGATTGTAAAAGTATTATCAGAGGTAAATGCGTTATTAGGTGGGTATAATGCGGTTGAATAATCTTGTTTACGAATCAGCATAGGTCTTTTTTTATCTGCTTCAAACGGGAACTTCTCTAATATATCAACTAACTTTGCCATAAAAAAATCTCCTTTTATCTATTTATTATTTCCATTCTTAAATTCTCTAATTACATTTTTTGCATATTCTTTCATAAACACGAAGGCTTCTTCCTGTAGTTCATGATATGCAATCTTTCCTTCTGTTTCCGCAACACGTTCAGCCACAAATTTAGTCGTTGCTTTCGCCATGTAAGAATAGTAATTAACTTTGGAACATCCTGCCTCTATTGCGTTTTGCACTTGTGAAAATTCAACACCGGAAGCTCCATGCATAACAACACGACAATTAGCCGGCATAGCAGCACGAATAGCTTTTACTCTATCGATATCAAGTACTGGAGGCTCTGCATAAATTCCGTGCATCGTACCAAAACATACAGCAAGAGCATCACATCCTGTTTCTTCTGCAAATAATTTTGCTTCTTCTGGTTCCGTGAAAAATTTCTTAATATCTTCGTTCGTTAATACCCTGCTTTCCACATCTCCACCGTGGCTATCTTCTTCCGTTGATGCCATAACTCCAAGTTCTGCTTCCACCGTGATTCCTGCTGCATGAGCAAATTGAACAAATTTTTTAACTTTTTCCATGTTCTCTTCCATTGGTAAAGCACTGCAGTCATACATAATAGATGGAAAACCAACACGAATCGCACGCATTACAAAATCATAGTCACTACCATGATCTAAATGTACACAAACCGGAACAGTAGCTTCCTTTGCATATTTGATCATTTCAGGACCAATTCTCTCAATCGGAATTAAAGAATCATGTACCTGAGCGTGATCAATGATAATCGGTGTATTTAATTCCTCGGCAGCACCAATCACCGCACGAATTGTTTCTACATTCGGGGTGTTAATGCAAGGAATTGCATATTTTTCCCTCTCTGCTATTTCTAAAATTTCTTTCATGTTAACTAACATTTTGTATCCTCCTTTTGTTTATATTGTATATTTTTTTGTTGTACTTACTGCCTATATTCATCATAACGAAATTAAAATAGTAAGTATATAGACCATAATTTCATATTTTGCACAATATTTTCTTATTTCGGGCAATAAATGAGTTTATGATTCAAGTAATTTTTATCAATTTATAGTATTACCAATAAAACAAAAAAACATTTGCACAGTATCGAACTGTTCAAATGTTTCTTAGATTTTACAAATAAATCATTACATCTTTACTTTTTTTATTTGATCATAGATTTGTAAACTTGTTTCTGTATTCTTTATTTTTTGTAATAATTCCTGGTTTTCTATTAATTCATACAAATAATGAAACAAGACTTTTATTTTAAGCGGTTCTTTGTATTTTATGGCAATCAAAAATATCAATTTCACTCTTTCATCTTGATTCCAACGTACTCTGTGACGCACTCTTGCTACCGCAATACTATTTTTCAAAACAAAATCATGATAATGATGTGGTATTGCTATTTCATTTCCTATTGAAGTCGGACAAAATCGCTCTCGTTCCAGCACTTTATCACGGAACCCTTCCTCAACACATCCTTTTTCCTTCAGTAAATCTGCCATCCTACTAATAGCCTCTTCTTTATTTGGTACGGTTAGATCTGGAATGATTCGTTCCGTAGAAAATACTTCTTGTATGATTTCCTGTAGCAGCTTCACTTGATATTTCCATTCCATATTATCTAATCCATTTTGTATGCATTCCATATCATTACTATTGATATGTTTTGTAATCTCTATGACATTATCTGTTTTCTCTTTAAAAGGCACAGTAGCAATAATAAGAGAATCCGCAGCCAGAGAATCATCAAAATCCTTAAAATATAGGCTTTTTTTAATTATTAATTTGGGGATTGCTTCCTCTATTTTTTCTTTTTGATAAAATGCAGTATGATAATTGGTTCCATGCACAAGAATAGCTGGTATCCTGTTTTTTGCATCGCTGATGCAATTGTGAATTAATAATACAATCCATGCAACATCATCCTGCCTAAAATGGCAGCCAATACTTTTTTCCACCTCATAAAGGTTCGTCATGCAAATTCCATAAAGTCCCGTAAATTGTTTTTGAATATCCCTGTATAATTCACTCCAGTCTAAAATCTGATAGTACTCTCTTATTTTTACACGAACGAAAGCAATATTCAATTCTTTGATCAACTCGTCATTAATGCTTAATAGTTTAATTCCTATAATTTCTTCAATTCCTAAAAGGAAATCAATTACGATATCGTTATATTCAGTTTGCATATGCACATTCATATCATCGCAAGTATTTGCAACAAAAAGTCTAGCAGCCAAATATTGCGCCTCTGCCTGATATCCCTTTTTATATTCCGGAAGAATATTCTTTAAAACTAATGAAGCGACATTCAAATACTTACTATCAATCTCAGCCTGTGTTTCCTGCTGATCCACTTTATTAATCTTTTTGCCGATACGTACCCTCTCAACCGTAATGGCAAGATATTCCAACAAGCGTCCAAATGATATATCTACGAACTGAAGTCCCAGTGTCTGCTCTACCAACCATAATTCTTCCTGGATGGCAAGCAGATCATCAACCGTATACGTGTTCGATAGATACGTATATGCCTTTTTACTAATTCTTTTATCCATCGTTCCAATATCATCTAAAATAGTGTCACGATTCCAATTCCAATATTTAGAATTATTGCAATCAATCATCGACTGGCGGATATTAAACTCATTTCCTTCTAAAACGATACCCTGATTCCTAATTTTTTTTATTTTCACATGGAATTTCTTTAAGTCCTCATCAATTTGTTTTAAGTCTTTTTGTATTGTATTTCTACTGACTGACAACTCATCTGCAAACAGCTGAATCGTATAATTGGCCTGATATAAAAATAAGGTTTCTAGTATATATTCCTTTCTATGCGTATAGAATTCAGTTGCTCTGCTGACCGTCTCATTCAATACCTGTATAATTTCCTGCCTTTGCTCGGGTGTTGCCACCAGTAAAAATCCTTTTTTGGGTATGCTTTGCAAGGACACTTGAAATTTCTCAAGATCTTTTTTAATTTGTGTTAAATTATGCTTGATATTGCTGGCAGATATCCCCGTCAAATCTGCCAGCGAATTTGCCGTGATATACCCCTCAACATCCACAATACTCCTAATCACTTTTTCACTGATAAGATCCATATAGTACCTTCTCCTTTGGCTATTTTTACCCCGATTGCACTTTCATCATAAGGTATTCTCATTTAACTGTCAAAAGATACTTTATTTACATATAATCTGCAAAAATATAAAAAATACTCTAAATACTGTTGATAGAGGTTTAAAAATATTACTGAAAAGTACCCATGATGGATGTAATTAGTATTAGAACTAAAAATGCAGGAGCAATAAATTTAATTACCATATCATATAGCTTTCTATTTTTAAACTCTTCTGACAGATTGATTTCTTCTGCAATTAAATCTGTTTTCATCACATGTCCTATAAAAATACACATGAGCAGAGCAATCACAGGCATCAGAATCGTATTGCTTATAAAATCAAAAAAGTCCAAAATCGATAACTTCAATATTGTAACACCTGACCATATGCCAAATCCAAGCGTAGAAGGTATCGCCATCGCAAATGCTATAAGAATTACCATTAGGCATATGCTGTTTCGGCTCCATTTTGTCTTTTCTGCTATCATAGATACGATCGTTTCCATTAAGGAGATGGAAGATGTAACAGCAGCAAGAAATACAAGTATAAAAAACGCGCCACCTATTATATGACCAAATTTCATACTCGCAAATACTTTTGGCAACATAACAAACATCAGACCAGGTCCCGAAGTGGAAGCTGCCTGTTCTCCGCCCGCAAAGGCAAACACGGATGGAACAATGATCAATCCAGCAATAAATGCGATTCCCGTATCAAATATTTCTATATATTTGATGCAACTTTCTATTTTTTCTTCTTTTTTCATATAAGAGCCATATGTTACCATAATACCCATTGCCAGAGACAAGGAATAAAATAACTGACCGGCCGCGGCAACTAACGCTTCAAATGATAATTTGCTTATATTTGGCGTGATATAATAGATAAATCCTTCCATTGCTCCTGGAACGGTTAGTCCATATAATGCAATTATGATTGACAATAGAATTAAAATAGGCATCAAAATTTTATTGAATTTTTCAATACCTTTTTCCACCCCTCCTACAACAATGGATGCTGTCACCAATAGAAAAACTACTAAAAATAGAATTGGTTGCATTGTTGTACTAATAAATTGTGAAAAATAGGTATCTTTTGCAGCTGCCAAGCCTTCCTGCATCAAATACACTGAAACATATTTTACGACCCATCCACCAATTACACAATAATAAGGAAAAATGATAACTGGTACAATTGCAGATAAATATCCGATAAATTTAAACTTTTTATTCAGTACGCCATATGCATCCAAAACACTTTTACCTGTTTTTCTGCCAATTGTTACTTCCGTAATCATCAACGTAAAACCAAATGTAACAGCCAACACAAGGTAAATAAATAAAAAAGTACCTCCGCCATATTTTGCTGCCAAATAGGGAAATCTCCAAAGGTTTCCCAAACCTACTGCAGATCCTGCAGCCGCTAGTACAAATCCCACTCTACCTGTAAATTTATTTTTTTCTCCCATGAAAAAACTAAGTCCTTTCTTTTTTTTCTTCATTCCATGTTAGGAAGAAGCACTAATTAGCTATTCTAAAGGAGTGATATGGGATTTGCAATGCTTTCCATTAATTTTATTGTATATTTTATAAAAAGTCCTCAAATTGGAAAGTGGGAGTCGCACAATATAAGTGAGCGCTCCCCTACACTACAACAGAACAGTCATTGGTTTAAGAAGTGTATCCTTCTGTCTTCAAAAGGAAATACGATTTTTTCTCTTTTTCTTGATGATTCATAAATTCCTTTTACTAATTCTAACGTTTTTCGACCTTCCATTAATGATACCTCTACCGGTGTATCATTGCACACTGCATCATAGAACTGTTGTAGCTGCATGTCATGCGCACTTCCCCAATAGCCTGGTCCTACAATAACATCTTCATATGTATTTCTGATTTCTGTACATTTTCCATCTATCTCAATGTAACCCATGTCCTGTATCATTTTAGCCCGGCCTTTTTCTCCAAATAGTTCAATTTCTATAGGACTATCATCTTTATATACATTGGTAGCATATAAATTGTAAATACAACCGCCTCTAAAACCTATTACGGCAGCTGCAGTATCTTCAACATTTACAAAGTGATGACAATTATTATCGACATTCCCATGAACCCATAGAACCTCTTCTCCAATCAGATAGCGGACTCTGTCAATGCTATGGATTGCTTGATCTATTAAAACACCTCCTCCTTCTCCATCCCATGTACCCTTCCAGTCGCTTCCAGCATAATAATCTGCTTGCCTCGACCACGTAAGCGTTGATTTAGCTCCAGTGATTTTACCCAGTTTTCCACCCCGAATCATTTCCTTAATAATTTCTATCCCTTTTACATATCTCGTTTGGAAAATGACTCCTGCCTTTACTTTTGTTTCCAACTCAACTTTTATCATTTCATCTGCCTGTTGCAGTGTCATTGCAACAGGTTTCTCAACAAGCACATTTTTTTTGGCACACATAGCTTTAATTGCTGCTTCCTTATGTAGATAATGAGGTAAACAGATGTGAATAACGTCAATATCCTTATCTAATATGGTATTCATATCACTCTCTACTTTACAGCCTAAGAAATTTTTCGAAAATAATCTTGCTTTATCTACTTCTTTATCTACTGCATAAACCACATTCACTCTGTCACTCAATTTTTGAAATGCACTGAGATAGGAAACTGATATTCTTCCACATCCCACAATTGCAACCTTTAATTTTCTCATTTGTATCCCTCTGCCTAAATTATTTAGAAATCAATTATTAATTGATCCAATACTTCTTTTGCTGCCCTGATGTCTCTTTTTTGTTCTTCTCCCGAAATTTCTCTTTCAATTGTGATATCACCTTGATATCCAATCTCCTTTAGCTTTGCAATGAATCTAGGATAGTCTACCTTGCCTTCACCAAGCGGCGTTTCAGTACCTAGATTTCTTCCATTAACCGGGTATTTGGCATCTTTTCCATGAATCCCCATCACGTGTTCTCCAAATATATCTAATGCATCTATCGGGTTTGCTTTACCATACATAATTAAGTTAGCAGGATCCAAATTGATACCAACATGATCTGAGCCGATATCTTCTATTGCTCTTTTTAATGTTACCGGCGTTTCCTGACCTGTCTCAAAAAGAAAATTTTGACCATTTTCCTTACACTTTTTAACGAGTTCTTTTAAGGCTACAAGAACCTCTGCATAATTTTCATCGTATGGATTTTCAGGAATGAATCCTACATGTGTAATTAGATTTGGAATCTTCATCAATTTCGCAAAATCAGAGCCTCTTTTTAATGTCTGTAAACGCTGGAAACGATATGCTTTCGGTACTAGACCAAGTGTAACCAGACCGTCATATAAATCCCATGCAACAGGACCAGACCATCCGCACCAGAATGCCGTTATATGTACCTTATATTTTTTTACAGCCATATTTACCCGTTCCGCCATTTCGCCCGTAAACATATCCTCGTCCCAAGATACTAGTTGACAGCAACTCATGCCCATATCAATTATTTCTTGAAATTTTATTTCTATATTATGATCTAATTCTACTAAAACTCCAACCTGCATATTATATCCTCCATATACTATCATTTTGTAATCATTATCCCTTTACTGCCCCAGTCGTAATCCCACCTACTATATACTTCTGCATGAATACAAAGAAAATCAGACTTGGTACCATTGACATTACAATACCTGGCAAAGCATGTTCCCAATCCGCTGTTTGGGCCGAAAATTGCATGTATAATGCATTTTGAATGTTCATAGCCATTGCATTTCCCCCAACAATTAATTGGTTCGTAATAATATCATTCCAGATAGCAAGGGTATCAATTACCAATACAGTTGTCAGGATCGGTTTTAATAGCGGAAGCACAATACTAAAATAGGTTCTGGTCGGAGAGGCTCCATCAATACAAGCACACTCTTCCAATTCTATTGGGACATTTTTGACAAATCCATGTATCATATATACTGCTAAAGGCATGCAAAGTCCTATGATGACTACAATATAACCTAGTTTTGAACCCGTTAAATGCATGCTGGCAACTACTCTTGTCAATGTAATCATATAGGACTGAAATGGCACCATAATAGGCATAATAATTAATAAAAAACAGATTTTGCTAAATTTACTTTTTGTTCTTGCCAACTTATAAGCTGCCATGGGCGCCAATAACATTATTCCGCAAACAGAGATTACGGTATAAAACAGCGTATTTTTAATTAATAATGGGAACTTAAATTTAGTCCATGTCTCCATATACATATCTAAACTCCAATTTTGGGGCAATGCTAGAAAATGTTGCAGCATATCATTATATGGTTTGAATGAATTTATAAATATAAGAACTAATGGTAACAACCAGAACACTGATGCCACAAATATGAAAACTGCAAAAATACTAATCTTTTTCCTATTGATATTCATTATGCTTCAACCTCCTTATTTTTCGTTACTTTTAGCTGCACTGCAGTAACAATAAGAACAAATATGACAAATACCAAAGATTTTGCTGTTGCTAATCCATATCTACTATTTGCAAAAGCTTCTTTATAGATATTATAAGCCACCGTAATCGTAGAATTTGCTGGTCCTCCTTTTGTAAATACCATGATTACATCAAACAATTTAAACGCAAATGTCAATGACATTAACATGCAAATAGAGATTGCAGGCATGATCATAGGAATTGTAATCTTTCCAAGAACCTGAATGGAATTGGCTCCGTCTATTTTTGCTGCTTCAATTAACTCCTTTGGAACAGCAATAATTCCAGCAATGTAGTTGACCATATAGAATCCGACATTCTGCCAAACGGTCATAATAACGACCACATAAAAGGCAAGTTTTGATGTTCCCAGCCAACTCCAATCAAAAAATTCCCATCCTGTCAGATGATAGAGTGCTTCAAATCCTGGACCAAATATAAATTTCCATATTAGGCTAATAGCAGTCAGGCTAATAATACATGGTATATAGTAAAAAGCTCTCCCGATACTGGAAGACTTTTTTTCTTTCGACATTACGAGTGCCACACTCAAAGAAATTATATTTACGATTACTACATAAAACACTGCAAATTTAAGTGTAAAAATAGCACCTCTCCAAAATAGACTATCGTTCGTAAAAATAGTCTTAAAATTTTGTAGACCAACAAATTTCATTCCTTGCCCAATTCCATTCCAATCATAAAAGGAATAGTATAGATTCATAAGGAACGGAATATCAGTAGCAAAAACGACAAATGCTAACGCTGGAAAAACAAAAAGTACAAATACAAAGTATTTACTAATATTATTCTTTTTCAATAGGTTTCCCCCCTGTTGTATTTTTAGAAAATGCCTTATAGATAGAATTTATAAGGCATTTTCTTTCTTCATGCCATTCTATTGTTTCCTATTTATAAAATGTACTAGTCTGCACACCAGAAATTTTGCAGCTCTGTCGTGACCTCATCTGCCGATACATCACCAGTCATATATGCTTGTAGAAGTGGGCCGATTAAATCGGTATACCCTGTTGGCGCAATTGTATGAATCCAACCATCCGTCTTTTGTTCTGAAATATATATCTTAGCATCATTTGCTAATGCTCCTTTGACCTCTCTGTCCGTCTTTGCTCCGGAAACAGCACCGACACCCTCACACATCCAATATAATCCCATATCGGAAGATAATATGTATTCACAATAATCTTTTGCCAAATCAAGGTGTTCCGAATTTTTGTTTACAATATAAGTCCAATTGCAAGATGATAATAATGTAGTATCTTCTTCATTGTCTCCTACCGGAAACGGTAGAAATGCTAAATTAGCATCCGGATTAAATTTGTCAAGAGTGGATTGGCACCAGTCTCCCATATGAATCATTGCGGCTTCTCCATTTGCAAGCACATTTTCACTTGTCTCCCAATCAACTTCGAGCGGTTTATTTGGACCGTATTTAACAGCTAGATCAAGAAAGCGAAATAAATTAGGAAAGTTCTTCATATCTGTAAACTTTATTTCTCCATTTTTAACTTTTTCTACCAACGTTTTCTCATCCATACTCTTATCGATCATAAAATGTGTCGTAAGCTGCCCAAGAACCCAAAGTTCTTTTGCTGGAAGTGCAAAGGCGGTAATACCTGCATCGTTTAACTTAATACATGCCTCTTCCAAGTCATCCATTGTAGTCGGAAGTTCTGTAATTCCTGCTTTTTCAAAAAGATCTTTATTGTAGATCAGTCCCATATTTTCATAAGTCCATGGCAATGACATTACATTTCCTGCATCATCACGCCCAGTATCGATAGCATCTTTATTAAATTTATCCAGTATCTGTGTATCATTTGACCAATCATATGCATATTCGTAATATTCTTTTGCAGAAGTACCAGATTCAACATCAAACACATCCGGAAAATCTCCAGCATTCATTCTGGATTGTAAGATCGCATTTGAGTCATTTGCCACATGTTGCACTTCAATTTTAACTCCTGGATGCTCTTCCTCATATTTAGCAACCATTTCGGCATACTCATCTAGCCCATATGCATGAGAATCAAAAACTTTTAGTGTAATGGTATCCTCTTTTTCAGGATTTTCTACCGCCCCCTCTTCTGTTGTCTGTTTGCCTAAAGTATCTGTATCTTTCCTTCCGCACCCCGCCAAAGTAATAATAACCATTGCCAATACAAGAACTTTAAAAATCTCTTTTTTCATCTTTTGTATCCTCCCTTTATGGATTGTCAGTTTTCTAAATATTTTTTTGCTTCGTTAAATTCTTCCATTGCTAACTGTACTGATTTCACCCCCTCCTCTAATGGTGCTATCATATTTCTATTTCCTTCTATCAAACATTCTATAAAATATTTGATTTCTGCATAATAAGGTCCCAAATCCGATATATTTATACCGGCAGAAAAAGTACTCGTTTCAAATTCTTTTAGTAATGGAAATTGAGGATTTAAAATTTTTCCATTCTTTTGATATACGGTAAGCGATGGTTTTCTTCTAGAATTAAAAATAATGGTTGCTTCTTCAAAGACTGCCCTAAAGCTTGCTTCAAATGCAAGCGTTGTAGAAACATCCCAAAGTGCCTCAGCAGTTGCAAAAAAACCTTCAAATTGATATTGTGCTATTACTTGATTTATCGTACCTGAGCTTGCTCTGGCTGCCACAACATGAAATGTTTCAGGTTCGCCTGCCATATAACGCAAAAAGTCAAGATCATGAATATGTAGATCCAGAATGACGGATCCGCTCTTTTCCTCATCATGATACCAATTCTCAAACCCCCATGTTGCATCACCACTAAGCCTTTGTAACACAATGCTTTTTAGATTCCCAAATTGTTTCTCATCATATATTTGCTTAAGATATTGGTACTCTGGAAAACATCTGACCACTTGTCCTACCATAACGTTTACACCTGTTTTGTTTTTCGTATCCAAAAGCATTTTGCACTCATCCTCTGTTAAGCAGACCGGTTTTTCCACAAACACATGCATGCCCATTTCCATGGCAGCCACTGCATGTTCCGCATGTAAATAGCTAGGTAGACAGATATGAACAAGATCCAATTTTTCTTCCTTTATTAAATTCATACCAAATTCATATTTTTTAGCATTCGGCCATATTTTTGAAGCTTTTTCTAAAAATTCATTTCTACAGTCTGCAAGTGCAACAACTTCTATCTCATATTGTGAGGATAATGCCTTTAGCGAAAGGCTGTGTGTAGTTCCCATTCCCCCGCATCCAATTATACCTATTCTCATTTCATATCTCCTTTATATTAGTTTGTTCAGTGGATTTACTAATTGGTCAAAAAAATAAATCAAATGATTTTACTTTAGAGTTATACTAACATACGACTCAAAATACGTCAATAACTTTTGTGCCATTTGTATATTTATCTATTATTTTATAAACTTTATTGATCCTTTTCAACAATCTTGTTCTGCAAGTTAGAAAAGATTGTTTTACTTAAGTTCCTATGATATGATTAGGATGTCTTTTAGTACAATGACTTAAAAAAAGATTAAGGAGCACTTACATGGAACTAGTGAATCAACAGTTCATTAAAAACGAAAATATGAAGTTACTCTATAATGCTATCTATGATAACAGCGGTATTTCACGCGCACAACTAGCACAGCAGGCACGACTTAGTAAGACCACCGTATCAACTTTAATAGACGAATTAATAACCAGAGATTTTATCTATGATTCCGGTGCTAATGATACTACAAGTGTTGGAAGAAAACCGAACAGCCTTCATGTCAAAGCTGAAAGTTACTACATTATAGTAATTAGCTGGATCGAACATTATGTGAATGCCTATCTAATTGATATAACAGGTGCTACCACATACGACAGGCACTTGCGCTTAAGTGGAGACGATACCTACATCACGCTATCCAGAAAATATGTAGATGAATCCATTTTGACAATAGTACCCCGTAACAAAATTTTAGGTATCTGTGTTGTTGTATCAGCTATGATCGACCGTAATGCAAACGAAATTTATTCCACTACTGTCAGTCTTCAAGAGTCAGGATGTAAGAATCTAATTGATACACTGAGGTCTACCTTCACCGATTTTCCGGTAGCTCTGCTTGGTGATACTCCTTGTTTTGCCTATGCAGAAAAAACATATGCACATATAGCAGAACCTGATTTTGCTTTAATCAATTTCGATCGGGGAATTGGCGCCACTATCTTTAACGGCGGTAAAATGATAGGTAAAGCAGATAATGCTTCTACTCAATTCGGTCACTACTCTATTAATCCACATGGTGATTTGTGTACCTGCGGTAATCGTGGCTGTCTTGAGGCTGTCTGGGGAGAACATGCCCTTAAGAAAAGAGTTTCTGAGGCTGGTACGAGTCCAGCACTTAACCGGTTACCTGCGATTACATTCTCATCTTTGGGCAGTGCTGCTCTCTATGGAGATGTGATTTCTCAAAAGGTGATTGTAGCGATGGCAGAATCCTTTTCCTATGCATTAGCCAATTTAATATCTATCGTGAATCCAAAATTAATCATACTGGGAGGTAAAAGCACCTGTCTGGGTGATTTATTTTTAGAAAGTTTAAAAGAAAAGCTAAAGACTGTTGGATTGAAGAAGATGATAGATCACGTAGAAATAAAATATTCTAAGTTAGATTCCAACGCCTATTTAAACGGCGCCATGAGATATTTCTTTGATAACTATTATGCTTTTACAGAAGGATCCAGAGATTCCTTTTTTATTGGTTAATATTCAGTTTTAGTCTTTTACCTGAGTATTTTAATCCGGATCGATTTTCATCAGTAAAAAGATACCTCCTATGAAACCAAATAAAATTGCCATAAAAGAAGCCAGACTTAAAGTTTCATTGAAAAACTCAATTTGTTTAAATAGTGGAATTATGAAATAACTTAGAAGCATTCCTATAGCAAACCAAAATAAAATGCTGCAGAATAACATAAATTTTGGAAATTTGAGTATAAACTTGTAAATTTTTTCAGGTTTTTTCCAATTTTTCAACATATTACACCCCACTTTCTATCATCCAAGAGAATAGTTACCCATTTACAAGTAAAGAATATCAACTTGTTTTCAAACTGCCTAGCAACACATAATCAAATTTCTGTAAAACTTAGGTAAAAATAAAAGAGCCATCTATTTAGGATGACTCTTCATTATATGCATTGAATCTAGAATTTATCTCTCTTAATTTAAAACTCATTCATTTTTTAATTAAGGCCGCCACTAAAATTCGATACATTAGGTTTTTTCTATCGTTCCTTTCTTGTATAAATATTCTGTATTTTATTGACATAATCATAACCCACCATTATAATTATTATTACTTTAGGTTATTACATAACTTCATTGAGGTAAAGTGATAAACTCAAAAACTTAGGAGGGTTAGAAATGAACAAAGACAATGAATTTAAGCCGTATATTCCGGCGGATAAGGTGATTCCGGAATTAACGGTGACTGCGATCATACTGGGTATCGTACTTGCCGTAATATTCGGCGGAGCGAATGCATACCTTGGATTACGCGTGGGAATGACGGTATCGGCTTCCATTCCGGCAGCCGTTATTTCTATGGGGATTATTCGTGTGATCATGAAACGGGATTCCATATTAGAAAATAATATGGTTCAAACGGTCGGATCTGCTGGTGAATCTTTAGCAGCCGGCGCAATTTTCACATTACCTGCATTATTTATGTGGGCTGCCGAAAGTGGAAATGCCGCACCATCGCTTGCAGAGATTGCTCTGATTTCCATCGTTGGTGGATTACTTGGTGTTTTATTTATGATTCCACTTCGTGCTGCTTTAATTGTGCAGGAACATGGTACGCTTCCTTATCCAGAAGGAACAGCCTGTGCCGAAGTATTAATGGCCGGAGAAGAAGGTGGGTCAAAAGCTGGTCTTGTTTTCTCAGGTCTTGGTATTGCTGCAGTATATAAATTTATTGCAGATGGCTTTAAAATATTTCCAAGTGAAGTCGATTTTCAAATAAATAGTTATAAAGGTTCAGGAATCGGTATGGATGTACTTCCCGCACTCCTCGGAGTCGGTTATATCTGTGGACCACAGGTTTCTTCTTACCTGTTGGCTGGTGGTACTGTAGCATGGTTTGTGATAATGCCACTCATTGTTCTATTCGGTGGAGATGCCGTTTTATATCCAGCAGATGTTTCTATTACGGAATTGTTCAACACTGCTGGTACTTGGGGCATCTGGTCAAAATACATACGTTATATCGGAGCTGGCGCTGTAGCTGCCGGTGGTATCATAAGTTTGATTAAATCTCTTCCATTAATTGTTAAGACTTTTAAAGATGCTATGAAAGTATATGGTAAAAAAGGCGGTGCTGTAGATCGTCATAACTTGGACATTTCGATGAATGTCGTAATGCTTGGTATTGGTATTATCGCAATAGCAATGTGGTTGATACCTACGATTCCAGTGAGTCTCATTGGAGCTATCATTATTATTGTTTTTGGTTTCTTCTTTGCAACAGTGTCTTCCCGTATGGTTGGACTTGTTGGAAGCTCCAATAATCCGGTATCCGGAATGGGTATTGCAACATTATTGATAGCTACTATCATTTTTAAAGCAACTGGAACGATTGGTATGCCAGGAATGATCGCTTCCATCGTTGTAGGTTCTGTAATCTGTATTATTGCAGCAATAGCTGGTGATACTTCACAAGATTTAAAGACAGGATACTTGGTTGGTGCGACTCCGAAAAAGCAGCAAATTGGTGAAATGATTGGTGTTATCGCATCCGCATTGGCTATCGGAGGCGTATTATATTTACTGAATGCTGCATGGGGTTATGGTTCTGCAGAACTTCCGGCACCACAGGCTACCCTCATGAAAATGGTTGTTGAGGGTGTTATGGGTGGTAATCTGCCTTGGACTCTAGTATTTGTAGGTGTTGCGATTGCTATTGTAATAGAAATTCTACAAATTCCAGTACTACCATTTGCCGTAGGTCTATATCTTCCAATTCACCTAAGTACTCCAATGATGGTTGGTGGCGGAATCAAATGGTTCCTTGATCGCAAAAAACCTGCTGGTGAAACATCTGCACAACACAAGGAAAAATTAGAGCGCGGCATTTTATATTCCTCTGGTCTGATTGCTGGAGAAGGTATTGTGGGAATTCTGCTTGCAGTTTTTGCAATTATAAACGTTGGTGAAAAATCTCTTGGTGAATTAATGAATCTTTCCGGTTCTATTTCCCTTGGTAACTGGGGTGGATTAATTATATTCGCACTCTTGTCCTATACTTTAGTGTTGGCTTCTAAGGGTAAGAAAAAAAGCACAAATTAACAATACTCTGAGTTAAAAACTACAGACTTATTAAAAATCTATGTCTGCCGTCTTCGTATAAGCGGCAGACATTTATGCTATCATTACTTGATGGGATATTATAAAAATAATATGTATAGATAGGAAAACATATGGCAAAAAATAAAGAAAATTATCTGGACTATATTCCAAAGCATAATTCACTCTATGAATTTTCATCTAATCATAATGAGCGTATAGAGATAAAAGTACAGAATAAGGGGCTTTTTAATCGTATTGCACAATTACTATTCAAGCGTCCCAAATTCAGCAATATAGAGTTGGATGAATTTGGAAGCTTTGTCTGGAAATCTATTGATGGAAAATCAAGCATCTATGAAATAGGCATCCATATAAAGGAACATTTCGGTGAAAAAGCGGAGCCGCTCTATGAAAGGCTGGCACATTTTATAAAAACATTGCATAATAATGAATTTATCGTGTATGCAAATAAAATTAACAAGAAGTAAAAAAAAAGAAACGAGGTAATGCCATGGGCGTTTTAAGCAATTTGGAACCAAAAGAAGTATTTCACTATTTTGAGGAGCTATGCAAAATTCCACATCCTTCTTACAAAGAAGGAAAAATCAGTGACTATTGTGTATCTTTCGCAAAAAAACATAATCTGGAAGTTTATCAGGATGAACTAAAAAACATTATTATGATTAAGGAAGCTACCAAGGGTTACGAAAATGTGGAGCCAATCATCCTACAGGGACATCTGGATATGGTCTGCGAAAAAGAGCCTGACTATGAGATAGACTTTGAACAAGATGGACTTACCCTTCTTGTAGAAGGTGATTCTATCACTGCAAAAGGTACTACATTAGGTGGTGATGATGGAATTGCAGTTTCCTATGCACTCGCAATTTTAGCCTCGGATACCATCGCCCATCCAAGATTAGAAGTGATATTTACTGTAGCAGAGGAAGTTGGCATGGAAGGGGCTGCTGGTATTGATGTATCTATGCTGAAAGGAAGAAAATTACTGAATCTGGATTCCGAAGAAGAGGGCTATCTGCTCACAAGTTGTGCAGGAGGATGCAGTGCAGAATGTATATTGCCTGTCTTATGGGAAGAAAAAACTGGTACTGCAATTGATATCACTGTTACAGGACTCATTGGCGGACATTCCGGCGTGGAAATCGATAAAGGACGTGCAAACTCCAATACCTTGCTAGGCAGAATTTTATTGGAATCTGGTAATAGAACAGAATACTCTATTGCATCCTTAAGTGGTGGCGCAAAGGATAATGCCATTCCAAGAGATACAAAATCACGTGTTTTAGTGGATAAGAAGAATGCGGAGGATTTCATAACCGCAATAGAAATAGTGGCTAAAGCCATATCGGCAGAATTTTCTACCACTGATCCAGATATCAAAATAACAGCCGTGAATGCTGGTGAAGTTACGGAACCGGTTCTGTCAAACGAGGCTGGTAAAAAAGCCTTACTATTAATTACGCAGCTTCCTAATGGAATTCAACGCATGAGTGCAGACATTGAGGACCTTGTAGAAACTTCTCTTAACCTTGGAGTCCTGACATTAACGAAAGAAAGACTCTCTCTTCGTTACGCCTTGAGAAGTTCTGTAAAAACGTCGAAAGAATATTTGTTTACAAAACTGAAAGCATTGGTGGAATATTTAGGTGGGAGCATCGTCTGCTCAGGAGATTATCCAGCATGGGAGTATAAAAGAGATTCCAAGCTTCGTGAAGATATGATTACTATCTACCAAAAGATGTATGGAAAAGCTCCTGTTATTCAGGCAATACATGCAGGTCTGGAATGTGGAATCCTTTCCAATAAATTGCCAGGTCTTGACTGCATTTCTTTCGGTCCCGATATGTCTGGCGTACACACAGTAGAAGAAAAATTAAGTATTTCTTCCACAAAACGAGTCTGGGAATATCTTCTGGAAGTGATACAGTGCAAATAATCGTTTCCTAAAAATAGTGGGTAAATTGGTGCGAATTGCACTAATCTACCACTATTTTTTATTGCAGTTTAATTCACTTTTCTGTAGCATAATACTAGAATAAGTGAAAACCCACATAATATCACACTCATTACTATTTTATTCATCTGCCCCAGATATAAGATCTCTACACAGTTTTTTTGCTTGATTATAAAATACATAATGGTATCGTACCAACTTGACAATGATTTTTCTTTACCATGGACACCATTCCAGTATATAGGACTTACCTCTCCCTTTAATTGGTAATAATTTTCCAGTGTTTGTATTGTTTTCCTGTTCGACATTTTATTGATATTTTTAGCAATGACCTGCTTGTACCTCATCTCCTTTTTTTCTGCTCTAGTTACCTGTCTTACAAACAGCGGAATCGATTGATGTATGATACCCCTTATTATATAGCTTTTATCTTTACATTGTAACTTATTGCCTACCACACGAGTATCCCCAAATAACTCTTTCGCTGTTTTGGCGCTGATCAGACAACCTTCTTCATCTCCTTGTTCCAATGGGTATTGTTTGGGAAATAGCAATGTTGTATTTCCTGATACAATGATTTCCAGTGATTTACTGACCCGATTCAGCTCTTCATTTTTAATATCTACATTTCGCTCTTCTGAAAAAAGGGCAATATTTACTCCCTGTTCCATAGTAGATCGCCACTCCCACTCAATTGGACATAGGGCTTCTTCTTGCAATGTCAATATATAACTTTGTCCGTAGTACCCTAAAACTTTATCTGCTCTCCGAAAGGAAACTATTCCATATATGGCACAATAGATGCTTATAACGATCATACTACCTTTTAAGATCTTTTTCTTCATTCTGCTATACGTACTATATCTCCTTCTCCAATATCTTTACTGGAATCTGTTATTACTTGATCCTCTTCGGTTATTACCGAATCGATCGCCACATATTTGTCATTCTTGTCAAATACCGTTACGTTCCTCCGCTCTACCGAACATTCATATCCCAGAACTGTATTGCGATTCTTTATGACATAGATATAATATTGCTGGTTTTCCATATGTAACGCATCCATTGGGACACAGGTATCAAAATAATCTGATTGCTGCATAATTTCCAGTGTCCCTGTCTTACCAATGCTGACATGATCCGAAGGAATGCTTACTAGGACATTATACTTATCAATACTTTCACTTTCCTCAATTTGTTCCACCAAAAGCCCTTCATATCTTCTCTTACTTCCATCTATCTGTAACATTACATGGCTTCCTATCTCTACATATTTTCTCTGCTCTTTATTAATTTCGGCTTTAAAACACAAACTTTCATCCAGATTTGCTGCTATAAGGTTAGTTGCTTCGCTTATGGTAGTACCGGAAACTGCATTGATCTGTGTAATAATTCCTTTGAAGTTACTTTTTATGACTCCATTATCTTTTTGTAAAGCAAGATATTTTTGTAAACTTTTCTGCTTCACCTTTTCATCCAATTGATTGATTTGCATACTACTGTCCATCTGTGCTTTTGCATGCGCATCCTCAAGTGCCCTTACTGCTTTTAATCTATCCGCCTCCTGTGCCTGCAGACTATTGGCATACTCTTGCGTCTTAGTCTTAGCATTATCATCTGCTTCTTCTTTTTTCTTCTTCCATTCCTCTCTTGCTTTACCTAGGGCACTGCTACGATAATCATCCCTGTTTTTTTTTACAGCCTCCAATTCTACTTTTTTCAGTTCCACTTCATTTTCCACATTACCCACTTCATTTTCACTTACTGTTTCAGAATCCCTTTTTTCCTTTAATAAGTCTAATTCTCTTTTTAATCGTTCTATGGTAGTCGTATAATCTTTCCATTGACTATCATTATCTACTGTTTGAACCGCATAGATTTCTTGTGCCCCCAATGCAGTCTGTGTATCCATTGCCTTTTCCATTTCTTCTTTAGCCTCATTTACTTGCTTCATTGCGTTTGTACCACTGATGGCCGCGTCTTCCTGTGCTCTTGCAATATCTGTCGCTTTCTTTTCCTCTTCAATCTTCTGATTATATTGAAGTTCATTTATCTTTAATCTTATCTTCTCAATTTCTATCTTCTGAATCTGAATCTGTTCTTCCAGGTCATCCATATCTATTTGTAATAAAGGAGTATCTTTTTCGATGCGTTCTCCCTTCTGCACATAAACTTCTTTAATCCGAATACCTGTTAGGAGTGGAATTGCTACTTCCGTTTTTTTTACTATGCTGCCTTCTGCTTTCAAGGCATGATCCAGATTTCTCCCCTGCATTTTAATCACTTCTACCTGCGCCAACTCATGTGCATAAATGCTTCGGGATATCAAGGTACAAAGAAGCATGATGCCTAAGAACTTCAAAAATAAGACGGTTGCTTTTTTTCTAAGGCCCTTTTCCTTTTTCCATTTTATCTTGTAAACCGGCCAATCGTTTTTTAACCAAGTCTTAATTTTAGATCTCATTTCTTCATCCTTTCATTCATCCTTTTACATTCTTCTTACATTTTAATGGCCGATGCCACAATCCCCTTCTCTAAATAGTCCTGTCCCATTAAAAATACAAGTATAGCTGGTATTAGCGTAATAACAGAAGCTGCCAGCGCCATCCCGGCAGAGTCCATCCCAATCTCCGGCAAATATAATGACAATGGCCATTTTGTCCTATCCTGAAGAAAAGCAAGCGGCTGTTCCACAAGATTCCAATACTCTAAATATCCAAGTACTAATGCGGATAAAATACCAGACGAGCCCAGTGGTATTCCTATTCTTGTAAATATCCCTATTTCATCAGCGCCGTCTATTTTGGCAGCCTCTATTAATGTATCCGGTATCTGCGAGAATCCTTTGTAGATAAGAAAAACGGGAAATGCAGAAAATATGCCAGGCAATATAATAGCCCAAGAGGTATCCATTAAATGCAATGCATCAAGCACTAAATAATTTGGTAACATAGTTACCTGAAATGGCATCATCATAAGTACGATATATCCTGCAAACAAAACCTTTTTACCCCGGAACTGAAATCTTGCAAAAGCCCACGCAGCCGGTACTGCAATCAGCATTTGTCCTATCAGTATGGCCGTTACCATTTTAAAGGTATTCCAGAACACTACAAAAAATTGTGGAGTTCTTGTTACTATTTTTATATAATGTGTCAAGGTGGGATACATCGGAATCAGATTCCACTTCATATAGCCATCCTGATTTAATACAATTGGTGCAAGACCAGATTTTAGTTCATATCCACTTTTTAATGAGCTCAGGATTACCATTATGATAGGGAGAACGATTATGCTCACCGTGATACCTGTTAATAGTAATACTACTCTTTCTTTCCATTTAATTATTTTCATTTTTTACCCATCTGCATGCAACAAACCTTCTTTGCAGCCGTATTTTGGCTGCTTAGAATTAGTTCTCACACTTTTCCCACCGTATTTGTAATAGCAGAACTGCTATAAACAAAAACGCTGCAATAAAAATAGTCGCTGCTGCCATTTTATCTAAATCCAGATTTACGAACCAGTTATTAAATAAATGTTGCAACAGATAGATGCTTTTATAAGGGTAAGCACCTGCGACCAGATAGGCTTCCCGAAAGACTTTAAACGAATTTAAAAAGGATAATAGCAATATAATATCTGCTGTGGTTTTTAATTGAGGCAAAATTATATAAATAATTTTCTGCCATTGTGTTGCCCCTTCCACCGTAGCTGCTTCAATGACACAATCTGAAATACTATAGATTCCAGCCATCCAAATACTCATTGTATAGCCAAGATTTTTCCAGATATAACTGAGCACAAGTACCCAAAAAGTAGCTCCACTCCCCATGAAATCAACTATTGGTAGTCCGCACATATGCAGCATTCCATTCAGGATGCCTTGCTTAAAAAATAAAATCTTCCAAATTAGAATAATGGTAGCCGTAGGTATTGCCAGAGGTATCAGATACCCTATTTTTACTAGCTGTAGATATGGAATTTCACTGACCGTAAGTGCTATTATCAAAGAAAATATCATTAATAACGGGATGCATAGCAATATAAATCTACCCGTATTCCCTACCGCCAGTAAAAATGCCTGGTTATGCAAGATTGTCTTGTAATTAAAAATGCCTATATATTGTCCTGTGACAGAAGTTAGAAACGATTTTCTGGCTACATCTAAAAAAGGAATTAAGTTAAAAATGCAGATTCCAATAAGACTGGGCAATAAGAAAAGGATCTTAACACTTTGTTCTTTTTTTTTATTCGGACATTCGAATTTGTATTTTGTTAATAATTTCATTTACGGCTTCCTCCACCGACATTTCACCTATCCACACTTTTGGTGCATATTCTTCCACTATAGAAAGGTACATTGCATCAATTGTATTTGGTTTATCTAAGGATATAATAATATCTTCAAGTTTCTTTATTTGTTCCTCTGATGGCCAATTAATTAAAAGGTTTATTTCTCTACCGGTATCATCAACAGAAGCGATCATTCCAATATCTATCCCTTCATTTGGATTTTTTTCAATTTCCTTTAAAGCATCTTTATTGACTGGAAATCCATCGGATAAATCAATGGATTGCGTATCTTTCGACAATGCCTCCTTCATGAAATCCAATGCCAATTGTGTTTCTTTTGCTTTTACAGTTACACTCATAATGGTTCCTGGTATAAATACCTTGTCAGTTCCTGCTCTCCATAATGCATAATCCGCCTCCTTATTCGCCTCTAAGACAGAAGTTATATTTGAAAAGTCTAATTGTACGGAACTTGTCATACCAAGTGCCAATGCTTGCATATTTGTATAATAATTAAATGCTGTATAGGATGCATCCATATACAAAGAGTTATTATCCGCAAAGTTGACCTTTGTTTTTTCATGTAACTGTTTCTGAGACTCCGTAATACCTGACTGCTCTATTTCATAGATATCACTACTCTTTGTGAGGAACTCTTTCAGAGCTTTTGCATCCATGTTACCTTCTTTATCCACCCAGTTTGGAGCATTCACCAGCTCCAATAACCGAATTAATTCATCTGGCTGATAGGTTCCTAAAATTGTTCCCTCCGGATTTTCTTTTCTTAAATGTTCTGCCACTTCATTTAATGAATCCATATCTGTTATCTTGTCTACCAACTCCTTGTTTCCTATCACCATAGGAATCTGGAACTTAGCTGGCATCGCATAAAGCCCATCTTTTTTTTCATACACATGACAGATGTTTTTAAATAATTGATTTTCCACCTCTTTCATTTCATCACTAAGATCCAACAACATACCTTTTTCTATGTAGGTATCTTGGGAAAGTCCATCTAAAACCAAGATATCCGGTGAATTCCCAGTCATCAGTTTAGTATTCAGATTTTTTATAGCATCCTCTGCAGTAACGGCGTCACTTCCAGATATACCAACTTCATAATTTACATAGACGTTTGGATTTTTCTGCTGATATCCTGTAATTGCCTGACGTATGGTCCTATTATCACGCAAGCTAAAAACCTTCAACTCCTTTTCCGGTACTGCTGCTACCTTCGGATCGTAAACGTATTGCATCCGCTTATTATCACTAAAATATGCCAGAAAAGATCCGTCTGTTCGATAATAAAATGCAGCTATAGTCACGGATGGATTTCCTAACGTGCTTAACCCTCCATCTATTAATTGCTCCATCGCGCTTCCACCGATTACATGGCGGTAAACTCCGTCTCTGCAGGCAATATAGATCGTATCTTTGGAATCTCCCTCTATGATTTGTATTGGTGACAAATTCCCACTAGATGTATAAGAAAAGTCTAACTTCTGCTGCTTTATGAAATCAGCTAAAATCTGGTCTGTTTCTTTTAATTGACCATTTTGTATATCATAAATTGTTAATTGATCACTGGTAATGGCGATTATATATTGTCCTAACACTTTCAAATAGTTAACATAACCATCAATTAGAAATAATTTTTCTGTATTACCACTTTTCTTATCAATGGTACAGACCATGCCTGAATCTGATTCCGCTCCAACCAAAGTTCCATCCGGCAATAAGGCTATTCGATTCAGATAACTATTCTTATTTGGTAATAGCGCCTTTATCTCCATTGATTGACCATTTGTATCTACATATTTGTAATGAGCGTTAATACTATTACTATCTTGCGCGAAGGAATCATCTTCTTCTGTCTCTTTTTTAGTCTCTGCTTCCTTATTTTCTTCTACTTCCTCTATTCCCACCTCGGTGTCTGATGGTGGTATGTAAATACATGCGAATTCTCCTTTTGAATTTATCGCTGCATCCATGATATAATTTTGACTCATTGTGTCGAACCACGAATCTTCTTTTGTCCATGTAGTCCCTTCATCTTTGGACCGAAAGACTCCATAATTATAACTAAATGCTAACAGGCTACCATCTTCCTGCTTTGTAAACCCAGTGATTCTCCCTATTTCTTCTTTTGAAGGTATTGCTTTTTCCACATACCGTCCCATGCCCGTCTTATTACTATTTTCAGCCACCGTAGGTGCGAGACTCTTTGCACACCCGGTTATTATGACCAGAATTAAAGACAGCAGACTCATGACTGTTATCTTAAAGTGTTCTCTCTTTTTATTATTTTTATAGTTCATCCGGTTCCTCCTTTTATTTGATCCGTAAATCATCATATCAGAGTATTCTCTAAAAATTCTCTAATTTAGAGGTTTTTTAAAGAAATCTGTGATACACTTTTTTAGATTGAATTTTTCAGGAGGTCTTACTATGAGAATTTTATTAGTGGAAGATGATAGGAATTTGTGTACTTCTTTGGCTTATCAATTAACAGATGAGAACATAGAAACAGATTTCTGTAGTGATGGAGAAGAAGCACTCTATTATATTGAACAGAATATTTATGACTTGATATTATTAGATCGCATGCTGCCCTCCATGGATGGAATTACTGTGTTACAAAAAATGAGAAGCCTAAAATACATGACTCCTGTCATTATGTTGACTGCTCTTGGAGAATTGTCTGACAAGATAACCGGATTGGACGCAGGTGCTGACGACTATCTAGTAAAGCCATTTGCCTTTGAGGAGTTAATGGCCCGCATACGAAGCATAGCCCGTCGCCCTTATACGTGGAACAACCATTCGGAAGAATTGCATTTCAACGATATCCACTATAAGTCAGACGAAAAGATACTTTCTGGCCCCAGCGGAGTGGCTTGCACTTTATCAAAGCGGGAAAGCAATCTTTTGGAATTCTTTATCAGAAATCACAATCAGGTTCTTCCTCGAACAATATTACTAAATAAAGTCTGGGGACTTGAGTCCGATATCGAAGAAGGAAATCTGGATAATTATATTCATTTTCTAAGACGTCGATTACGGACAGTTAAAAGTGCCACTGTGATAAAGACGAAACGTGGTGTCGGATATTGCATGGAGGAAGCGGATGTATAAGAAAGTTCATTTCAAACTCACATTGTTATTCAGCAGTATCACTTCTGCTATCATCCTTACAATGTCCTTATGCTATCTTTACGTTGCAAATCAAAATTTACAAACATACAATTACCTTTCATTTCAGAATGACATCAATACCTTATTGACAAATCTGGAAGAGCCAAATGTGATTTCACAAAAATGGATCGTTCAAATGGAGGCCGCAAATACCTATTTTATTTATATTTATGACAAAGATGTGGCTTTTCTTTCTAATATATTACCTTCCAAGCAAAAACATGCTGTGGCAGCAGATGAAGCACGCATGTACTACAACTCTTCTACCAGACGAGCTGCGGGATCTTCAGAAAACAAAGCAAATCGGATAGAGAAATTTTATTCTGACCATACTAACGAATCGTATTATGTATTTCTTGCTTCTCCGAAGCGGGGTAATGATAATTTACAGATTGTCATCCTTTCCCCTCTTCATCCTCTGGAAGAGCAGATACAACTCCAAAGAATCATTTTTGCCTGTATCGATGTCTTGGCAATTATGTTTCTAACCTTGTTTTCCTACTATTATACCAAATATCTATTAAAGCCAATCGAAGAAAACCAAAAAAAACAATCACGTTTTGTTGCTTCCGCCTCCCATGAGCTACGTACTCCTTTAGCAGTTATCCTTTCTTCTATCTCTGCTATGCGTAAGTCATCTTCTGAAAGAAACATCGATTTTATGCAGATTATAGAGTCTGAGGGATACCGTATGTCTGCATTGGTAAACGATATGCTTACGCTTGCCAATACCGATAGTAAAAATATGCAGCTCCATTTGGAAAAAGTTGAATTAGATACCTTACTCTTAAACAGTTATGAATCTTTTCAGCATTTGGCAGACGAACAGCAAATATCATTGCTGATTGCATTGCCCGAAGAGCCTCTTCCGTTATGTCATTGTGATAAATTACGTATAGAGCAGGTGTTATCCATTCTCCTTCATAATGCCATCAGCTATACGGAAGCTTATGGTACCATTAGCCTCTGTCTTACATATTTCAGTTCTTCTAACTATGACAAATTTACAATTTCGGTCATTGATACTGGAATCGGAATATCCGATACCGATAAATCGTATATTTTCGAACGTTTTTATCGTTGCGATAAATCTCATAATCAAAATACTCATTTTGGCCTGGGGCTTTGCATTGCTCAGGACATCATAAAAGCGCATTTAAGTAAGATCCTAGTTCAGGATACCAAAAATGGAGGGACGACATTCTTTTTTACGCTTTCCCAACCAAAGATTTAGCAAATACTCCCATCGGATCTATTTATATGATCCAATGGGAGTATTGGTAAGACAGACTATATTAAAATATCATGACTTCTTCTTTTTATATCTCACAAACACAAAACCGGTTATTGCAAATATGATTACTATTACAAACAATACCAGATATCGATATGTTTGCTTACTCCTGCCCTCCGCATTCTCTTCTTCTGCTATCCACGTCTCTTTCGTATCCTTTTCAGTGGCCGCCGATATCTCATTCTCGTCTTTTTCAAACGTGTTATCTTCCATGGTGTCCTTGTCTATGACAACAACATACTCTGATGCATGTTCAAATTGGAACATAACCATTCCATCCGCGTCAATCACTTGACTATCCATGAACTCCATCTCGGATTTATTCTTATTATAGTAGAAAAGATTTGCGTATAATCCGGCATTGGTTGCTTTCATATCCATTCTTAGGATTGCAGTAAATCCAAATTTACCATCATGTAAAAGACTAATCTCAATAGAATCTTTTTCACCGGTCAAGGTATCTAAGATATCTTTCGGAATCTGATTGCTACCAATATTGACTTTCATATTAATCTTACTAAAGTCAATACTCTCTATCTCTTTTCCTGAAATAATCCACTGCATACCATTATCCATCGAAAGAAGCAAGTTAACATTTTTCCCTTGTATTTTTTGAAAGATTTCTGCCGGAACCATAAAATCATCTTTAATGTTTACTACTATTTCAGGGGTCTTTTCTATCTGTGTGATATCCTCCTTTGTTTTATCTATTAATTTGTCTAACTGCTCCCCTACACTTACCCATTTTGTCTTGTTAGACATTGTATTTAACTCGGAATTATCTATAATCAGTTCCGGCTCCGTATTCGGAATCTGTAATTCTTCTTTTGTATCCTCAGAGTCTTGTGCGTCAGGTTTTAGCCATTTTTCTAAAACATTTAGCTTACTTAGCGTTCCCGCTTTGCTCTTTGATTTACTTTTATTTTTGGTTACTTTATTATTTTCCTCTTCGGCGTTTTTTTGTGGATTAGAAGTCACTTGTAAAAGCACTTTTTCATGAATTTTACTGCCATCTGTGGTAGTTGCTTTTATGGTGACCAATCCTGCCTTTTTGCCACATACTTTTCCATTTTCATCTACATTGGCAATACTTGGATCTGAAGACTCCCATATCACCATTTTTATACTTGAATTTTTTGGTAAAATATCAACAGCTAATTGTAAATATTCTCTTTCTTTTACCGAATCACTACTAGTAATAATACTAATTTTTTCCGCAGGTATAATCACCTGAAGCAAATAGGTTCCTTTTACTTTGCTTCCATCTTTTGCCATGGCTGTAATGATTGTAGTACCTACTGTTAAGCCTGTCACTTCTCCATTTTGATCTATTTTTGCTACCTTTTCATTTGAAGAAGACCAACTTATTTTTTTATTAAACGCATGATTTGGCTCTACCTTAGCCGACATCTGCATTGCTTCATCTACCCTTATCATAGTCTTAGAAGCTGTGACAATAATACTGTTTACAAGATCTGTTACCTCCAATTCTATTCTTGCGTATACTTTTTTGCTTTCTTCACTAATCGCCCTAATATATACCTTTCCTCCTGAAATACCTGTCACACAACCTGTACTGTCTACGGTAGCCACCAAACTATTTTCTGATTTCCATATGACATTCTGGGATGCAGCCGCTGGTGCCACCACACTCTTTAAGATGACCTTTTCCCCAATTGCCAGACTCTTCTTATCCGCATTTATTGTAATATCGGTGGCTGGAATACAAACTTTTATGGTAATCTGTGAAGATACTCCGCTTCCGTCCGTAGCCTCTGCCTTGATAACGGCTGTTCCCAGTTTATTTCCAGTTATCAATCCATTCTCATCAACAGATGCCACATCCGGATTACTGGAAGACCATTTTAGTTTCTTAGTAGTGACATTCTCTGGAAAAATAGTTGTCTTTACAGTGATTTCTTCCTGCACACCAATTGCATTTTTGGACAATTGAAGTTTTATTTCTTCTACCTGTGATGTTACTTCAATCGTGATCTCTCCGTACACATTACTGCCATCATTAGAGGCGGCTTTAATTGTGACCTTCCCTGCTGCGATTCCTGTCACAAGACCGCTATTATCAACTTTTGCGACCGTACGATCAGATGAGCTCCAAAGCAAGGTTTTATCCGCATCACCTGGTGTTACATCCGCTTTTATACTAAGTTTTTCTGCAATTGAAATCTGGTCTTTTTCCGCCGATAATTTGATACTCTTTACCGGATGTCCAACCTTTACTTTATAGCTTGTCTCACATTTGCTGCCATCGGTAGCAGTTGCTGTGATGATTGCTTCACCTTCCTTCACACCCGTTACCACTCCATCCGAAGAGACTTTGGCCACTGAAACGTCTGAAGATGTCCATTTAATCGTCTTTTCTGTTGCATAAGCTGGATGAACATCTGCCGTTAATGATAACGTGTCATTGATACCGACCATGTTGGAATCCGCATCAATAACAATCGATTTAACCGGTACTTTATCAGTTCCCTTTGCCAAAGCTGTAACTTCATCATCTGAAAGTGCTTTGTTATAGATCTTTAGGTTATCTACCATCCCCTTTGCGTATTCTCCACCTCCCCAGTTCCCTTTTCCGATCTGAAGAATGCCATCTGTTCCAACGATATCTGAAAGTTTATAAGTACTGTCTTTTGTTCCCTTTAGTACACCGTCTATATATATCTTTGAATTAGTCTCGGTGACTACCAATGTTATGTTCTTCCAGTTTGTCGTTTGTGTTTCGACAGACATATCATTGTTACCACGTGAACCGCTGTTATTATAACGCTCAAAAAGGAGCTTGTCATTTTGGTCTAAAACTGCCAGGTATTTTTCATACTGGTATTCTTGCTTATTCGCATCTCGCGCTATAAAAAATGCCCAGTTCGTATCAGTAATCTTATTAAATTTAGCATCCATGGAAATCGTGATTTCTTCCAAACCTGTCAGCAGACTAGAGCCATCCTTCTTGGTTACCGTAAGAAAATTATCTCCCGTTAGGTCAAAGGCTTGATCTCCCTCTTTATTACTTTTACCAGAAGTGAGTTTCACACTGCCTTTTGCGATGGCTCCCGAACCCTTGAATCCTGTTTTGGCATCATCAAAGTCAAAATCAGCAATCAATCCATCTGCCGTAGGAATATTGTTCGGATCCTCATCATCCTCTTCTGTTTGTGTACCCCATTTATTCATGACATCATTGTATTCCTTGTCAGTAAGGCTTATAACCGTTCCATGCCTGATTACACCGGAAGAAATCGCAAATGAAAATTCAGAATCCTTCAAGCGTTCAAATTTCCCACTGCTAAGATCTTCGGTAATGCATGGATAGTAGCCGCCACCACCAAAATTATCCAGTAACAGGCACCACTTATCTTCATTGTTAAATTTAAAGCATGTTCCACCTTCCCGATATTGATTTGAACTATCTAACAAAAAGTCTGAATTTATTCTGGTCCATTCTCCCATCAGTGAATCACTTTTTTCCATGATTGTATATTTTCCACCGTTTGGTTCTCCCGGACTGATTGGTGTACTACTTTCATTTTTAGAAAAACGATAATAGGTGTTCTTTCCATTTTTATCCGTTACTGCGATCACGGAGGTATCAATAATGCTCAATTTTGATCCTTTGCTATTATACAAAGTAATCCATACTTCCGGCTCTGAATAGGTATAAAAATCTCTCGTCGTTACATAATAGATCTGATGTGTGGAATAATTATCATCACTTACTTTAGATGCCCAAAATACGATATATTCTCCTGTTTCTTCATCATAGAAAGCCTCCGGAGCCCAGGTACATCCTGCTGTATCCGGTGCTACTTTACACATCCTCTGTTCACTCCAATTGACACAATCTGTAGATTCCCACACCATGATGCTCTGACTTCCGGCTGTTTGTGCCTGTGACCAGCCATTTCCACTGGCTATACGCAAATCGGTGGCGATCAAATAGAACTTGTCTCCTTCCGGAGAACGGATGATAAAAGGATCTCTAAGTCCTTTTTCACCCATAGTAGATTGGATGACAGGACTTCCGTGATTCATTTCTTCCCAACTCAAACCATCTTTACTGGTAGAAAGATAGATTTGCTCTGTTTGTTGCCCCCCATCCCCTGTGAAATAGGCGAATAAATATTTAGAATATTCTTGTTTTCCTACAGCTGCCCTGACTCTGGCTGTAAATTTTTTCGTATCACTTGCTGCTCCATAGGTAACTGTTGCAGTAAGAGTTACTCTCACATCGTCCTCTTGTCTCGTAACTACTCCGGCTTTTCTTTTTCCGCTGTCTTTTTCTGTAATTACGCTTTTATTAGAAGATGCCCAGGTAATCACAGAACCATTTACTCCCACACTAGGTAAAAAGAGATTTCCTCTCACATCATCCAGATTCGAAATCGTCAGCGCTTCTAAGTCAGATGCTACAATTTCAGTCTCATCTTGTACTGCTTTCACTATGATCGATATTGGTATCTCCTCCATGTTTCCATTTAGCAGATATTCCGCAGTTATTGTGACCTGTACATCTCCTAAATCAGCTGGTGGCCGTATCACTTTTCCTTCGTTTGTTACTATACTTGAATTACTGCTTGTAAATGTTAATGGTCTATCACCTATCCTAGAAGGAAGTACAAGATCAGTCGTTATTTCATCTAATGATTTATTTTCTCCTAAGATCTTTTGTTCTAACAATCCTGGCATGAGATAGGTCAAAACATTGGATTTTGTAAATGCGAAATCAAAAAAGCTTACTTCTTTGATACCACCAATAAAATCATAGTAATTACTATCTAATCCTGCACCCAAATAGAGAAACGATAAATCACCAAGATCGCTCATGGCTGCATCAGTCGTTTTTTCTAGTACATATTCTCCATTCATATAATAAGTCAACTTTGTAGCCTTCGTATTATCTTGTGAGACATCCTCCAAAACAATCGTAATGGGATACCATGTTCCTGTGGAAGAGTCTACATTTCCTGCTGTGTCATATTTAATCCCTGTACTTTCTTTTCCAGCAACTTTAAAGGTAGTTCTACCCTTTCCCCAATTTAAAGTATTAAATGCATACCAATTATTACTATCTTTTCCTAAGGTAAATACTGTCGTTTTTTGATTACCACTTGCATCATTTTTCACCCATGCCGTAATGGTAAGGTCTTTGGAATTTTGTATGCGTTTCAAAAGTTCTTTATTATTGCTTAAATCCAAGTAGTTTTCTTTATTCTTTCCAGAATTTCCTTCAAAAAATAACCCTTGATCAAAGGAAACTTTATTACCTACAATAATTCCTTCGTTTTCTCCGTCTTTGTCTTTTGTATCCTTTTGTAGCGGATAAGAAGCAATTGACTGAAACTCTGTATTGCCTTCATTGACCTGGCAAGTAATCTTCAAATCGGACGTGTCCAGCGTCTTAAATTCTTTTTGCTCTGTGCTTGTGAATATTGGTGTACCATCCAAATCATACCTTACGTAAGCAAGCATTGCATTTCTGCAAGGATCATATAATGGATCACTGGATGCGTACTTGCATTTGTTTTGGTGACACTTTTCATCTCTTGCATGGTAGACCAATACGATATTTCCGTCCGCATCTACGGTAAAGGAATTGTGTCCAGGACCATATTGATTGGATAAATCATTGGTCTCCAACACAGGGATTGGACTTTTGACCCAATTTCTTAGATCTAATATATCTTTGTTTTTTTCTATGCTCAACATACCCATACAGTACTCATCACCAGTTGCTGAGGCCGAATACGTCACATAAATTTTATTATTCTTATCTAAAACCGCTGCCCCTTCATTCACTTTTTCATTGACACGTTCCCATTCATACTCTGGTGTCGACAGTGTAATGGGATTACTTGCTAATTTCCATGGAGAATTTTTGTCAACTTCTGCAAGTTTTAACATAGAAATACCATCGGTTTTATATGCCCAAATCACATACCCATTTTGTCCTTTCTCAAAATAGGTCATATCTAAGCACATATCATCGAATCCTTTTGTTCCACCGTCTTTATCTGTAAATTTGCCTTTTTCTGTCCATGATTCTGCTTTTAAAATGGCATTCTGATCTTCGCACGCAAGTACGAAGCAGCGAATTCCCCAGCCATTATCCGATGTACTTGCCGCATAATAAAGATACCATTTTCCATTTATCTTATGTAATTCCGGAGCCCAGATATGATACATCTGCTCCCCACTTGTATGTGCTTTCCATACAATATTATCTTCCGCATTGGCTAATCCTTCCAGCGTATCTGATTTTCGGATCGCTATTCTGTCATAACCACTATCCCTATTTCCATATGCCGGCCATGAAGAAGTAAAGTAATAACATTTTTCCTCCGCATCATAAATAATATAAGGATCCGCTCGCTCTGCAATTAAAGGATTTGAAAAATATTGCAATGTTCCTTGCAGTGTATAGGTACCAGCCAACAAATCTGCTGTATCTTTTACGATTTCTCCTGTCTGTGTGTTTTTCCAGGTAACAGCCACATTTCTGGTACTGTCATCTTCCATCTTAATCGTTGTTTCAGATGGCAGTTCTTTTGTTTCTCCCTCCTGTAATTCTATTTTACGTGTTGCTACCTTTTTGTAAGAAACTGCTTCTTCATAGACCGCTTCTTTTTTTTGGGTATTCTCATTTGCAATTTCTTGATACATATCCCAAATTTCATCTTTGGATAAATCTCTTGTATATACCTTTACTTCTTTGACTGCTCCTTTAAAAACTCTGTCTGGATATTCTGATTTACCGATATAACTTACCAGGTCACTACCAAAATCAGATATTTGAGTTTCTTTTGTATCTCTGATGATTTCTTTTCCATTCAAATATCCTATGATTTCATTTTCTGTAATAACTGTGGTATACAGATTCCATCCATCCGGGGTCTTGGTATTGGAACAATTTGTTTCCGTATTGTACGGTGTATTCTCATCATAAGAATCTGTAATAACAGATTTAAAATTGCCATTTTTTGCAGGATTCAACAACCAATATTGTGCAGGAAATCCATTATCACCTGCTTTTGTACCAAAATACATGGCTGAGAAATCTCCGCTTCCCATATTACTCTGAAACCAACCAGAAATAGTTAACGTATCTTGCCCATCAAACAAACCTTCTGGTAATTCTATGTAAGCGGCATCACTACCATGATTTCCGCCTGGAAGTTCCAGTGAACCAATACGGAGGGCCGCTCCATTTCCACGTATATAGGCAGAATTTCCACTTCCTGATTCATCTACAATCTCGACTCCGTCATCTGTATCTTCCAAATCGCTAAATTTATAATATGCCAATAACCCTTCTGCATTTGCTTTGCGCTTTGTAAGCATGTTTTCGGAAACAGAAAGTGCATTCATGGAAAGTGTGGAGAGTGCATTTTCTGAAAGAGAATTTTCTGAAATTGAATTCGTTTTATCCTCATCCACTACTTCTTCTTTTTCCTCGGTAGATTCCTCGGTTCCTTCTTCAGCATTTTCCTTACCTTCACCTTTGTTCTCCGAGTCATCTTTTTCCGATTCTGACTCGTCCGATTGCTCTTCCTCTATCTCTTCTTTCAATATGCTGTTTTCAATCTTTTCCAAGCTTTGCTCACTACTGCTCCTGTTGTCTTCCGATAACACAGTTTCAGCATGCACAGTTTTCAATCCACCTAATGGTAATCCGGTAAATATCATTGTGAATACTAATATTCCAACTACTACACGCGTTGCCCATATCCGCATTTTTTTTCCTCCTTGTTTTATCTTATGTACCTTACAGTCCTATCAATATAGCACACAAATTTTTTATCATATAGACATTTTCTTGCGCATTTTGTATGATTTCTTATTATTTTTGAGT
The DNA here is from genome assembly GCA_023392535.1 of Bacillota bacterium. GTDB lineage: Bacteria > Bacillota > Clostridia > Lachnospirales > Lachnospiraceae > SZUA-378. The sequence goes on from JAEVYY010000002.1 coordinate 35,625, forward strand.
AAAAAAACCTAAAAAATCATTAAAAAAAGTACCTCTTTTTTAAAAAAGTGTACTTTTTTACTAATTATGATTTGCACCAGTAAGGATTCCATGAAGGGGATTCCGCTCATAGTTCATTCGCTACACGCTTTCGCTTGGACTTCGCCGCAGTGGTACGTAAGAGCATACAAAACATGCTCTAAGTACCAGCGGCTGCATACAGTTGCTGTTTCTATTGTGCTTGGTATGTGTAGGTGCAAATTTAAGTTTATCGATTTGCACCAGTTAGGATTCTATAAAAAGGGATTCCGCTTATAGTTCATTCGCAACACGCTTTCGCTTGGATTTGCCGCAGTGGTACATAAGAGCATAGAGGACATGCTCTAAATACCAGCGGCTGCATACAGTTTGCTCTTCAAACTATAAGCCGAATCCATTTTGTTTGGTATATGTAGGTGCAAATTTAAGTTTATCGGTTTGCACCAGTAAGGATTCTATAAAAGGAATTCTGCACATAGTTCATTCGCAACACGCTTTCGCTTGGACTTCGCCGCAGTGGTACGTAAGAGCATACAAAACATGCTCTAAGTGCCAGCGGCTGCATACAGTTTGCTCTTTAAACTATGTCCGGAATAAAATTTGAGTTTATCGATTTGCACCAGTAAGGATTCGATAAAGGGGATTCCGCTCATAGTTCATTCGCAACACGCTTTCGCTTGGATTTGCCGCAGTGGTACGTAAGAGCATACAAAAAACATGCTCTAAGTACCAGCGGCTGCATACAGTTGCTGTTTAAACTATGTCCGGAATCTATTTTGTTTGGTATGTGTAGGTGCAAATTTAAGTTTATCGATTTGCACCAGTAAGGATTCTATAAAGGAGATACCGCAAATTAAACAATTTTCTGCATTGCTTTTATTGCCTGTTCTTTGTCTTTTTTATGCACAAAGATTTCATATTCATAGCACAAATTACTTGGTTGTCCGGCACTTCCTAAATTGCCACGTAAAGTTCCTCTGCCAGTCCATTGTCCCATTTGATTCTTTACATGATAGCTATATTTTATTTTATGGTATTCAAATGCTTCTCTGATCCGATTAAATTCGGTTAGATCAAATCCGATATAAATATTCACCCTGTTAAAAAATGTAATCATCATTCTACCCTCTTCTTCTCTATTTGTTTCATTTTATCATGTTCTGAATAAATTCTATCTTATATTAAATATATACCATTAATCAAGCTGTCATAAGCATTTTCTGCGTAATAGACGATATACATAATGAGGGTTAATATCGTACAGTCTGGTATCAGACTATATCTCATAAAGGAGATCACGAGACATGCATTCTATTAAATCAGTAGATAATAGCTTATTACAAATGTTATTCAATATAAAAAACAAAAACGAGCCTAGAACTACTAGTTCTAGTAGTTCTAATAGTTCCTGCCGTATCCCGGAGCCTGACTTTTCCAGCTTTGATTGCTCTACCAAAACAGATCCAGCTATGAGTGAAGAAGCATATAAAGAGGCCATTGTGAAACAAGCTAACGAAGATGTTGCAAATGGGGTCTGCGGAGGTGAATCTTCTGGGTATCGAAGACTATTGAAAAGTTTTGTTTCTGTTGTATCCCCGGATAGAAGAGGGATTATTGCAAAATCATTCAAAAGTCTTAGGATCCCTGAGAAATCTAATTATTTAGAAATCAAGGATTCCAATAATCATGTTATTGCACACTATTCCAAACATAATGGCTGGACAATGATAGGAACTGATATTGAGCTGTCACGAAGCCGTGATTTTTCTGCTATTTATATGAGTACATGGAGCGATGCCTATAAAGCCAATTTGGGAAAAGATAATTCTGGTAATAGCACTCCGATCATTTCAGGCAGTACATTTGATGTTTCTGGTTGATTTATAATTCATTGATTGTTTCTGTTACTGCCATTTTACGAATCCGTTTGGATGGGGCATAAACCGCAGCAACAGCGGAAAGTAAAACGAACGCAGTGATGAAACAGAGCATGGTTACCGGCAGGTGCCAGATAGTTCCAAGATATCGCGTTAACAGCTTGATATGCAGAAAACGACTGAATGGGATTCCAATTCCACAACCAACTGCAAGTCCAGACATTGCATAGGTAAGGGCTTCTGCGGCAATCATTCTGGTAAGCTGTCTGCCATCCATGCCAACAGCCCGCATTGCTCCGTACTGTTTTGCTCGTGCTGATACACTCATTGATATACTGTTCATAATATAAAACATAGTTATCATGCCAATGATGACTAAAAATCCATATGCGACACACTGAAAAGCTAAATAGGTCGTATTACTTTCTTTGTTATTTTCCCGAAAGTCCGTAAAAATCACATCTCGTGCCGTAAGATCACTAATCTGCTGTAATGTGCCATCGTTAGCCTCTTCGTCCAGTTTAATACCAAGCATCGTATAATTGTGTTCTCCAGTCAGCTGTTCAAAGGTTTCCTGGGAACAGATCACTAGCAGCTCGCTGGGAAACAGGCTATCTGATATGGTACTATTTATTTCAAGCTCTTGCCCTGCAATTTGTATTGTATCTCCAATTTCCAGCGGATTATCTTTATTATAGACGGTAATAACCTTGTCGCTATCACCATAACTATCCAGCAAATCTCCTCGAACCACACTGTCTTTTGCGCTGTCCAACAGATAATCGTCATAGGAGAGCAGATTAATTTCATCAATTCCCTCTCGTGAAGAGGCAACCGGAATATGAGCCTTGTAGGAAGCACCGAAAACTTGCTTTACACCAGGAATCTGAGTTATTTTGCTGCTCAAATCTTTCTCTATCACCAGTGCATTCGCATAACCGTTAAGGGAAACATCCGGCTGCCAAGAACGCATAGTAGGCATCAATCCACGGGTAAAATCCAGTCCAATCGAGAAGCAAAGGAACAAAATAATACTAAGCGCAAAAGAAATTGTCATTAGAAGCCAATTTTTTCTGGACGCTATCGCATGATGAATGCCAAGTGTCCACTCAATTTTGCCCACACCTCTTTTTATTTCGTGCCACACGGAATGGGTCATGTTCGCATTACCCGAAACTGCAGCCACTGGGGAAACTTTTGAGGCGCGTTTTGCGGGAGACTGAGCTGCCAATAGTACCGTTATGAACCCAACCAACACGCCAGAAGCCAAGCCGATTGGACTAAAAGCAAAGACTGGAGTGGTGATAAATTCACCACCAATTCCATAATGCAGCCACGCGCAAATGCTCCAGCTAATTACCGTTCCAACAACTAACCCAATAGGTACAGCGATTTTGCACCAGTTTAGTGCTTCCAAACGTACAAATCGAATAATTTGCTGGCGGCTTGCCCCGATACACCGCATCATACCAAAGAATTTTGTCCGCTGTGTTACATTGCTGTTCAGGCTTCCGGAAATCATCAAAACCCCAGCTAGCAGTACTAAAACAAATAAGACTGCTGCAATGCCATAAATATTTTTCATCGCTTCCTGATTGCTTTGACCTGAAATCCCCATAACTGCCGTATTTTCGGAAATATTATCATCAGATAAATCGTACTTCTGCTTCAGTTCTTCGATTGTTTTTGCAGCCTTAGCTGCGTCTTTAAATTGCACATAACAGGAAGGGTAAGACGAAATTCCATTTTCTTTCATAAGTTTATGAAAGGCATTTTGTGTCATATATGAGGCAACCAGATAGGTCTGTCCCTGATAATAATTTTTATCATCTGAACCAAAACCGGATACTATAAATTCGCTATCTCCGACGGGAGTGTGTAAGGTTACATGTTCGCCAAGTTGTACATGCAAAGCAAGCTTCGCATTTTCACTTAGCATAATTTCATCATCTGCTTGCGGAAAAATTCCCTCTTCAAGGCCGTCTGTAAGCTTGGTCATGTAGGCTTCATCGGTACCATACAAGGCAGCTTTTCGCTCTCCAATATAATATGGTTGATCTGCATCCGAATTAAATACCGCCGTCCAGGCCAAGGCTGTAACATCGGAATTCTGGCTAATTTCTTTTGCAATCACCTCGGAAATATGGTCTAATTTGATGTGCCAGCTTCCGTGCTTTTCCAGCATAATTGAACTTTCTGTGCGAAGCAGCATGTCTGATACACTGAAAATCACGGTCACAAGCAGAACAGAAATAATGATACATAAAAGCGTCATTTGATTCTGCTTTCTGTGCAGCTTTGTTGATATCGGAATCAGGCTAAGATAGCTTTTCATTCACTGCACCTCCCAAAATCGGTAAGAACTCCATCCGACACCTGTAGTACACGGTCGGCTGTCTGGGCAATACTTCGATTATGTGTAATCATGATGATTGTCTGTTCATATTTTTTAGATGCTTCTCTTAACAGTGCAATAACCTCACTCGTGTTCTGCGTATCCAGATTTCCCGTCGGCTCGTCTGCGAGAATGAGGGACGGTCGTGTGATAAGTGCGCGCCCAATGGCCACTCTTTGCTGCTGCCCCCCGGATAGCTGGCTCGGTAGGTGGTTCCGACGTTCTTTCAAATTGAGTACAAAGAGAAGTTCTTCCAAATACTTTTTATTTGGCTTCTGATAATCCAACAAGACTGGAAAAATAATATTCTGTTCCACCGTTAACTCTGGAATCAGGTTAAATGCCTGAAAGATAAAACCGATGTTCCGCCTGCGAAAAATCGTAAGTTGTCTTTCTTTCATAGAAAAAGTATCCTTGCCGTCAAGCAATACTTTGCCGGAAGTAGGCGTGTCCAACGCTCCCAACATATTCAGAAGCGTGCTTTTACCGGAACCGGATTCACCAACAACTGCCACAAATTCTCCTTTCGGTACAGAAAAACTTACCTTCTTTAAGGCATGTACCGCTGTTTCTCCGCTGCCATAAGTTTTCGAAATTCCTTTGACTTCTAATAAGTTCATAGAATGAACACCTCTTTCTAATTGTATGATGACAGCATATCACGTCTATCTTACTGACAGATGACACAAAGCCTACCATTTTGTAGGAATTAGAAAATTTATGGTAAAGGTTGATCCGATACCCAATTCACTGCTGACCTCGATCGTCCCGCTATGTGCTTCTATAATAGTTTTTGCAAGAGATAGACCCAACCCGACCCCCCGTGTGTCCTTTGAAAAACGGCTGCGATAAAACCTTTTAAAAATATGATATAGATCCTCTGAATGAATTCCACTGCCGTTATCTTTTATCAAAATTTGGACAACAGAGGCAAACTGATTCCACTCAATTTGTATGGAATCACCTTTTTTTGTGTGGTCAAAAGCGTTTTTTACAATATTGCTGATTGCTTCCATTAACCAGCTGCGGTCACAAAGCAAGGAAACCTTCTCATTCCCGGATAGAAGCAATTTTTTTTCTTCCCGTTTTGCCCGATAATAAAAATGACTTTCCATACTGTGCATCAATTCGGATACATTTTCTGTTTCTTTTTCGAATGCGATTGCTCCAGCATCCAATCTAGTAATTTTCAAAAGATTTTGTACCAATGTTTCAATCCGGTCAAGCTCTTGTTCCGATAAGGAAGTAAATTCGTTCATTGCAGGCAAATCCTTTGTTTCCTCCTGTATGATACCGACATAGATATTGAGCGCAGCCAGTGGTGTCTTTAACTGGTGGGAAATATCGGATATCATATCTTTCATAAACATTTTTGCTTTTCTCTCCTTTTCAGCATGAGCATTCAAAATAGAGACCAGTGTATTTACTTCATGGAATAGTCTGTAAAATTCCCCCTCTTCTTCACACGAAAGTCGGGCATTTTTATCTCCCGAAATGTATTCTCTGATTTTCGATATGGCGGTCTCCATGATTTTATTTTGTTCTTTGAAGTATCTGTAAATGACGGTCAATAGTAAAATACTCATGCACAAAGAGCATAGCAAGATACTTAGTGCTGCCATTTTTATCTGTAAGCCTATAAGAGCCACTGAAAGCAGAGTAAATCCTGAGATGATCAGTAACATCCAGCAAAAGAGCCTTTTGTTTATTTTGTTTACCAATATTTTCATATCCCACCTCAATCAATCCGATTCCATTTATATCCCATACGTCGAACTGTTAAAATTTTTTTAGGTTTGCCAGGATTATCTTCAACTTTTGTGCGAAGTCTGCGAATATATACAGTAAGAGTATTCCTATCAATATAGTTTTCGTCACAATCCCACAGCTTGGTTAAAATCTGCTCTGGCGAAAGAACGATACCGGGATTTTCCATGAACAAACACAATAACTTATATTCACTTGCAGTCAGTTCAAGCAATTCTTTATTTTTATAGACCTCTCCTTTTAATAACTTTACTTTTATACCATTTGATTTTAATTCTGTATCTGCCTGATTAAAATTTTCACTTCTGCGGAGTAGCGCATTTATCCTTGATAAAAATACTGCCAGTTTAAAAGGTTTTGTAATATAATCATCACCGCCAATATCAAGACCCATGATAATATTGGTTTCTTCATCGGCCGCAGTAAGAAACATAATTGGTACTTTGGAGGTTTCACGGATTTTTCTGCATAAATCATAACCGGAACCGTCAGGTAGCGACACATCAAGAATAACCAAGTCATACGTCCCTTTCACCCAGCGTTTTTGGGCTTCAAGCATAGTGCGGGCAAGTTCTATTTCATAGCCCTGTTTTTTCATTACAAAGGATAAACCATTAATTAAACTCAAATCATCTTCTACAAAGAAAATTCGTTTCATCTTTACACCTTCTTTTCATAATTCAAGATATTATTTTATACGTTCAAAGCAATTAATACAATAGATAGGGTACAAGTAATGAATTGTAATCATTAAAAGAAAATGCTATGATAGGATAGTTCTCAGAATGTGTGTCGCACATTCTTTGCTATATCCATCAATTAAAAGATTGGAGAATACCATGATAAAAGTTGAAAACTTATCTTTCTCATTTCCAGAAAAAGATTTATATCATAAAATTTCATTTACCTTAGAAGACAATCAGCATTGTGCTTTTATTGGGACCAGTGGTAGTGGAAAAAGTACATTACTTGATATGATAATGGATCCAGAAAAGTACCTGTATGATGGAAAAATTAATAGCAGTTCCGATTGTACAATTGGATATGTGAGCCAATTCGCCACGCTGGATAATGCAAATGAATTAACTGTTTTTAAATATATTGGAGAGAAATTTATTCAGCTGCAAGAGGAATTAGCTTCCCTTTGTACGCAGATGGAAACATCCACGGATTTCGATTCCTTGCTGGAAAAATATCAACAAATCTTAGATTCCTATCAGGCAATTGGCGGGGATGATTTCGAAAGTAATATCCATCGAAAACTAAACCTTGCAAATCTTGGAAACCAGGAACAGCAGCTGGTTTCTAAATTAAGCAGCGGAGAATTCAAACTGATTCAAGTGATTAAAGAAATGCTAACAGCCCCTGATATCCTGCTAATGGATGAACCAGATGTATTTTTAGACTTTGAAAACTTGAATTCACTCATGAATTTAATCAATTCCTATCAAGGAATACTATTAGTCGTTACACATAACAGATATCTGCTAAATCATTGCTTTAACAAAATTCTGCATTTAGAGAACAATGAATTGCAAGAATTTGATGGAACCTATATCGATTATAATGTTTCCTTACTTCAACGTAAGATTGAATTACAGGAATTAGCGGCTGCTGATACCGAAGAACTGGAACGGAACGAAATGATCATTGAAAACCTCAGAAATGCTGCTTCAAATCATCCGGAAGCTTCTCGTGGAAAATCTCTAAAAGCCAGAATTAAATTTCGGGATCGATTAGAGGCGCGCAGGATAAAGGAGCCTTTTGTAACAATAAAACAACCGGAAATCTGCTTTGCATACTTTGATGTAGAAGAAACGGTGGCACTAAAAGTGAAAGATTACAGTGTTGCATTTGAAGATACCCTCTTAGAACATATAGATTTTGAAATAAAGTCCACGGATAAAGTCGCTATTGTTGGTTCAAATGGCACCGGCAAGACGACTCTGCTTCGGGATATCTTCCATCATAATCATACTTCAATAGACCTTAATAAGACCTTTAAAACTGCATTTTTATCACAACAACCAGGTGAAGTATTAAATGAATCTCATACCGTTAAGGAAGAACTCTTTGATGCCGGGTTCCAAACTTTGAAAGAGATTCAATCGCATCTTTCAAAATTCGGTCTGGAAGAAGAATTCATGTGTCGAAAAATAGGCTCTTTATCTGGTGGAGAGAAAAATATGCTACAATTAGCTAAAATTTCTACCATGAAAGTAAATCTTCTGCTTCTGGACGAGCCCACCAGTCATCTGGACACCTACTCGCAGATTGCATTGGAAAAAGCATTAAATGAGTATAAAGGTGCCGTCCTGATGGTTTCTCATGACTTCTACTCTATTGTAAATTGTATGGATTATATTCTGCTGATTGAAGATAAGACTATTCGAAAAATGAGTATTCGATCTTTTAGAAAGATGATTTATGCAAATCATTTTGATAAGGAGTATCTAGAAATAGAACAGAAGAAAAAAGCAGTAGAAACAAAAATAGAACTAGCTCTGAAAGATAATGATTTTACACGTGCGAAAGTATTATTTGAAGAAATGGAGGGCAATTATACCTAATGCCCTCCATTTCGTACTTACCCCAAAATTTTTTTCAAATCTTCCTCCGGAGTGCTGATTGGGGTAATGTTATAATTTTCTACTAACACATTTAAGACATTCGGGGAAATAAATGCGGGAAGGGTTGGTCCCAAATAAATATTTTTGATTCCCAAATATAATAAAGTCAACAAAATGACAACTGCTTTTTGCTCATACCAGGAAAGAATAAGCGAAAGCGGAAGATCATTGACTCCACATTGAAATGCATCCGCTAGAGCAAGTGCGACTTTAATTGCGCTATATGCATCATTGCATTGCCCCATATCCATAATTCTTGGTAATCCTTCAATTTCTCCAAGCTGTAGATCATTCAGTCGGTATTTACCGCAAGCAAGGGTTAGAATAATAGTATCGGATGGAGTCTTTTTGGCAAATTCGGTGTAATAACTTCTTCCGGGCGCGGCTCCGTCGCATCCACCAATCAGAAAAAAGTGTTTTATCTTTCCTTTTTTAACAAGGTCAATTACTTTACCTGCCACTGACAACACCGTACCATGACCAAAACCTGTAGTTACGGCATTGCCGCCGTTAATCCCTGTCATAGGATGGTCTTCCTCATAGCCACCGCACGCAAGCGCCTTTTCCATTACCGGAGTGAAATCCTTGTCCTCGCCAATATGAACAAGTTCAGGATAGGATACAACGGCTGTTGTAAAAACCCGATCACAGTAACTTTGTCTTACAGGCATCAAACAGTTCGTCGTAAATAGTATCGGGGCAGGTATATTGTGAAATTCAAATTGTTGACTTTGCCATGCAGTGCCGAAGTTTCCTTTTAAATGTGGGTATTCCTTTAGTTTTGGGTAGCCATGAGCCGGAAGCATTTCACTATGCGTATAGATATTGATACCTTTATCCTTTGTCTGCTCCAGCAAGCATTTTAAATCATGCAAGTCATGTCCGCTTATTACTATAAAAGGACCTTTTTCGATTGTCAGAGAAACCTCTGTCGGCTCCGGCGTTCCATAGCTTTCTGTATTCGCCTTATCCAACAGCTCTATACATCTATAATTCACTTCACCCGTTTTTAATACCAGGGGCAAAAGCATATCCATACCGTAATCTTCACCAATTGCATACATTCCTTCATAAAAAAAGGAAGCTACTACATTATCTGTATAGCCAAGTACAAATGCATGATAGGCATACGCTGCCATTCCCCGAAGTCCAAATAGAATGAGAGATTTTAACGAACGAATATCTTCATCATCCTCCCAAATTTTTTGCACCTTATAATTTTCAATATCCTTTTTTATTTTATCTTTTTCACTTTCAATTTCAGTAATTAATTTTTTTATCGTTTCATTATTAAAATTCACATTTGTAATAGTAGTAAACAAACCTTTTAACATAAGCTCATCAGACGCCTTTGTCGCTTTAGCAGCTTTTGTCGCCCTTGAAAGACCAATGAGTGCCCCCGTTAACTCATCTTGAAAATTGGCAGTGTCAGCCTTTTTTCCGCACACACCGGCTTTCCCCTCACAGCCGGTATTATGCGCCGTTTGTTGACATTGAAAACAAAACATATCTTGCATCGCAAATCTCCTTTTAGTTAGACAACTTTTAACTTCTATTTTAAGCTATTTATATAAAAAATATTCCATTCGTATATAAAATCTTACGTTTGTCCTTCTTTCATAGGAGCTCTACCAATATCCTTATCTGATCGTTTTCTCATTTGTTAGCAACGGAATCGTTATTTCAACTTCTGTTCCGACATTCTCCATCGAAAATACATGCATGCCATATTCTTCTCCAAAAATTAAACGAATCCTGTTACTAACATTTACAAGAGCGATTCCACCAATAGATTCCTGATTTGCATTTGCTAAATGAAAATTAGCAGAGTTCAAGCTTTGATTTAATTTTTCGAGCGTGCTCTCACTCATACCAACGCCATTATCTTTGACCCTGATCACAAGTCTGGATAACGTACGTTCTATATGTATTCTAGTTAATCCTGTTCCTATTTTTAATTCTGTTCCATGAATGATACTATTCTCTAAAATCGGTTGCAAGGTGAGTTTTGGAATTAAATAATGATTGATCTCGTCTATCTCTTCTTGGTCAATTTCAATTCTTAATTGAATTCGCTCCCCAAAGCGATATTGTTGAATCTTAAAATACGTCCGGCAATTATCCAATTCTTCTTCCACAGTCACTAGATTTTCAACCTTACTAATTGTATATCGAAAAAATGTTGCAAGGGCCTCTGTCATATCAGCCACATTAGATAAACCAGCCACCAGCGCCTCGCTTCTAATGCCATCCAGTGTATTGTATAAAAAATGCGGATTAATCTGATTTTGCAATGCCAGATATTGCGCCTGTCGTTTATTCAGGTTCATCATCTGTTCTGAATTCATCATTTGGCTGACTGACTTTGTCACATCACAAAAGCCCGGAGATAGCATTGGCTCTTCCTCACGAATTTCGGAGAGCTGCATATAACCTTCAACAAAACGGCTTATCTGTTCCTCGCACCGCATATAAGGACGGAATATCCAAAAATAAAAAAAGAGAGGAAGAATACTTACATTTATGACTAACAGTATTCTATATAAAAAGAAATAATTGTAAAACACCGTTATTATACTTCCCACCATAAACAGCAAGTAAAGTAGCCCTAATGCAATAACTCTATTTACTATGTAACGCATTTTTTGTTTTATTATTTTAATCATATTTACCCATATAACTTTCTATAAACAGTAGGTTTTAGACCCGTACTTTTTTCAAAGTTATGCGTGAAATGTTTAATGTCGTGATACCCCACACTACGACATACCTCCACCACTGGAAGATTCGATTCTCTCATTAGCTCTTTCGCCGCCTCCATCCTTACATTCACTAAATATCTTGCAAATCCCACTTCCGTTTCTTTCTTGAAAAGGCCACTAAAATAGGTGGGTGTTAGTCCCACATTCTCACTCACTTCTTCTAATGTAATCTGCTCCGTGTAATGATTTTGTATATACTTTTTTGCCAAGCGTACTGGTCGAAGAAAATCCTCTTCTCTTTCTGAAAGAATTTCATTCATCTGATTTTTGACAAAATCACCAAGAAGCTGAAATAAGGCTTTAATGCTAAAACAATTTTCACATTCTGTATAAAAATTATTGACTATTTCATTTTTATCCCTAATATCAAGCCGCATAACGAACATATTTCCCGCCTGAAATGTCAAATCAAGGATCTCCCATCCATGCGCATTTCTGGTGGCTATTACATCTTGATATAATTCATCAACGGCGCATTCAGCCATGTCTACACTTAGATTTTCTAAAGCATTACTCATATTTCTGATATACTTTTCAAGATAGCGTTTTTCGTATAATATCTGCTTTGATGTATCCGCCTCCAAAATTTTCCCAGTTCCTGCGACGATTCTCTCGCTTATCACTAATTTGGCTGTATTCAGTGATTTAATCAATTCTTCCGGACTCGTTACCATTAATCCTAGTGACATGGAAAAATTTACATTTCCGAAAAGTTCTTTTTGAGCCTCTATTTGGTTTAAACTTTCACGCAGTATTCTCTTTATCTTTTCCTGATCTCTAACTGCATAATTTAACAAACCATAAAGATAAGATTCCTGCACTGCAAAAATATGATCAAAGCATACTCCCTTTAACTTGTTGTTAATAATTCCGGACACTTTATCCCATACATTCTTCTCAATAAACATGGTTGGTTTTTTTGTTTCATAATCCACCTTGATACAAAATACTTCATAAATTCCATCTTTTTTTGAAAAATGATATTGCTTCTTTAATATCGTATCCGTTATAATCCGATCGGGATTTGCTAACAGATCTGTGATTAGTGCACTACGTAATTTTGTTATATTATCTTCCTTTTCCCTATTTTTTTGTCTTTCTTCCTCAATCTGCTGTTTTATTTTCAATAACGATTCGTTTAATGCATCCTGATTAATTGGTTTTAACAGGTAATCTTTTACCTCATATTTCAAAGCCATCTGTGCATATTCGAAAAGTGCATATCCACTAATGACAATAATCTTTATTCCAGGTGAAAGCTTTCTTACTTTTTCAATCAAGTCCAACCCATTGCATCCAGGCATGCGAATATCCGTAATCAATACATCTGTCTTATGATTCCCGATTAGTTGAAGCGCATCGATACCATTAAGAGCCGTTCCGATTACCTGCATACCTAATTTGTCCCATTCCCCCAATACTGTAATCAGTTTACAAATGCGTTCTTCATCATCCGCAATTACAATATTAATCATTCCATCAACCCCAAATTTTTCTTCTTTTCCTCTTTATTCCGAATCATCCTTCTCATGATTATACAAATCACTCCACGGAACACTTAATGGCAGTGATCCGAAATTTTTCTTGGAATACTCCTGCATTTTCATATTTTTTCCGATTCTGATCACACGATCTGCAATCGATAGAGAATCTGCCATATTTACGACCAGCATCACTATTGTGATTCCTCTTTTTAAACAATGCTTCTGTCTTTCCCATATATGAATTCTTTGAGAAAGATCTGCACCTTTATATGGCTGAATACATATCAGAATCTCTGGTTTCTGCAATATAATTCTGGCAAAAATCAAATCTATCTTTTGTGTGTTCGTTAATTCATTGATTGATTTGTTAAATACATCTTCACCAAGCATTTCCGTGTACTCTCTTCGAATGCTATCCTTTATTTTTTTATTTCTCCAAATATTGGACATCCTATGATCTATCGTAAAACAAAGATTATCCATATAGCTCATTTCATGAAAAAGCATAGAATTACCTGGCTGTTCCTGCAATATTGCTATCTTCCTTGTCTTAATAGGATTCATACTTTTTCCATTCAGCCAAATCCTCTCTACACGATTCTCTTCTGCTCCTGTTAATATGCTTACTAATTCCTCATATACTTTTCCATCCAAACTCTGGATTGCCAAGCATTCCCCCCTATAAATCTGAATATTGGCACCTTTTAAATACATACCACGATTATTCTTAATTTCTGCTATAACGTCTTTTTTTTCATACTCTTTTTGATCCCGCAATCTTTGAATCACATGACTTCTATATCTTTTTGAATAGTCCTTAGCAATTTCGTTGTGCATATCACGTCCATCCAGCATCATACTGATCTTCCCGTTTGACATCCAAAGTGCTCTGTTACAGATTTGAAGTATTTCTTCAAAATGGAAGCTAATATATAAAAAAGAAAAGCCCTTATTTGCATAATAACATATAATACGATAAAGATCTTCAGACCTGTTTTCATTGACAATAGTACTTATCTCACAAAGAACGATCAAATGGTGTCCAGCAACCACTGCCCGAATGATTTCTACAACAACCCTTTCAAAAGAAGATAATTTTTCAACCAGTGTTTCTGGCCTGATAGAGATCCCAATTTCATCCAAAAATGGCTGTAATTGCTCCCTTAACAGTCTGAATGGTATGATTTCCTGATGAAATTCCGGACGCAACACAAAAATGTTTGTTGCAACGGTTTGCCCCTTCACAAGTGAACTTTTACTTTCTATAATGGAAATTTTATTATTGGTTCGTCTCATATCCTGCCAGGAATTTACTTTTTTTTCCATATAATATACATATCCATAATATAAAGGCGTGTTATAACGCAGAATATTAAGAAGATCAGATAAACCAAATGAATTATTACCTGGTAATAACCCAACGATTTCTCCTTCCATAATATTCATTTCAAAATTTTGAAGCAATACCGTCTCCTGCTCTTTATAGGTGACACGTTCCATCCTTAATACTTCTTTTTTCATCTTTTTCACATTCCATTGTCTAACCCCAGAAATGATCTTCTATCATAATGCAAAGTGCATGATATACCGGAAGTGTAAGTTCCTGCACGCGATACGTATCCGTTTCGGGTAGTTTAATTGAAATATCTGCAACCTTAGATATCTTACCCCCTTTTTCACCTGTAAGCAAGATGGTCTTCATACCTAATGCTTTTGCAGTTATGACTGCATTCCAGACATTGGAAGAATTTCCCGAGGTACTCATACCCAAAAGAACATCACCAGGTTCCCCATAGCCGTAGACCTGCTGCGCATAGACAATACCAGGATCACAGTCATTGATAATTGCTGTCATAATTGCATTTTGAGAATTTAAAGAAATCGCTGGAAGAGAACCACGCAACTGTTCTGTTATGATTCCTTTTTCATCAAATATCTTTAATTTTTCTTGAAAGTTTAAGGGCAAGGGTCTTTCTCTATGAAATTCCTTCATTAACTCTCCCACTATATGATCTGCATCTGAGGCACTGCCACCATTGCCGCATATGAGTAGTTTTCCACCTTGTTCATAGGAACTCACAATCATTTTTTCAGCTTTTAAAATATCTTCCTTAGTATGAATAAGAATTGGATACTTTTCTAGTAATTTATATAACTCTGCAAATTCATCCATTTTCTTTTCTCCTTATTTTTTTCCGGTTACCGCGACAGACAAAGCTGCAAAGTCACCTATTTTATCTCCTAATCCAGATGGTACAATTCTGCATACTTTTGCAGATTTTGAGAATGCCTCTTTTTTGACCGTTTCCATGGTCACCTCTTCAAATAACTCTCTGCTTCTTGCATAAACACTTCCAATGATTATTACTTCCGGATTTAAGATATCAATCAAAATGGATAAAGCCTTTCCAAGATGGATTGCGGAGCAATGATAAATTTCCATAGCAAGTTTATCCCCAGCATACGCCGCTTCTGAAACGAATCGTGCTGTTAAACCGCTCATTTCTTCATAGGTAGGGCACAGAGCAGGACATTCTCCTCGCTGCAGGCGTTCCAATACTTTACTTTGTGCAATCTGTGCAATTCCTCCTCCGGAGCAGAATCCCTCAAAAGAACCTGCTTTCCCATATCCCACTGGTCCATTCTCATCTAATCGGATATGACCAACTTCACCTGCCATATCATTTGTTCCAGTATATAATTTACCATTCAAAATCAATCCTGCTCCCATTCCTGTTCCAAATGTCAAGAATATAACATTTTGATATCTCCTGCCTGCTCCAAACTGCCATTCGGCAAGTGCACATGCATTGGCATCATTTTGCAAAAATGCCGGAATGTGAAATCGCTCTTCCAGCATCGAAACAATGGGAACCTGATTCCATCCTATTAGATTGGGCGGCGAGAGTATTTCTCCCTTTTTACTATCCAGAGGTCCTCCACAGCTGATCCCAATTGCACAAATCTGAGTATTTTTTATATGATTTTTTTGTAACATAATATCCATCTGCAAAAAAATTTCTTCTATGGTGTCTATGTATGGTCCACTCTTTTTTGTCGCGAAAGAATAACGGTCTATCATATCAATACTTTTATTTGCGGCCCCTAGTATCAATGCACATTTCGTTCCACCTATATCAATTCCCAAATAAAATTTTTTATCACTTTTTTCCATTTGCATCCTATCTCGGTACCTATCCTTATTATGAAATAAACCGTCGATTTACCAAAAACCGACGGTTTATTTGCAGTAAACTACTTAATACTGGTCTACATTATCCTTTGTAATAACCGATACACCTGTATCTCTAGTAATTCCACCAAGTTCTTCACCATTTAACGTCCTGACACAAGCCTGAACTCCTTGTTGGCCCATAAGGTCAGGATTCTGTGCCATTGCACATAAGAGAAAACCGTCTTTAATCAGCCCCTTGATAGAATCTGATTTGTCAAATCCAACACCAATAATATCCGTATTTCCAGAAGCCTTAATAGCATTACCAACACCAGTCGATGATCCTTCATTTGTACCGTATATACCAACGACACCCTGCGTGATATAATTTTCCGCAAAGCTTTGTGCTTTCGAGGCATCACCATCACAATATTGTGTTTCAAGCAGGTTGTAAGAGGTTCCCTCAAAGGCTTCTCTGAATCCGGCTTCTCTGTCAACGGTTGTTTGTGTGGATGCATTTACATTTACAATACCAATATCGCCACTTGTAATTCCTTTTTCAGTCAATCCTCCTAACATTTGTTCACCTGCTGTTTTACCTGCCGCCTTATTATCTGTAGAGAAAGTAGCTTCTGCCTCAAGATTTGCCGGTGAATCCACATACACAATTTTTATTCCTGCGCTGACTGCATCCTTTAATGCACCTGTAATTGCATCCGGTCCATTTGCTGCGACCATAATCGCATCATATCCACTTGCTACCGCATTATTTACATATTCAATCTGTTTTGCATCATCTTTTTGATCAGGTGACATAAAGTCAACCGTAACACCATCTTTTTCTGCTTCCGCTTGCGCACCCTCATTCATAGTCACCCAGTGCTGGTCAATGGAATCCATGGTAATCAATGCGATTTTGTAATCTCCATTTGCTGTAACAGTCTCTTCCTCTGCTGTCGCTTCTGCTTCCTTAGTTTTTTCTTCTACTGCTTCTGTTTCTTTCTCAGCTACTTCCGTTTCTGTTGAAGTCGCTGTTGCCTGCGCTGTAGTACTTTCCTTTGAACCACATCCTGTTACTAATGCGCCTAGCATGGACACACAACACAGTACCGCTAATACTTTGCTTTTCATTTTTGATAGCCTCCCTATACATTTTTTATTTGCATAAACATTAATCAATAATATTAATGAATATAGCCAAAGAATATTTTATTTCTTTTTGATTCCTTTATTACCTGCTCTGATAATTACATCCAGCAAAACAGCCAGTACTACTATGACACCAATAACAACTCGTTGAATCCCTACAGGTGCTCCTACCATATTTAAACCATTTTCCAAAGTCTGCCATACTGCTGCGCCTGCAAATGTTCCAAGGAGAAGTCCGGAACCACCTAACGGCGATACTCCTCCAATTACTCCGGCCGCCACGCCATACATCTCATACATATTTCCTGCTTCCATATTTCCCATTCCAGCTTGTGCACACAGGATAATCCCTACTACAACAGCGCAAAAAGAGCTCACTAGATAAGCCTTAATTGTAGTTTTGACCACATCCACACCAGATAATTTTGCTGCATCCACATTTGAGCCGATTGCATAGATGTGACGTCCTGTTTTCGTCTTAGACAAAAGAAAGAAAAAGATCATGAAAATAATTAATGCAATCCAGAATGTATGATATACTCCAAATAATTTCCCATAGTAAAAAACATTCTGTACCTGATCCGATGTGTCTTTACCCAACACTATTCCTATATTATCTGTATTTCTATTTCCATTAACCATATAACCAATACCTCTTGCAACAAACATGGTACCCAATGTTGCAATAAATGGTGGAAGCTTAAATTTACCAACCAAAAGACCATTTATGACTCCTATTAATAGCCCACAAGCCATGGCAATCATTACCGCAACTACAGGGTTTACTCCGTGAGTCATTAGTGTGGCCATTAACATAGTACTCATAGCTACCACAGATCCAATCGACAAATCGATATTACCTGTAATCATGACATAACTTTGTCCAATTCCTACTAATAAATATTTAGACATAGAACGAAGCAAATTCATTACATTCTGCATGGAAAACACTTTTGTATTAATCAAACCGAACACCACATAGATGATAATCAGTCCTGCAAAAGCTGTGATAACATTGCCCATACCCCTTATTTCTAGGAATTTTTTTAATCTATTTTTCTTATCCATCTACTCACCCTCCTGTTATTTATCTTCTGCACTTAATTTATTTTCAAAAGATGTGGCATACTTTAGTATTTGATCCTGTGTCGCTTCTTTGGCATCAAGCTCTCCTGTAATCCTGCCATCACACATTACAATAATTCTATCTGCAATTCCCATTACCTCTGGCATTTCAGAGGATACAAACATCACCGCAATACCAAGTTGTTTCAACTGATTCATAAGGTTATAGATTTCTACTTTAGCACCAACGTCAATCCCTCTTGTTGGTTCATCAAAAATTACCACTCTTGAATTTCTTACCAGCCATTTTCCGACCACGATCTTTTGTTGATTACCTCCGGAAAGCGTATTTGCATCTACTTCCACATTAGGTGTTTTAATCAGTAGGTCATCAATAGCCTTCTTACAAAGTTCGTCTTCTTTATCCTTTCTAATAACACCGAATTTATCACAAATCAAGTCGAGATTCGGAAGGGCCAGATTTTGTCGGATACTTAATTTTACACAAAGTCCATCCTTTCTCCTGTCTTCTGGTGCTAGTACAACACCTTCTTCAATGGCATTCATTGGTTTTTCAATCCTAATTTCTTTTCCGTCTAGAAAGAACTGGCCACTTGTCTTTGTATCCGCACCAAAAATAGCTCTCGTTGTCTCCGTACGTCCTGCGCCCATCAAACCCGCAAAGCCGACAATCTCTCCTTCATACAAAGAAAAATTGATATCTCTTACCATTCTCCCGGCATTCAGATTTTTAACTTCAAAAATCTTTTTTCCCTTATTTGTTTTGACATGAGGAAATTTCTCTTTTATTTCTCGACCGACCATATTCCGAATAATTTCATCCATCTTATAATCTTTGAAATTTCCGCTTGCAATAAACTGTCCGTCTCTCATTATAGTTACTCGATCCGCTATGTGAGAAAGTTCCTCAAGTCTATGTGATATGTATACAATTCCGCAACCTTGTTTTTTCAGTTTATTGATGATCCGAAATAATTCTTCAATCTCTCTGGATGTCAATGCGGAAGTAGGTTCATCCATAATCAGAATCTTAGCATTCACAGAGAGTGCTTTTGCAATCTCAATCATTTGCTGTTTTGAAACCGGGAGATTTCCGACTGTTTCCTTTGGCATAATGTCAACGCCAAGTTCATCAATATACTTTTGTGCTGCCTTTTCCATTTCAGAATTTTTTAATATCATACTGCTGCAGATTTCTCTTCCTAAAAACATATTTTCGGCAACTGACAAATCTCTACACATATTTAACTCTTGATGGATGATTGCAACACCTGCTTCACGCGCAGTAATGGGTGACATATCCCCATATTCTTTATCAAAGATTTTTAACGTTCCGCAATCTCTGGTATAGACACCGCTCAGGATTTTCATCAGTGTTGATTTTCCTGCACCGTTTTCACCCAGCAACGCCATGACCTCTCCCGAACGCAACTCAAATTTTACATTGTCAAGCGCTTTCACTCCTGGAAAGCTTTTACTGATATGTTCCATGGAGACAATAATCTCATCCATAATTTTCACCTTTCCTTTTGGAATAGTCATTCTGACCTATGTTATTATTATATGGCACTAAATATATTCCATAAAGGGGGACTAATTTTTGTTTTCAGGTGGTAAATTTAACATTTCTCATAGTCTTTTAAAAATTAAAAACTGCTGCTTCACCACTGATTTCTATATCAGTTTTGAAACAGCAGCTAAATGAGGCTGTTATATTTGATGCATTTGTCTGAATTTAGTAGGGCTAACTTTCTTAAACTGTTGAAACACGCGATTAAACGTAGAAATACTATTAAATCCAGCCTCTAAGGAGACTTCTGTGACAGATAGTTTTTGTTCTCTCAGCAAAGCCTCTGCAATTCTTAAACGTTCTCTAAGCATGAATTCCGTGAATCCCAGCCCAGTATAGTCCCGAAACACTTTTGAAAAATGGTACTTGGAAAATCCTGCAATACTTGCTGCCTTAGCTAAATCAATATGCTCTGTGCAGTGTGTCGTAAGATAATTACAGACACTAAATAATTGCTTCTCTACTTTAGTTCGGTGTGCCTTCGAATACTTTGTTCCGGATTCCTCCTTGTTCCGGCACCCCTCTCCCAGGGATATTACAAACTCATAAATTTTCATACATACCTTGATTTCTGTCATAAAAACTTCTTCGTCAGAGCTCTTTAAAATCAAAAGCAATTGCTCCTGTAAATTTCTCACAAAAGTAGCTTCTTTCTCTTCCTTCAGCAACCTGGTTCTATAAAAAAGATAAGCAACTTTTTGGAAATCTATATGATTTGTCAGAATCTGTGCATCAAACTGAAGCATTAATGTATCTTCCGGATCTGTCATGTAAATAATAGAATGAAGTTCTCCTGGCCATATAAAAAGAATATCTCCTCTATTCATATGGACTTCTTCACCATTCACTTCATAGATTACGCCACCATGCTGTGCATAAATAATTTCTACATAATGATGCCAATGTAAGGGAAAGCTTTCTATTTCCCGAAAGTAATAAATTGCATAGGCGTATCCTTTTGAAAATTGATTCTTTTCATAAGTCACGTCATTTTTCATAATCATTCCCTTCTTTTGCTCACATATTGCTTATTATCTATATATTTTACTTGAAAAATGCACATAATTCAATATATTTAAATGTTTTTAACAATTTATGAGCATATTATCGCAAAATGTAGGTAGTTTTTTTTACAGAAAAGTATTATGTTAAATCTATGCGCTAGATCTTTGATTGACTTAAAATAAGAAAAATGGGAGGCATTAAAAATGAATCATGAATATCATGTAGCCGTTACCGGCAACGATACAGCCGCAGGTTCCAAGGAGAACCCGTTTAGAACAATAGCAAAAGCTGCCAGGATCGCTGAGACTGGAGACACCATTATAGTCCACGAGGGAACTTATCGCGAATGGGTCAGACCCGAACATAGTGGTTACAGCGATATTAACCGTATCACTTATCAAGCAGCCAAAGGAGAAAAAGTCATTATAAAAGGTTCCGAACAAATTACTACTTGGGAACCATATGAAGGTACTGTATGGAAAGTCACCTTATCAAATAGCATGTTTGGTGATTATAATCCCTATACGGAATCTCTTACAGGAGATTGGTTTGTCTATCCAGATGACGGCTCTGTTCATACCGGTGATGTATATTTAAATGGTAAATCCTTTTATGAAGCAAAATCGATAGAAGAAGTTAAAAATCCGGTCAAGCGCACCAATGGCTGTAATCCACATTGGACCAATCGTGTTGAGTTGCTTTTGGATCCCGATGGCTCTCTTTATCAGTGGTTTGCAGAAGTAAACGATTCTGAAACTATTATTTATGCGAATTTTCATGGAAGTGATCCGAATAAAGAGCTTACTGAGATTAATGTCCGTAAATGTTGTTTCTATCCTGAAAAAACAGGTATGAACTATATTACCGTCAAAGGCTTTGAAATGGCTCAGGCAGCCTGTCCATGGACACCTCCTACTGCAGACCAGCCTGGATTACTGGGCACTCACTGGAGCAAAGGCTGGATTATCGAAGATAATATCATTCATGACGCAAAATGCAGTGCCATCAGTATCGGTAAAGAAGCATCTACCGGACATAACTTATGTACAAGACGTCAGCAAAAGCCAGGATACCAATATCAAATGGAAGCCGTATTCCGTGCCCTTCAAATTGGTTGGAGCAAGGAAAAGATTGGTTCTCACATCATACGAAATAACACCTTATATGATTGCGGACAAAATGGGATCGTTGGTCATATGGGATGCGTCTTCAGTAAGATTCATCATAATCATATCTATAATATTGGTGTAAAACACGAATACTTTGGATACGAAATCGGAGGAATTAAGCTTCATGCTGCCATTGATGTAGAAATTAAAAATAACCGTATCCATGACTGTACGTTAGGTACTTGGTTGGATTGGCAAGCTCAAGGTGTTCATGTTAATAACAATCTTTATTATAAGAATGATCGAGATTTTATGATAGAAGTGACGCATGGTCCACATGTAATCGCCAATAATATCTTTGCTTCAGGCTATAACTTTGATAACGTAGCACAGGGGGGCGCTTATATCAATAATCTGTGCTGTGGTACCATGCGACGCGTTAAGATTTCAGATCGCTCTACCCCATATCATTTTCCACATACCACGCAGGTAGCCGGAAGTGCTTTTGTATATAGCGGCGACGATAGACTATACAATAATATTTTTGTAGGTGGTATGGATATTCCGGAAGAAGATTCCTTTTCTGGTACCGCAGGATATGATGATTGCACCGCAGGATATGATGAGTATCTTGCAGCTATCATTGCGGCTGGCAACGGAGATTTAGAAAAATTTGTGACAGTGGAGCAACCTGCTTACATTGATGGAAATGCTTATTTAAATGGTTCGAAAGCATTCCGCTCTGAATCAAACAAGTATAATAATCCTTCCGATAATCCTCACGTAGCCATAAAAGAAGAAGGAGACAACGTATTTTTGGAATTAGATATAACGGAAGAACTACTGCAAATACAAACCAAAATAGAATCCACGAATACACTAGGAACCGTACGAATAGTAGATGCTATTTTTGACGATCCAGATGGGCAGTTAATTACATTTGATAAGGATTATTTCGGTGAGCAAAGAAGTGAACATCCAACGGCAGGACCGATTGAAGGATTGGTAGCAGGACATAACCGTATTCAGGTATGGTAAGATCTATATAAAAAAACAAGTACTGTAAATTATTTTCATAACAGTACTTGTTTTTTTTAATGCTCTAATAATTTGTACTTGCGTTATCTTATATATTTATGAATGCCTGCAGCTCTCCGTCACGCATCTGGTATATCTGATCTGCTTGTTCAGAAACATATGCATTATGTGTAATTACAATCACAAGGTAACCCCGTTCATGTGCGAGACCTTTCAAAAGCTCTACTATATTTTTTTCATTTGCAGAATCCAAATTTCCAGTTGGCTCATCTGCCAACAAAATCTTTCCTCCTGCCGCAAGTGCTCTTGCAATCGATACCCTCTGCTGCTCACCACCACTCATCATTATCGGAAATTGGTGATATATTTTTTCTCCTAATCCAACCTCTCGAATTAACTGCTTGGCCGTTTCTTTTGCCTCGTGAGATTTTTTATTTAGAAGTTCCATGGGATACATCACATTCTCAAGAGCCGTCAGCAAAGGAAAAAGGTTAAAGGACTGGTATACAACCGATGCCTTTTCTCTTCGGTAGCGATCCCTGTCCATCGATGCAAGCGAGATACCTTCCACATAAATCTCTCCAGCGGTCGGCAGATCAAGTCCTGCCAATAGTGACAGTAACGTACTCTTTCCGCTGCCAGATGGGCCTGTGACTGCATAGAGCTTACCAGCCTGAAAACTGCAGATGACATGCTTCAGTGCCTCTATGGACTGATACTTGCTCTGGTAAATGTATCCGACATCCCTAATTTCCAAAGTATCCATTATTCTTCCTCCCCCATTTGGTTCTGTAAACACCTCGTGCTCACGATATAAGTCAAATAAACCATTTTCTATCTCTATCTAATGTATCTGAGAATATCATAATCCATAATTCTTCCATCGCCGATAAAAAAGTAATTGAACACAATATGAGTACTGTTATTGTAAATCCTGCCATTTTCAGTAAGAGAGGAAAACAAAATAATAAAAATCCAGCCATCTTATTTCCGTATGTATGTATGAATGCAATTGTATGATGCCTGACCGCACCTACTAAAATAGATAAACATCGGATTCCAGCAATGCTTCCTATCCATAGGAGCATCCATGTTTTCCAATCCATGAATGGAAAGAAGATGAAAAACAGAACTACGATAAAGATAAAATCTGCTATACTATCCAGCAATGCTCCTCTTTTGCTGATTACCTTCCATTTTCTGGCTAAATATCCGTCTACCATGTCCGTCAAACCACATATGATATAGATTACGTAGAAATAGATGACCTTGGGATTTACCCACAAAAGATAGATTGAAAGTACTATTCTAATGCCTGTAATTATATTTGGTAGATAATTTTTCCAGTTCTTGCTCATAAATTCCCCTGATTTTTCACACACTTTACCCCTCTGGTATCACTATTCTCACGGCCATATATAAAACTATGACTACCAAAACATCTCCAAAATACGGTCTGATAAATACATCATGTACAAACAGTGCAATTAACACCTCAATCGCTAATAGGATTAGAAATGCAATCGCATAATGAATTCTTCGTCTTGTTTTTTTCTGATTCTGTAAAAGCATTAAAATCCCCTATTCTTTATCCAAAAATATTTTTATAGTTCAAGCTCTACCTCGCATAAATTTAACGCTTTCCCGCCAACTTTTACTTCTTTTATTTCATTGTCTGTGATATCTAATGAAACAAGAATTTCCGATGGCAAATTCATGGAATAACCTTGTTCAAATATCATATTTTTGCAACTGGAAGAATTAAAAATACCTTGTTGATATAAATAGCATGCTAACGCACCATTGGAAGTCCCAGTTGCCGACTCTTCTGGAATATCGAAAAGCGGTGCAAAATTTCTACAATATGCATTGGAATGATATCGTGAATCAAGCGTAAACAAATGATATCCCACAGCCTTGTATTTCTTGCTTATATCAGAAACTTTATCAAAAGCGGGTCTGATACGATTTAAGATATCGATACTTTTTATTGGAATCAATATATCTCTAAGTCCTGTAGTCACAATCTGCACCGGCATATCTTTACGTATATTATCTACAGAAGTATGCAACGAATCTGCTATTTCTTTTGCTTCGATGATTTCACAAAATCGGGGTAATGCTTGATTCATCATGATTGTTGTATCTTCCTTAGCTTCAACCGACAAGATTCCTGCCCTCGTCTCCTGTGTATATTTCCCCGGCATAATGAATCCTTTACTCAATAGTGTGGTAAATGTTCCTACTGTAGCATGCCCACATAAATCCACCTCTTCCTTTGGCGTGAAAAACCGTACTCTAAAATCTGCTGCATTTGATTTCATTACAAAAGCAGTTTCACTAAATCCAAGTATTCCAGCTATTTTTTTCATTTCATTATCTGAGAGTAGATCTGCACCTACGACTACACCTGCCGGATTCCCCCCTTCTATCGTTTTTGCAAACGCATTTATCTTATAAGCTTTTATCTTCATAGTCTCCACCTGTTATAACCAAACTGCCCAATCACCATAGTCAAAAGTTCCGCTGCCATGATGTAACTTGCCATCTGTTTTTAGTTCACGAAAAGCATCACGCATACGGATTATAATCTCTGGCTGAATATTCAGTGTATGGTGCGCAGGAAACACTCGCTTTGCTTGCAATTTTGCAATTTTTTCAAGCGAAGCTAGATAAGCTAACGGATCTGTAGACGGATAATAAGCAAACAAGGTGTCTTTATAGATCAAATCACCCGTGAACAAGTACCCACGATCCGCGTCATAAAAACACATATGTCCCGGGGAATGCCCTGGCGTATGTATTACGGTAACACTTCTTCCGCCAAGCTTGATTATTTCGCCACCCTGCAGCGTTTTTGTAGGGGTACCCTGAAAAAACTCATAGGTCTTGACATCATAGTCTTCTGGAAGTTCACAACGATCCACTACCATCTCTTGGATAGTTTCCATGGAAAGTGGAAAACCACCATTTAACCAGTCCAGTTCTGCTTTATGGGCATAATAATCGGAAAAGTATTTATGGCCCCCAATATGATCCCAGTGAATATGGGTAGCGATTGCCGTTATTGGTTTGTCCGTTAACTTTCTTACTTCCTCATAAATATTGCAGATACCAAGCCCCGTATCAATCAGCAGACTACGTTCTTCCCCATTCAATAGATAACAGTGCGTTTCCTCCCAATGGCGATATTCACTTATTATATACGTACTTTCATCAATTTCATCAATCGTAAACCATTGTTTCATTTTTTTCTCCTCATAAGCAATATAGTGTTGATTCGTTATCATGGTCTCTTAACAGAAAAAACCAAATGAGGCATTGTAATGCCCCGGTAATGCTTTATTAAATTATCAACACAAGTCATTCCATTACGTACAGCCACGTTTTGTGAGGGTATATTGGTGTCTCGTATGATAGAGTATATCACATTCGCATTCCACTTATCAAACGCGTATTCTTTACAAGCAATAGCAGCCTCACTTGCATATCCATGATGCCAATGTTCTTTTTGAAACAGATAGCCCACTTCCATTACCTTATCATTTTTATAATCTTGCAATGTCAGCCCACATTGCCCTATCAGGTTACCTGTTTCTTTTTGTATAACAGCCCATAATCCAAACCCATCTTTTTTGTAACGATTTATTTGTCTATCTAGCCATTCTTGAACCTCTTCCTCATTAAATGCACCCTCATAAGCATACATAACTTCATCATTTTGTAAAATTTTACATAGTTCTGAAAAATCTGCTTGTGTCATTTCTCTCAATTGTAATCTTTTTGTTTCTAAGATCATGTTGCTGCCTCTCCCTTTTGATTTTTAATATATCAGACATGAGACCCTTAACTTACATGGTTAGTTCTTTAAACATCCGGTACAACTCCTCATTCAGTTCCCTGATAACGCTTTCCTGCATTTTTGAAACTTCTCTGTCATAGGTCATTAAGCCGTTGATTTCTTCTTCAATATCTGTGGTCTGCGTATAAATCGCACTGCTTAACCCCTTTCTTAAATTTGGATAGATTTCTTCTATCCAAAGCCTTTTGTAATTGGCCGTCAATTCTTCCGAGCTGTGGTATGCCTGATATCCAAATTCCTTCACACATGATAAATGATTCTTAACCGGATAGGAATAGCCTCCATATTCCGTCAATGCGACTACACGATCTTTTTGCGGCTTTACTTTGAGTTTGAAGATATAATTATGGATGCTATAGATATCACCGCCCTTTTGATCAAACCATCCACAAGCCTCATTGACCCATCTTGTCTTATCGATTTTTTGAATACACTCGGTCGCTCTTGCAGCATCAAACTGCCCCCATCCTTCATTAAAAGGAATCCAGACGGCAATGGAGGGATGGTTATAGAAAAGTTCCACCATTCCTTTCAGATCATCATAGTATTGTTTTCTGCCTGCTTCATCCTCTCTTTTTAACAGGGCATAGCAATTATCTTTCATCCCTCTTGCAAACCAGTTACATAGATTGGGCAAATAGCTAACAAGTAACATGCGATACGTTCCACCGCCATTCGGCATATCCTGCCATACCATCATTCCTATCTTATCACAATGATAATAAAATCGTTCAGACTCTATTTTAATATGTTTTCGGATAGTATTATAACCCAACTCTTTCAATTTCAGAATATCGTATCTAAGAGCTTCATCACTGGGTGGAGTAACTAAGCTTTCCGGCCAATATCCCTGATCCAAAAGACCATTAAAGAAAAATGGTTCATCATTTAGAAAAAATCTTAAAATTCCATTTCTATCTCTTTCGATAGAGAGTTTACGCATTCCAAAATAGGACATTACTTCATCTTTTCCACATTGTATTTTTACATCGTACAAATTCGGATTATTAGGTGACCATGCAGCGAAAGATTTTAATGGAAGCGTAACTTTCTGATTCGTCATCACTTTTTTACTTTGCATTTCTTTGCCATCTTTTAAAATAGTAATCTTAGCATCTTTGGCTTCTCTATTTGTCAGAATACAAAATGCCACTTCTGAGTCATCAAAACAGGGGGTGATTTTTACATCTGTGATATAAGTTTGATATACACTTTCCATCCAGACTGTTTTCCAGATTCCGCTATTAGGTGTATAAAAAAGAGAGCCGAGCTTTCCCTTTTTTACTAATTTCTGTTTTCCTCTTGCATGAGATGCCAGTTCTGTTTTATCCACAACGCAGAGTGTCAAAACATTTTCTTCCTCCTCTAATTCTCTTGTAATATCAAAGGTAAACGGTAAGTATCCTCCTTTATGAATCCCTAACTGATATCCATTTAACCAGACTTCACATTCCTGATCCACTGCTCCAAAATGTAATAATACTCTGTCTTTTTGAAAATTCTCTGGTAATTGAAATACCTTTCGGTAATGAAGATATTCATCCGGTCCCAAAATTCTTTCTACACCCGAAAGATACGTTTCGGGTGAGAATGGAACGATAATTTTTCCAGTATATTCCGTTATCTTTCTTGTTTTCCCAATAGAATACTCCCATTCTCCATTTAAATTATAATAACTGTTTCTTATCAGCTGCGGACGAGGGTATTCTGTCAGGACATGTTCCTTGTCAAAATCCCTGCCCCATCTGGTTATTAATTGCTTCACCCTATATACCCCCTTAGATTTACTAATATAAATTTTACACCCTTGATATCCTATAAATCAAGGGTGCGCGGATCTTTTGCGTATGCTATATCCGATGGTACTTTGCTACCTGCGAACAAGTTGATTTATTGAACATTTCGAGCCATGCGATTGACATGTCCAGAAACTAAAAAAGGGCTACCCCCGTTAATAAGGATGTTTTCAATTTTAGACCTGAACACCGTCATTGATGGCAATGTCAATAGCAAATTTAAATTGAATAGATGTTTTTAAGTGTAAAAATGAGCCTTTTAAGTGCAAAGGCTCATTTTTTCTGCTTTTTGGATTATTCTACAATGGAAATTAAAAAAAAGCAGTGTATCCGCCTTGTGGGAGGCTGGGGGCACAAGAAAATACAAGCGGCATTCCGAACGCTTTGGGATACCGCTTCTGTTCTTGCTGGAAGGAGTGATGGAATGGAAATGCGAAGGCGTGAGGATGCGCCGCTGCCTGCCCCTAACACGGAGGGCAATGTGTGGCCGAAGCAGGCTTGCCCAGTTTTTGAGCCGAGGGCTGACACGCCTGAAGGATTGCGGCAATGCTGGTATTGTCGGCATGCCGACTTTCACCTGGACAAGCCTCGCGCACTGGAAGTAGGCGTATGCTACTGGCCGAAAAAAATATCAAAATAGGAGGACAAAAGAAGATGTGTAAAAGAGTTTTAAGTATTTGGCTTTCGGTGTGCATGGTGCTGATTATGCTGCCGATTTCGGCTATGGCAGAAGAAGAAAGTACGCCAGCAAGTGCAAGCGGAGAAGTGATAGCCTTTGCACCGCTTGCCGAAACAGAAAAATCCGTTGAGGTCGGAACACCATTAGAGAAGTTGAAGCTTCCCGAAAAACTGACGGCAACAGTGCGGACAGCCGTACCGGCTGACAGCGTCATACCGGAGGAACCTGTGCTGGATTCAGGCGAATCAGAGGATGATGTTCCGCCGACTGATCCGACAGTGGCAACGACCACCTCTGCCATAAAAGAGAGTGAAAATGACCAGCAGGAATCCCCTGCTTCAGAATGGAAGGAAACGACCGTTGATATTCCGGTCATATGGACCGCCGAGCCGGAATATGACGGAAACGAAAACGGCGATTATGTATTTACGCCGGTGATAGAGGACTATACCGTGAGCGCTGATGTGCCGGAAATCACTGTGAAGGTGGGTGCAAAGCCCCTTATGATGGCTCTGCGTGGGGGTATTCCCACCACCTACGGGGATTTTTCCGTCAGCATAGAGGAAGACGGTGCAGCACCGACATATAGCGACGGCGTGCTGATCTTTGACACGGCGGGGGAATATACCGTCAGCATGGCCGATGACAAAACCTCCACCTCTAATGTTATCGTAGTAAGTGCGTCAGATGTGACGCTGAATCTGGACGGTGTGACAATCGAAGCCCCGGATGGGTCAGCAGCGAAGGTTGACGGTGGTAACGCACTTACGGTAACAAGCGATAGCGTTATCCTGAATCTTCTAAATGATAGCTCTTTTACCGGCGGAATCGGTGGAATTGTTGACCCTATGAATGCCTGCAACGGCGGCAGCGGGATCAGCGGAAATGTCACGCTTACCGGCACAGCGACGCTCACCGCCACCGGCGGCATAGGTGGAGCGGCTGCACTGGGTACCAGCGGTACCGGCGGGGCTGGTATCAGCGGGAATGTCACGATTACAGGAGCGGCAGCACTCACTGCTACCGGCGGCATAGGTGGAGCGGCTGCACTGGGTGCCAGCGGTATCGGCGGCAGCGGCATCAGCGGTAGCCTTACCGTCACAGATTACGCCACAGTAAGCTTAGAAGGCGGCTTATCTTCGTCTACTTCCGGCAGCGCGCTGACCGGAACATTGACCGCCACGGGCTTTATCATCAAGGGCGGATATTTTAGTGAAATGGATGTTATAACCAGCAGCGACAGTCGTCTCAATCAATTCCGTTATCTCTCTGTTGAGCCTGTGCCGAACGTAGCCGAAATCGGTAGCACAGGCTACCCCACCCTGCAAGCGGCGGTAGATGCGGTTGATGAGGGGCAGACCATTAAACTTACAGATGCTATTACGGTCACGGATTCGTCTTCGATTACCATCAACGGCGCATACAGCTTCACCCTTGACTTAAACGGCAAAACGCTGGATGGCGGCAGCAGCGGGAGTGCCGCCCCAATCAAACACAACGGCTCTGGCACTCTGACCATTAAGGACAGCGGCACCGGTGGCAAAATTACAAACAGTCGGTCCGTCGGCGTCAACAGTGGAACCATTGAGCTGTCCGTCGGAAACGGCAACCTGACTCTCATCAGTGGCAAAATCGAAAACAGTGCCACCAACGGTGCAGGTATCTATAACAACGGCACTGGCACAGTAAGCATTCAAGGCGGTGTCGTAAAAGCGAGTTGCGGTGTTTGCAACAAGAGGGGCAACGTCAGTGTTTCTGGCGGTGTTATAGAAGCCAATGGCTACCTCTCTGCTGCGATTGTAAGCAGCGCTGGTAAGGTAACGCTTTCCGGCGGTATCATTTATAATCCTACTTATGTTGGTATTGGCCTGTCTAACAGCAGCCTTTTCATTTCCGGCGGTTCGCCCATTATTCAGGGAGGGGTTGCTGCGATGAATGCCGCTCCATCCGTAGACAGCGATACCGTTGCAAAAGTGATTGCAAGCACCAACTACGATGGAAGCAACCCTGTGGAAAACTACAATGCGTCTCAAATCACATCGTACAAGTACCTTACCTTTGTGGTAAAAGTGGCACCTACTGCCGCAGAGTATGCGGAGGATGCAGTTTCCGGAACCGACTATGTGCTGGACAGCACAAATAAAACTCTCACCATAAAGACAGACAAGGGTGCGGCGTTCTGGTCGGCAAGCGGCACGGCTTATCTCGGCTACACCGTCCTCCTCGCCAACGACATCGACGTGCCCGACTTTCTCTGGACGGCGGTGGGCAATGGCTCCGGTGACCCCTTTGAAGGCAGCTTTGACGGGCATGAGCACAGCATCACAGGCTTGACGGTCACAGCGGCAAACAGCACCTACGCCGGTCTGTTCGGAGGTACGAAGGGCGCGACCATCCAAAACCTCTGCGTCTTAGGCACAATTGAAGTAAGTGAAACTGACAGCCCACTGTACATAGGCGGCATTGTCGGCGTCATGGGCGACGACAGCACCATCCGCAATTGCTGCAGCCATGTGGCTATTCGCGGCGCGGCGTCCGGCGGCGATGAAATCAACGCGGGCGGTATTGTGGGACTGCTGAACAGCGGCACTATAGAAAACTGCTTTAATACCGGCAATGTGTCCGGCTCCGACGCTGATATGGTGATATCTGGCGGTATTTACGGCGCAATCAGCCAATATGACTCCAATATCGGAACGGTTAAGAACAGCTACAACACCGGCAGCGTGAGCGGCAGCGGCAGCTCAATAACATTCCTAGGTGCACTGGGCGGCGCAGTGGACAGAAAGATCGTGTTGGAGAATTGCTACTATTTATCCGGCGCGGCAAGCGCGGCTTTTGGCTCTGGCAGCAGTGCAAATGTCCGCAGCTTTACGGCAGGCACTACGGATACCCTTCTCGCCAGTCTCCACAGCTGGGTATCGGGACAGGCAAGCACCTTGTACCGCACCTGGCAGGCCGACGCCAATTCGATCAATGGTGGCTATCCCGTGTTTGGTGATCTGTGGGGCACGACCACTCCGGACAAGCTACCCACAGGTGGTGATAACGGCGGCGGATCTGGAAATGGTGGAGGCGCCAGCGGAAGTTCCACTACTCCTTCGCCAGCCACAAAGCCCACCGAACCGGTCAGCGGCAGCACGGAAAATAAAGCCACCGTTGACAATAAGGGCAACGCCAATGTCAGCCTGACCGATAAAAATATCACGGATGCCATTGCAGATGCGAAGGCTATCGCAGCAAAAAAAGGTGTGAACGCGGGCGACATCACTGCGGTGATTCATGTCACGACAGACGGCAAGGACGCAAGCACTGTGACAGTCAATTTGCCCAAAACAACACAGGAGCAGGTCATCGGCAACAGGATTGCCAGCGTTCAGCTTGTGATTGACCGTCCCGACCTTACCCTGGGAATCAACCTTGCGGCGGTAACGGAGATTAACCGGCAGGCACAGGCAGATGTGCAGCTGCTTGCTACTCGCATGGACAATTCTAAACTGTCCGGCGATGCAAAGGCCGCCATCGGCAACCGACCAACCTTTGATTTCAAGTCGACTTATGGTAACGGCAAATCCGTGAACGATTTCGGCAAGGGCATCGTCAGCGTGGAGATTCCCTATACTCTGCAAAAGGGTGAAGTTGCGGGCAACATTTGTGCTGTGTATGTGGATTCAAAAGGCAAAGTAACTTATCTGACTGATTCAAGCTATGATGCAAAGCGCGGAACGGTGGTGTTTTCCACCAGCCATTTCTCCACTTATGGCATAGCCTATAAAGCCAGCTTTAATTTTACTGACATAAGCGGTCATTGGGCAAAGGACGATATTCTCTTTGTCGCAAACCGCGGCCTTATGACCGGCACCGGTACCTCCACATTTAGCCCCAATGGTTCTATGACACGAGGGATGTTTGTAACAGCGCTCGGACGTTTGGCAAATGTCGATATCAGCACTTACAAGAAATCAAGCTTCCGTGATGTGAGAACTGATGCCTATTACATGGGCTATATCGAATGGGGTGTGAAGAACAACATTCTGGTCGGCATCGGTGGCGGGAAGTTTGATCCGGACGGCCTTGTAACCCGTGAGCAGATGGCACTTATGATGGACAGGTATGCTACAGCTATCGCCTTCAAGCTGTCGGAGGCACACGCACAGAACACCTTTGCTGACAACACAAAGATTGGTGCGTGGGCGGCTCCTTCTGTGAAGCGCATTCAGATGGCGGGTATTATCCAAGGCAAAAACAATAACTTTTACGACCCGCAGGGGACGGCTACCCGTGCAGAGGCTTCGGCAGTACTGCGGCGCTTTGTTGAGTTGATGATTTTTAGTGACACTGCGCAAGGCTGGGTAAAAACAAAATAAGCTATTCACACAAAAGGCGCACAGGTTGATATTTCAGCCTGCGCGCCTTTTGTAATACCAAACGATGCCCATGTTTTTCAGAACGTCTGCATATGGCTCCAATCGGCATATGGCAATCGGTTCCTCAAAGACATCATTTTTTCGACTCGGCAGGACATGACATTACTTACTAATTACAAAAAACCGCCATCCGAAATAGGACAGCGGTTTTACACCCGTCTGAAAGTACCGTTTTCATGGTAATGGATTCCAACTAAAGAAGAGATCGCATCCAATTCATAAGGTGGCAGGAATAGTTCGTAAGTTTCATCATTCCATGCAATACAAAGGGCATAATAGGGTCTCATATAGAAGTACCCTAATCCATTTGCCATCGTAATCTTATATTTTTTAAACGCGCCTTTATCATATGGAATCTCCTTTTTCCATGCAGCAAAAAAAATCGTTTCCTCTATTTTTTTTATTCCAGTAATTGCATAAAGGGGAATGCACCATTCCTGATAAAGATCTGTGATATGTAACGTAAAGTCCAACACATGCATGTAAACGGGAACATTATTATGTGAGATACATACAAATTTACTTGGTGTCATGACTTTCATTTTGTTATTCTCTATTTTGTAACGAAACGCTAGAATTTCCATCTTAACGGCATCATCTGGTATCTGCATAAACTCCTTTGCATGCTCGGTAACATTTTTTATATAGCTTTCACCACACTCATATTCAACTTTATGTGCATGTCTTTTAATCCCTTTTACTATATGTAAAATTAGCCAAACCACGAGAAAAGCTACTGCCAGAAAGAAAAAAGCAGGGGGATTTTGATATACTTCTTTAAAAGTAAGGCCAGATATATCATACATAAGAAAATAGAAACTAAAACAAGCGCCTAAAAAAGAAAGATGTTTCAGGATATTCATCCCAAATGGCAATGAAGTGTGTTTTGCATAATTTTTTGAAAGATTTTCACATTCTTTATATTCTTCCTTCAATTCAGTCGTAAGCGATTTCGAGCAAAAGATTTCCCCATCTATCAGATGGTTGTCATCATTTTCTGTCATATTGATTCCAAACACATATTTCATTGAATTTACCTTTGTTCTTTATGGATAATTTTTTGAACCATACCTTCGTAGGAAATATGATCTGCCTGCACAAAATTGGTAATCCCTGATTCTATGATCGCTGCACTGCATTTTGGCCCAATGCTGACTATGGCACCATCATTTTTCCAATTTACCGGGAGTTTTCCCTGGAGGGCTTTCATCACTCTATATACAGAAGATGCGCAAGTAAAAAACACTCCATCACAGGTGCTCACAAATTCCTCTGGAATCTCCACCTTCTCTGGTGGAAGGTTTCTATACATTGGTATCTCTTCCAATGTACAGAATTCCGATACTCTTTTTTTCAGATTATTATCGATACTTTCTGCTTTGGGATACCAGACCACATCTGATTTTCTTACCTCCTTCATCAACATGTCTGCTAATGCTTCGCTATGATATTCCAAAGGAATCTTATCTGCCTTTATTCCATAATGTAATAGACTCTCTTGTGTTTTTTGACCAATCACAGCAAATTTAATTCCAAAAAGATTTCTACTGTCCAGTCCCGATCGATAGAGATTCAAGAAAAAAGCATCTATGGCATTTTTACTCGTAAATACTATCCAACTGACTCTTTTCATAGCCTCAACGCTTAATTCACAGTCAATCGTTTCTATTTGGCCTACCGTTATTTCTTTTACAGAAGCACCTTCTTTTCTTAGCCTTTTTGCTAATTCAGATATTTCTATACCAATTTTAGGAACCAAATATTTTTTCCCGGATAACGGTGCAGTTTCTTCAAATCCAAGACGTCCTCTGAGTTTGACCACATCACCAATCACAATTAGGGCTGGGGATACCAGATTCGCTTTCTTTGATTCCCTTGAAAGATATTGCAATTCTGTCTGGCACACTCTCTGTTCCGGTGTTGTCGCGCAGGAGATGACTGCAGCCCCTGTTGTAGGGTCTTTGCCAGCTTCCATCATACATTTTGTAATATTTTCTATTTCATTCAGCCCCATCATAAATACACAGGTATCCTTACTGCTTGCCATTGCCTTGAAATCGATAGCAGCTAACTTATCATCCTTATCATGTGCTGTCACTACGTGAAAGCCTCCCGCTACCCCTCTTTGTGTAATGGGTATTCCTGCATAGGCAAGACCAGCAATCGCAGAACTGATTCCTGGTACGACTTCAAAAGGGACTCCGCTCTCAAATAATGCTATAGCCTCTTCTCCGCCTCGTCCAAATACAAATACGTCTCCCCCCTTTAATCGTACTACCTTTTTATATTGCATCGCTTTTGTCACTAATAGCGCATTAATCTGCTCCTGCTTCATCGTGTGATGATGATTGGCCTTTCCTACATAAATCTGCTCACACGCTTCTTTGGCATAGGAAAGCAATTCCGGCGATGACAGTCTATCATAAATAATACAATCTGCTTCACGAATTAGATCCCGTCCTTTGACTGTAATCAAATCTTCATCTCCTGGGCCGCCGCCTACCAGGTACACTGTTCCAGCTATTTTCTTCCTTACTTCACGAGCCGCACCTTTGGCAAGCATAATCGGATCATCCCCATTTACGCTGACAGATACCATGTTTTCCCCGGATTCATTTCCATAAACTACATCCAAACGATGCCCCTGTTTTTCAGAACGTCTGCAGAAGGCTCCAATCGGCATATGGCAATCGGCTCCTATCTCGCTCAAAAAAGTGCGCTCTGCAATTGCCATATTTTCTGTCTCTTCATCCGCAAAGACATCCAACATCTGAATCAATTCTTTGTTACTTGCCTTTACTTCCAATCCAAGAATTCCCTGTGTAGGAGAAGGAATCATTTCCTCTGGTTCTAAATAACTCGTAATTCGTTCTTTCATTCCAAGACGATGCATTCCTGCCGCTGCCAAAACGATCCCATCTAATTTTTGTTCCTCCATCTTATGCAGGCGCGTATCTACATTTCCCCGGATATTGACTATCTGTAAATCCGGTCTGATTTTTAACAATTGGAATGCTCTCCTCTTACTGCCAGTACCTATTACAGCTCCCTCTTCTAATTCCGCCAAAGATTTTTTCTCTCTTAATATCAGGACATCCCTGGGATCTTCCCGAATCCACGCTTTTGTCAATACAAGGCCTTCTACTAATACGGCCGGCAGATCTTTCATACTATGAACACCGATCTGTATTTCTTCTTTTATGATCTTGTCTTCTATCTCACGTACAAAAACGCCATTGGAGCCAATTTTATCAAGTGGTCTGTCTTGTATCCGATCGCCTTTTGTATGTATGATTTCTAAAATAAACTGATGTTCCTTAAATCTGTCGGCAAGAATATTCCTTACATATTCTGACTGAATCATAGCTAGTCTAGATCCTCTTGTTCCTATTTTAATCTTCAAACTGTTCCCCCTTTTCCTTAGCTTACCTATACTCTGTTATATTTGAAATAATCTACCTACCAATTCTTTATAGTGATCCTGTTTTTCTTTAGTATCAAGCTGCTTCAATTCGTGTATCGGTTCTTTCATCAGGCGTTGCATAGAAGCATGTAACGTTTTTCTTAAAATTGTCTTTTCCCTTTCGCTAAGTTCCAGCTTCCGATTCAGATAGCCAAAACTGTCATCTACGATTTCACTACACTTTTGTTGAAGAGATTCTATGGTTTCATCCATTCTGCTAATCAGAAACCATTTCTTCGTTTCTTCCAGATCCTGCAAAATAAAATCCTGACATTTCTTTGCTATTTCTTCTTTTTCTTTTTTATTTTCCTCTGAAATACGTCGAAGGGTATCTAAATTGATCAGATGGCATCTGTCATCAAACATAAAAGACGTGTCAATATCGCGTGGTGTAGCAAGATCTAAGAGAAACAGTTCTTTTTTGATCGTAGTCTCGCTTCTCTTCAGAACGGTATGAGGAGATGCCGTCGCAGAAATTACTACATCACATTCTTCCAACACCTCATACCTCACATCATAATCCACTATTTGTATTTCAGAAAATTCCTTCTGTAATCTCCTGGCATGAGCTACTGTCCGGCTACACAAAAACACCTGTGAAGCACCATATTCATAAAGGTATCGTAACGCCAAGACAGACATCTTGCCACTTCCTATTACCAGTACTTTTTTACCTGACAATCCGGCGGTTTCTTCCAGATATTTTATTCCGATATAACTTACAGATAATGGTATTTCACTGATTTTAAACTGCGCTTTGATTCTTTTTGCACAACTGATGGCATCTCTCACTAATTTATCCATTTCTTTTTTTGCGTATCCCATCGTTCGGGAAAAATCGAGGGCATCCTTGACTTGTCCTAATATCTGGTCTTCTCCCAAAACTTGTGATTCTAGACCTGCCGTTACTCTAAAAAGATATTCCATCGCCTTTTCTTTTTTGTACATAATCATATATTTTTCCACATTGACACTTGGAAAAAAAGATACATATGCTTTGCGGACAGATTCCCACTGCTCATAGTCATCGTAAAAAAAATACACCTCACTGCGATTACAGGTAGATAATATCATGCATTGGTCTACTCCAAATTCTTCTATTTTCTCCAAAAAATCTATTTTTCTGCTATCTGTGAATGAGGTTTTATCACGGACATCAAGTCCTGTATTTTTATAATTTAATCCAATAAAACAAAATTGCATTTCCTTCACCATTTTCATATATTTGATGTATTTACTGTTCTGTCCTGAAGTATTCCTTTATTGTATTACAGGTGATACTAATATCTTCCTCTGTATGAGCATCCGAAATAAACATTGCTTCAAACTGCGATGGTGCCGTATAAATACCATGTTCAAGCAGATAGCCAAAATAATCTGCATATGCTTTGGTATCAGTTGCTAACGCACTATCATAGTCAACAACTGGCTTGTCTGTGAAAAAAACGCTTAGCAGGGAACCTATTCTGTTAACTACTGCTTTTCCATTTGCGTTCTTCTTCACCGTCTCTTCTATCCTCTTTGCTTTGTTTCGTAGTCCCTCATAGATACTTTCATTTTCCTGTAATATTTTTAACGTTTCTATCCCTGCCGTTGTGGCAATCGGATTACCGGACAAGGTACCTGCCTGGTAGACTGCTCCAAGAGGAGAAACCATCTCCATGATATCTTTTCTTCCACCATAAGCCCCAATTGGCATTCCGCCCCCGATGATCTTCCCAAGTGTTGTAAGATCTGGAGTGACCTTAAAATAGTCCTGTGCTCCCCCCAGCCCAAGACGGAATCCAGTAATGACCTCATCAAAAATAAGTAACGCTCCATTTTTTTTGGTAATCTCTCTTAAAAATTCAAGAAATCCCGATTTCGGTTGAACGACTCCCATATTTGCAGCCACAGGCTCTACAATCACTGCCGCAATTTCTTCTTTGTTGTTCTCGAATAACTCTTGGACGGATCTACTGTCATTATAGGATGCAACCAAGGTATTTTTTGTAAGATCCGCTGGAACACCAGCACTATCTGGTATAGATGTGGTAAGAGCAGCGGAACCCGCTTTTACCAGCAGACCATCAGAATGTCCATGATAACAGCCCTTGAATTTTATAATCTTGTTTCTACCTGTAAACCCTCTTGCAACACGTATCGCACTCATAACAGCCTCAGTACCGGAACTAACAAGACGGCTCATCTCCATCGATGGCATGATATCAGCTAATAATCCAGCTAAAATTACTTCTTTTTCCGTGGGTGCACCGTAGGTCAAGCCGTAATCGCACGCCTCTTTTACTTTCTCTATCACTCTCGGATGTGCATGCCCTAAAATTCCCGGACCCCACGAACAGACATAATCAATATACTGCTTTCCATCTACATCTACGATCTTATCTCCCTTCGCAGAGTGGATAAAAAGAGGGGTTCCGCCGACGGCGCCAAATGCTCTGACCGGACTGTTCACTCCGCCCGGTATTCTTTTTTTTGCCTGTTCAAACAACTGTTTGGAACGTTCCTTCATAACGATCTTCCTCCTGCTATTCTTCTCTGATCCAATCTGCTACCTCCAATGCATGGTATGTAATAATCATCCTTGCACCAGCTCTTTTAAAACCGATCATATTTTCCATCACTATTTTTTTCTCATCGATCCAGCCTTCCTTTGCGGCCGCCTTTACCATGGCATATTCACCACTCACATTATAAGCAACAATCGGTATATTAAAATGATTTGCTGTTTCGCGGATAATGTCCATATAAGCCATAGCAGGTTTTGCTATGATAAAGTCAGCCCCTTCCAGAATATCTTCCTCAACTTCACGCAATGCTTCTTTTCCATTCGCAGGATCCATCTGATAGGTTTTTCTGTCCCCAAATCCCGGTGCGGAATGAGCTGCATCCCGGAACGGAGAATAATATCCGGAAGCAAATTTAGCACTATAGGACATAATCGGTGTATCCAGAAAACCATTCTCATCCAGAGCATTTCGAATAGCGCTTACCCTTTTATCCATCATATCACTTGGTGCCACCATATCTGCACCTGCTCTTGCATAGCTTACAGCTGTTTTGGCAAGAAGCGGCAATGTCTCATCATTCAGAATCTTTCCGTTCCTGACTAGTCCGCAGTGACCATGTGATGTGTATTCACATAAACACACATCCGCTATCACCAAAAGTTCCGGATATTCCTTTTTTATATAGCGAATGGCTCGCTGAGTAACCCCTTCCTCATCATAGGCCCCACTTCCCACTTCATCTTTATGAGAAGGAATTCCGAATAAAAGAACAGCTCTTATCCCTTTCTTTTCGATCTTATCCAATTCTTCTAAAAGTCTGTCTAGCGAATACTGGTATATTCCCAGCATAGAATCAATTGCTTGGCAGATATTTTCTCCTTCTATAATAAAAAGAGGATAGATCAATTCCTCCACTCTAATTGTATTTTCACGTACCATACTACGAATTGTTTCACTGGAACGTAAACGTCTCATTCTGTCCATTATGTAATTCTCCTCTATTTTTTGTACTTTTTAATAATTTCTTCCGTCTCATTTTCATCGGGCAGACTCTTTTTTTTAAGCCCTAACTGCAACAAATCCTGATATATCTTTTTGCGCCTCTCTTCTATGATAATTTCCTCTTTTACTCTTGGCCGCATCGAACCTAAAAATTCTGCAAGCTGTCCCATTTGTTTCGTTACCACTTTCTGTATTTTGCCTTTTAGATATTGGGTCATCACCGGACCCTTCCCACTGCTGCTGATTCCTATCACAATGCCGCCTTCTTTAATATAAGAAGGAAAAATAAAATCACAATCTGCTATCTGATCAACGCAATTCACCAAGATTTTCCTATCTCTGCAAAATTTTGCAATTCTATGGTTCAACAGGTTGTCGTCTGTCGCTGCAACTACCAATGCTTTTCCTTTTAAATCTTCTTCACTAAATTCCCTTCTATAACAGATTACACCCAATTTCGTTATTTCTTCTATAATATCAGGTGAGACCACCATTATATCAGCTTCAAATTCCAGTAACACTTTTACCTTCTGAAAAGCTATTTTTCCTCCGCCTACGATTAGGCATGGGGTTTTTTCTAACTGCAGAAACAATGGAAAATATGCCATTTTATTCTCTCCTGCTAACAAAATATATTTTAATTATTTTCAAGACTTATGATATTTCATTTCCGGTATAATTACAAGTTTATTGTATTGTCACATTATGCGACAACAATAAATAGCCCCCCTGTAATTTTTCTATCTGCATTTTTATATTAATTCTGCCTGCTCCCAATTGTTCTAATGCCCGGTCTGCATATCCAGTCATATAAGTATCATTCAGATAATCTTCATAAATCTGCGCATAGATAGCATCTGTGCTTACGACATTCTGAAATTGATAGCTTCCTGATCCATTTTTCATAACCTGATCATAACAGTCATCATAATAATCCGCCAGACTATTTATGATATCCTCTTTTTTGAATCCAGTATCTTCCAGGCTTCTCCCTGCTCCTGTCACAGGTTCTTGACTATTAACTGCTTCCAGTTTCTGATAATTGGTTCCATTGCATGCAGGAAGGTAAACGGATAAGTCCGTTCTCCTATGCGTTTTATTAAAATCAGTATCGGATTTATTAAAGTAGTCGTATGTATTGGGATTGGTATCATCCCATGTCGTGTCCACATTGTAATATCCGTCATCCAGTGAAACGATATTCCATGCATGATTTTCACCTGCAAATCCGGTACAGTAATAGCAGGGAATGCCCAACTTCTGCATCATATATTGATAGGCTCTCGCATATCCTGCACAAACCGTCTGTCCATCCACTAATGCACTATAGGCACTTTGGTTATTAGGGGCATTCAGATTATAGTCCACCTGGTTTAACAGAGTATCATGAAGGTATACCTCTTTTTCATAATCAGAGGTAAGATTTGATGCTCCCTGTGATATTTTGCTTGCACAATTTTCAAACGTTTGCTTATTTTGTTCTAAATTTTCTGCGGTATTATTAAATTGTAGATCGATCTCAATACATTTGCCTGTAGGTAAAAATTTGCACCCATAAGCGGTATCCAGCCAAAATAGCTCCGGATGGTCTCCAAAAACAGCCGTAAATACATTTTTCAGTTGGTCTAAGGATACATCCTCTATGGGAGCGAAGGTACCATTTAGTGCCATAGCGTTTGCATAAATTTGTTTGTACAGTGACTGTAATTTGCTATTCAACATACCATAATAAGGATAGAATCTCGTATCAAATTCCAGCCCTTCTCCAGTTTCTCCATAGCCCAGTTCCGCAGCAAGTTTTTCCCCTTCTGCTTCTCCGATTTCTTTGGAATTTTCTTTTACAGGTTCGTAACCATTTCTGCCTGCAACACTTTCTGGCAGCGTAAGCTCTGCTTTTTCAGGTACGACATATAGCTCATCTTGTGAAATCGTACTGATGATACCATTCCCTTTTTCCGTGCTTTCTGCTTTATAATTTGTATTAGAAGCAGGTGCCACTTTATTCTCGCTTGCTTCTATCGAGGTACTTTGTGTTTCAACATTCTTTTCTTTTAAGTTTAAAAAATCGGATAAATTATCAGTCAATTCCGGATGAAAGGCCGATAATATAATAAATGCTATCAATAATGCAAGTAATAAAATTATCATATTAAGTATTTTCTTTAGTATTTTCATTTCAGCTACGCCTTTCCTCTTTTAACTGCTTACCATCGTTTTATAATTTATAAATATTATCTCTCAAAACGGGATGAATAACAACCACCATTCTATGAAATAAAAAGGTACCTACCCGAACTTTATCAGGTGGTACCTTTCAGGCTAGCTTATGACCAGCCTATTTCATAAATTTCTTTTTTCACTTATAGGTATGGAAGATGGATGCACAACATCGTTCACTCGCAGCATGCTTTCGCTTGGATTTCGCCGCAATGGTACGTAAGAACATAAATGACAGGTATGGAAGATGAATGCACGACATAGTTCATCGCAGCATGCTTTCGCTTGGATTTCGCCGCAATGGTACGTAAGAACATAAATGACAGGTATGGAAGATGAATGCACGACATCGTTCATTCGCAGCACGCTTCCGCTTGGATTCAGCCGCAATGGTACGTAAAGAACATAAATGACAGGTATGGAAGATGAATGCACGACATCGTTCATTCGCAGCATGCTTCGCTTGGATTGGGCCGCAATGGTACGTAAAGAACATAAATGACAGGTATGGAAGATGGATGCACAACATCGTTCATTCGCAGCACGCTTCCGCTTGGATTCAGCCGCAATGGTACGTAAGAACATAAAATACATGTTCTAAGTACCAGCGGCTTCATACAGCTACTCATCAAACTATGTCGTGCATCCATTTTTGCAAGGTGACTAAATGTACCAATTAAACTATCTAGCTTTGTATCAAGCGTCAATGATGCAGTTTCCTAAAAGAAACTTCGTAAAGTAAGGTTGCATTTGTGAGTTTTAAGAACTACTATATGTACCACTGTGGCAATCCAAGCAGTAGAGCATGCACTTAAAATATGTATAATATCCCTTTTATCGTAACCTACATGGTGCAAATCAACAAACTCAATTTTGCACCTACAAATGCAAAAAAATGGATTCCGCGCATAGTTTGAAGAGCAACTGTACGCAGCCGCTGGTATTTAGAGCATGTCCTCTATGCTCTTATATACCACTGCGGCGAAGTCCAAGCGAAAGCGCGTTGCGATTGAACTATGTGCGGAATCCCATTTTATCAAATCCTTACATGGTGCAAATCAACAAACTCAAATTTGCACCTACACATACCAAACAAAATGGATCCCGCTCATAGTTTGAAG
This sequence comes from Bacillota bacterium, assembly GCA_023392535.1. Lineage (GTDB taxonomy): Bacteria > Bacillota > Clostridia > Lachnospirales > Lachnospiraceae > SZUA-378. The sequence continues at coordinate 79,767 of JAEVYY010000002.1, forward strand.
AGCAACTGTACGCAGCCGCTGGTATTTAGAGCATGTCCTCTATGCTCTTATGTACCACTGCGGCGAAATCCAAGCGAAAGCGCGTTGCGATTGAACTATGTGCGGAATCCCTTTTATCAAATCCTTACTGGTGCAAATCAACAAACTCAAATTTGCACCTACAGATACTCCAAAATATATCCCGTATCTTATTGCAATTTATCCTTTCATTCGTTCAAAAATCTGCACTTCAAAAGCCTCCAGCTCCCCATGCTTCTTCCCTTTTATCATCTGAAAGGAATCCTCCATCTGGAACTTTTTTGCTGAATCCGAATGATTGATTGCAAAGATCCACTTAAACTCATCACTTTCTCTTTCCATTAATTCAATCTCTTCAAACTCTGGTGTTCCTAACATTTTTATGCGTGCCTGTTCTATCAGATTCTGAAGAAATGCTTCCATTAAATCCTCTCCCGGCTCTGTTCCTACATAGTAGCAGATTCCTTTTTGATATGAATTTTTCGTAATACATGGTTCTCCTGCATAAAATTCACTGGCATAAGTACCCATAACCTTTACAGATTCCTGAACTTTCAAAATATCACTCCAAATGAAACTATCATAAATTTCTTCATCAAATCTTACTTTTACCTTAGCCTCATTCAGACAATCATAATCCAGTACCTCTACCCCCGTTAGCTCTGCCAATCTCCCTGGCAGTTCCCGTTCCGTCATACAAACATTATTTTTATCCTTCACTCCCGTCCGCATAGTAAGTACCAGATGCCCGCCATTTTTCACATATTCAAAATATTTATGTTCCAATTCTTCACTCATTAAATACTGCAGAGGTGCTAGTAAGAGCTTATACTTTCCAAAATCTCCGTCCTCTGGAACGAAGTCTGTAACTATATTTTTTTTGTATAGTTCTTTGTAATATTTTAAGACTTGCTTCGTATAACTCAACTCCGGATGATGAGGCTGTATCTTAAATGCATAATTTTGTTGAAAAGAAAACAGGATTCCCACTTCCGCCTTTGGCATACTTCCCTTTATCTGATTCATAATTGGATTCATCTCTTTTATGGTACTTTGCAATTCCTTATATATTCGACCCGGATTCCCACTATGCGGTAAAATTCCATGCCAGTACTGCTCCGTTCCAACTGCACATGATCTCCACCTGAAGAATACAACCGCATCGGCACCGTGTGCGACTGACTGCATCATCCATGCGGATATTTGTCCCGGCTTTGGTGCCCTTCCCATAACTTCCCAACCCGTGATCCAAGATTGCTGCTCCATGATCCAGAAGGGTTTCTCTTTGTAACTGCGTACCACATCCAGCTGCGCAGCCATTTCAAAACTATCTGCATAGGGCTGTTTTCCAAAAAAGCCACCCGGATACTGATCATGACTAACAAAATCCAATTCTTTTCCTAATTCATAATAATCTACCGTATCCGCGAAACCCATGAAATTATGAGTAATAAATTGATTTTTACAGTATTTTCTGATAATGTTTGTCTGCTCTTTCATAAAGTCTATAATCAGATCCGAATGAAATTTCTTCCAATCTAACATCGCTGATGGATTAACTCCCGTTACAGTGATACGAGGCGCAAAAACTTCTTCAAAACTATTTACCTCCTGGCTCCAAAATTCATTTCCCCAACTCTTATTTAATTGTTGAACTGTCTGATATTTGTTTTTTAACCAATCTTGAAAACTTTTTTTACAACTATTACAGGTACAAAGATCTTCATGGCTATTGCCAAGCTCATTATCGGGCTGCCAACCAATTACATTTTTGTTGTCCGCATAATGATTTGCAAGAGCAGTTACCATTTTCCTTATAAAAGAACGATAGCTCAAATTGGATTGGCAATCATGATGTCTTCCTCCAAATCCTCTTACACGACCTTCTCTGTCAATTGGCATAATATCTGGATACCTATTGCACATCCAGGCTGGTGGCGCTGCACTTGGGGTACCTAATATTGATTTTATTCCGTTTCGCCCTAATAGATCCACAGCAGCATCCAACCATACAAAATCATAATTTCCTTCCGTTGGCTCTAATTTATGCCAAGAAAATTCGGCCAGTCGTACTACTTGTATTCCAAGCTCTTTCATTAATTTCACATCCGTCTTTAAACGTTCCTGTGACCAATGCTCCGGGTAATAATCTACTCCAAAATTTATTTCCATATCCACTCCTATCTGCATGCTTTGAACATGCAATTCAATCCACCTAAACGATTAAAACCTTATTCATAATTAAGGTTCTCCTTCACTGATTCTCCTTCCAGGAGATAAGGGGTTATGCTTGTCCGATAGCTGACTTTTTCCCCTTCAATCACTTTAAGCAGTATTCGTACACAGGTTTCTGCTTGTTCTTTTACATTTAATGAGACACTACTTAGCAATGGCTTTGTGTATTTTCGATTTCCAATTCCATCAATCCCCATAATAGAAATATCTTCTGGAATGCGATATCCTAACTGCTGAAACCTTGAGACCATTCCTAGCGCAAATTCATCATTAAAGCAAATAATTGCAGTAGCATCACATTTTCTACGAATAAATTCATCTGCTCCCTTGATACCCTCTTCAAAGAAAATTTCTTTACCTTCCATTTTGCTCCCGGTAACAATTATATATTTTTCAATATCCACACCATAAACAGGCAGCATAATATTTTTATATGCTACATTTCTGGTCTGAATCAGCTCGCTTCCTTTCGTATTGTAAGGTGTTCCATACGCTATTATTTTATGTCCCTTCTTCATAAGATACGTTAGTCCCATTTCCATTGCTTCATAGGTATCAACGTCTACATAGGGTACTTTCCTCGTGTAAGTAGCACTAGCACCAAAAGAAGCTCCTACCATAGGAGGACAAAAATTTTCTCCTACTTGTTTCTGAATGTCAAATGCTACTCCTTCATTTTCTACCAGGATACCATCCAGTAACATATCTTTTAAACGCTGGGCATGAAAAGTAGTTAACAAAAACAATGTATACCCCCTCTTTTCTGCATAAGCAGCCATATAGTGATACATATCCATATAGAAGGAATTATAAATATTGACACTAAAGAAGCATAGTTGATATGTCTGCTTATTCTTAAGCGAGTGACTTAATGGATTGGGCCGATAACCCAACTCTTCTACTGCCTTTAATATCGCTTCTTTTTTTTCCTTAGCTACGTAGCCTCTTCCATTCATTGTTCTAGATACAGCACTTACCGATACTCCTGCCCTATTAGCGACTTCTTTTCGCGTTACCATTCTACGTTCTCCTATACCTATAATTTATATCAAGCTATAGTATATATCAATTCCTATATTTGTGCACACATGAGTCATAGTGCAATTTATATAAAATTTATGATAGCATTATAAAAAAACAGCCACTCCTAAAAAATGGATGTGGCTGTTCTGCTTGTTATGTAATTAAAAATTGTTCTCAACTTGATATTCATTCAATTTCAAAAACCGCTCAAATTCATTTTTATAACACCGCTCTAATTCATCACTAAATCCAATTACAGTTTTTGGATTTGCTCTACGTAGTATGTCCAATACTTGATAGACCGATTCTCTTTTACGAAAAGTAATTTGATGTCTTTTCTTGTCCTTTGTCAGCATTATTAATGACTTCGTTACATTTGTCTTGATGCCATTCACCCGATGGGTGACTTCATTCAGATACGCCCATACAATCTCATCATTCTTTAAGATATTTGGCTCCACTCCTTTAAAGAAAAAAGTATATAACTTTCCAACTTTTACACCTTCTATTTTTGTTGCCTGATTATAATCCGCATCCAGATATTCTTCCATTACGGCTTCATTTTGATTGATACTTTTCTTTATTTTCTTTAGATAAGCTTCTGTCATTACTTTAATGACAATTACAATGATCCATACTATGGATAAAAATATTCCTCCCATAATAAAATAGAGAGCACTCATTGGTAATGTTCCAATATAATCAGGCTTCAATACATATGGATAGACATAACCTTCCATTTCATCTTCTGTATACCCTGCTTGCGTAAAATAGCTTTTATAAAGTCCAGAAATATCGTATGGCATTGGGGTAATTGTTCCCTTCACCTTAATAGAGGCTCCAGTGTAATCTTTGTCTCCATAATATTCATCTATGATCTGGGCTGCAAGATCAAATTTTTTTGATCCAAGTTCAAGGGCAATAATCTTATCCTCTCCATAGGGAACAAAATAAAAACGCTTCGTAACATTCTCTTCTTTGTTTTTGTCTACCTCATAATACTCAGCAAAATAATCATAAACTTCCGTAAATTCGTTTGTTACATAAGCATCCTCTAATGCTTCTATCGGTACTGCATTCAACTCTGCTGGTCCTTTTACAAATAGCTTTAAATATGGCATAAATACCACTAGTAACACGATTGCTATTAGAGATAAACAACTCACCCTTATTACAGACTTTTTTAAAACTTGCTTTTTCAACTCACTCCACATAGAATTCTCCTCATAAATTTTATCGTTTGTTATTAATCGAAATAATTATATAACAACTAGGAAATTATGGCAACTGTGGGGATATGTACACTCTATATCTTAAATTTTCCTATGGATTCCATTAGTGAATCCACAGACAATTTGACTTTCCCTGTCTCTACTACTGTTTTGCTAGATTCAGCAGATGAATCTCCTGCTTTGGCAGCTATATTTGCAGTTCCCTGAGCGCCTTCATCCGTTGCTGTTGCAACACCGGATATGGCTGAAGTTATATTTTCAACAGAAGCAAGCAGTTCCTCTGAAGTGGAACTTAATTCTGTTACAATGCTATTTACTTTATCAGCATCAGCACTGTAATCTTTTGTTGCCAATAGCATTTTCTGATAGTCATTCGTTACATTTACACTGACGAACTGCATTAATTCTTTCGAATTTTCTGCCAGATTATTGACAGCAGCAAAAACCAGTTGATTAATTTCCTGTATCTGATTTACTGTTCTTGTTGACTCATCCGCAAGTTTTCCAATCTCTCCTGCCACTACTGCAAATCCTCTACCCGCATCACCAGCTCTGGCAGCTTCGATAGATGCATTCAATGCCAATAAGTTAGTCTGACTTGCAATATTTAAAATGCCATTTGCCAATTCATTGATCTTCTCTACTGCTTTGGATTCTTCTAACGATTTTTCTAATTTCGTTTGTACCTGTGTACGCACATTATGTGCATGGGCTTGTGATTGTTCAAAATTCTCTTGCAAGGAGGTTGCCCTGTTGTTAATCTCCTCAACAGTGATAGCACCATCCTGTACTTTTTGAGTGATATTTTCTACCGCCGAATTTATCTCTTCCACTGTCGCAGTAACTTCTTCCGCGGAAGCAGATGTTTCTTCCATACCGGCAGAAAGTTCCTCGGTTGTGGCAGATATCTCTTCTATATATCCATTTAACTGGTTAATGTTTTGATTTACCAAGTTTACCGAATTATCTACTAAGACTGCACCATCATGTACCTCATGAAAAGATACACGAATTTTATTGATAAACTGATTTAACGCATTCGCCATGGAACCTATTTCATCATTGCTTTTAATCTGAATCTGTAAAGTCAAATCATTATTTTTCTCCGCTTCCTGTAAACCTTTTTGCAATATCTTAATAGGTTTAATGATCATTCTCGAGATCAGGAGGCTTATTACAATAGATACCAGTACGAATACGATTGCTATTTTAATTACTATACTTTCCGTTTCTTTGGCTATGATTGCCGACTCATCCAAAAGTACTTTTAGTTGTTCTTCACTGTATACTCTGTATTCTTCCAGCTTACTACTTAACGCCTTATCTGCTGGCATGAGCTGATTGTTCATGACATTAAGTATCACATCGCTATTTCCCTGTTTTACTGCTGGGAGCAAATAATTGTTTGCGATTTCTACATAAGCGTCTTCTAATTCTTTTGATTCCTGGCTAAGTTTCTTTCCCTTTTCAGTCATAGAACCAGCAATCAGCTTTGTATATAACTGATCTGCTTCTTTTGTATATCCTAAAAATTCTTCCCAAAATGTATCATTCTCCGTGATTATATAACCGCGAAGTGCCGATACCTCTTTGATAGATAGTGTTATAACCTGATTGGTATCTTGATTAATTGGCAAATAGGATGTATCAATACTATTTGCTTTTACTGCTAAAGAATCTATTTTATTAATTATAAATAGTAATAATAAAATTGACATCATCGTGATACCCATAAATCCACCCAAAATTTTTATCATAATACTACTTTTTTTCTTCATACTTTTGCTTCTCACTTTCTTCTTTTGTTATGTTTTTTTGTGTGCTTCTCTGTTTTTTCTTCTAGATGCATTCCCCCTTTAAAAAAATAATGTAATTATTTTCTGTCTATAAATCTTTATGTATTTAGTTCGTTGTTTATTTGAAACTGCGAAGTATAGTATGAAAATGCCTATTTATTGCTTTTCTAATTTTCTATGACGGAGTCTTTGACGATGAATGTGGGTTGCAGGTTATTGGATAAATATAAATCGTTAAATTTGTCCATCACGATTTTTTTATGTTCCATCATAGAATGTGCATAAATATTTAAGGTAATTGACACATTGGAATGTCCCAATATCTCACTTAATGTTTTTATATCAACCCCAAGCTCCAATGCCCGAGTTGCAAAGGTATGACGAATGGCATGAAATTTCGTGTCTCTGATTCCAAGCTTATACAAAATTGTTTTAAAGTACTTTTGATAGGTTCTTGGATCCACTGGTTTTTTCGTGCCAGAAAAGATATAGAAATTTTTATCGAACTCAGAGGTCCTAAGTTCTTTGTATAAGGTCTGAAAAAAAGCTGGTAATGGGATTTTCCGTACCGATTTTTGACTTTTAGTTGTACCAACAACCAATATTGTTTTACAAGCTCCCGCTGTATTATTTCTAACTCTGCTAATTGTTTTTGAAATCGATATAATACCCGTTTCTAAGTCGATATCGCCCCACTTTAAAGCACATAATTCTCCCAGCCTTACACCTGTATAAAAAGCTACTAGAATTCCCATAGAACGCAAGTCCCCTTGTTGAAAAAGGACATTTTCAATCATCCTTTGCTCCTTCATTGAAAATATTTGTATTTCCTTGTTTTCGATTTTTGGCAGATTTATTGCATCTATCAAGCTCGCATTGACGATATGTTTTTTTGAAATATCTTTGATTGCTGTTTTAAAAATAGATATCAGTTTTCTTTTATAACTCTTAGACAGATTGTTTTGCTTAGAGATCGATTCTACAAATAGTGTAATTGTCTTTTCAGATAAACATACATTTTTTTTATTATCAAAGAATGGAATAACATAATGATAGATACAATTAGAATAACTTTCATAAGTTGATACTTTTACCCTATTTTTAACATCTTTTTCAAGCCAATGAACAAACAAATAAGAGCCATTGGTGGGCAATTTTGTAATTTTCGCTGCCTTTTTTTCCATAAACTCTTTATAATTGTTCTTTTTGTCCTTGACTTCCTTGTAAGTTTTTGCATAAATGTAAAGATATCTTCCATCCTCTTTCAGAACACGTCCTTCCCAGCGACCGTCCTTGCGCTTATAAATGTTTTCTCCTCTTCTTGGCATAAAAACTCCTTTCTAAATGACACATATTTTGACGGCGATTTGCCGTCATATCAAGTACTATATCCAAATACAAGTAAAAATAATAGGTTATATATTTTTATATTTATAACGTTTGTAATAATTTGACAAACATTATTGCAACGTTTACAATAAATAGTATTAATTTGTCGTTAATTTTACTTCGCAGTTTCAAATAAACAACGAATTTTTTCCAATAATTAAGAGAGTCTTTTAAACTATGTTGGGACATTCCCCATTTGTTTACAAGACTCTCTTTTATTCCTTTTTTCCTCTTTTTGACGATTCGATATTACCGTTTTGGATGCTTAATATATCTCATACTTGTCTTTTTTAATTCTTCTATTGAGTATAAAATTGTATGACTTTTTATTGCATGCTTACTAACAAAATCATTTACAAAGTTATCAATCTCAGCGTTCTCTTTACTGTGAATCATGGCATAAAGATTATACGGAAATTCACGATACATTGCCCTTTCATAGCAATGACTTACCATGTCGCTATGAGCGAGCTTCTCCCCGACATCACAGATTCTTTCACTTTCCACTTGAAAAACTACCATAGCATTGGAATGAAAACCCGACTTTTGATGCTTTAAAATAGCCCCTATTCGTTTTAACTTTCCATCTTTTTTAAGATTGTTGAGCACAGATACGACATCTGCTTCCGTGATTCCCAATCGCTTGCCTAATTCGGCATACGGGTTTTCGCATAAAGGTAACTCATCCTGAATGAGATAAATCAGCTTTTCTTCCATATTCATGATTCCTTCTCCTTCATATCAAAAAAAACTTCCAGTTTGAAATTCCTGACCTTGGGCAATTCCAGAATTGTTTCTACCTTTAAATCTTGTTCCAATTTTTGCAATATATCCATTTTTTCATTAGCGCTTGGAGTTGATAACGTAAACCACATGTTAAAGGTGCCACTGCGACGATAATTATGAGTTATATAAGGAATTTTTGAAAGATAATCTACTACCTGTTCATAAATATCCTCTGAAACTTTTGCAGCTACCAGTACACTTTGATAACCCATTTGATTGGTATTAAAGGTCCCACCAAAACGGCGTATATAGCCCTCTTCTTTTAAATTTCTAATTCTTTCCACAATCTCTGCCCTGGTAATACCTAATTTAACTCCTATCTTTCCAAAAGGATCACAGGTCAGCGGAAGACCCTTTTGCAGAAGATTCAGTAACTCTCTGTCCAATTCTTCCATCATCTTTAACTCTCCTTACCTCTTGTAGCACCATGGTTCCTGGGCCATATAATTTTTATGATAATAATAGGCTCTAGCTCTACATCCTCCGCAGAGTCCGATATGTTCACACTTACCACATTCTCCCTCATAGGTGCTAAAATCCCTGAGTTGTTTAAATATAGGAGAATCTGCCCATATTTCATCAAAGGGACGTCGCCTCACATTGCCTGCTTCAACCCCCAAATAGGGGCAAATATTGACCTCTCCCTTGGGTAAAATGCTACAATAAGAGATCCCTGCAAGGCATCCTCTCGTAAATCTTTGTTTGATTCCCATATCTTTTGCCATTGCCATGAACTGGGGGGCGCAGGTAGGTTTTAATTCCAAACTCGTTTTTCCTTGTTTTTGCAGAACTTTATGTATCATATGAAAATAGGACTCCTTTTTTAAGGTATCCTCTTCGATATCTACTCCCCGACCGGTGGGTACCAAAAAAAATGGATGAAGTGCATGTACACCTCTTTTTTCATAATAATCTACCATCTCATCAAATGCGGATTCATTTTTTTCGGTTAAAGTTAAATTGATCTGTACGCGCAATCCGGCTCTCAACGCATTTTCTATTCCTATCTGCGTCTGATCATAGGCGCCTTTCATTCCTCTGAATTCATCATGATAATTCTTATCCAGGCTATCCACACTGATTGCAATTCCCCGCAAACCACTATTTTTTAACTCTCTTGCCACTTCCTTGGATAGCAAGGTACCGTTTGTTCCCATGGCTGGAATCATTCCCACTTCTTTTGCCATTCTCACAAATTCAAATATATCATCTCGTAACAGTGGTTCTCCTCCACTTAGAATTAATAATTGAAATCCAGCTCGTTTCATTTGTTTGATTAATGCAAGCCCCTCTGCAGTGGTCAATTCTTCTTCTATGTCCTCCGCAGGTCCGGATTCTCTATAGCAATGTTTACAATATAGATTACATCTTTTTGTTGTATTCCATGAGATCAGATTCATGCCTTTATCTCCTCATCTGTAAAGTAACAGCCAGGATCTTCATTCCAAATATCGAAAGTACTCAAAGCTCTCGCCCTGAAATTACCGTTACATTGTGTAAGCCAATGACAGTCTTTACATCTTCCCTTTAAATAATTCTTTCTATCACGTAATTTATCTAAGAATTCATTCTCACTCCCGTCCCATATTTCTCCGAAATTTTTATCGCGCACATTTCCCAAGGGAATCTCTTTTGTAAATTGATCTATATATACAAAACCATCCCAATCCACAGCACTGATTGCTACACCCGAACGGTTCCCTCCGTTTATAGATAGCAACCGTAGCACTTCTTGTGCCCTTATTGGTTCTTTTTCTTTCAGATAGCGATATAGGTAGATCCCATCGCAATGGTTATCCACTGTCAGGATCTCCGTTTTAACACCTCTTTTATGAAAATCATATGTTTTTTCTATGATATAATCGATGGCTTTTCTCTTTTCTTCCTTCGTTAAATCTTCATTTTGTATCTCAGACCCTCTTCCGGAATAAACCAAATGGTAGAAGCAAACTCGTTCCACCTTTTCTTTTTCAATTAAGTCAAATATTTTAGGTAGTTCGCCCACCGTTTCTTTACTTAACGTAAGACGAAGTCCAATCTTTTGTCTTACCTCATGGCAATTGCGTATTCCTGACAGTGCTTTTTGGTAAGAACCGGGAACTCCTCTAAATCTATCATTGACAGATTCCAGCCCATCGAGACTGATACCAACGTAACTAACTTCTAATTCTTTCAATTTAGCTGCCATTTTCTCATCAATTAGTGTACCGTTCGTGGAGATAACCATTCTTAATCCAATCGTTCTCCCATATTCCAACAAGGTTTTGAGATCTTGTCTCATAAATGGTTCTCCACCTGAAAAGAGTAATACCGGTACCCGGTAGGCTACTAGTTGATCCATAAATTGCATTGCTTCCTTCGTTGTCATCTCATGATCCCCTGCTGGTCCTGTGCAACTGGAATAACAATGACGACACCTTAGATTGCAGGCTTTTGTGCAGTTCCAGACTACAATCGGTCCATGCCCCCTGGTCGTCCCCTTCTGGTAATTTTTAGCACTTTTATGGTATCTTAAGGTATCTCCATAATATTCACTTCCCAAAAGAAGCTTCGAAAAACTAATCATGCGTTCACTCCTATTTTTTATTTTTCTTCCAATAGATGGTAATGATAGTACCATCTTATCTTCTTTACGCAGGAAAGTAAATCACTTTTCCAGTAAAACAAAGCAGTGGTGCGTGACCTATCATCCACGCACCACTGCACTTACCTATTATATATTCTTTCCATCAAAGAGTAAGGATCTTCTCTTCCTTCGTCCCCATATCACTGTAAGAAATCTGCATCTCTTTGGTTATAAAATCTGCTTTCAAAATAGCCCATGCATCCATATTTTGTCTTTTCATAATAAGCTGTGTCTCATTACATTCTATCAGATCAAAAGATCCCTCAAATGCCGGATGCACATTTCTAAATTCCATAAGTCTTACTAATTTCTGTACGACTGGGCGCTTTACCTCTTCCATTATTTCTTCCATGTCATAATAATGTCTGTTTATATTCCTACCTATTTTTGTTTCTTCTAATAATTTCAAATCATTTTTACCAGCTAGTAGCCCAACATAGTACACTTGCGGAATACCAGGTGCAAAGAACTGCACGGCACGTGCCAGCAAATAGGAATCATCCTCATTGCCTAATGCAGAATAGTAGGAACAGTTGACCTGATAAACATCCAGATTATTATAAGCCGCCGTATTATATACTTTTTTAACATTGGCTCCAAACTTAAAGATATCTTCTTTCGTCTTTTCTATTTCTTCATCCGGCAATAGATCTTTGACATCTACAACACCAATGCCGTCATGCGTATCCAATGTCGTAAACTGTTTCCGGGGACAGATTTCCAACCAATGCTTCAAATATTTCGTGGATCCATAGTATAATGCGTTAATCAATAACATCGGTAACGCAAAATCATACACATAATAATCTTTTTCTTCTATTCTTTTCTGCATGGTATAGTGCTCATGAATCTCCGGTAAAATCTCGACCTCATATGACTTTGTAATATTCTCACAGTCATTTAAGAACTCCCATACATCCGGCTCGATAAAGAAGCAACTTGTTCCAGCTTTCTTAGTCGCATAAGCAAAAGCATCCAATCGGATCATGGACATTCCATGTTCACATAGACATTCTAGGTTTTCTCGGATGAATTTTTTTGCGGTATCTGATTTACAATTGATATCAATTTGCTCCTCATCAAAAGTACACCATACTTTTTCGGTCGTGCCATCCCTAAAACAGGCATCCACATAGGGCGCTCTCGGCTTTCTTTTATAGATAGCCTCCACTTCTGATTCACTAGGCTCTCCATTTTCCCAGAAATCCTTATACCGTATAAACAAGTCCTTATATTCCGATGCATCCTTTTTTTCTAAAAAGTCCTGATAGTATTCACTATGTGCTGAAATATGATTAATCATATAATCACACATCATATAATAGTTTTCTCCTAAACGTTCCACATCTTCCCAAGTACCTAATATAGGATCGACTTCTCTATAGGTTTTTGGTGCAAATCCTCTGTCAGCTGAAGACGGAAAAAAAGGAAGGATATGAAGACCTCCGATTGCTTTTGAAAAATACTTTGTAAGAATCTTTTCAAGCTCCTTCATATTATGCCCCAAAGAATCTGCATACGTAATCAGCATAATTTTATTTTCTATTCTTTTCATTTCAATTCTCCTCTTATATAGCAAATTAATTGTGTATGAATCCCCTTTATCGGCTGAGATATGTTTTTATATAACTTTCTTTCTCTGCACTTTCCACAAAAATGGGACCTTGCTGTTTACTATTTTCCATCTCGACGGCAGCGTTAATTGTATGTCCCAATGCACTTATTTCGACCAATTCTTTATCTACTAAAAAGGAAAGGATTCTAAGATTTTTCTCCAACACTATTTCTTTCGTTCCCACCTTACAAATACCAGTTCTCCCATCATATCCATAGATTGTGCCAAATATATTTACATAGGCACTTTTTTCAATGTCCAGATGCAATTCCACTTCCACGGCTGTTTTTTTCTTACATGTAATTGGAAGTACGACTTCCTTTCGATTGGTATAATACTCTCTTACCGGTCTTTGCATGAGAACTTCTTCCCCATCTATAGTTACAAGCGCAAGCTCCCTTGGGAGTCCCATCAAACCGGTATAAGAACAATCTCTATTCTGCGTTTTCATCCATGGTATCAGGATGACCCGATCCTTCGTTCCATAAAAGGTCTGTGCCGCATAGGGAAGCTTTGTCTTATAAGCAGATTTTATGGTACTCATATTCGTGATCTGTCTTCCGTCAAATTCACAAGTACAATAGTAGCCATCTGCGCACCAGAATAGCCATTTATCTCCGTTTTCTCCTGAAACTTTTCTCAGATCCGGACATTCCCAGCACTTGTCTAACGTAAATTTTTGTGTCATTTCCCAATGCTTAAGATCCTCTGAAAGAAAGATCGCGTATTCATATCCCGTTAAATAAAGTATCATATAGTATTTATTTAATTCGTCGTGCCAATATACTTTTGGATCTCGGTTCTCATCCACCAAATGATCGATTAGGATATCATCCATTCTTATCAATGTATTGCCTTCATCCAAGCTGTAAGCCAGCTTTTGTGTGAATTTTTTACCTGCAGACCAATGATTCCTGTCACCTGCACAAGTATAGAAAAATAAAGGAATATCCTTTGGCAAATTCAGCATATCTCTTTCATTTTTTATTGCACATCCAGAGTAGACCGTACCTTCCCTATCTGGATACAGCACCGTATCCAATTGTGTCCAATGTAACAAATCTGTACTTACTGCATGTCCCCAGCTCATATTCTCCCATACCGTATCAAAAGGATTATACTGAAAGTATAAATGATACACTCCATTCTGGTAATAAAGTCCATTGGGATCATTGATCCAGCCACTTCTCGCAGCGAAATGTATACACGGGTGTTCCTCTTTCTCCTTTGGTAGCTTATTATCCTGCTTGATTGCATTAAAAAATGCTTTTGGTAGTTCTCCTTCTATGGTAACTGTTTTCCCAGTATATTTTTCTATATTGAGTTCTGCATAATAATCAGTCTTATAATCAATTTCTTCAGAAGCAACATTGATAGGAACTTGAAAAGCCCATGTCAGCTCATTATCCACTAATATCTTTACTTCTTTCTTATCTTTTTCTTTTGCTATTGGTATCCATAAATACTTCTGATCCGCTATCCATGATTCTTTCATTCATTCATCCTCTCTTGCATCTTTTACCCTTACGCTCCTTACCATGCCTTTTTTGCAGCATATAAAAATAAGTGATCATTAGAACCAGCCATGCGCCAATCCATGCGGATACTTCAGCAACCGCTATTCTGTAAAAACCTGTCAGACCAACGGCTAATAAAACAACACTGACCCGCAGAACAACTTCTACACCCCCAGATAGCATCGGTATTAAGGTCTGGCCCATTCCTTGACAGGTGGAACGAAATACAAATAAGAACCCGAGCAAGATCATGCAGAAGCCCGTAATTGGCAAATATTCCTCCGACATAGCAATGATACTTGGTTCAGATAGCATCAGACTCACCAACTGCGTCGGAAAACCAATCAGTAATATTGCAATTGGCACGTTTAGCAGCATGGATAATAGAACAGCCTTTTTCATACCATCCCGGATTCTGTCAAACCTGCCCGCTCCAAGATTCTGCCCTGTAAAAGTAAGCATGGTAAGCCCTACTGCCTGACCTGGTTGTTGACCCAGTCCAGTGATTTTACTGCAGGCTGCATAAGCCGCAACATAATTACTCCCCATTAGGTTCACAAAATATTGCAATACCATATTTCCAACTGCTGTAACAGAATTCATACAAGCTACCGGTAAGCCCATGATAAGCAGCTCTTTGACCATATGCAGACGTATTTTCCAGTTCTCACGTTCCATCTTTAATTCTGGAAACTTTACCATCTTTTGAAGCGCATAAAGAATAGAACCCACCTGTGAAAGTAATGTTGCAATTGCAGCACCAGCTACCCCTGTCTTTAAGAACATGATAAAAAACAAATCCAATACAATATTGATTAGAGAAGATAGCAGCAATGCTATTAATGGCGTTTTGCCATCTCCCAATGCTCTTAGTAAATTCAGACAAAGATTATTCGTCATGGTAATCAAAATTCCGAATACTATAACTCTAAAATAGCTCAATGATTGTCCTATTATATCGTTTGGTGTTTTCATGAAAATAAAATAGCTCTTAATCAACAATAAGCTGATAAAAGTAGCTATGACTCCCACGATCAGGCAAATGAATAAGGACATTGCTGTCCTTCTTCTTAATAGCAACCTGTCATTTGCTCCAAATGCCTGAGATAATAAGATCCCAAAACCGCCAGTCATTCCAATCACAAATCCAAGAATAAAAAAATTGATGGAGTTGCACGCACCTACCGCTGCTAACGCCTTATCACCGATTCCTTTTCCTACAATTATAATATCTACAACATTGTACATTTGCTGAAAAATATTACCTAAAAATAAAGGGAAAAAGAATCGTATAATCATTTTCATAGAATTTCCCTGGGTCATATCAGTCGTCATGCCCGATTTATTTCTATGGCATATCTCATGTGTCATTTTTCCTCCTACCGGTCATCTGGTAGTACCACCTTCTACAAATCTAACCGGTAATATAATGTCCTTTAAATTTTCTTCTTTCTTGATTAGTTTAATGAGCGTATCTACACTGACCCTCGCCATCTCCTGAATCGGCTGAGCTATGCTTGATACCGGATAATCTCCAACATTTAGAATCCGCAATCCATCATATCCAATGACCTGCACTTCTTCTGGAACTAAAACATTCATTTCTCTCAACTTTTTAACGACCATGACCGCATGAATATCAGAACTGGTAAAAAAGCCATCATATTCACAATGTCCATTTTCGACGCTATGTTCCAAAAATTTATATATTTTAGTAATCTGCTTTTCATTCAGTGTCGTTTCATCACCAAAATCCATTCTAACAGCCTCTACGCCACCTCTTTCACAAGCTTCCATAAAGGCTTTCCCTCTCTTTAATGTTTCGCCTTCCAGATTGGAACCGTTACGAATATAAATAACACGCTTACAACCTGTCGCAATTAATTTTTCCGCTGCCAGCCGTCCCCCCTGACTATTGTCTGCAGAAACACAAGTGATTGGTCTTTTATAGTGGCGGTCGAAAGAAACAATTGGCATACCGGCTTCTTCCAGATCTTTTCCATCATGAGAATAGCTCAGGACAATCATTCCATCTACTTTATTCTGTTTCGCAATCGTTATGTAAGCCGATTCTCTTTCTACATTACCATAGGTATTACAGATAAGTAGTTTATATCCGATATCTGCTAGTATCTGCTCTACATAATTAACTAGTAACGCAAAAAAAGGATTGATTAAGTCCGGGACTATCATTGCAATCGTATAGGTCTGTTGCATTTTGAATCCTCTGGCATAGGTATTCACCTGATATCCCAATCTCTTGATTGCCTCTTCTGTTTTTAACCTGTTATCTTCTTTTACCGATTGATTATTAATAACTCTGGATACCGTTCCGACCGATACACCGGCTGCCGCAGCAACATCTTTAATGGTTACCATAACTCTTCCCCCCACGTAAATTTATGAATGATTTCTTTTGATAAAACAAACACTGCAAGGTGCCATTATCACGTTCTTTTCAAGAACTCTGGGCTTTTCCCCATTCAAATAAATATAGTCTCCATCCTGTATTCCAAAATCCGGACATTCTTGTTTCCTATCAGATGGATTACATAGCACTAAAATCTGTTCCTGCTCGCATCTTCGTTCATAAACCAACGGGTAGGTCAATTCTTCTGCATACAAAAACTCAATGTCGCTATCATTTTGTAATGCCTTATGCTGCTTTCTAATATCAATTAATTGCTTAATGGTATTAGAAAGAGAATTCGGATCCTCTCTCTGTGTAGCTACATCCGGTCTGTCAGGATCTGGATCTATTGCCATATACAACTTGGCAGGCGGTGCTGTTGAAAAGCCATTGTTGGTGCTTCTATCCCATTGCATCGGCGTCCTGCTTCCCGTCCTGTCATAAGCACCTTCTACGGAAATCATATCTTTTATATAACGCATACCGATTTCATCCCCATAATACAGAAACGGCGCTCCTGGAAGGGAATAGATAAATGCATATGCAATTTTTAATTCTTCTGTTGTAAGTTTATAGGAGATCCTCTCCATATCGTGATTTCCGGAAGGCATACACATCAATCCTCTTCCGCAGATGGATTGCTGATTCTTTTTATAGGTCTTAACAAACATGGAAATATCACCCTTTCCTTCTGCCGCGAAGAAAGGATGTTCCGCCCGAAATAGATCCATATATCCGGTATCACCGAAGTGAAGGAAAAAATCCATATGAAATCCTGCTTTTAACGCAACATCCGGTCTTCCCCACTCGGATACCAGTACCGCATCCGGAAAATCATCCTCCAGGAACTTTCGCACTTCCTGCCATAACTTTATAGTCTCTTTTTTATCATCATCTTCATTTTTAACGAGTGATCCTGCCATATCCACACGAAATCCATCACAGCCCATATTGAGCCAGAACCGCATAATGTTCTTAAGTTCCTCCCTGGTTTCCATTGGTCCTATTGCATCTACCGGCTGCTGCCATTTTGCATCATCGACCTGTGCAAACCCATAATTAAGTGCCGGCTGAGTCGTAAAGCAATTTACTCCGCAAGTACCATTTCTTTCGGAAATTCCTCGTAAAGTGCCCTGTATACCTCTGATATTCTCCATTTTGTTAGCACAAGTATCGGTCCAAATATAGCGATCTGTATATTTATTTTTCTCTGGTTTCATGGATTCAAGAAACCATGGATGTGTAATCGCCGTATGTCCAGGTACTAAATCCAATAATACATGAATATCGAATTTATGAGCTTCTTGAAACAACTGTCTCATATCTTCATTTGTTCCGTATCTGGGAGCTATCTGATAATAGTCTTCTACATCATATCCCGCATCATAGAAGGGAGAAACGAAACATGGATTGATCCATATCGCATTACATCCAAGTTCCTTTATATATCCTAATTTTTGAATAATGCCAGGAATATCACCAATACCGTCTCCGTTGCTATCGTTAAAACTCTGTGGATATATCTCATAAAATATTGCTTTCTTTAACCATTCCGTCATATTTTCTCTCCAGTCAATCACAATTGCATGATACAACATCATAAAACACCTAACATCGTATCTTTAATACGATAGCGTAATTACATCTTATGCAGTGGCATATCCGCATAAGCATCCGTTCTTGGAAGCCAGTCTAAGAATTTTGGTAATTCCAGATCCCAGAACCCCCATTCATGCTCATAACCCTCTACCTCTTCATAATAATGCTCCGCACCGTTTTTTACTAAGTATTTATGAAAAGCATTCACATCTTCATATAAGAAATCTCCTTTTCCAATACAAAGAAACAAATCCGGGACTTTCTTGTGTTCTATTATGATTTCATCAACCTGTGCATACAAATCTATCATTTTAGGAAGACCATGTCCGATCTTTTTTTCCACGATATTATCACTCCAGGTGATTGCCGGAGAAAAAGCACCGATTGCACGATAAGACTCCGGATGGATCAGACCATGTGCCAGCGCACCATAGCCTCCCATAGATAAACCGGCGATATAAGTGTCTTCCGGCCTTTCTGATATTGGGAAATTTGTCAGAACAAATTCCGGTAATTCTTTTTGAATAAATTCAAAATAGCTTTCGCCATACGCATCCGCATTCATATAGCCTTTATTTCCCACAGAACAAGTAACTACTGCTATTCTGCGTTCTTCCGCATATCGTTCCATGGACGTAAATCTGCTCCAGCACATAAAATCATTTCCATGCCCGTGCAGCATATATAATACCGGAAATTTATGAGCAATTTTATGTGATTTTGTTTCATATTCCATATCGCTTGGACTCATGCTCGGTAAAACAATCATGATATCCACCGGATAACCTATTGTATAAGAAAAAAAGTTACAATGTATTTGAGCCATTTTTTATTCTCCTTAAGATTTTACCGCACCCGCAACAACACCTGCAATAATGTATTTTTGTAAAAAGAGATATAAGATAATGACAGGTGCAACGACCATAATTAAAGAGGCCATGATGAGACCCAGGTCAGAGGAATAGGTCCCATAAAACATTTGCGTTGCTATTGTCAAGGTATGCAATTCCTTTTTCGTCAATACAAGCGATGGTAAAAGGAAATCATTCCAGATTCCCATCGCGTATAAAATTACCAAGGTTGCCGTTGTCGGCTTTAATAACGGTAATACAATGCGAAAGAATGTCTGATGCCTGGAACATCCATCCAATCTGGCCGCCTCTTCCAATGACATAGGAATACTGCTTTTGATAAATCCATGGTACATAAATACTGACATAGCAGTAGAAAAACCAGTATGCATCAGTATCAGAGTCACTCTTTTATTTAATAAATGTAATTCTCCCCCATAAATAGAAACGAGCGGAATCATAATTACCTGAAAAGGGATGACCATAGATGCGATCATTAAGGTAAAGAAAATCTTATTTAACTTATAATCCATACGTACAAAAAGATATGCACACATAGAAGAAGTGA
Source organism: Bacillota bacterium (assembly GCA_023392535.1). Classification (GTDB taxonomy): domain Bacteria; phylum Bacillota; class Clostridia; order Lachnospirales; family Lachnospiraceae; genus SZUA-378. The sequence goes on from JAEVYY010000002.1 coordinate 99,432, forward strand.
TAACAATCAACAGTACACTGCAACAGGTAATAATCAATGAATTGGAAAAAGCCCTTGGAAAATTCATTTTTGTAAAAGCTTCACTGTAATTTTGTAAGGATGTCCCATGACTGCCTATAAAGGCCAATGGCTCTTTGATGATATCTCTCTTTGTCTTAAACGAATTAACAATGACCATTAAGAATGGAAAGAGATAGATAAAGAAGCAAAACAGTAAAATAACCATTTTAGTAATATAATTCACTTTTTTCTTTAGATATCCTTTTTTATTTAAATCATTTCCCATTATGCTTCCACCTCCTTTTTCTTACCTAGGAGTACTTGTGAAATTGCGATAATTGCAATCACCATAAACAACACAAGTGCCTCAGCCTGGCCAAGACCATATTTTTTGGACGAGAATGCCATATTATAGACATACATTGCTGCCAGTCTTGTAGAGTTATATGGACCACCATTGGTCAATGAAATATTTACATCATAAGTAACAAAACATCTCGTTATTGCTAAGAAAAAACAGATTGTGAAAGTTCCCATTATCATCGGTATTGTAATATGGCGCATGGTTTGTTTTTCTGTACAGCCGTCTATTTTTGCTGCTTCTTTCAAATCTTCCGATACCCCCATTAAACCCGCAATATAAATTAACATCAGATAGCCCGATAACTGCCATACAGATACAATAATCAATGCCCAAAAAGCTTTGTTCGGATCTGATAACCAGGACGTATTAAAAAGTTTTATCCCAGTAACATCTCCTATCATAAGTATTGCTTTATTAAAAACAAATTGCCAAATATAACCAAGAACAATACCCCCAATTAAGTTGGGTGTGAAAAAAGTTGCTCTAAAAAAATTACTCCCCTTAATTTTACTAGTTACTAAGTACGCCAATCCAAATGCAACCATATTGGCTAATAATACTGAAATCAGAGCATATAATATTGTTCTGCCCAAAGAAATCCAAAATTCTACATCTTTAAATAACATGGAATAATTTTTCAAACCTATAAAAGGGATATTACTGGAGATCCCATCCCATCCAGTAAACGTTAAATATATACCAAAAATAAATGGAACAATAACAACCGCTGAAAATAGTAGTACTGAAGGTCCTGCAAAACTTAAAAACATAGCAGCTTTGTAACGAAATTTACTTTGATTATGCATTATTTCGCTCCTTTCTACGAATCACTTGGCTCTTTTCAATATATCATATTTTTGTTAAAAATGACCGGATCCATTCAGATCCGGCAATTTTTAACTATCTTTTATTATCCTACTAAAATCAAGGGGCGATTATTGAGCCTGCCAATAGGATTCAATCAGTTTTTCAAGTTCAGGACGTGTGATCTGTCCTCCAAGATATTTCTGCATTTCAGCTCCCAGCGTTTTCCAGTGATCTCCAGGCATACCAGAAAAAGCTTCATATATATTTCCTGAACTTGCATATCCTTGAACCGATGCTCCCATAGGATCTGGCACTTCCAAGTTTATGTTTGAGAAAGCCGGAACTAAGTTACATTGATTTACTAAGAAATCTTGTCCTGCTTCATCATATACTAACCAGTTCAAGAAATCTTTTGCTGCCTGTTGTTGTGCCTCATCATTGTATTTTGTATCAATCATACAATATTTTGTTGCACCACCACAAAGTTTGTCTGTAGCTCCATTGTCTGCGTCATTTTGAGCGATTGGCATAATACCATATTCTGCACCGTCTTCTGCAAAATCTGACATTTCAGCCCATGCCCAGTTTCCATTGAACCAAAATGCCACATCGCCTTCTGCTAAAGCTACTGCATTTGCATTATAATCTGCTGCTAATGGATCTGCCTGGTTCATGTTATATTTCATTAAAACGTCAAATGTATCCATCAAAGAGTTAAATCTTGCATTATCTGCTAATTGTACAGAACCTGCCTTTAAACTGTCTGCAAAAGCATTTGCGCCTGCTGCTGTTCCATCTTGTTCTTCATATACTTGTGACAGATAATGTCCTGCCAAAGACCAGTCTTCTTTATTCAGTGTCACTGGTGTTTTCATACCGCCAGCTACTAATTTGTCTAATAATTTTGTTAGATCTTCCAATGTATTGATATCGGCTGGATTAAAATCTTCTCCTGTGATTTTTTCAATTGCTGTCTTATTATACATAAGACCTCTTGCTTCAATACAGAATGGAAATCCAATTAATCTGTCATTTAAGCTGATACCATACTGCGAACCACCATCAGCCACCCATTTTTCATTCGAAAGGTCTGCTGCATATTCGTCTAACATAATAACATCTTGAATATCACCCATAAAGATTGTCGGTACTTCTCCAGAAGCATATCTCTTTGTAATATCTTCCGATGGTGAATCACCAACTGTCACAGATACTTCAACTTCTACACCCGTCAGATCATAATATTCTTTCGCTAATGTTTCCCACTGGGTCTGAATCTCACTCTTCGTATTTAGAATGGTAATTTTAACGCCATCTGTTGAAGATGCATTCGCTGTTTCGGTTGTTGCTTCCTCCCCAGTTGTTGCAGATCCTTTGTCACTGCTTCCGCAGCCTGTCAAAAGAGTAGCTACCATTGCAATTGAAAGAATTGCACTGACTAATTTCTTTTTCATGTCTTTTCCTCCTTGTAGATGCTCACTTCTTACAATATTGTTTAAATTTGAAACGTTTCAAGTTTTAATTTGATTATAGGTCGTATTGTACTTTACGTCAATATATAAAATAATAAATTTGTATATATTGACTTTTTCTATAAAATTTTAATGAAAATAATTCCTGTTTTTTGTTTATATTTACAATATTGATCCTTCCTCGTTCATTACTATTGCTTAGTTTTTGTGTTTTTTTTGAAACGTTTACAGTTCTTAAAGTTTTGCTATATACTTATCATCAATCTATCTTAAGGATTAATGCAAGGACTCTCTTTGCGCAATCATTCATTTCTTTCCGTGAAATAAGACCTAAATCTTTTGCTTGCAATAAACGCTCCGGATAACCGCAACCCATTTTAACATCATTTCCAGCTTTTACTTCTTTATAGTGTTCTGCACAAGTCCACCAGTCCGAAGTAACCATGCCTGTAAAGCCCCATTCTTCTCTTAAGATATCCAGCAATAGTTCTTTATTTTCGGATGCACGATGTCCATTAATGATGTTGTAGGAGGACATGATAACCCATGGATCCGCCTCCTTAACGATAATCTCAAAAGCCTTTAAGTAGATCTCTCTGGAAGCTCTTTCTGATACTCGTGAATCGCTGTTCCTTCTGTTTGTTTCTTTATTATTTAAAGCAAAGTGCTTTACCGTAGCACCAACATGTTGTGATTGGATCCCTTTCACCATGGCCGCTCCCATCTTACCTGTCAGCAATGGATCTTCGGAATAGTATTCAAAGTTACGGCCGCATAATGGACTTCTGTGAATATTGATTGCAGGTGTCAGCCAGACTGCCATATTATTTTCCTTCACTTCCATCGCACCTGCTTCTCCAACTGCAAACACAATATCACTATCCCAGGTACAAGCTAATAGCGTAGAACAAGGCCATGCTGTCGTATAAACACCACATTCTGGCAAGATGCGTAGTCCGGCAGGTCCATCTGCCGTCATAATATTGGGGATTCCATACTCTGGCATATTACCATACCCTAACGTATTACAAACTCCGGTATTTGGTTGTCCACCTAATAAATGAGCCACTTCACTATCTGTCATTTGTTCCAGAAATTCATCCAAAGAAAGAGTTCCATCAGCGACTTCGAGGAGCGAATGGATTCCTTCTTTTAATACCCCATTACTGATATGATGACTTGAAACCGCCCTTATGGAAGGCGTATACCCTTCTACTTTATCAAACGGTATTTTTTGAAGCCTGTTTTCATCCGGATCATTGCCCTGGCTGATAGGAAGTCGTTCATAGCTGCCATCCGCTGTCATGCGCTCCTTCAATGATGTTGGTGCTATCTTCTCACTTAGTTGCTCCGTAATTTTATTTTTGGCTACTTTATAAACGAAGTCTGCTTTTTCTACATTGCGTACTGAATTCCCAATGTAGAATACATAATCCCCAGCCTCTAATACATAGGCAGACTTTTGTACTTTGCCGATATCATCATAGGAAGCCATGGAGTCAACTGGAAATTCAAAATTCACAATCTGCGATTCCCCCACTTTGAGCAAACGCGTTTTTTGAAAGGCAATTAAGCTTTTCGCTGGCTTACCCAATACTCCCTGGGGTGCTCCCACATAGATTTGAATGACTTCTTTCCCATCCATGTTCCCTGTATTATTTACATTCACTCTTATCCTTATGTTACTATCGTGCTCCGCTATCGATTGTACCGACCATTGAAAATCAGTATAGGATAAACCATATCCAAACGGATAGTTAACCTTATCATAAGCCTTTGGTATCGTCTCAAAATAGCGGTACCCCACATAAATATCTTCTGTGTATTCCACATAGTCCACCGATTCATGAAACTGACTGGTCGAAGGATAGTCTTCCAGACTGTTGGCTAAGGTATCAGACAATTTTCCTGAAGGATTACCAATGCCACAAAGAAGCTCTGCTGCTGCCGCTCCGCCTTCCATTCCTCCTTGCCATGCCATTAACACAGATTGAATACGATCTTCTTTTACGAACCAGCTCGTATCTACCATGCCACCCACATTCATCACAATGATTACTTTTGAAAAGACCTCTTTAATGGTATTTACCATAGAAGTTTCGGCATGTGTCAAATAGAAGTCACCTCTTTCAAAAAGCTCTGCTGATTTTTGGGTCAGATATTCTTCCTGCTTAGAAAGATTATCATCGGCAACATCTACGGTGCTTCTTCGATCCCATGCTTCACCAGAATAACGACAAATAGTAATAATCGCTGTATCCGTATATGCTCGGGAGCTCTTTATCAAATCTGCAGGAATTACCGGTTCTACTGTCATTCCCGGAACAGCTCCATTCACATATTGATTTTTTACGTTTTCTCGATAGAAATCAGATAATTCTTCATATACATGGACGTGACTCTTTTGCATTTTCATACCATCATAAAGATTTCTGCAGTATTCCACTGTCACATCTCCACTTCCACCACCTCCTTTGACATAATCAAAGCTACCCTTTCCAAATAGGGCTACTTTAGTCCCTTTTTTCAAAGGAAGAACATGCTCGTTATTTTTAAGAAGAACCATACCTTCTTTTGCTGCATTTTTTGATAGTTCCTTATTTCCCTTTGAAGCGGTCACTCTCATACCGTTCTCACCCAGCGTGGTACTCGGCAGAAAACGAACTCTTTGCCATTTGCTCATAAACATTTCCTCCAGTAATATTTTGACATTTTTCATTCATATTATTACAGGTAACAAGGTATAACAAGTATCTTTTTGATTTCTAAATGTGACGATATTGACTTTCACAATAAATAATTGTATTTTATATCTATCTGAATTATATATATTATGATAGAAGAACGAGGTAAATGTGGTATATGTCAACACATGAAATCATAACTACAAGTCTAAGAATTCCTGTTTATTTTGATTTATACGAAACTTGTAACCAATTAATCCCAAGCCATTGGCATTCCCATTTAGAAGTACTCTATATCATTCGTGGCACTATGAATATTGTTCGCAATGATGTAAAATATACCCTGTATAAAAATGACTTATTTATCGTGAACAGTGAAGACATCCATATGACGCGTAGTCCTTTAGAAATTCAGGTTCTGTTACTTCAAATTCCCTATGAGCTACTTCATCAATCCATACCGGAATATAAGACATTACGATTTCGAGAATATTTTCCGTATAGCGAATTACAGGAAAATTCTGTGTATCGAAAAATGATACATCATCTGCTTGCAATGAAATCACTATACGAACAAAAAAAAGAAGATTACCAATTCTTTTTTATCAGTCATCTCTATCTCTTTTTACAGGTTTTATACCGCAACTATGCAGTGCAAAATAATTCAATTGATGACTATAGAGTTTCCAAAGACATTGCGCGTGTAAAGAAAGTAATGGACTTTATAAAACAAAATTATATGGAGCCAATAAAACTAGGTGAAGCCGCCTCTATTGTTGGATTAAGTCCAGAATATTTTTGCCGTTTTTTTAAGAAGCACACTGGTTTTACACTGATAGCGTATATTAATTTAATTCGAATCACACATATTCATAAAGACATTCTCAATACGGATGATAGCATTACGACCATCCAAGAACGGCATGGATGCACCAATTACAGAGTCTTTCATCGGATTTTCAAAGAGACTTATGGATGTACCCCAGCAAAACTCAGGTCATAGACCTGTATTCTATTAAGGAGAACCTATGAAAAAAAAGATATTATTTACCTGTATGGTTCTATTTTTTATTTTCGTTTTATGTGCATGCTCTCAAAAACAAAAGGATGAGATTTTAAGTTCTCTTGATGAAAAAAGAATACTGCAAGATCAGTCCTTTACAGTCTCTTTGAATGATTGGGGAAATGTAAGGTTCGTTTCGTACGGACCGGATAGCGGTAATGATTTTGAAGATGTGTCATTTTACTTAGTGAAAGACAACACAATCCTATATTCTTTTCCCGCTTATTGTGAAAATAACAGTACTGTAAATTATGTAGGTCTCTTTGATAGTGTAGCTGGTGTAAGTTTTTATGATGTGAATCAGGATACGGTCAAAGATGTAATTGTCATAATTAATTATGTCACAGGGGCAGGCCCGCAAGGAATGACTCCTCGACCAACAGTCAGAATATTCCTGGCTGACAAAAAAGAATTTTATCTGGCAACTGATTTCATGAATGAGATCACTGAAACGATTGCAGAAAAAGATCTTACCCTTACAACGATCTGTGATTTTTTGGATTCAAAGAAGGTAAAATAGACTGGGTTTAGGTTTACCATTTGAACTAAAGTAATTGAACTAGATTGATAAAAAATGTAGTTGCAAACTATCTATCTTTTTTATGATTAGTTTCGATAATTCAACTGGTTGCACAGCTAGTACGTTTTTCCCATATCCAATAAAATAATTCGCAATAAAGTCTTCTTCTTTACGATTATAAAATCCACGAATAAAATATCGCCCATTTACCGAGTCTAACCTCATGGAAGGATAATGTTCCTTTTGAAATATGTCTTTTCCTTTTTCAGACACTAATACTTCAAATTCTGTAGCATCAGCCTCCTTAAATAACATATCCGAATATTTTGTAAAATAAGGCAACGGCTTTGCTGAGTATTGGTTATTTTCATGTATGTGTTTCACCTTGTCACACCGCAGCACTTGTATTTTCTTCGTTTTAAAGTTATAACCTGTCGCATACCATTGCCCAAAGGAGGCTGATATATCAAAGAATTGTAAAATATAGTTATTTTCAATATCATTTTTACTATACGTTACCTCGCATATCTTTTCGTCTATGGCGAATTGCAAAATATTTTTTAAAAATTTACAGTGATTCTTCTGTGAAATAGACCCCAGTCGAAATACTGTTTCCGTTTTTCTAAGCAGTTCTATTTTTTGTGGAGAAAGACATGTTTCAAATTTCTGTTTTAATTTTTCCACGCTTAAATGAAACGGTGTAGATTCATAAGCACGTAATGTAAGCATTGAAAAATATAACGCAAACACTTCATCCATATTAAAAACAATAGGAGATAATAATTTGTTTGGAAGAATCCTATAAAATCCGCTTCTTCCTGCTTGAGAATAAATCGGCATCCCTAATTCTTCTAGCGATTGTATATCTCTGAGTGCTGTACTTTTTGAAACATGATACCTTTGTATGATATCTTTTAAATGAAATAAATTTTTGTCATTTAAGTAAAACAACATATCATTTATACGTTCTGCCTTGTTCATTGAAATCGTTCCTTTTCATTTTTTATAAATGGTATCATATAATGAAACGATTTCCTAGTACACTACCTTTATAAATAAAAAAGGAGAATTAATTTATATGAAAAATCTATTTTTAGCATCCTCATTTAAAGATGTTGCAACTATCTTTACAAATTTAAAAACAGATCTGATGGGCAAAAGGGTCACCTTTATTCCAACTGCAAGCAAGGTCGAAAAAGTTGTTTTTTATGTTTCATCAGGAAAAAAGGCACTTGAGAAAATGGGACTTGTGGTTGATATCCTTGATATTTCTACAGCTACCACGGATGAAATAAAAGATAAGTTAGAGACAAATGATTTTATCTATATAACGGGTGGTAACACATTCTTTCTTTTACAAGAACTAAAAAGAACCGGAGCGGATAAAATAATCATTAAAGAAGTAAATGCAGGTAAGCAATACATCGGTGAATCCGCTGGAGCGATGGTCGTATCTGCTAATATAGCATACGCGCAAAAAATGGATAGTATCAAAAAAGCGCCTGATTTAAAGGATTATGATGCTTTAGGCTTAGTCGATTTTTACCCTGTGCCCCATTATAAAAGTGCGCCCTTTACAAAAATTGTGCAAACGATACTAGATACCTACTCTTCTACACTAAATTTATCCCCGATTAGTAACCACGATGCCATCATTGTTCGGAATAATGAAAAAGAAATAGTAAGAAGTTGATATAAAAAAAATTGTAAATCGAAAGGGGAATCGAAAATGAATGTGAAACAAGAATTAGAAAAATCAGTTGGGTATATAGAACACATACAATTGAACGATCTTAAGATAGATCCCTTGAAAATCAAAGCAATCATGATAAATGAGGTGGTTCCTGCGGATCCTAGTCAGGATTTCTATGGACAGCCAGATGCCGCATATCTAAAGACTACGATTCCTCTGTTTCAAAAGGCAGGCGCAAATGTTATGAACGTACAAGATATTTTACAAATGGGCATCTATTTAACAAACGCAGTTAAAATACCGAAATCAAATTACACGATCGAAAATAGTAGTGTGGAGGATAGCTTGCCTTATCTTGAGCAAGAGCTTGCACTATTTCCGAATATCAAGGTCATTATGCTTATGGGAGATGTGGCAAAAAAAACGTTTAATAGAATTGCAAAAAAAGTAACTAAGAAGAATGTTATCCCTTCTATTGCAACCTACAAAATAAGAAATAGCCAGTTTTTTTACGGGAATATTCGGGTCATGCCTTCCTATATCATGACAGGTGGCAATATTTTAATTGAAAAATCAAAATTTAGAATGGCATCTGAAGATATTTCCGTAATGTTTCATATCATAAAATAGCGGTGCATAAGGTTTTATTAGTGCAAAATTCTTATTGACTCACTTGTTTTTTTTCGATAGAATTATATATTATACTAACTATTTAAGGAGATGGAGCATAAACGATATGGATGACAGTGACAGTAACAACAATGATAAGCCTCCTTTATGCCATATTTTAAATCGAATCAGGCATAGCCTATGGTTGCGTGAATAACGCAATAGGCTGTGTTTTTTTGCTTTTATAGGAATGGTGATAGTACTTTATAATTGGATTTTAAGGAGGATTTATTTTGGAAGATTCTATTCTATTTTTGATTCTATTGCAGGTAATTTTGATTGGGTTAAATGCAATATTTGCTTGTGCAGAGATTGCAGTCATTTCCATGAATGACAGTAAACTTGCTAAACTGGTAACAGAGGGGGATAAACGAGCGGTACGCCTTGCCCGGCTGACCAGCCAGCCCGCACGTTTTTTAGCGACCATTCAAGTGGCTATCACTCTTTCCGGCTTTTTAGGAAGCGCTTTTGCTGCCGATAATTTTTCTGATAGATTAGTTGCTTTACTAGTAGGGCTTGGTATTTCACTCCCTATTAAAACACTGGATACGATAGCGGTCGTTTTAATTACGATAACATTGTCCTATTTCACTCTGATTTTTGGTGAGCTTGTACCCAAAAGAGTTGCTATGCGTAAGGCAGAAGCTCTGGCACTTGGGATGTCTGCCCTCATTAGTGCAATAGCTAAATTTTTCGCGCCGATTGTCTGGCTTCTGACCGCATCGACCAATACCATTCTTCGATTACTTGGCATTGATCCGAATACGGATGAGGATGATGTCAGTGAAGAAGAAATTCGTATGATGGTAGATGTAGGTAGTGAAAAAGGGGCTATTGATCATGAAGAAAAGCAGTTCATACAAAATGTCTTTGAATTCGATGACCTGATTGCTGGTGATATCGCTACACACCGCACTGATATCTCTCTTCTATGGCTGGAAGAAAGCATGGAGGATTGGAAACGCACCATCCATAGCAGTCGACATACCCGTTATCCCGTCTGTAGTGATTCTTCGGATAATATTATCGGTATACTAAACGCAAAGGACTATTTTCGTCTGGAAGATAAAAGCCGGGAGTCTTTAATGGCGAAGGCAGTAAAACCTGCTTATTTTGTTCCTGAAAGCGTAAAGGCCGATGTACTGTTCCGCAACATGAAACATAGCCACAACAATCTCGCCGTAGTACTTGACGAATATGGTGGCATGAGTGGTATCATTACTATAAATGATCTTGTCCAACAGCTTGTGGGCGACTTTAATGATGACGAACCGTATGAGGATAAATCAGCTATGATTGAGCAGATAGACTCCAAGACATGGAAAGTTCATGGCAGTACTTCTCTTGAGGATTTATCTGAAAGACTGGGCATTTCTCTTTCCAGTGAAGAGTATGATACTTTCAATGGATTGGTTTTTGATGCACTAGGTACGATTCCACAAGATGGTGAAACGGTAGATGTTGAAACAGAAGAACTCATCATTAAGGTCACCAAAATTCAAGACCATCAAGTTGCAAAAGCAATGGTTTGTTTAAAAACACCACAACTAAAAAATGATACCATGGAACCTTTTGGCGAATAGATGCTAATAAATGTCATGCGACGACGACTGTAAAAGTCGACATCGCATGCATGGTAAAGGGCTCAATGTACAACGGAATGACTGTAAATATAAAATTCTTCCTGACTTGGCATAACTTTCTTTTCCATCTTCTGAAGGCTGTCATCAAAGCGTTCGGCCTCTTCTTCGTCTATCTTCATCACAGGACTGTCGTAGTAGACCCATTTCCTTCCATCCAGTACGTCAGGTCTCAGTTCTTTTACCATCATTGCTGTTGGACAGGTTCCATTTTCAAGACAGATATTGTACTTTTTACAGCTCTTAAATCCACGGCTTACATAATTGCCTGGATTTCCAAATATTACAATAGTATCATAACCAAGTTCAACTGCCAGTTTAAAAGAATGCTCAATAAGCCTTTTCCCCAGACCCGTTCTTTGATATTCAGGAAGAATGCAGACAGGACCAAAAGTAAGGATTTCTTTTTCTTGCAAAGATTCATCCACCAGTTTGGCTTTTGTGTACATGATATTTCCTATGATGTGATCATCTACTTCAATTACCAGATCTAACTCCTTCACAAAGTCCTCATGAGCTCGCATAACATGAACCAAAAAGTGTTCATTGCATCCGGGAATGTATAAATTCCAAAAAGATTTTCGCGTTATTTCTTCCACCTTCTCATAATCTGACTCTGATTCATTTCTAATTTTTACATTCCTTTCCATATAACCTCCCTATCATCTTATCAAAAGTTTGTATTCATTGGGTACAATATCACTTACAGTGGCAAAATCATCTCATATTGACTGATGAAATGCTCGAATCCTAGAGCCGTAAGAAATTTTAGTACTGTATTTTTTTCTGCTTCAACATTCAGAATGCGAACTTTTGCTGCTTCTGTATTACTTACTAACTCGGCAAGCAAACTAGTTCCAATACCCAATCTGCGGTATGCAGGGCTGACCGCGAACTGAGGAATATCACCCGTTATCCGCTCAATAATACCGTATCCGACCATTTTGTCATCTGATTTGGCAATAACAGTAATAAAAGCTTCGGGAGCGGCTAAGATAGAATCAATTGCATTTTGCCAAGAAGGCTCAAACTCCCAGAACGACACCACCTGTTCCCAGTCAACTTCGCCTATCTCTACCGTATGCTGCTGGGAACTTGGAATCATTTTTATTGGCTCCATTTGAAAGCAGCAAAATTCTCTCTGTATCTGGAACCCCTGTTTTTGATATAATTTAATGGCTGGCAGGTTTTCTTTTATTACTTCCAGCAGATATTGTCCTACCTGCTTATCTCTTAGAATAGTCATTTCTTTCTGAAAAATTTGGCTTGTGATTCTCTGCCTACGATATTCCTGCGTAATACCTGTCGCAATATCGTAGGCAATAGGCATTCCATGTTGTATGCGTAATCCGGTCAGTGAAAAGCCAATCAATTTTGTCCCCTCGAATGCCCCAACTGAGATTCCTAAGTAAAGTCCGCGTCGCCGCATCATCCGATCAAAATCCGCAAACGAAATATCCATATTCACCTGATAATCCGAAAACGCTTCGATAAAAGCACTGTGGAGCGTGCTAAGGTCCGTTTGTTCTAAGGTCTTAAAAATCATATTTTTTCAAATGCTTCCGCAGAGTAAGCACTACTTCCTTTCTTAATCTTCCTTATATTTTCTCTAAATTTTCCACCGTTCTGTCATTTTTGACATTTCCCGTATTTAAGGTAGCCTTTGGTTCCAGAAGCATAACATGAACTTCTTCCTCTGCGACCGGCATATGTTCTATTCCCCTTGGTATGATAAAAAATTCTCCCTCGTTTAGAACGATATCTTCTGTACGAAGTTTAATGACCAAGTTCCCTTTAACAACCAAGAACATTTCATCCTCATTTTCATGCATATGCCATACAAATTCACCTTTTAATTTTACCAATTTTATGTAGGATTCATTCAAATCACCAACGATTTTTGGACTCCAGTAATCATTGAAAGTATTTAACTTTTCATTAATATTCACTTTTTTCATGTCATTCTCCAATCTAGAAACACAGACTATTTGCTATGTAATTATCGTACCACATTTTTTACTTCGTGTCATGAATTCTCACCCTATCATCATTGCTTCGAATATTTTTATTGGGAAACGCATAGTTATACTAATAATATAGAGTTAATGGGGTGATATTTATACTTTCAACAGAAAAATATGTGCAGCTCTCTCTTCAATATAATCTGTTTTGGATTCGCATAATGAAAGAGCATGCCATATTCATTGAGGCCACGATGCCGCCCCCTGGTCGGCAGTATGGGCTCCAGGCAGGGTTATTCAGACAAAATTACGACCACCTGATGAGCTTGACTATCCAGTTATCAAACGGGGTTATTAAAGCAAATGATCTTCATTCAGGCCAGTTCTACACCCAGTATACCGAAAAAGCAGAGCGCCAGACCCAGACTTCTACGGGCATAAACATCGACAGTGGTCTTACGCAGTTAGAATACAATTTGGAACCTTACAGCACGAACTTCACCGCAAGCACTTATCTGAAAGAGTCCGTATGCGCATTGAACGAAAATCTATTAAGACTGACAAATTCCTTCGTTCAGTTTAAATCGGAGCTATTAAACCTACGAACCTGCTGTACTCTGTTCACCATGATGTATACAGCAGATATTGAACATATTCTCCTTGAAGCTCAGCGATACCAAAATATACTAACCAGACTACAGAATAGGGAAGACTTAATTACGGAAGACGACATAAGCTTCTGGACACAAAATATGGCAGGGCATGCTAAAGTGATGCGTGGAGAACTTGATCCTACTCAGGCGGCTTACATCAAGCAGGCAAATTCTTTTGCAGACAAATTTGACAGCCTTGCTGCGGAAACAAACTGCTTGAATAATCGCACAGCGGGCATATTGCTCTCAGATACCCAGGCAATAGCTGCATTTAAGGCAATGATCACACAAGGTATACTTATGTGTAAAGTGCCAGCGATTTTGCTCTCTCTCTATACGGAGCATCTTTTGAGAGAAGCAAACCATTTTATTTGGCTTCTTAAATAATAGCCAGACACAAAAAATCAGATTAGAAATCCATCCACAGGATTCTAGTCTGATTTTTGCTTATGTATCTCCTTCATTCGCCACACTGATGTAAGACAAAGCTCTCCCAAAAAATGATGCAATTCATAATGGCCTTTGCGTAAGCCTTTTTGTATAAATGATTTTACCTCAGACTGTTCCATATCGTACATTACTTCCATCTCTTTCGAAAAAAGAAGTTTGTCATGATTCATAAAATAAGAGAGTGCCGGTACTTTTTTTGGCTTTATATCTTCGATCTTCAGCACTTTTCTTAAGGCATTGATATAGTCCTCAAGCGGATGATTCCCAACGATTTTTACACCTTCCTTCATTTCATTAACAAATACAACCGTAGGGAAAACGGCAGCACCTAAACTTCGGGCAAGACTAAAATCCTCCTCTAACAGTTTTTGACCAAACGGTGTCTCCGCCTCATGCGCGATTGCTGTTCCATCAAGATTGAGTTTATGAATAATTTCTATGTTAACGGCAACATTTGAAATATTTTTATTACATACAAAGAGTTCTTCTCTTGCACGACGAAGGTATGCAAACGCCTTTGCATCACCATAATACTTTTGTATGATCTTGAATACGCGTGAAGGTGGATAGGAAGATGTTATTGGATTATCTATCATTAAAGAACCATCTATTGGCATCCTGGAAATTTCTGAAACTTCTTTCCAGTGAGAAGCAACATCTGCCGGTTTATAAATTCCATGTTCCGGATCAATTGGTCCATCATTCCATTTTTCCAGCAGGCCTCCCATAACTGTATGAAAATTAAAATAATCCCCAAACTGCTCCAAAAAACGATGTAACACTGGTTCAAATGCCCAACAATAGGAGCAGATTGGATCTGTAACATAATACAGGTTAATCGTGACTGGTTGTTCCTTCATATTTTTTCCTCCAATTCTTCCCCTTTTCTTTTTAAGACATCTTTACTTTTTTATAGTATGAATATTATATCGAATAAATCTAGGTGGAACAAGGGGCGATTTCATATAAAACAGATTGACAATATTCTATCTGTTGCCTATTATATATAGATAATCATCTATATGAGGAGATAACAATGTATCATAAATATTCTGAACATGTTGGATTATTCAAAGCTCTTGCAGACACGAACCGTCTTATGATTATGGATATGCTATCCTGTGGCGAACTATGTGCCTGTAGAATTTTAGAGAAGTTCCCTATTACACAGCCAACCCTTTCCCACCATATGAAAATACTTTGTGGCTGTGGCTTGGTTATTGGCCGTAAAGAAGGCAAATGGATGTATTATTCATTGAATGACGAAAAGGTACAGGACTTTAGGAATTTCTTATGTTCCATTACCATTGATAAAAAAGATTGCATTTGTAAGGAAGGAGTGTGCAATAGTGGAAAATGATAAGCAAAATCAAGGTATTGGTTTTTTTGAAAAATATTTAACGGTGTGGGTGCTGCTTTGCATGGCAACTGGTATTTTAATTGGTAAATTCTTACCCATAATCCCCTCTTTTTTGGGTCGTTTTGCGTACGCACAGGTATCTATCCCGATAGCCATTCTAATCTGGCTAATGATTTTTCCTATGATGCTAAAGGTAGATTTTAAAAGTATTCGAGACGTTGGAAAAAATCCAAAAGGCCTTTTTGTAACTTGGGTTACAAATTGGTTGATAAAACCTTTTACCATGTTTGGGATTGCAAGTTTCTTTTTCTTTATAATTTTCAAATCATACATTCCAGAGAATTTGGCAAAGGACTATCTGGCCGGGGCTATACTACTTGGTGCCGCTCCTTGCACCGCAATGGTATTTGTGTGGAGTCATTTAACAAAGGGCGATCCAGCCTACACTGTGGTACAGGTCGCTACCAACGATCTGATTATCCTTGTCGCCTTTACACCGATTGTTGGCTTCCTTCTTGGCATAAGTGGCATTTCTATTCCGTGGGATACACTTTTAATATCCGTTTTTCTGTTCGTTGTGATCCCCCTTGCGGCAGGTATCCTTACCAGAACACAGCTTATGAAACGAAAAGGGAAAGAATACTTTATTAACAATTTTTTACCAAAATGGAATAACATTACTGTTGTTGGTCTACTTTTGACCCTAATCATCATTTTTTCTTTTCAGGGAAATATCATTTTGGAAAACCCGTTGCACATCCTACTGATTGCGGCGCCCCTGACGATTCAGACATTCCTGATTTTCTTTATTGCCTATTTGACGAGCAAGGTGCTAAGGCTGCCCCACAAAATCGCTGCTCCTGCTGGAATGATTGGGGCATCAAACTTCTTTGAACTTGCCGTTGCCGTTGCCGTCGCCCTGTTTGGTGCAAAGTCACCTGTTGCATTGGCTACCATTGTGGGAGTGCTTACGGAAGTTCCCGTAATGCTTATACTTGTTAAAATTGCAAATAAGACAAAAAATTGGTTTCCTATATGAGGCCATATATTTACTTATAGGAGGTATAGAGCATGCATAAAATTGCCTTTGTCTGCGTGCACAATTCCTGCCGTTCCCAGATCGCAGAGACGTTATGCATGCTTTTTGCATCCGATGTGTTTGTGTGCTATTCGGCTGGAACAGAAATAAAACAACAAATAAATCAGGATGCTGTACGTCTGGTAAAAAGACTTTATGGAATTGATATGGAAAAAACGCAGTACCCCAAGCTGCTATCTGATATCCCACCCGTAGATATTGTTGTTACCATGGGCTGCAACGTAACGTGTCCGTTTCTGCCCTGCAAGCATCGGGAAGATTGGGGGCTTGATGACCCCAGCGGCATGGAGGATATCATATTTTTAAACACAATTTCCCTGATTCGAGATAACATCTTAAACCTCAGGGAACGCGTCCAAAAAGGCGAGCTCCTGATTGACAACAATAATAAATCGTGATAGAATCATATCGTTTAAGCAAAAAGGAGAACCTATTATGAGTTTCCATTTAACTGATCAATTTAAAAAGAGAATCAGCTCTGTACAATCCATACCGATGAAACATTGTACAGAGTATAGCGTATAAATAAACGTGATAGGATTTCATCGGAAAACGGAGCAATGTGTATACTGATGCCATCAGCATATCTATTGCTTGTTTTCCGTATGTAAATGAGACGTTAAAAGGCTATGGACAATGTTTTGTCCATAGCCTTTTGTTTTTTGCAAGAACTAATTTAAGGAAAAGCAGAAGGTTCGTACACTTAGTACGTTACCTTCTGCTTTTTTGTTCGTATACCTTGTTAACAATTTTTTACTAAATCAAGAAAGGAACTAACATACTATGAGTTTATTAGAAATAAAAGGATTAACACATTCATTTGGTGAAAACCAACTTTATAAAAATGTAAATTTATCGCTCAATAAAGGAGAGCA
Source organism: Bacillota bacterium (assembly GCA_023392535.1). Lineage (GTDB taxonomy): Bacteria > Bacillota > Clostridia > Lachnospirales > Lachnospiraceae > SZUA-378. The sequence continues at coordinate 116,742 of JAEVYY010000002.1, forward strand.
CATTGGTATCGTTGGACAAAACGGATCCGGAAAAAGTACTTTTATTAAAATTTGCACACAACAAGTAATTCCCGATGCTGGAAGAATTCTATGGCGGCCCCAACTATCAATCGGATATTTAGATCAATATGCTGACATTGATGAACAGGTAACTATATATACTTTTTTAAGGTCAGCTTTTTCAAATCTCTATGAAGTTGAGAAAGAAATGACACTGCTCTATGAAAAATCCGTTCATGATAACATGAACTATTTAGAACGTGCTGCTAAACTTCAAGAAAAGCTTGAAATACACAATTTCTATTCTATTGATACACAAATCGAACAAGTAGCGAATGGCTTAGGATTACTGGCAATTGGCCTTGATCGCCCTATTGCGCAAATGAGTGGGGGACAACGTGCAAAAGTAATATTGGCAAAGTTACTTCTGGAAAAACCAGAAGTACTCTTAATGGATGAACCCACAAATTTTTTGGACAAAGAGCATATTACTTGGCTTTCTGATTATCTATCGGAATTAAATAATGCTTATATGGTGGTATCTCATGATTATGTTTTTTTAGATAAGATTGCAAATCGTATCTATGACATAGGGTACCATTCTATCACAAAATATCATGGCACTTATACGGAATTCCTGAAAAAGAAAACATTTTTAAGAGAAGATTATGAACGTCAATATACTGCACAACAAAAGCAGATAAAGAAAACCGAAGAATTCATCCGTAAAAATATTGCCGGACAGAACTCAAAAATGGCGAGAGGAAGGCAAAAACAACTAGCCCATATGAATAAAATAGAAGCACTGGAAAAAACGGAAAATAAGCCTTACTTCCATTTTCCAGAACTTCCCTATACTAACACAGAGCATTTAAGCGTTAAAAATTTAGCGATTGGATATCACTCCCCTATTCTAACCAATATTGATTTTACTATAAGAGGAGGTGAAAAAGTGGTAATCACAGGCTTTAATGGAATTGGTAAATCAACCTTGTTAAAAACTTTAATGGGACAAGTTCCAACTCTTCACGGAGCATATAACTTCTCCCGACAAGTCTCACTTGGATATTTTGAGCAGGATTTAAAGTGGAGCGATAAAACACGAACGCCCATACAGATTGTTTCCGATGCCCATCCGAATATGCTGATAAAAGAGGTAAGGAAGCATCTTGCACGGTGTGGTATTTCGAGTAAGCATGCAATGCAATCAATTGGTACTTTAAGTGGTGGAGAACAAGCAAAAGTTAAAATCTGCCTCTTACTCTTGATAACATGCAACTTTCTAATATTAGATGAACCAACAAATCACCTAGATGTGCAAGCAAAAGAGGCCTTAAAGGAGGCCCTATGTAAATTTTCAGGTACGCTATTACTCGTTTCACACGAGGAACTATTCTACCGTGACTGGACGCACCGGGTAATTGATATCCATACACATCAAGAACCCTAAGATAAGGTACTATTCCTCAATTTCAGCCAGAATATATGGGAACATAGCGATGCTTCTCTTAAGAATTCCCTGCATGTAAGCGATAAGAATCCCGTAATTGGTGATCGGTACGTGTTGATTTTCGGCGCATTTCTGCCGGTATTTCATCTCTCTTTCGTTCAACATGCAACCTCCGCAGTGAACAATCAATTTGTATTCTGACAAATCATCAACGAATTCGGTACCCGATGTGAACTTAAAGTTTAATTGCTTCTTGGTGTAATTCTGAACCCATCTTGGGATCTTAACGCTCCCGATATCGTCACATTGTCTGTGATGAGTACATCCTTCTGAGATGAGAACCGTATCACCGTCCTGTAGCGAATCCAGTGTTTTTGCTCCTCTTACGGCCGCTTCCAGACTGCCCTTGTATCTTGCAAAAAGTATGGAAAACGAAGTTAAAAAAATATCCTTGGGGGTATCCATTGATACCTTTGCAAATGCCTGACTGTCAGTAATGACAAGCTTCGGCTTTTTACCCAGACTTTCCAGCGTTTCTTGTAGCCCGTTCTCTTTCACTACAATGGCAATCGCATTTGCTTCCAGAATATCACGGATGGTCTGCTGCTGTGGCAGGATCAGACGACCTTTGGGAGCAGCTTTGTCAATTGGAGTGACAAGCACAACAAAATCCGACGGATTAATAAGATCACCCACAATCTTACTCATAGGTTCCTCCAAAACAACCGACGCAGCAATTTTTTCTTTTAATTTTTGAATGTTGCTTCCTGTTGTTGCGCTGACATATATTTCATGCTCGTTTTCCAGATTTTTCTGCTCTATCAAATCAGATTTATTATATACAACAATATAATTGAGATTCATGTCACGGAACCGTGCGATCAGTTCTTCGTCTTCTTTGGTTTTACCGCAGCCAGAATCGACCACCAATACGGCAATATCTGTTTTATTAAGTACTTGGTGGCTTTTTCTCACGCGCTGCTCTCCTAAGATACCCGTATCATCTATGCCTGGCGTATCGATAATCATAACGGGACCCAGTGGCAACAGTTCCATGGTTTTGTATACCGGATCGGTCGTCGTTCCCTTTACCTCTGATACAATTGTAAGATCCTGCCCTATCACGGCATTTACCACACTCGATTTTCCTGCATTTCTTTTTCCAAAGAAACCGATATGGATACGATTTGCAGATGGTGTATCATTCATTCCCATATTGTTTCTATCCTCCTTTATAATCTGAAATCGCGGCTGCCATTGCTGATTTTGGTCAAATTCTGCGTTACGATCTCTCTGACTTTTTCTTTGGGAATATCTTCAATTCCTCTTCGAATCAGTGCCTCACCCACTGCTTTGGTTTGAGGCGAAGCATAATCCTCCAGATATTCCTTTAGTGTCATAAGCGCATTCGGATGACAACAGTTCTGTATCTGCCCACTCTTGCACAAACTCATAAATCTATCACCCGTTCTGCCTTCTCTGTAGCAGGCCGTGCAAAAGCTTGGAATATACCCCAAATCTATCAACCACTTTACAATTTCATCCAAAGTTCTCCGGTCACTTATATCAAATTGAGCGGAATTTTGCTCTTCCGGCTCGGGTCTCTCATATCCGCCGACACTTGTTTTGGATCCACCGCTAATTTGAGAAACCCCCAGGTGCAGGACGCGTTCTCTGCATTCTTTGCTTTCCCTAGTTGATATGATCATTCCCGTGTATGGCACTGAGATACGGATACAAGCTACAATTTTAGCAAATACATCATCGTTGATCCCATTATGGAAAGACGACGGATCGATATCTTCTGCTGGACGTATTCTCGGCACGCTGATTGTGTGGGGACCCACGCCGAACACTGCTTCAAGGTGCTCAGCATGCATTAGTAATGCTGCAAATTCATACCGATATCGTTCCAATCCAAACAGAACACCCAAACCGACATCATCGATGCCACCCAGCATAGCACGATCCATTGCTTCGGTGTGCCAGTCATAATCGTGTTTTGGTCCTGTAGGATGCAGTTTTTCATAGCTTTCCTTATGATAAGTTTCCTGGAATAGGATATAGGTCCCGATGCCTGCATTTTTCAGTTTGGTATAGTTTTCAACCGTCGTGGCAGCGATATTGACGTTGACTCTGCGGATTGCGCCGTTTTTATGTTGGACATTGTAAATTGTATCAATAGATTCAAGAATATACTCAATAGGATTGTTTACAGGATCTTCCCCAGCTTCCAATGCAAGACGTTTATGTCCTAAATCCTGCACTGCTATAACCTCCCGTCTTATTTCTTCCTGTGTCATTTTCTTTCTTGTAATATGTTTATTGCTCCTATGATAAGGACAATAGACACAACCATTTACGCAATAGTTAGATAAATAGAGTGGCGCAAATATTACGATTCGGTTCCCATAAAAATCCTTTTTTATCTGCTCAGCGAGCTGATAGATCTCTTTATTTTTTTCTTCGTTCTCACAATCCAGCAAAACAGCAGCCTCCCTATGTGAAAGACCTTTACGAAGTTTAGCCTTTTCTATGATGCTGTCGATAAGTGCGATATTGTTCCTGTTTTTTTCTGCGTACTCCAGAGTAGCAAGAACTTCTTGGTCTGATATGAAATCTTCTGCTTTAGATGATTTTAAATTGTACATAATAATACTCCTTTTAAAAGATTAATTTATGGTCTCCACGTGTTACCTGTATTTGATAACCAATGCTATTCATACGATTTTGTAGGCAGTATCGACATTCAGCTGCTTCATCTCCAGTACAGATCTTATTGTCGTAGAGCATATATTTTTTTCTTACATTGGTAGGTGTCAGGTTGGGCATCACGACATTTGCTCCTGCAAGAATACCGCGTTCCCTTCCTTCTGGATGAATTGTTCCAAGTGCAGTGGTTGCAGGCAGTAAGACACTTGGAAGCATTAAACGGATGATAGCAAGTAAAAATAATGTAAGTTCCAGCGTTCCTGCTTCGCTGGCCGCAAACGGTGTAGCATTATGTGGTATGAACGGACCAATACCGACCATGTGAGGATTAAGCTCCTTTATAAATAGCAAATCCTCCACCAGGCAATCAGTAGTCTGGTACGGTGATCCAACCATGAATCCGCATCCGACCTGATAACCAATCTGTTTAAGATCATAAAGGCACTGCTTCCTAGTTTCAAGTTTCATCGTAGCAGGATGAAGCTTTTCATAATGTCCATCGTTTGCAGTTTCATGCCGGAGCAAGTAACGATCAGCCCCTGCTGCATAAAATTCACTATAGGCTTCATAGCTTTTTTCACCTATGGAAAGCGTAATCGCACAATTAGAATGATTTTTCTTTATGCTCTTTATAATATCCACCATTTTTTCATCCGTATAATATCCATCCTCACCGCCCTGCAGTACAAATGTACGAAATCCCAATTCATATCCAGTCGCACAGCAGTCAAGGATCTGCTCTTTTGATAAGCGGTATCGTTCCGCAACAAGGTTGCTATTGCGGATACCGCAATAGAAGCAGTCGTTCCTGCAGTAGTTCGTGAACTCTATCAGTCCCCGTATGTATACGTCATGTCCGTAATGATCAATACGAACTTTTCTAGCTTTTTTAAAGAGATATTCCGAAAGCTCTGAATTCCGATTGTCAATAAGTACCTTGTATTCTTCTGGTGAAAGTGCACGCGTTTCATAAAGCTTGTCAATGAGCTGATTCATCTCTCACCCTACCTTCAATCTTGCCAGTTATTTTTGAATATGTCGCTTTGGCACTGACCCCAGGCAGCTTTCCAAGCTTCCCCGAAAGAGCACTGATTATATCCTGCGGAGCATCCACCGCAATGCTTATGATACAGATGCCTTTATCAGGATACGGCAGTCCCATTCTGCCAATGATGTAATTTTTATAATCATGCAATATATAATTCATCTTCTCTGTCGAATCGGTTTCTTCGACAATAATTCCGATAATAGCGACCCTTGTTTCCATTAAATATCCTCCATTCAAAAAAAAATGCGCCCTAAAGGCGCAGTATTATCGTTAAAAAACATTAACAATATGAAGATTGCTGTATCTTCGACCTTATAACCTGTATTTGGTGTCAGTAACAATTATGTTTTGCTGCTTTGCCATAAGAAGCATCTTGTGACTTAGCATTTTTACATTATTATATTTTTATAGAATTGTCAATCTATCATTTGTTTGAAATATTTTATGAGTAAAAAATCCCAGCACAGGATGATCTCCAGTGCCAGGAGTTTTTACTGATAAGCGTAAACAATTAATGTCCTCTGTGCTTATCTTTTTTCTTTTGCTGTTTTTGTTCAAACATACGCACAGCTTCTGTCCGCTTCTGTTCCCGACTTTTCACCTTACGTTCCTGCTTGTTCTGTTCCTGTTGTAATTTTAGAGCTTGCTGAGATTTTGTGCCAATTCCAATACCCTGTAATTGTTTTCTCACATCTTTCTGCACTCTCTTTGGATTTCTTTTCATTTCCTTTACAACAGCTACTATAGCCGGACTAAATCGCAAACTATAATAGTGCTTCAATAGAAACTCATAAATCTCATAATCCTTCGGTTCTGCACCAAAGGTCATCTTGGCTACGGATAGCTTGCTATTTTCGAATCGCTCAAAGATACCGACCCAAAATGGTTCCTCAAAATACACGGTCAGCTTGCCACTTGCTTTACTCATAAAAATCCCTCCTTGCAAGATTTTTGAGCAAAGAACGGACAACCCGGAGGGGCAGGTTACTTACCCTGTGGATACAGGACGGCCGGGCTACCTACCGGCTCTGGTGTGCCTATAGCACACGTTGCGTTTTTATCCTTGCTATATTTTTTGTTTTGTTCAGAAAAGCTGTCCCGGAAGCTTTCTCTTCTCTTTATATGGAAAATGTTTATCAAATTCCTCTACTTCCCCTTCGCCTACAAAGTAGCCTTGCGGTGTTGCATACACTCCGGTAATATCAGCAAGATATCCCGGAACCAGCTCCTTACAGAGAAAGAAGGATGCATCTTCACCTTCCGGTAGTCCATGATAACGGACACCAAAATCACTGGCAAAAGTAAAGCCACTCTTTCCATAGAAGTCGATATTGCCTTCAAAACATACTGCACCAGCACCCATTTCTGCTGCCTTTTCGAGAGAATGATCCAGCAGAATTTTTCCGTAACCATGCCTTTTAAATTCTGGCGCTATACAGATAGGCCCCATTGTCATGATTGGGATATTCCTGCCATCATCGGCATCAATATGCGCTCTCATAAACGTGTTCTGGCCAATTAGCTTACCCTCTTTTTCCATCACAAAATCCAGCTCTGGTACAAAAGCTACGTCAGCTCTCAGTTGATTCAGTACGTAATGCTCGAGACATCCCGGACGGTATACATTCCAAAATGCTTCTCTTACAAGGTTTTCGACTTCAAGATATTCTTCTTTTCTTTCCAAACGAATGACATAGTCAAATTTATTCATTTATTTTCCTCCTGATGATTGTTGACTTCAATACTGGGAGGTTTGTGTGAGACTGTATTTACGCAAACCTCCCGGTTATACCACAATCTCCAAAGTGTTGTTTTTCTTCAAACAGCAATCTCCTTCATACGCCTTATTTATAATCAAGCCTGGTGGCCAGATTACCCACTACATTATTTATTCTAACTTTTCCTATATTATATCTATTTCAATGCCTTCTGTCTAGAAATCTTTATGGACTATATAATACTTTTTAAAACCCTCTCTAAAACAGTATTCCACGGTCTTGCGTTAATCAATTTAATATGATTCCGATTGCAGATATCTGTTATCCACTTTCCATATGCAATACTTATTTCCGCTCTGTAATGTTGTAAATCGCCACCTTCTCTTGCCAAATAATTCTGCAAAATTTGATTGATATCTGGTTCATTTATAAAAATCGACTTCACCTCTGGATGATTGATGGAAGCCGTAAATTCGGGATAAAGAAAATCACCCTCAATAATAATTGGCAATTTATCACAAATATGTCTGTTAACAAGCTCTTTTAGTACAGGCACCAATTCTTTGCTTACATCAATTAACCAGTTCACATTTTCATTAACTCCAACATCTTCCCAATTTACGCCAGTATTCCAATAATGTACCGCTGGAAAGCTTTCCTTTGTTGTGACCGTTTCTACCGATAGGTGAATATCATCTACTTCCAAGACATTCACACCATAATATCGGCCAATTTCATAAGCAATGCTTGATTTTCCTGTTCCCGAAGCACCACCAATCAATAAAACGGTCCAGTTTCTATCCCTATTCATATTCATATAGTATCCTCCCTATTTCTATCTCTTTTTATTTTAACCTCTAATTTCTGCATTCTTGAGCCATCCCAACTAAGTAAATTTTGATTTCATTCATTCTTCCGTGTATAATATTAAAACAGTAAGTTTTACTTGGAAGAACTAAGCGGGTTATCAAAAACCCTTTTAAATCGGGAGGAAAATATCATGAACTGGGAACCGTGGACAGGATGCTATCAAACAAGTGATGGTTGCTCAAATTGCTATTTTTATGGACCACATGCAAAACGCTATGGGCAAAATACGATACAAAAAACAGATAAATTCGATTGGCCTATAAGGACAAACAAAAAAGGCGAATACAATATTAAAGGCGATAAAATTCTTGCGACTTGTTTTGCAACAGATTTTTTTCTTCCCGAAGCAGATGAATGGCGTAAAGAGATCTGGGCTATCATCCGGCAACGAACAGACATTGATTTTCTAATTTTGACAAAGAGAATTGACCGCTTTCTTGTATCACTTCCATCTGATTGGGGTGACGGCTATGAAAATGTGAATATTGGCTGTACTGTTGAAAACCAAATAGTAGCAGATTACAGACTTCCACTTTTTTTATCCTATCCAATAAAACGACGTTTTATTGCTTGTGCCCCTCTTTTAGAATCAATAGATTTAACACCATATCTTCATGGGGTAGACCATGTTACCGTTGGCGGCGAAACAGGAAGAGATGCTCGCGTGTGTAATTATGATTGGGTTCTTCCTATTCGGGAACAATGCGTAAAAGCAGAAGTAACATTTTGGTTCAAAAATACAGGCTCCTTTTTCAAACGGAATGGTGTAGTAGAAAAAATAAATCCATTTAAGCAAACCAGTGTGGCAAAAGACTTAGGTATCAATATATCGGACGGAAAAAGGTTGTTTTAATTGTAATGAATTCTTTCTTTTCATTATAGTACTATAAAATAACTAAAAGGTAAATAATGCTGTAATAGAGATCGCCTTTTTCAATTTTGAGCATGCACAATCAAGCAGTAATATTACGTACGTGATATCCTAACATAAAAGGAGGTGCTTATTGTATGCACGCATGGGAACAAATACAGCAGACCATAGAATTTATTGAAGATCATTTACATGAAGAAATTGACATTGTGAACCTGGCAAAAATGGCTTCTTTGTCACCTTTTTATTATCAACGCCTGTTTAGAAGATTGGTAAAAAAACCAGTTGCCGAGTACGTAAAACTCCGTCGTATGGCAAAAGCTTGTGAGATAGTACTTCAGAAAGACAAGCGTATATTGGATATTGCATTAGACCTTGGATTTTCTTCTCACGAACATTTCTCCCGCACTTTTAAAGATACGTTTGGGCTAACACCGATGGAGTACCGTAAAAATCCACAAACACTCAACCGTATGACAAAACCTGAGCTCTTACTTCACTACACTCTGATTGATGAAGGTGTACCACTGATCACTGATGGTATTATTTTGGAAGTAAACAGAATGGAACTTAAGGAATCAGTCTCTTTTATCGGATTCAAAAAGGATATACCGATTTCATTGATAAACGGACTGGGAACAGAATCAGGGGTTGACCCGTTGGATACCCTTTGGAGAAACTTCCATAAACAGAAACAAACAGTACTTGAACTTCCTGAGGATAAGGAAGAAATTGGTGTCGCATATCCGTGTTTAGAGGAAGGATATTTAAGCTATTTTGCAGGTGCAAAGTTCAAACCCGTAGAAGATTCTTACGGTTTTATGAACTGGGAATTACCATTGGGAGAATATATTGTTTGTTCCTTTGAAGCTGAAAATTTTGAGGCTCTTGTCATGGATGCTCTTTACAAAGCACAGCAATATATCTACAATGCATGGCTGCCAAAACATAAATTGCAAACAGAGATGTTTTGTGCGGAGCGATATGCAAGCCATTCCCCTAAAACTACAAGTATGGAGATTTGGCTTAAACTGATAAAGTAGATTTACCCGTTTTAATAGTTTCCCTGCGGTTGATTTTTTTTATTTAAATCAACTACCAATCCATTGCGGTTGATTTTGTCAACTATTATAATAGTAATTGAGGTGAGAAGCATGAAAGACATTACTATTTCTAGAACCATTACAAATAAGCGTAAAGAAAAAGGGATAACGCAAGATGAACTTGCGAGTCACATCGGCGTTTCCAAGGCATCTGTTTCAAAATGGGAAACAGGACAAAGCTTTCCCGATATCACTTTTCTTCCAAAGCTTGCGGCTTTTTTCAATATCAGCATGGATGAGTTGATGGGTTACGAGCCGCAAATGAGCAAGGAGGATATCCGCAAATTGTATCTGAGCCTATCTTCCGATTTTACAATAAAACCATTTGATGAAGTTCTGGAGCATTGCCGTGAAATTGCTAAAAAATATTTTTCCTGCTTCCCGTTACTTTTTCAAATCGGTGCGTTGCTCGTTAACAACAGTATGGAATCAGGTGACATCGAGAAAACCTTCGCAGTAATCGCGGAGGCTAAAAAGCTGTTTATCCATGTAAAAAGAGAAAGTGAAGAGGTAGAGCTTTGTCAGCTCGCACTTAACATGGAAGCATTTTGTGCCTTGACACTTGGCAATGCAGAAGAAGTGATAGCGCTGCTTAAGGAAACAAGCAACAAGATAATTAGCACAGAAACGCTACTTGCACCAGCCTATCAAATGATCGGCAAAGAAAGACAAGCAAAATCGGTATTGCAGGTCAGCGCCTATCAACACATGTGTTCTCTTTTTGGCGCGCTCACCGACTATCTTCCGCTCTGTAACGATGCGCCGGAACAGTTTGAGGAAACATACAGACGGGCGCTCGCCATCACTGAGATTTTTGACTTGAAAAATCTCCATCCGACAATGCTCATGAAGTTCCACATCATTGCTGCGCAAGGATATACCAAGCTTGGAAATACAAACAGAGCACTTGAAATCCTTGAAAAATATGTAGCGCTCGTTACAGGAAATATTTATCCCCTTAAGTTAAAAGGAGACGCTTACTTCAATTTGCTTGATGAGTGGATTGATGAATTTGATTTAGGAGCTTCCCTTCCCCGCGATGAAAAGATTGTGCGCCAAAGCATGGTCGACAGCATCGTCAATAACCCTGCTTTTACCTCTCTTACCAATGAACACCGTTTTCAAAAAATTGCGGAAAAGCTTAAAATAAATTGTTTGGAGGCATGATATGAGAGCAGTCCTTATAGAAAATTTGTCGAAAACCTATGCCGGAGGAAGCAAAGCAGTCGATGATATCAGCTTCTGCCTGGAGCAAGGTGAGGTATTTGGATTCTTGGGTCCTAACGGGGCAGGAAAGACCACCACTATCAAACTGCTTTGTGGAATGCTTGCGCCCACGAATGGCTGCTGCCGAGTGTTTGACCTTGACCCTATCCAAAATCCAGAAAAGCTGCATCAATTGTCAGGCGTAATCACAGAACATGCACAAATGTATGACCATTTATCTGGGTTCGAGAATCTTATTTTTTATGGCACACTTTTCGGTATGCATATGTCGGATTGCGAAAAAAGAGCGAATGCTCTTTTGGAACGGCTGGATTTGATAGATGCACGGCAACGCAAGCTGGCCGCTTATTCCACCGGTATGCGCCAGCGGCTTTCCCTTGCTAGAGCAATGATACACAGCCCCAAAATTCTGTTTTTGGATGAACCAACCTCCGGGCTCGATCCGGAAAGTGCGCAAAATGTCAACACTCTCATTCAGGAACTTGCCATAAGTGGAACAACCATTTTCTTATGCACTCATCAGTTGCGCTATGCGCAGGAAATCTGCACCACCTATGGGCTGATTAATGAGGGCTGTTTATTGGCGACAGGAAACATCGAGAAGCTTCGCGGCCTGATTTCCTCTAAAGTTAAGGTGCGTTTGAAAACAAGCTGTATGCCCGATGGAATGGCATATCAGAAAATTGGAGAACACACCTATGACATCACCGTAAGCTCGGAGGACGAAATTCCACTTATTGTCAAAAGAATTGTAGGCACTGGCGGCGATGTATATCATGTCTCGGCTGAACGGATGTCGTTAGAGGAAATTTATTTTTCTCTAATCGATATAAATCATGCAAAAATGGAGTGTGGAAATTTATGAATACAAGACAACTTGCACTTATTAAAAAAGATATTCGTAGCATTACATCAAATAAACAGGTGTTTATGATTATGCTAATCGTGCCGCTTGCGCTTACCATTGTACTGCCGTCTATTTTAGTGTTTGTCACGGTACTGTTTCCGGAGTCTGCAACGGATTTTCAGACATTGCTGAATATGCTGCCAATTACTGAGCAGAGGGGTAATCAAGAGCAGATGATAGTAGGGCTTGTGCTTAACAAAATCATGCCGGCTTTTTTTCTAATGATTCCAATTATGGCGTCGTCTGTTATGGCCGCCAGCTCCTTTGTGGGAGAAAAGGAGAAGCACACGCTGGAGACCTTGCTATATTCCCCACTCTCATTAAGGCAATTGTTTCAATCAAAAATAGTAGCTGGCTTTTCAATCGGTATGATGGTTTCATTCATCTCATTTGCCGCAATGATAATAGTACTGGAAATAGAGATGCTCTTTTTGACCGGTGCTGCGATTATGCCCGATATTAGTTGGCTTATTGTCATGCTGCTTATTGCACCGGCCATCTCGCTCGTTGCTATCGGAATAACGGTGCGCGGCTCCGCAAAGGCACAAACCATAGAAGAAGCACAGCAACGCGCCGTGTTCTTGATTTTTCCCATTATCGCGCTTGTCATAGGCCAATTTACAGGGGTTATCATGGTTAGCTCATGGCTTCTTTTGGGGATGGGTATCGTATTAGCCCTGACAGCTGCACTCATTATAAAGGGAGTTGCAGGAAAATTTACTTATGAAAGGCTTATAAGTTCAAGCTAACATTACTGCATTGTGTTTCTCTTTCTTATTCTCCTGTTTTTTCATAACGCAATTCTACAACATCGTTATCCTTGATTTCATATAAGCTAATGTTTTCCAACAAGCTTTCTCCATTTATATAACAATTCCAATATTGTCCGTAATCATAAGAAATGTCCATAATTGAAACGATAAACTTCCCCCCCTCACTATCTTCAGTTTTCATCTTTAATGTGTCGATATTGGTCAAAATTTCAAGCAGATTGGTCTTTTCCGTTTTCACTTTCTCGCTATAAATAACTTCTTTATTCATATTATAAATACTTAATGTTATTTCAATTTCATTGCCTTTTTGCTGTACAGAATGCTCCTCGGTCTGAGAAATAGTGGGTTCACTCGTTTTTTCAGGGATTGATTGTACATTATTACAAGCCGTAAGGCAAAATAAATTAGATATTAACACCATCCATAGTAATAACGGTTTGATCTTCTTCATGTTGCTATTCCTCCAATTAATTGAATCTAACATTAAATATGATGCATTTTTGAGCTATGTCGGTCTTCTATGCTACCTCAAACTGACTGCCATATAGTTCCGCATAAAACCCTTTCTTTGCAAGCAATTCTTCATGATTTCCACTCTCAATAATATTTCCATCTTTCATGACTAAAATTAAGTCCGCATTTTTTATAGTCGATAAACGATGGGCAATTACAAATGAGGTTCTACCAACCGTAAGCTGATCCATAGCGGACTGTACCATACGTTCTGTACGGGTGTCCACTGAGCTTGTGGCTTCATCCAGAATCAGCAACGGAGCATTTTGTATCATGGCTCTTGCAATCGTGATTAATTGCTTTTGCCCCTCCGAAAGGCTAGCTTTATCATTCAATATTGTATCATATCCGTTTGGTAAAGTCTTAATAAAATGATGTAGTCCCACAGTTTTACAAGCTTTGATGATTTCTTCTTCCGTAACATCCTGCTTGCTGTATTTTATATTATCTCGTATCGTTCCTTCAAAAAGCCAGGTATCCTGTAATACCATACTGAACTGCGTATGGACATCTTCTCTTGGAACTTCATGGATCGGAACTCCATCAATCATTATTTCGCCTCCATCCAACTCATAAAATCTCATAATCAGATTTACGATTGTTGTTTTTCCAGCTCCGGTTGGACCTACTATCGCTACTTTCTGCCCAGCCTTAATTTTTGCCGAGAAATTGTGAATGATTGGTTTATCTGATGTATATCCAAACAACACATTGTTAAATAACACTTCTCCTTTCACATTCTTGAGATTATTTTGCTTATCTACTTCATTTTCCAATTCTTCTTCCTCTAAAAAATCAAAAACACGCTCGCTGGCTGCGGCTGTTCTTTGCAGATTGTTCATTGCCTGCGCAATCTGGGAGAGGGGCTGGGTAAATAACCTAATATACATCATAAATGCTACAATTACACCAAACGATATTTTACCATCCATGGCAAGTGCTGCGCCAACAACACATACTGCTACATAGCCAAAGTTTCCAACAAAGCTCATAAGCGGCATCATCAGCCCAGATAAAAATTGAGATTTCCAAGCACTCGTATATAATTTATTGTTACTTCTCTCGAATTCTTCTTTGGCTTCTTTGCTTCCATTATAAACTTTTACGACATGATGCCCCGTATAGACTTCTTCAATATGACCATTTATATTGCCTAATTCTGTCTGTTGCTCTTTAAAGTATTTCTGAGAGTCTTTCATAATTATCATCATAAAGGTGAACCCCAAAAAGCTTGCGCCCACTGCAGTCAGTGCTAAAATCCAACTATTGTAAAACATCATAAGCAAGGAACCAAGCAACATAGTGGCAGAGGTAATCAAAGTACCGACACTTTGATTTAAAGTCTGTCCTATAGCATCCACGTCGTTGGTCACTCGACTTAGTACATCGCCAATGCTCGTAGTATCAAAATATTTCAAAGGCAGACGATTCACTTTTTGTGCTATGTCTGACCGCATTTTTTTTGAAATCACCTGAGTCACCGTTGCCATTATCAAACTTTGTAAATAACTTAGTAAAAAGGAAATACCATAAAACAATGCCAAGGTACAGGCTATTTTAGAAATAGCTTCCAAGTCTATACTTCCAATCACCGTGGTTCCTTCAACCAAGGCCGGCAATCCCTTCATAATTTCATTTGTCAGTTCTTTTAATTTGTCAGGCCCAACAATCTGCAGCACAGTTCCTGCTATAGCTGCTATCAAAGCAACTATTATAAAAGGCAGATACCGCTTACAGTATTCTAATAATCTTACCATTGTAGATGTAAAATTATTTGATTTTTCCACTGGCACTCCCATAGAACCCATTCCCATAGGACTTGTTTTCTTATATTGCTTTTCTCTCTTTTCAGTCATGTAATAGTTCCTCCTCGCTTAGCTGAGAGATAGCAATCTCTCTATATACGGCACAGGTATTTAAAAGCTCTTTATGTGTTCCCTTGCCAACGATCTTTCCTTCCTCCAGAACAATTATTTGATCGGCATCCATAATTGTGCCAATCCGCTGCCCTACAATCAGGTTTGTTACACCAGCCATTTCCTTTTTCAGAGCAGACCTTAGTATACGGTCCGTCTTATAGTCCAAAGCAGAAAAGCTATCATCGAAAATATATATTTCTGGATTTCGGCAAACAGCCCTTGCAATAGCCAGTCGTTGCTTTTGTCCACCTGACACATTGGATCCCCCCTGGGAAATCACTGCTTCATATTGATGATCCATTTTTTCTACGAAATCACTTCCTTGTGCAATTTTTATAGCGGTCTCAATCTCTTTTTGTTCTGGTTTGCGTTTCCCATTTTCACCAAGACCTACATTACTACTTACGGTGCCACGGAACATAACTGCTTTTTGAGGAACATATCCAATCTTATTATATAATTCTTCTTGCTTATATTCCTTTACATTTATTCCATCTACAATAACTTCACCACTTGTAACCTCATAAAGTCTTGGAATCAAACTTACCAAAGTAGTTTTTCCACTACCTGTGGATCCAATAAATGCAACTGTCTCACCCTTTTTTGCAGTAAAATTGATATCTTCCAGAACATAGTCGGAAGCCCCCGGATATTTAAAGCTAACCTTTCTAAATTCCACAAGACCGACTAAGCCATCTTTTCCCTGACATTTATCTCCATCCAAAATGGTGACTTGCGTATCCAGTACTTCATTAATACGCTTTCCAGACACAGAAGCCCTTGGAAGCATAACAAATATCATTACTAGCATCATAAATGACATAACTACTTGCATTGCATAAGATGAAAACACAACCATATTGGAAAAAATCGCTAGACGATCCATTGCTTGTGCTCCATTAATCAGATATGCACCAATCCAATAAATTGCTAACGATAACCCACTCATTAGTGCTGTCATCATGGGCATCATAACCGCCATACCTCGATTTGTGAACAGTTGTGTAGACGTCAACTCTTGGTTTGCACGCTCAAACTTTTTTTCCTGATAGCCTTCTGCATTATATGCCCTCACTACACGCAGTCCTGTGAGATTTTCTCTTGTAACCCGGTTTAAATTGTCTGTAAGTACTTGCATTTTACGAAATTTTGGCATTACAAGCAGCATTAATAATGCAATTACCAAGGCCATGACCCCAACAACCACACCGGTCGCAACCGTCCATTCAAATCCTTTTCCCGAAATTTTTACTAATGCCCACACCACCATAATTGGTGCTTTAATTAACAACTGTAATCCCATTGTAATAAATTGCTGTATTTGTGTAATATCATTTGTTGACCTTGTAATCAAACTATCTGTTGAGAAACGATTCATTTCTTCCATCGAAAAAGAATCAACTTTTGAAAACAGAAGGCTTCTTATTCTTCGAGAAAACGATGCAGCTATTCTTGCTCCAAAAAAACCTACTGTGATTGATGATATTAAGCTGCCCATGGCACAAAGCATCATTTTGCCCCCAGCCATCCAAATATCCGACATTTCACCACCGGGCATCTGTGAATATCTTGTAATGTCGGACATATAATCAGGAAGTTTTAGGTCTAACCAGACCTGTGCTACAATAAATATCAAACTAATCAACACCTGAACCCACTCTGATATATCAAAACGTTTTAATAACTTTATCATTCTTATTCTCCTTTTGCTAATGGTATTATAATCTAATAATGTTAGGTTTTAGACTAGAAGATATGCAGCCACACCCATGGCTGCATATTATTTAAATCCTTCCGGCCCTTTTTCTGCAAGTCTTTTCATAATTCGAATAAACTCTCTCGCATCATTCTCTCCAAGGTATTGGAGCATATTCTTTACCATATTCATAACCATTCGATAATGATTATCTACTTGTTCTCTCCCTGAATCGGTTAAGTCAATCAATATTCTTCTTCGGTCCTCTGTATCAATCTTTCTTATGATAAGCCCCTTTTTTTCCAGACTATTGAGTGCTGCCGCTACCCTTGCCGAAGAAATTCCCATCTCATTACTGATATCACTGGGAATTACCTTTCCTCCATTTTGTGAAATGAAAAAGAGTACAAAATTTTCTCCATGGACAGAATCATGAATCTCCTTATGTGAATTTACCTTTCGCATATAAAACATAGTTTCCATATACTCTTGTGCCATCTGATCAAAGTCCAATTTGTCACCTTCTTTATCACTTATTACCTAACACTATTTATTATATTTATTGTTAGCCATTTTGTCAACACCATTTTACTTATCTTTGTTGTTTTTACTAATGCTTTATTGTCGCTAACACACGATTCACATCTATATTTACACAGTAAGTCAGTAAAAACAATATTTTGTTACAATTTTTATATATTGTTTAACTTTTTTATTTCACTCTTAATCTTTATGAATCATGAAATTTGCCTTGAGTAGACAAAAATGATGTCATGGGTCATTTCATTAATTCTTCTAAGCCTGTTTCTGATGTTATCTGTTCAAGATTGTTAAATATCATCTCTTCATCCCAGTTCCACCATTGGAGATTTAATAAGAACTCAGTTTCTTCATCCGTAAAACGTTTTTTAATACATTTAGCTGGATTTCCACCATAAATTGTATACGGCTCAATATTTCTTGTTACAGTTGAATTAGCCGAAATAATCGAACCGTCACCAACTTTAACTCCTGGCATTATAGTCACATTTTGCCCTATCCACACGTCATTACCAATTACCGTATCCCCTTTATAAGGTAACTGTTCAATTGTAGGAGTATCTTTTTCCCAGCCACCGTCAAAAATATAAAATGGGTAGGTGGAGATTCCCTCCATTCTATGGTTCGCACCATTCATAATAAACTTAACACCTTGTGCTATCGCACAGAATCTACCTATTATTAATTTATCTCCTAAGAATTCATAGTGATGTTCTATGTTATCATAAAATTTTTCTGGCGAATTATTGTTATCACTATAATACGTATATTCACCAATTTCTACATTAGCTCTTTTGGGCAAATTACTTATATAACAAACTGTCTTTATTTTTTCGTTTGGATAAAGTTTATTCTTATCTGGTCCAATCATGAAAGATTCGCCCCCTTTAAAATATCCACCACCACTTTACATCGCAATCCTGTGGCCACAGGATCATCAAACCAAAGAGTATAAACATGAAAGACATCCGTGTTTTGTAATAGATTAAGATTACTAAGATTCTCAATAACAAAGATGCCATTATTCTCTAGCAATCTGTCCGCAGGCTCATGCTCTTTTCCTCGGCGTATTCCAGCGCAGTCAATTCCCAAAAAACAAAGTGGTTGATTAGAAAGCCACTGTATCAACTCGTTAGATAACTGCGGGTGCTCTCGAAAATAATCAACTGTACCGTACTTCTCTTTTTCACTTCGACCAGTATATAGCAGAAGAAATGCATTTTCTGGTATGTATAAATTTTCAATATCCGAGAGAGATATTTCACGGTTTTCTGCAATATTTGATACATCCCAAAGTATTCCTTTACACTTAATGTAATCTAATGGGATATCACTTTTCTCATAGGTATCTAAATGTGTACCCACATGTCCAGTAGCTAGATGACGATTCTCTTTGGTAGAGAGCCATTGCTCCATTAAGTCCACATCCACTTGTGTTGTTATGTCATATTTCATAAAGATTCCTCCTCTATTTTTGTTTGTAGATAGTTATTAAATTTTTGTAGAAATTCTAGTACTACTTGTTGTTCCTTTATTGGAACAGAGGATAAAAAAGCAATATCTCGTTCTTCCCATTTTGTATGAGCAACCTCATGTTCCTTAGATAGAACTTCGCCTATAGAGGTCAATCGATAATAGATCTCTTTTTTATTATCAGGAAGAGTATAACGTTCTATAAGACCATCCTGTAGTAATCGCTTAGCTAGCTTTGTAACTGCACCTCTAGTCATCGATAGAAGCGTAGCGAGCTGCACTCCATTTGGGCGTTCAAGCTTTCCGATAGCTTCAATACAGTGTAATTCTGAATTACTATATCGTGAATTCAAACCACTATTTATAAGATTGCTAAGTATATCCTGATTGTTATAAAGCTGCGTAAACTGCCGAAGCATTTCTTGTTCCATTTTTTATCTCCTTATTGTTTCCTGGTAAGCAATAATATAGTAACATCTTTAAATATTGTTGTCAAGTAAACAAAAAGTACCGCCTACGCTGATGTTCTGGCATTATATGTTGCACATAAAATATTAGAAAGATCTTAGGATGTTGACGATAAAGGGGGATTGTCTCTTACAGAGAGGCAGCCCCTTTTTGAAAGTGGTACTTAACAATTCCTAAATCCACCTTACTGTATACACCTTCCTTTCCATCAAAAATGCTTAGAATTCTGTGGTCCAAGGCATAAACAGGGATAAAAATCGGTTGTATATTAAAGAGGAACATACTACAATTATTATTATATATTTTTGGTGAGAGGTGGTCAAAATGAAACGTTGTATTGTTATTACTGGGATAGTCTTTTAAGGATTAGTATAAAACGATAGGAGAAAAATCATGACTATTCCAGATAGTGAAAAAATTTATCCGAGAACTAATGATTCTCAAACAATATATTTAAAAAACGTAATTGACAATCCCAATATTCAAATTGGTGAGTATACCATTTATAATGATTGCTATAATGACCCGAGGGATTTTCAAAAAAGGAATGTACGATATCATTATCCAATTAATAAAGACAGGTTGATTATCGGCAGGTTCTGTTCTATAGCATGTGGTGCTAAATTTATTTTCACCAGTGCTAACCATACACAGAAGTCACTATCAACTTATACGTTTCCTCTGTTCTACGAGGAATGGGGCTTAGATAAAAAAGATATCACAGCCGCATGGGACAATAAAGGCGATATTATTGTTGGCAATGATGTCTGGATTGGATATGATGCTATTATTATGTCAGGAGAAACCATCGGCGATGGAGCAGTTATTGGCACTCGTGCATTGGTAACAAAGAATGTTCCACCCTATACTGTTGTAGGCGGAATACCAGCCAAAACCATAAAGAAAAGATTTAGTGATGAAATAATAGCTGAATTACTTTTGCTTAAATGGTGAGAATGGCCTTTGGAAAAAATTTCTTATTGTTTACCGAATATACAATCAGGTAACATTAAGGAAATGAAAGCAGTTATTCAACGGAAATAGAAAAAAGCCGCTTTTGATTGCTAAAGAGGAGCGTCACCTATGAGGAACACCGTGCCGAACTGACATTGCATAGGCTGCAAAGGCAATCGACCGGCTTTTGGGACTGGAACAGGAACAAAAGGTAAAATAAAAATCACAGGAACAGCGGTGAGCTGTACTGTGATTTTATAGCACCGTTTACGGGACGTAGCACGATGATTTATCATCGTCTTAGCGGGGATTGGAGAACTCCCCAACAAGCAAAAGCATAAGATGGTCACTATGCCCTGCTTGCCACTTTTGTTCGTAACAATATGCAGTATAATTTTAAAGTGATTTTGCAAAAACACTTACTTGTTGGAGCTCCATAGCATCGATAATGCTGCCTTTTTCCTTGAGATTCGGAATTTTTATAATACCTTTTATTTCCCATTTTAAATAAGATGTCATCGCCTTTAATTGTGCTTCAGCTGCGTCATATACCCCGTCTGCACCAGAATTCAGTAACATTGCAATTGATTTGATATGGAACCCTTTTTTTGCAAAAGCATACATTCTATCAATAAAACATTTCATCTGAGCAGAAACATCAAACCAGTAAATTGGAGATGCAAGTACTAGCATATCCGTCCGATTCAAATCCTTTAATATCTCATTCATATCATCATTTTGCACGCATACACCGTCATTTGTAAAGCAATATTTGCAGGCAATACAAGGATTTACTTTGTTTTCACTTAATTTTCTCACTGTTACCTGATGCCCTGCTTCTGTTGCAGACGCTGCAAATATGCCAGCCATAATCTCTGTGTTTCCGTTTTTTCTCGGGCTTCCTGTAATAACCAAAATATTCATACTAGTTTGTCCTTTCCTCTCGCTTAATCGACACTATAGGTTTATCTGTCCGTTGATATAGACCCACAAAGCACCAGACAGTTATATTAGGAATTACCGTAGGCTTTGGACACGGTGATGGATTGATACCACTTGATGGTATAGTCACTGTTCAAAACAGCCTTATTCTTAATAATATAGCTCAAAAGGCAGAGGCATACAAGCCAAAACCACGAACTACTTACAAAATAATTAAAGAATATATTAATGAAATATACAGCTTCAAAGTTCACACAGCATATATTGCCGAAGTGAAACGAAGTTTAGGTCTGCCAATGTACGATGCCCCTAATGCAGTTGAAATATTAAAAAATCCAAGAAAGCACCCCACTCCTATTCAAGTAGATGCTATCAAAGATGCACTTACTTACTTTGAAGTAATAAAGAAAAATCAATATGGATATGAAATTGCTTCTTACTATGACTTAATTAAATCTAATTATTACGCAAAATTCTATTCTAGTCATTGCAAAAAAAAAAAAATGATGATAAAATATAGTTAACCCTCTCATATATTAACTATGTCATATAAATAAAAGCGAGGAAAAGGTATGTCTGATAATTATATTCAGGTATCAGGTGCAAGGGAACGAAATCTAAAAAACATAAATGTTCTGATACCCAAAAAAGAAATTACGGTTTTTACAGGTGTTTCCGGTTCAGGAAAATCATCTTTGGTATTTGATACAATAGCAGCAGAATCGCAAAGACAATTAAATGAAACCTACACCAGTTTTATCCGCCACCGTATGCCACATTACGGAAAACCCGATGTGGACACCATTGAAAATTTGTCCGTAGCCTTTATTATCAATCAAAAACGATTAGGCGGTAATGCTCGTTCAACAGTTGGGACAATTACAGATATTTATTCTGTACTACGTTTATTGTTTTCCAGAATTGGAGAGCCATTTGTAGGTTATTCCGACGTTTTTTCATTCAACAATCCGGCTGGAATGTGTGAATATTGCGAGGGCTTGGGCAAAATTGAAACCATTGATATTGAAAGGCTGTTAGATAAAAATAAATCCTTAAATGAGGGGGCTATCCGTTTTCCAACTTTTGAACCCGGCGGTTGGCGATTAACCCGCTATATTCATTCAGGCTTTTTTGATAATGACAAAACAATTAAGGACTATTCTGCCGAAGAACTGGAGCTGTTACTTTACGCTGATGGAATTAAGGTTAAAAATCCTACCCCCGAATGGCATAAAACCTCATTGTATGAGGGTTTGCTTCCACGCATTGAACGGAGTTTTCTTAAAAAAGAAGATGGCGAAAAGGTTAGATATGGAAAAGAAATTGAGCGGTTTGTTGTAAAACAGGATTGTCCCCACTGTCATGGAACACGCTTGAATGATAAGGTACTATCTTGCAAAGTGAACGGAAAAAATATTGCGGAATGCGCAGATATGCAAATAAATGAGCTTTTGGATTTTGTTCAATCTATTCATGCTCCCGTAGCCGCTACAATCGTTTCGGAACTTGTGAATCGGATTCAGCACATGATATCCATTGGGCTAGGTTATTTAAACTTAAGCAGAGAAACCTCTACACTTTCAGGTGGAGAGTCGCAAAGAATTAAAATGGTTAGCCAGCTTGGCAGTAGCTTGACCGACCTTACTTACATTTTTGACGAACCGAGTATAGGGCTTCACCCTCATGACATAAGCAAAATTAATGAGCTTATGAGGTTGTTGCGTGACAAAGGGAACACTGTTCTGATCGTAGAGCATGATCCAGACATGATAAAAATTGCAGACCATATTATTGATATGGGACCAGGTGCGGGAACCCACGGAGGGGAAGTTGTATATCAAGGAAATTTAGAAGGGCTGAAAACAGTGGGTACTCTCACGGGAAAATACTTATCCTACTGCCCCAAACTAAAATCTGATATTCGTGCCCCGAAAGGTTGGCTTTCTATTCAACATGCAACCATGCATAATTTGAAGAACCTTTCGGTTACTATACCAAAAGGGGTAATGACTGTTGTCACCGGGGTTGCCGGTTCAGGAAAAAGTACGCTTATTAATGGGGTATTGCCACGGTTATATCCAGAAACTGTTTTTATTGACCAGAAAGGAATTCAAGCGTCAAAACGTTCCAACATTGCGACCTTTACAGGTATCTTTGATATTATTAGAAAATTATTTGCGAAAAGGAACGGTGTAAGCGCCTCCCTATTCAGTTTCAATTCCCAAGGTGCTTGTCCTGCCTGCAAAGGTCTAGGAGTTACTTATACAGATTTGGCGTTTATGGATACAATTGTTACGGTATGTGAGGAATGTCACGGAAACCGTTATTCGGACGAAGTACTTGCCTATCAGCTAAGAGGAAAAAGTATTGCCGATGTTCTTAAAATGACGGTCACAGAAGCCTTAGAATTTTTTCAGGAAAAAGAAATCGTAACGGTACTAAAACGGCTTTCAGACGTTGGTATCACTTATGTTTCTTTAGGACAACCATTAAGCACGCTTTCAGGTGGTGAATTACAGCGAATTAAACTTGCTTCCGAACTTGGAAACGATGGTCAGATTTATGTTTTGGACGAACCGTCAACAGGTTTGCATATGGCTGATATAAAACAATTGATTGGTGTAATGAATCGCCTTGTAGAACAAAATTCCACTCTTATTGTTATAGAACACAATTTGGATATTATTTGTCAAGCAGATTGGATTATTGACATAGGCCCCTATGCAGGACAGAATGGTGGTAAGATTATGTTTACAGGATTACCGAAAGATTTAATCAACTGTCCAGATTCTTTCACTGGAAAGCACCTGCAAAAATATATTAATGAGCAATAGGAGGTTGGGTTAATGGCTATAAAAGAATTAGAGGAAAGTTATGTTCCCTTTCAATGCATGATTGTATCAGATTCAAATCGGTTCAATGTGGAGGGTGTTTCAACGGCACAATACTATATACTTGACACACTCCATAAGCAGGGGGCGAAAACCACGAAAGAACTTGCTGAAATGAGAGGTATCACACAATCTGGCATTTCAAAATTAACAAAGCGTTTGCTGGAAAAAAAGTATATTATTCAGGAAAGGCAGACGAATGACCGCCGCTCTTACAATATTGTTCTTACCAAGGAGGGGAAAGCTTTTTTAAATCGTGTGGAGGATTTTGGAAATGAAATTATGAACCTGATTGAAGAAGCATTAACAGAGGAAGAAGTACATGCTTTTTCAATGATGTGCAAAAGGATTACGAACTTATATGCAGAAAAACAATAGACATACTTAGTCGAATACAAGAAATTATCTGCCCTACGGTAAATAAAAAAAAAACGTAGATGAGGGAAAGATGCCAAGACATCATATTTCAGGCAATTTTAGGCATATCACTTGACCCTTCCAAAGAAAAAGGAATAACCATCAGATTTTCCCAGATACTCTCTCGGTGTTTCGTCCACTATGAGAGTTGCTCCTATAAGCGACTCCACCTGTTCCCTCATCAGACTGAGATTAAATTTGTCTTTTTCCATGCCTTTACTACTTACCATCAAATAATCAGGCATTTGAATGAGACCTATAACAGGAATTCCTGCTTCGAACAGCGGCTGGCTTTCACCAAATTCAAACTTATTATGCCCTCTAAGCATAACAGTACGTGTCAGACTTCTATTTGCAATTGCTTTTTTCCATATTTTTCCCATCTGCTTATTTCCTACATAAGTATATTCTGTTTGAATATTTCCAGTTGCTTTATATTCTCCTTCTGCATTTTCTTTCCATTCCATACTGCCCAAATGCTCTACTGTAATTCCTGCAACCGCTTTTTTACTGCCATTTTCTCCATCCCATAATTCGGGATGACTCGATAACCAGGTCGAGGTCGCCTGGGAGGTTCCCTTAAATACTGGCAGCCGAAAATGTCCTGTAATAAACACAAAAACCATGGTGCGCTCTGGTTGACTTTTTTGTAAGTAACGTATCATTGAGAGCATCCCAATAGCACCATTTTCCTCTACCACATTGATTCCATCCGTATGTGTATTAATCAGAATCGTTTCATCCTTGTTTTTACCTTCTATTGTCACGTAAAAACTTTCCGTTAATGCGTTATCTTGTTTCTCTGCTTCTAATATGAGTCTTCCTTGTTCTTGTCTTTTTGCTGCCGCAAGCACTTTTTTCCCTTCTGTCTCATTCACCCATATAGTTGGAATTCCCATATATTCCTCTGTAAAAGGTAAATACTGGTCTTCTACCTTTTGATCGGATACTCCATTCCAAATTAAAATAACTGCTTTTGCACCCTTTTCTTTTGCCTTCTTTAGATTGGGATTTTTTAACACGGAGGTCAGTACAAGATCACCATCTCCTACTACAATCTCTGTATTACTTGAAAACTCCTCTCTTTTATTCATAATAAGTGCAATCGGGAGTTTTTTTACCGTATTGATTTTTATAACGGCAATTTTTCCGTTTGTTTTATTATAATTGCCGTTTTTAACATAAATCAGTTCCCCAGTCACTCCGTTTTTATCCGTCTCACCGGAATATGGATATACTGAGGATATATGGATTTCTTCTTGGTTGATGATTAAAGCCCTTTTCTTTTCCTCCCAACGATCAAACGTGTAGGTATCACTATATATTTCAAATCCCATAGAACCAAGCTGCGTCTTAATCCATGTAATAAATTCCTGATGGCCTTTTGAACCAGTTGTTCGACTTCCAAATGAGCTCATCAATTCAATTTCTTCTTTCATCATTTCTTCTGAATCTAATCTACTCTTCTCTATTATCATATGACAACCTCCACAAAAATGGTCTTTATCTAGTATACAACGATTGCGAAATCCGACATTACATTTGTAATGTCAATATATCTTTAGTATAATAAAAAAATACCGTTAAACAATATAATATTTGTCTTAAAATATATCATACTCCCATGTCACAGGAGTAAGATAGAAAACTATCTCCACCTATATGCGTTATTAGATAACAACTTTCATAATTTTATATATTTCTTACATACAGGAGGCTCTATGCATCAGAACATTTTAAATTTAATCAACAACTTAAGTGCACGCAATATGAAAGGATACTTTGTAGATACATGCGAAGAATTGACACTTCTTTTAGAAGAATTAATTCTTCCTGAATCAATCGTTGGTTGTGGTGACTCCGTAACATTAGAAGAAACAGGAACTCTTAATTTACTTCGTAATGGTCCATACCAATTTCTTGATAAATTTGCTCCCGCCTTGTCTAAAGAGGACAAACGTGCGATATATCTTAAGAATTTTTCTGCTGATACTTTTATATGCAGCGCAAATGCTGTAACCGTGAATGGTGAAATATTTAATATTGATGGAAATGGTAGTCGTGTTGCTCCTACATTATATGGTCCTAATCAAGTGATTTTTATAATTGGAATCAATAAGATTACAAGCGATATTGATTCCGCGATAAATAGAACACGTCAAATCACCGCTCCACTAGATGCAAAACGTCTGAAAAAAAATACACCTTGTACATCCTTAGATCGTTGCATTGACTGCAAGCACAAAGAACGCATCTGCAATGATTTTGTTTTAATTACAGGTCAGTTTATTAAGGATCGCATTAAGGTAATTATTGTCAATGAGAACCTGGGATTTTGAACATCGAACTAAACAATATGCGTTACTTATTCCATTTCGTTTCTCAGACTCCACTACATAGTATTATCATCTTTCTCTTTGCTGTTACGCTTCAGTATACGCACAAATTCTTCTGTAGCTGCGGATAATGGCATCTCCTTCCTAATGCCAATTCCTAACGTCCTAGGTGTTATTGTTTCGTCAAGTAACACTTCATAAAGCTTTCCATCTGCTAATTCAGGCATAATATATTCTTTTGTCACACATGCGACACCTAAGCCGTTTTTTGCAAACTCAACCATTAAATCCATATTGCTTAACTCAATCTGCGGATGAATATCGATTCCTATTAACCTAAAAAATTCATCTATATATGCTCTTGTATTTCCACCTCTTTGTAACATAATAATTGGATAGTTATTGATAATTTTTAGATAGTCTACCTTCTGACTGGACAATTCTCTGTTTTGCTCACCTACCACAAAGCAATCATGCAGTTCAATGGTATCTATGATTTCAATCTTATTCTCCTCCATCGGAATAAGATTAAATATGCCTAAATCAATTTCACCCAGATCTAGTTTTCTCAGTATTTCTAAACTGGATTCATCTTTCATTTGTATCTTTATATTGGGATGTAATTTGTTAAATTCACAAATAGGCTGCATCAATGTATGTTTGCATACTTCACTACATGCAGATATCCTAATTTGTCCTTCCGATAATTCTCTTAATTCACGATATTTTCTCTCCGCCATTTCCATCATGATATAACCCTGCTCAATATACTGAAACAATACACTTCCCTCTGATGTTAATGTTACGCCCCTTGCGTTTCTAAAAAATAGAGGACCTCCAAGCTTATCCTCAAGTTGTCGAATTGACTGGCTAATCGCTGGTTGGGATGTGAACAACTCTTTTGCCGCTTTTGAAATACTTCCCACTTTCGCCGTAATATAAAATATACGATAAAGCTCTAAATTAATATACATATAATATTTTAGTATACCTCCGTGTAATATTTGTTATTTTTCTTATATCTATAAATTGATTATAATAAGCAAGTAGATTTAATTCAAGCAATGAATAAGTAAAGGAGGTGTATACTATATTGCTCTATTATCTATTATCTTTTATTTCAGGTATCTTTTTATCATTACAGGTAGGTATCAACGGGCAACTTCGCAAGACTGTTGGAAGTCCAATTTTATCTTCCTTTATCAGTTTCTTTATAGGTGCCTTATGTCTTGGGAGTATCTTTTGCATTGGTATATTAAATAATACGAATACAGTATCTTTTCAGGCAGTAAAAAACATTCGCTGGTGGATGTTAACCGGAGGCGTTCTTGGAGCTTTTTATATTTTCTCAACCATATTTGTATCTCCCAAAATCGGTTTTGGAAACATGTTTTGTCTTGTGATATGCGGTCAATTACTATTATCAATTTTGATTGATCACTTTGGTCTGCTTGGAAATGAAATTCACTCAATAAATTTATATCGAATAATTGGTGTTATTCTGTTAATATCAGGTGTTTATTTAATACAAAAAAATTAATTTAAATTAGGAGGTCATCATGAAAAAAATATGCG
The DNA here is from genome assembly GCA_023392535.1 of Bacillota bacterium. GTDB lineage: Bacteria > Bacillota > Clostridia > Lachnospirales > Lachnospiraceae > SZUA-378. The sequence goes on from JAEVYY010000002.1 coordinate 145,145, forward strand.
TTTATTCTGGATCAAATTTAGGTAATCATCCTTCCTATCATAGTCTTACTACTGAACTTGGTACAATATTAGCAGAAAAAGAGATAGAATTAATCTACGGTGGATCAAATGTAGGTTTAATGGGTGCCATAGCCGACCGAGTTCTACAGTGTGGTGGCAAAGTCACTGGTGTAATGCCGAAGAACCTATTCCCAAAAGAAATTATGCATCCTAAACTTACAAAATTAATTGAAGTAAATGATATGCACGAAAGGAAAAAAACCATGTCTGAATTATCTGATGGCTTTATTGCTCTTCCTGGAGGTATCGGAACATATGAAGAGGTGTTTGAGATTCTTAGCTGGGCTCAGATTGGAATTCATCACAAACCAATTGGTTTTCTAAATGTGGAAGGTTTTTTTAGTCCAATATTCCAGTTGTTACAGCATACGGTCGATGCGGGTTTTATGAATCAGAAAAACTTAAAATTATTCTGTCATTCTTCTGATCCTCTTACTCTTGTAGAAGAGATGGAAGTATATCAGCCACCAGTCCTTGATACAAAATGGCTCGAACTAAATCAAAAGAATTCTGAATTCACTAGCAGGGTGAAAGGATAAGTCCCTGCCAGTGCAAAGGCATGAAAAAAAGCCTCATGGAATTAAATCCACAAGACTCCTTACATTTCTTCGCATCTTAATCATAGCACAGGATCCGGTAAACTTTCAATCAACTCATTGTCTACACTTAGTCTACCAAAAAAAAATATTTGACTTTACCTTCTTTTTATGATAATTTAATTTCCATATCAAAAAGGCAGGTAATGATTATGTATTTTATAAACCGCAAAAGAATTGAAGAAGCCGCAGATAGTTAGCGTTCTATCCCTGAAATTCATTCATGGATATGGACGCTTATCGTGTTGTATCCATGTGGCTTATAAATACATTAGAAACCACATCGGTAAAGTAACCCTTTACTCATGTGGTTTTTTTCATGATAACAGTTTACTTATTTATATTTTTGAAAGGTGGTGATACCATGGGACATAATAAAGATGTCCGTTCTGATTTTCTAAATTAGATTCAAAGCACATAATAAAGGAGATAAATGATAAGATGAAGATAGAAATCATTCAAAACAACGAAATACAAATGGCACGGATTACCGGAGCAGAACTCCTGATTACCAATACCCAAAGTGCCTTAGACTTAATGGCAACTGTACAATACGAAACCCAATGTACCAGAATCATTCTGGACAAATCATCCGTGTGTGAAGACTTTTTCAAACTCAGCACCTGCCTTGCCGGGGAGATCTTGCAAAAGTTTATAAATTACGGAATTAAAATTGCTATCGTAGGGGATTACTCCCACTATACAAGCAAACCCCTCCACGATTTCATCTATGAAAGTAATCACGGGAAAGATATCTTTTTTACAGCCACGCTGGAAGATGCAGTATCCCATCTTTCACAAGTATAGTTTTCAGCTCCTGAAATAGCAATGTCTCAGGAGCTGTTTCAGTTCAGAAAATATGCTTCGGTCTGCTGCCCCCGCAGTTCATAAATGTAGTTTGGCAACCTCTTTTGCATCATTAATGCATCCTGACAATGGACAATCAGGGTAATCATCAATTCCAACTATTACTGCTTTTCTCATATACTCCTCCGTTCCCAAGTAGTAGATTCACTATGTGAGCCTTGTTTTGTACTTTTATCTCAGTATTCGCTTTAGATTACCAAAGAGCTTTGTTTCTTATACAATTAAAATCAATAGGTTGGCTCAACATATTCTGACTTTTGCCAAAACGTACATTTTTTTACCCCACCACGGTAACAGGAAACAGATTGTATCTTATTCAGACCTATAAGCACACCTACATATCCTGCCCAAATCCCCTCAAACCTTTGATTTACTGGGCTTTCCTCTCCAGCAGACAAACCGTCTCCACATGCACCGTCCCCGGGAACATATCAACTGTTGTCGCTTTTTTCAATTGATATCCATGCGCGAGAAATACGGCAAGGTCTCTGGTAAGACTGGTCGGCTTGCAGGAGATATAAACGATGCGATCGACTCCGTATTCAATAATTTTGGTCAATGCTTTTGGATGAATACCATCGCGGGGCGGGTCAAGTACGATGAAATCCGGCTTATCTGCGATATCATCTAACACTTTTAAAACATCGCCTGCAATGAACTCGCAATTGGTTAGACCGTTTCGTTTGGCATTTTCTTTTGCTGCTTCCACTGCCTCCTCTACAATTTCGACACCGACTACCTTTTTGGCAATAGGAGCCAACATCTGCGCGATTGTTCCGGTGCCACTATATAAGTCGAATACCACTTTACTTTTCGTTCCATCGGCATCCAGATCGCCGACATAGTTTCTTGCTGTCTTATATAAGACTTCTGCTCCCAGACTATTGGTTTGAAAGAAAGAGAACTGTGAGATTTTGAACTTCATTTCTAATAATTCTTCATAAAAATAATCCTGCCCATAAAGCAATACGGTCTCATCGCTTTGTACGACATCCGCCAAAGAATCATTTTTGGTATGTAAAATTCCTACGATTTTACCCGATAATTTACTATCCTGTAATGCAAGCAACTGTTTTACCAATTCTTCAAGCACCATTTCTTCCTGAGTCGTGGTAATGAGTGCAATCAGAATCTCACCTGTTTTCTGTGCTCTTCGTACCAATAAATGGCGCAAATAACCCTCATGGCGCAGTCTATGATAAAAACTTGCATTCTTCCCTTTGAAAAAATCCAGTACCGTATTTAGAATAGAACGATAATCAGAATCAACAATCTGACATTCCCTTACTGTAACGATATCATAAAAACTACCTCGTTTATGCATACCGAGTGAAAGAGGACCATCCTTATATTCATCTCCAAAAGAAAATTCCATTTTATTTCGATAAGAGAATTGAGTTGGACTCGGATGAATCCCTTCAAAACGGTAACTGGTGTCCGGATTTTCATTGCGATCGATAAACACCTGGTCAATCAATTCTCTTACCTGACTGGACTTTAACTCTAATTGTTTTTCATAGGGAAGGTTCTGATAAGTGCATCCACCACAGGCACCAAAATGGGGACAATTACTGTCTACTTCTATGGAAGATTTTTCTAGAACCTCCACTAGCCTTCCCTCCGCCTTACCCTTTCGTATCTTATTGATAAAGCAGGATACTTTCTGACCTACTACCGTGTTTTTTACAATAACTTTGCGTATATCCGTTACATTACCATCCCTATCCAATTCTTCTACCGTAATGATTCCTTTATTGGGAAACTCTATCTTCTCAACGACACCCTCTACTACTTGTCCTTTTTTCATCCTATCTTCGATCTCCTATTTGCGTAAAAAACGAGATACTCTATGTTGATCACTCAACGACCAGTATCCCGTTTATCTGTTTCCTATTAATTCGATTCGTATAAAACTATTCTTCTTCGCTTGCAGTCTTACTCTCTTCTTTTGCTAATTCTTCCTCTTCAAAGAATTCATCATCAAATTCGTCGTCAAAGTCATCTTCAAAATCTTCCATATAGTCTGGCGTAAAATATTGATACAATGCATAGGCAATTCCAGCCAATAATGCTATCATACCTAAAATTGCTAACATCCAAAGAAATGGATTGGATTTTTTTTCTACCTTTGGTAGTTCTTTTTTACCTAATAACTCATTCATCTTTATCATAGCTAATAAATCATCAATTTTCTTCATGCTTGTCCTCCTTATAATAAAATCTTTCTAATTTATTTTTTTAATATAATTGCAATTTGAGAATATCACTATTAATATACCACTTTTTAGCCAAATTTACTATAATTTTTTTAATTTTGCAAATGCAGCATACATGATTTTGGTACCCGCACTGTCGAACTCTATTGTGACCTGAAAATCCCTTGGACCATCTTCAATTTTTTTTACAGTGCCAACTCCATATTTAATATGCATGACTCTGTCACCATTGGCATAATCCAGATTTCCTCCTGTCACTGCACCTCCCTTTACAACACCTGTCAAACTTCCAAGACCTTTTGCAATATAAGGTCTGTTTTCTTCTGCTGTAGTTCGTTTTTTCAAGACCGCCCTTGGTCTGGCAGGCGTATGATCAAAGATATTACTGTTCGGTAGATCTGATTTCACCATTCCGAACGGTGCTGCCTTAAAGGTAGATCTCTCGTAAGAATCGTCCTCATATTCTTCGTAATCTCTCTTTTTCTTTGCCGGTAATTTCTGATCCAGCAAATCTCCCGGAATCTCTTTTACAAAACGGCTGACCGGATTGTATTGTGTCTCTCCATGTACCATTCTCTGTCTGGCACAGGTTATCGTAAGTTCCTCTTTTGCACGCGTGATCCCCACATACGCGAGACGTCTCTCCTCTTCCATTTCCATGTTGTCATCCGAGGTAATTGTCATATAGCTTGGAAAAATCCCATCTTCCATGCCTGTCAGATATACATGCGGAAACTCAAGACCTTTTGCACTATGCAGTGTCATGAGCAGTACCTTATTGTCATCCTCGCTTACACCGTCAATATCTGCCACCAACGCCACATCTTCCAAAAATTCTCCAAGTGTTGGCTGGTCATGTGACTCTTCATAGGATACTACTTTATTAATAAGCTCATCGATATTTTCGATTCTGTTTTTTGCATCTTCTTCATCATTCGCTTCCAATTCTGTAATATAACCCGTTGTTTCTATAATATCATTCATCAGCTCTGTCAAGCTGTAAAACTCCAATTTACTGCGGAAAGTCTGGATCATAGTAACAAAAGGCTTTAATTTTACAGCACCTTTTCCAATTGTCATGATTTGATCTGCTTCCTGCAATGCCTCATAAAAACTAATGTTTCTGGCGATGGCGTAATCTTGTACCTTGGATATGGTAGCTGCACCGATTCCTCTTTTTGGTACGTTTATGATTCTCTTGACCGCCACATCATCTTTGCCATTATCAATTGTTTTTAAAAAGGCCAATAAATCTTTAATCTCTTTACGGGAATAAAAGTTCACACCTCCCACCACATCATAGGGAATTCCCTTTAACACAAACCGTTCCTCCATAAGGCGTGCCTGCGCATTGGTCCGGAATAAAATCGCGCATTCTCCATACTGAACAAAGCCTTCTCTGGATTTTTGTGCAATATCTTCCGCTACAAAAACAGCTTCGTCATAGGCAGAATCAAATTGTTTGAAATGAATGCGGCTGCCTTCGCCTTTCTTCGTCCACAATGCCTTGTCCTTACGTCCGATATTATGTCTGATAACTGCATTGGCTGCATCCAGAACTGTCTGTGTAGAACGATAATTCTGTTCTAATTTTATTACTTTTGCCTCTGTATATACTTTCTCAAAATCCAGAATATTACGAATATTTGCACCCCGAAACTTGTAGATAGACTGATCATCATCTCCCACAACGCACAAATTGCGATTCTTTGCCGCAAGTAATCGAATCAACTCAAATTGTGCAGTATTCGTATCCTGATATTCATCCACCATGATATAACGGAATCTGTCCTGATAATATTCCAGTATATCCGGACACGATCTGAATAATTCCACTGTTTTTACAATTAAATCATCAAAATCCAAAGCATTATTTTTCTTTAGAACGCTCTGATACTCCTTGTAGACCTTAGCGATCTTCTGCTGTTTGAAGTCACCCATCGTGTTCATTTCGAACTCCACAGGTGATACCAATTCATCTTTTGCCGATGATATTGCACTCATGAGGACACGTTCTTTCAACATTTTCGTATCAATTTCCAATCTCTTACAGACTTCTTTCATAACAGTCTTCTGATCATCCGTATCATAAATCGTAAAATTGTCATCATATCCAAGTCTATCTATATATCTTCTTAAAATTCGAACACAGGTCGAATGGAAGGTGGATACCCAGATACTTTCCGAACCGAATCCAACAATCGAATCCACACGGTCCCGCATCTCACCCGCCGCTTTATTGGTAAAAGTAAGTGCCATAATATTCCATGGATTGACTCCACAGGATTCAATCATATAGGCAATACGTGTCGTCAATGCTTTTGTCTTACCGCTTCCCGCACCAGCCAATATGAGTACAGGGCCATCAATCTGTAAAACCGCTTCTTTCTGCCTGTCATTTAAAGAATCTAATATCCCCATTTATGTATGCTCCTCCTTCGTTTACCTGCTGCTATTACCTTTTGCTATCCTACATGACAGCTATGACAATTCCTACAATCACAATAGCAGCACAAAGTAATTTATATCTAATGTTTGTTTCTTTAAAAATAAATTTACCAGCCAGAATCGTTACCAAACACCCTGATTGTTTGATCAAAGTCATAACCGTAACTTTACTGTCTGCTATTCCGTTTGCTATGAACAGTGCCCTGTCTGCTATGATGAACAACAAACTAAGAAGCCAGATCCAATAATTTTTAAATACCATTTTCCAACGTATCTTTGTATTTGTTATTAAAATATAGATGATGTACATCAGCACTAGAAACAACATATACCAGAACTGTAATTGTGAACTATTAACACTTTTCATCAGAACCTTATCCAGTAGTCCAGAAAGTGCATTCAGCATACAGGATATTACCGCGATCATAACATACTTAGCAGGAAGTTTCTTATTGTTACTAGAAACATTTCGCTCCGTTCCTCTTCCCTTAAGCATAAGCAGCCCCGTAGAAACAAATACCAATCCAATTATTTGAGGTATGCTTAAAGCCTCCTTTAGCACTACAGTTCCCAGTAAGGTAGCAAATAATACTCTGGATAGATCCAGTACTCCATACAAACTGATCGGCATTTTATCAATTGCTTTAAAACTGCACATCCATGCAACAAATATCACAAATGATTTCAATGCTATCATAATCATTAGATTCGAAGACACACCCATTGCATTCTTGTAATCTGGTACTACCATTAAGAATCCCAAAAGTGTATAAAGAATCAAGACTTCCATCACCGAACTTTTCTCTAAAGATTTTTTCTTTACAACTTCTCTGACCCCTTTTAATACTCCAAAAATCAGTACCAATAAAATCCACAGCATAGATATTTCTTCACTTTCTCATTCTGCTTATAAAGGACTCTGATTACCCTAAAACAGAACATACATTTGTTATAATACCTTATATTTGTTCCTATGTCTATTAAAATTATGACCGTTCTTTAAAATTTCGGATAATTTCGATGAATCGTTCTCCATATTTTCCATACTTCATCTCACCGACACCACTGACCTGCAATATTTCCTCTTTTGTCAATGGTTGATACTGGCACATCTCAAGCAACGTCTTGTCTGCAAATACAAGATATGGCGGTACCTGCTCTTCCCTCGCAATCTCCATGCGTCTCTTTTTCAATTGTTCAAAAAGATTACTGCTATCTTCCCGAAGTGCAGTCATGACTGGGCGCGCCTTTTTTCTACTGGTGGTTTGTCTTTCTTTTTCTTCTGAGATTTTCAGTATGATCTCGTCCTCATCCTCAATGATTCTTGCAGAAAGTTCTGTCAATTGAAGGACCGGATAAGTATCATCCGACATTTCAAGATATTCCTCTACTAGCATATGGTTTACGATTTGCCTCAGTCTTGCCACCGTGACTTCTTTGCAACTTGCGTAATAAGAATTTCGATTCAAACGTAACTGATACATCTTTTCCGCCTGGCTTCCGTGCAGTGCATCCACAATTGCGACCAGACCAAAACGCTCTCCCGATTCTTCTATACAACCAATTATATTTTTACAGATCTGTGTCACATCAACGGTTTCAAAGTGCGTTCGACAATTGGAGCAGTTATCGCAGAAGACCACCTGGTATTCTCCAAAATAACGGAGCATGTAATCCCGAAGGCAATCATTGGTAAAACAATAATAAGTCATTTTCTTGAGGCGTTCTCTGTCCCGCGCAATTACGGTATTCAACATATCTGTTGTCATTTCTTCATTCTCACGGTTGTTTTCTATAAAAAACTGGTTCGTGACAACATCCTGCCCACTATAGAGAAGTATACACTCCGCTTTTTCCCCGTCTCTTCCAGCCCTACCTGCCTCCTGATAATAACTTTCCATATTTTTAGGCATATTGTAGTGTATCACAAATCGTACATTCGATTTATCGATACCCATCCCAAACGCATTAGTTGCCACCATAAGAGGCTTTACATCATAAATGAAATCCTCTTGATTCTGTTTTCGTTCTACATCACTTAGTCCCGCATGATACCTTGTAACGGCATACCCCGCGTTTGCCAGTCTGTCACAAACTTCTTCCACATTCTTCCTGGTAGCACAATAGATGACACCACTTTCATTTGCATGTTCTTTTAGGTAATTGCTTAACTCGCTATATTTATCTTTTGGAGTCTTTACTGCAAAATACAAATTTTTTCTGTCAAATCCTGTTACCACAATCATGGGCTTTTGTAATTCAAGAATCTTTACGACATCTTCACGTACTTCACTCGTTGCGGTCGCCGTAAAAGCACTTACCACCGGACGCTTTTTGAGCATCTGTATAAATGATACAATCTTCAAATAACTTGGTCTGAAATCCTGTCCCCACTGAGAAACACAATGAACTTCGTCAATACTGATCATATCAATCGGTGCATGCATGGCAAAAGACTGGAATTCTTCTGTCAATAGCCGCTCTGGTGCCACATAGATAATTTTATATTGACCTGCTTTTGCATTCTCCAAAGCTTTTAAATACTGCCGGTAACTGAGCGAGCTGTTTAAAAATGCGGCATGTATCCCCATCTGGTTAAGTGCTCCTACTTGATCCTTCATAAGGGAAATCAATGGTGAGATCACAAGTGTGATTCCATCCATTAACAATGCCGGCACCTGAAAACAAACTGATTTTCCAGCCCCGGTTGGCATGATTCCAAAGGTATCCCTTCCAGAAAGGATGCTATCGATCAATTCTTCCTGCCCCTCCCTGAACGTGCTATATCCATAATACTTCCTTAGTATTTCCTGTTTATCATGAAACATTTTTGATTGACTCATCAATTTATGTAAACTCCTATATCATCTTTCCATTTGCGGATAAACGTTAAAAGACAACCTTGGCTTTGTGATCATTAAGCCTTGGCTGCCTTTCCATTCTATCTTACTTTTGAATATTTATCAACCGAACACCTTACCTCTTGTTGATAATAATTGTTCTTTTCTAACCATATTTACCGACGGTTGTTTCAGATCCTCCATTCGCAGTTCCCCCGTTTTAATTGCTTTCTCTGCAATCTTAGACATCGCTTCGATGTCCGATGCCAGATTCATTGTAAATACAAGTGGCATATCATTATTCTGTACCATTCAAGCTCCTATCTTCTGCGGCATGCAGTATCATATTAGGGAATAGATCGTGCATCCAGTTTTCACGAAACCTGCTTATCCCCCAATAATTATTCTATGAAAGAACAGAAAGAATATGACACTTTTTATTTCATATACTATTCCAAATACATTTCCTGTAGCATTTTTAACTTATCACCATCCAGGTCCATTGCCTTTTCAAGATAAGAATGTATACTTCCGTAACATTGCTCTATTGTAGTAAAAACAGTCTCCATATACTCCCGGCATACACCCAGTAATACGGTGATCGCCTTCAATGTTTCCTTATCTGCGCCAGCTTTTTTGGCCTCTTCGATCAAATAATCCGTTTCTTTTTTCACGTATAGATTCGTCTTCATATAGTCATCCAGAATCGTCCTTCTGTCAATGCCAAGAGCGCTTAATAGAAGTGCTGTTCCGGTACCAACTCTGTCTTTTCCGGCAGTACAGTGCCATAATACTGCTCCATTCCGGTGTTCTACCAAATAATGAAAAAATTTTCGATATTGTGCAATACCAAAATCATCCATTATAAACGTTGCGTACATTTTTGCAATGATACTTTCTGCATCATTATCCGCATTTTTACAATACCGCATCAACCCTTCAATTGGATGTTTATCATTTTTTCCGTCTTCTTCATGGGTAATCCCAAATACTGCATCCTCCATAATAGGGTTTACATAAACAGTCACCCCTTCTATCTGAGGATCGGGTCTTTGCAGTCTTTCCACCGTATTGCGAAAATCGATAATCGTTTTCATCTGATAGTCTTCTGTTAAAATACGAATATCTTCTCTGGTAGCCTTTTCAAGGGTCCCGCTACGTATTAATCTTTTATATCGGATGGTCCTGCCATCCATTGTTTGAATCCCGCCCAGATCTCTAATATTAGAGACACCTGCCAACGGAATCAGACTTCCTCCTGCCGTTCCCTGTGCCTTTATCATCCTGAATCCTCTCCTCTATCTATGTCACTGCTACTATCATTATAACAAAGAACATAGAAATGTAAAAGAATTGAGTATCTCTTAGGAATTCTCATTACTTTTTTTAACATTAGATACATAATTCTTTGTTTTGGTAATGATCTGCGTAATAAATGCCAAAAGGATAATACCACCTGCAATTGCCCCAGCTTCTTCCAGTGCTAATTGCAAATAGTGTGTAGACTCTTCCGACTGACCCAATAATAGATTATGCATAGCATAATACAGGTTCCCACCTGGAATCAGAGGAATCAACATAGGTACCAATAAAATTATAACTGGAGTTTTGATCATACGGGCGGCCAGTTCCGCGATAGCAGCTACCACGATCGTCGATAGCAAAGTGCTTATGACTGGATCGTTATTTCTAACATAGAAAAACAGATAAACAATCCAGGATATTGCCCCACCAGATGCTATTAAATATAATTTTTTCCCTTTTGTCTGAAACAATAATGCAAACCCCAAAGAACCAAGTACAGCCATTAGCACTTGTATCATATATATTCGCACGATGTTATCCTCCGATCTGGATAAGCAATACTGCAAATCCCATAGCAATTGCTATCGCATTTAAAACAGACTCTGTGATGCCAAGCATCCCTGATATGATATCTCCACTGATCATATCTCTTAAAGAACTGGTAAGTCCCAATCCCGGTATCAGCAGCATTACGTTTCCTATTACTATCTGATCAATAGAATGTCCAATTCCCAGCCGTACGAATAGCATAACAACGATTCCAACCATTCCGGAACTCATCATATTAAGAAAAAGCACATTCATTTTTATCCGCTGTCCGATCCGAATCATGAACCGTAGCACCACAGCCGCCACTCCAGCTGCAAGTGCATCCAAATAATCCCCGCCAAAAAAAACAGTAAAACTTGCAGCTACCATAACATAAGCAAGTACAATAACAGCCTCCGGATACCCCTGTATCTGTTTGATCCTCTCTATTTCTGCTTCCACATATGCTAACTTGGGCAGTTCTTTGCACATATATCTGGACAGGCAATTTATCTGGTTCACACGTTCCATATCGACACGGACGCCTTTGATCCGTCTGGTCTGTGTAATGATATTTCCAGCCTCTGTGTGCACCGTCAGGACGATGCTGGAAGTAATGGTAAATACATCCACCCTTTGAAAATGATAGGCATAACCGATCCGCATCAGTGTATCCTCTATTCTATTTACTTCCGCACCGGATATTAATAATATTTCACCCATATCCAGCATACAAGCCACTAATTTTTGATTATTCATAGCTAAACCCGCCCTATCTGATACTGGAATTACTCTTACTAGACACTACACTACCACATTCATGTGTTTACCATTCTGTTTTTTGGATTCCTCCTTAAAATCTCCGGATGCTATATAAGTATTGCTCTTGTATGGCATATCCTCTTCTTTTAAAGAATCTTCACGCGACGAATCCGAATTACGCGGTTCCTTCTGATCTTCACTTTTTACTTCACTTAGACATTTTTTAAGGGCATCCTGAAATTGATTGCTCATGGCTTCTTGTGAAAAAGTATCACCGCTGTCACATGTTTTCATGCACATGCTGATCTTGTCTGTTACCATCTTTCGTGCTTCTTCTTTGGAATCAGAATTTTTAATTTCCTGTTCAATTTGCTCTCTTTGTTTTTGTATCCGCACCACTTTTTGATATAATTCCGGCGCCTTTTCTTGCAGGTATTGAAGTTCTTCTTGTGTCAACTTATGACCTGCCCTGAATTTATTTATAATACGATTCAGTTTACTATCTGTTTTTTTCTTTGTGTTTGAAACTTCGCTGCTATTCCTTGTACGATCTGTACTGATTATTTTACTCCGCTCATTTCCGGAAAGAGAAACTGTAGCTTTTTGAAATATTCTCTCTGCAATACCGCTTATATTATTTCCGAACATATAACTCATATCTTTCCACCACCTCCAAAAAGTATCTATTTCATATATCGACTGTTTTAGTCAAAACATAAGAATCAGACACTATTTTGATAATAAAATATCCCGCCGCATAATAATTGTTTATTACTTGCTTTGGGATATAAAGATTTTCTATTTTAAAAATCCATTCACAATTTTCTCTTCTGCCTCTGCCTCTGTAAGACCTAGTGTTTTTAATTTTAGAATCTGCTCTCCTGCAATTTTTCCGATTGCCGCTTCATGAATCAATGCACAATCGATATGATTGGCCAATAGCCCAGGAACCGCATTGACCGTTCCATGATCCATTATGATCGCATCACATTCGGAATGTCCACTGCACTTCGCATTTCCCTCAATATTCGAATACAGGGTCTGCTTTGAATACCCTCTTGCCACTGATCTTGATATCAGATCAACGCTCGCATCTTCTCCATTCATATCCACTTTAAAGTTTGTTTCCGCCTCTTGTTTGCCGTCCGTCATCAAACGCTCTCTGATGATTAGCTTTGCATTTGTCTCTAATTTTGCACCTGTTGTTCTTTTCGTAGAGTCTACACCACCGATCTGTGTCGTATCCATTTCCAAATACCCATTCTCTGCAATTTCTATATAAGTCTCCGGGTTGATAATTCTCTTTCCAGTACCTTTTCCCGTACCGATATGCTTTTCCAGATAACAAACACGTGCATCCTTTGCAATATAAAATCTGTGTATCCCATTGTGCATGGCGTCCTCATGGCCGTCTGAATTCACACCACAACCTGCTACTATCGTAACGCATGCCCCTTCCCCGACGAAAAAGTCATTGTAAGCAACATCGGAAACAGCACTGTGTGTTACACAAGCCGGAATATATACGCTTTCTTCTTTTGTGAAAGGTGCAATTGTAATATCAATTCCCGGTTTATCTTTCTTAGGTGTGATCTTTATATTTTTAGAAGATTGACGCCCTGCGCATGCACTGTCTTCCCGAATGTTATAAGCAATCCCATCTTTCGGCTCTCCATCCATACCGGATACTATCTTTAACAGTTCTTTCGTTGTCTCATTCATGGCTGTCATCTCCTTTTCTTCGACACGCCTCGCAAGGCATATCATCCGTAAAAAGCGTTGGTAAAATTTCATCCCGTGTCCCCTGTCTGCTCACTCTCCCATTGGCAATAACGATAATGTCATCTGCTATTTGCAACAGTCTCTCCTGGTGGGATACTACCAGCATAGAGCCCTTTCGACTCTCCCGGTAACGCGTAAATACCTCAATCAAATTTGAAAAGCTCCATAAATCGATGCCTGCCTCTGGTTCATCAAATACTGATAATTCTGACTTACGTGCCAATACCGAAGCGATTTCAATTCTTTTGATCTCACCGCCCGATAGACTCCCATTTACTTCACGGTCTTCATACTCTCTTGCACACAACCCAACTTCTGTCAATGCATTGCAGATCTTGGTCTCACTCAGCTCTTTCCCGGCTGCCATTTCGATCAGTTCACGAACTGTAATTCCCTTAAAGCGCACTGGTTGTTGAAAGGCATATCCAATTCCTGCTTTTGCACATGCCGTTGCGTCCATACCTGTAATATCCTTACCGTGAAACAAAATCTGTCCTGATGTTGGCGGCATCAATCCCGCTATTAATCTGGCAGTTGTAGTCTTACCTCCCCCATTTGGTCCTGTTATCACAACGAATCTATTATCCGGTACAACAAAAGATACATCCTCCAGTATATTTTTGCCGTCCTCTGCCTTCCATGATATATTTCTTAATTCTAACATATTGCCCGCCTCTTTCTTATATACTCTACCGTTGGCATTTTTATCACTCGTATTTAAATGTCCTGATATTATTCATTATCCTTTATAGTACCACATAAAATACCTTGCATTCAATATCGATATCGTAATTTATTTATTCTACTCCTTTTAAGGCATCTACCATATCAATCGTTTTAACTTTTCCCGATAACATGGCATTTACAAGGATGGAAACCGCAAATGTACCAATGACAGATAAAACATATGATATTGTCGTTATACACGGGTAAAGATCATCTCTCTCAGACAGACTTTGGCATATCATGGCTAGAAATAAGTACCCCAATGGGATCCCAATAAGAATTCCAATTGTGGTAATCCAAACATTTTGCATTTGTAGGATTCCCTGAATTTTTCTGGATGGAAAACCCAATACCTTTAAGGTAGCAATTTCTCTTGTCTTTTCGACAAAAGAAAGAACTCCCAGATTATATAACACAACAACACCCAGCACGACTGCTGCTACAATCAATATAGCCACCATAATATTCATCATTTCCATGGATTTATTCATTTCTGATTTTAGTTGTCTCACTTCTTGTATGGTCTGTACCTTACTATCATCTGTTATGTCATCTGGAAGTGACATATTCGTCAGAATTTTATTTGCCTTAAATTCACAGGAAAGTGCCTCGTATGCTTGCCTTGTTATGGTTATTCCCTGACCAGATGGAACTCTGTTAATCGAAACGATTCTGGTATACTGCCAGGTATCTTCTCCCATAACATGCCACTTGATATAGTCACCAATCTGCACCTGAAGAAGCGTAGCCATCTTGGAGGACAACGTAATTCCCTTTTTGTCAAGAGGAATTTCCCTTAATGCGGGATTCTGTATATGTAAATAATTGCCTTGGTCCACTACCGTCAGAGTACCTGTTTTCAAAATATCATTTGCTTGTATTTCAATGGCTTCTTCCTCAATCATCTGACCTGCATATTTTTTTGCATATTCTTCCGCATCTCCCTGCCTGGTACATTTTTCTAATAAAATACAGTGATTACTTATCATAATTTCATCATACATCCAGGTTGCCATATGCCCGACCGAATCTCTGCATCCAAATGCACAAAGTAATAACATCGTGCAGCCTGACACTCCAATAATTCCCATCAGACTTCTGGATTTATTTCGTAGTACATCTCGTATATTCCACTGTGTTTGAAAAGTAAGACGAAGCCACAGTTTACTTTTTTCCAGAGCCGTGTGGGCTATTCTCTTTGGAGATTTTGGTTTCAGGGTCAAAGCCGGAGGATCCATCAATTCTTTGCGGCATGCCAAATAACTCACGATCGTCGACACTGCCACTTCTGCCCCAATTGCATAATAGGAATTCCACGAAATCACGGTCTTCCATGCTGGGAGAATATACATCTTAGACATGGATGCCATAATGAGATGTGGCAATGTGAAATATCCTGCTATTCCACCTATAACAGCTCCGATCAAACTAATAAAAAAGCCATAAGAAAGATAATGCCTGATAATTCTGCCCTTGCTAAATCCAAGTGCCTTTAATGTACCGATCTGAATCCTCTGATTGGCTGTCATTCTAGTCATTGTGGTCATAATGCCAAGTAATGCAATTAATAAAAAGACCACAGGGAACAAAAACCCCATCATTTTATGCTGTGCAACTTCTGCATCAAACGTAGAAAAGCTCTCTTCCTGTGTCCGGTCACTGATGACTGCATTCTCATCGTCAATGATCTTTCTGATCTGATCCTTGATGGTATCCTGATTTTTTACTGTGTTAGTATCAACTATGATCTCTGTATAACTATGACTGCCAGGTAACGGGTATTCTTTTGCAGATAGAAATGCATACCCGAATGTTCCATACGGTGGGACCATTTCTCTTGTATCAGAGTCATAATAAACATATTCCGGATGCAGGATGGTTCCTTTTATCACTTCCTGCATCATACAATTATTTATTTTTACGGTAAGTACATCTCCTACCGCAAGATTATAATACTCGGCAAAGCGGTCATCCACCCAAATGCCTTCCCGGTCTGCTTCATAGGGTTCTCCTGACACGATTTTCATTTGGGAGATTTCTTGTGTGTCCAGAAAAGTAAACCTCATATAGGGCTCGCTATTCCCTTCCAAGTCCAAATTCTGCTTGTCTAAAAAAACCGCCTTTCCTTCCACTCCCACTCTGCGTTCTGCCTTATTCACTCCATCAATTTCTTCTATATTCTTTTCATCCTCTGCTGTAAAATAACTCCCTCTTACCCAAATATCTGCAAGATTTGTTTCTTCATAAAAGCTATTTCCCGACTGTTCCGTCCCATTCCATTCTGCATCCAGTCCCACAAATACAAGTATTCCTAAAAATGCCATTAGGAAAATTGAAAAAAATTGCATTTTATGATGCTTAAGATCCCTCCACAATTTTCTTTTCAGCATTACCAGTTCACCTCTTCTGCATCTTGTGGTACTTCATTTTTTTCAATGCTTTCAATTTGACCGTTCTTTACTCTAATTATTTTATCAGCAATCCTGGCAAACGTACTATTATGTGTGACCACAACCACTGTTTTCTTTTCTTCCCGGCTCATCCGTTGCAAGAGTTGCAATATTTCACGTCCTGTAACCGTATCCAAAGCCCCTGTCGGTTCATCACAAAGCAATAATTTGGGATTTTTGGCGATTGCTCTTGCGATGGACGTCCTCTGCTGCTCTCCTCCAGACATCTGCGAGGGAAATTGGTGCATTTGATTAGCTAATCCTACGGATTTTAATACTTCTGCGGGATCTAATGATTCCTCTTCAATTTCCTTCATTAATGCGACATTCTCATAGGCAGTCAATGTAGGAATCAGATTATAAAATTGGAATACAACTCCAACGTTCTTAGCTCTATAATCCGTTAATTCATCATCCGTATAATTAGTAATATTCGAACCATTAAAAATAATATCTCCGCTGGTTGCCGTATCCATTCCGCCAAGCAAATTCAACAAGGTACTTTTCCCGGCTCCGCTCGGTCCTAAGATTACTACCAGCTCTCCCGCATCAATGGTAAAGGTGGCATGATCCAATGCATAGAAGCTATGACTTCCACGCTGGTACTGCTTTGAAACTTCTTTAAATTCCATTAATTCTTTCATTCCCGTTCTTCACCTACCGCCCTGATTCCAATCTGTTGCTCTGTGACCGCATCTAAAATGACCGTATCCCCTGGCTTGATTCCTTCTTTGATTTCCACCATATTTGCATTTTCAAGACCCTTAACTACATATGTTTTCACGACCAAACCATTCAAAATACCATAGCAATAACTACCCGTATCATCGGTATATACCGCCTCTATTGGTAACACCACGACATTCTCTTTTTTAGCAATATTTATCGCTACATCTGCTTCAATTCCTATGTACACAAAATCGTCAGGCTTTTGAATCGTTACCGTTACAGGTATCTTTGCTTTGTCAGAAGAATCTGTGGTAGCAACACGATTTATTTTTGTTACTGCTCCATTATAGGTATGGCCAGCTATCTGAATAGTGGCCGTCATTCCCAGCTTGATTCTACTGATATCATATTTACTGACCATCGCATCTACCGCCATATCGTTACTATCATCTACCTTAAAAAGAGGAGTTCCCTGATTAACAGTAGCCCCTTCTTCCACATACACCTTAGTTATGATTCCTGTGACTTCTGTAAAAATTCCTTCACTGGCTTCTGCCAGCTTGCTATCTTTATCCTGCTTATTCAGTACTGCTGACTTTTTATTTGTCAAAATTTGTTCTTGTGCTTTTGGATCAATGATTTTATTATCCGCGGTCTGTTTCTGCGTCTCGTACTGCGTACGATAGGCCTGCATATCGCTTAAGATAGCCTGTTGTTTTGCCAGCTCTGATGTTACTCCTGGTACATTATACTCTTTATACTCCCCCTTCCATTCATCCAATGTTTTCTGTAATTCTTCTTTATCATCCTTATCTACTTCCATATTGACGCGATTCTGTAGAATCGAGATATCATTTGCTTTATTTTCAGCCTTTGTTACTTTTGCCTGTAAATCTTTGATAACATCTCTTTGACCCGCTATTAGCTCTGCGAAAGCCGCTTCGCTCATAGCTGCGCCCTGATAAATAAGTAAATTTTTTTCATTTTGATTTACGGTAGACTGATATTCGTCTTCCGCTGCCTGTACGGCAAGCGCTGATTGTTTCGATTCCAATACCAGATCTTTTACATCGAACGTTACCACCTGATCGCCCTCTTTTACCATATCACCCTCTTTTACGTTTAATTCTGTAATGGGCGCCGTAAACATAGCATAATAGGTCTTGGTTCGATTACTTTTGACATCACCTGTCACTTTTAATATTTCCTGAATATTCTGAATTCTTGCGGATGTGACCGTATAGACCTTGGGCTTACGTATTACGATTATAGAAGCGGCTATTGCCACTCCTAAGATAAGCAGCGTTGTTCCAGCCTTTAGAAATCTTCTTTTATACTTTTTATGTTTCATATACTATCTCCTCATATTATGAAATTTGTTTCATATTCATATTATTTAGCAAGCCTTACTATTTGTCAATATGTAATATGAATAATATTTCACATTCACTTATATTGACTAATAGAAAACGACAATCTATAATAGGAATAAAAACAAAATATATAAAAGGAATAGGAATTATTATGTCAGCTAGTATCAGGGAACCAAAGCAGAAACGTTCTATTGAGAAAAAAAATCGAATCATGGAAGCCGGAATTGAACTTCTTTGCAAGAATGGATATCACAATACGACGACCGCCGATATCGCAAAAGCAGCGCATGTATCAACCGGAATAGTATATAGCTATTTTAAAGATAAAAAGGATATTTTTTTATATGGATTAGAAATTATTTTTACAAGAGTTCAGGAACCTATTCATGATTTTTTTAAACCCTGGCACAACAAATCTCTAAGTTATAAAAACAAATATGACTTTATCACAAATTTAAGTATACTGATCGACTCTTTCGTAACCCAGCATTTACAATTTAAAGAGCTTCATCAAGAACTGGTCGCACTTTCCACTACAGATCCTGACATTGCTAGAATGGTACGAAAATTTGAAAATACATTGATTCTGAAAATGGCGGATTTATGCCTTCAAGAAGGTATCAACCCTCCTCATTTGATTGAAAAAATTCATATTATGTACAATATGGTGGAGTCTTATTGTCATGATTTTGTTTATAATAAAAATGATGCTTTGGACTATGACACCATAAAACTGGAGACTATCCACTGCATCTACTACTTATTGTTTAAAGAAAATTTTAACTGTAATTAATATTTAATTGCGAATACCACCGTATGCGCTTTGCTTGACTTCCATTCTGTGCCCCACTATAATCATAACCAATAGTTACATTTTCAGGAGGAAACTTATGAATAAAAAAATTAAACGAATATCCGCTATGATTGCCATTCTTATACTGGTTGGTCTTTCTATTGCAACATTTATTTTTGCTCTTATAGATTCACCACGATCCGGTCGCATGTTTCAGGCATGCCTATTTGCTACTATTGCTGTTCCTATTCTATTATGGATTTGGATATGGTTATATGGCACTATTTCTGGTAAAAAGAACATCGCAGCACTCTTTCAAGAAGAGAAATCGAAAAATCCGGACGAAAATCAACAACACATGAATACTGACTAAAGGAGATACCTGAATATGGTAAAAACGAGCAATAAGGCCTCTTAAAATGAATCATATTATTTTAGGAGGCGAAACAATGAACTTTATTGAAATACAACTGCAGCATTGGGTAAGAAAAACTCACTATGAGCATTATAAAAATCAGGTACCTTGCTCTTATAGCACAACGGTAGATATTGATATTACCAATCTGCTGATGCGGTTAAAGGAACAAAGTATAAAATCCTACCCTGCACAACTCTTCATGATTGCAACTGTGGTAAATCAATTACCAGAGTTTCGAATGACTTTAAATGAGGAGCATCGATTGGGATATTGGGAAGTCATCGATCCCGTCTATACGGTTTTTAATCCAATCACAAAAACATTCTCCTGTATATGGACAAAGTATAATAGCTGTTTCGAGACATTCTATCGTGCCTATTTGAAAGATACCAAACAGTATGCGAATGGTAGTATTTTCCCTCAGGAACAGGTCGTACCCAATACGTTTACGATTTCCAGTGTCCCATGGTTAGATTTTTCAGCATTCCATATCAACGCTTTTGATGCAAACTATCTTCTGCCCATCTTTACTATTGGAAAATATAAAAAGAACGATGGCAGGATCATGATGCCTCTTGCTATTCAATGCCATCATGCGGTTTGCGATGGCTACCATGTTGGAAAATTCGTTACCATATTGCGGGAAATGGCAAATAACTATGATACATGGTTGGTTAAATAAGTCTCAGTTTGTTAGAGCCGCTACACAACTTATTTGTGTAACGGCTCATGCTTTACTTAACGTATTATTCTAGAAATAGGGATGTAATATCAAATTCATTTTCTATCATATCATTTTTGTACATAAAATCAGCGGTTGCCTGAAAGCCTTCCTTATCTGCATCCGTAAGTGCAACACCAAAATCATAATAGGTATACATCTCTTCTACCGCAGAGCGTTCTAAATCCAGTGATGTTGCTACCATTTCCACGGTTTCTTCATAGTTATTATTCATGAATTCTATGATTTCTGACTGAGATGCTTTTAATAACTCGATAACTTCCGGATGCTTTTCATAAAATTCACCGGAAACAGCTACGCATATGATTGCATGAATCAACCCTTCCCCATTTGTCACAAGATGATATCCAGCAGCCTGTATTTGATTTGCTGCCGGACCTGCTAGCAAAGCAGCATCGATACTTCCCCCGCCCAGTGCCGCTTGTGCATCGGGAATTGACATGTTTACAAAATTCACATTCTCAAGAGACATTCCAGCAGTTGCCAAGTACGCAACCAAAAGTTCATGAAGATTTGTTCCCGTTGGTCCTGCAATCGTTTTTCCTCGTAAGTCTTCTGGTGAATTGATGGAATCGTCTTTCGTAAATAAACAGAATGCCTTTGGTGATCGGCTATACATGTCTACTACTTTTATATCAGATCCATTTGCCGCTGCAAGAATGACAGAGGTAGCACCGACCGCATTTAAGATCTGAATATCACCGGAAGCTAATGCCTGTGTTTGTTCGGAACCAGATGTAATTTCCGAATAGTTAACTGCTATCCCCTTTTCCCCAAAGACTTCCGTAAAAATACCTTTTTCCTTTTCGATGATAGAAGGTACATTAAGAGGAGAAGTCACATAGGTAAAGGTAACACTTTCCGGATAATCCCCTTGTGCAGCTTTTTGACTGCCACAGCCTACAAGTAAACAACTACAAAACGTTAAAGTCAACAGAATTGATAATAATTTTTTCATAAATTTCCTCCTTAGCATAATTGTGCCAATATATCTTTTTTTCTTTCTATAAATGCAGCATTAAGCAAATCTCGATGTAACGCATTCTCAGGAATTTGATATTCCTTTTTCACACTGCCATTTTCTAAAATAATTATTTTTTGTGCAATTGATAAAGCTTCATCTATACTATGAGTAACAAATAACATACCGCATTTACGTTCCTGCTGTATTCGTACAAGTTCCATTTGCATCTGTTTACGGGTAAAGTAATCGAGTGCCGCAAACGGCTCATCCAACAGTATGAAAGAAGGTCTGTAAGCCAATGCCCGTGCCAGGGACACTCGTTGTTGCATGCCTCCCGATAGTTGCACCGGATATGCATCTTGAAATCCTTCCAGACCCACCATACGAATCAATTCCTCTATTTCCTCTGAACAGATTTCTCCCCTTTTGAGTCCAAATATAATATTTTGATAGGTGGTAAGCCAAGGCATCAGACGAGGCTCCTGAAATACAAAAGCAGTTCGCGGCCTTTCATTAAAAGAAATACTGCCTTCATCATAGGATTCCAATTGTCCTATAATACGAAGAAAAGTCGTTTTACCGCATCCGCTTTTCCCCAAAATAACTGTGATATCATTGTTATTTGCTTCCATATGTAAATTGTTAAGTACACTATGGTTCTGTTCACCGATAAGGAATTTTTTATGCAGGGAAACCACTTTAAGTCCAGACATTCTTACTTTCCCCTTTCAGTATTTTTCGAATTAAATAGGCAAAGATTCGATCACAGGCATATCCAACGCTCCCAATCATAAGGATTCCAACAATGACTTTGTCAGAGCGAGACATTTGTTGTGCATAAAGAATCATATGCCCCAAACCAGTAGAAGCTGCTATCATCTCTGCTCCAATGATAGCACGCCAGCTATAGCCCAGACCAATCCGCATTCCTACTAGAATATCGGAAAGCGCATTGGGCAATATGATCCGAAAAAATAATTCTTTTTTTGTTAGGCCTAAGGAAATACCTACGTCTAAAAGTTTCTGATCACATTGTGAAAACCCCTTAGAAATATTAAGAAACATAGGAAAGAAGGAAGCAAGTATAATAATAATGATTTTGGATGTTTCTCCAATTCCATACCAAAGTATCAAAAGAGCCACCAGGCTTAGAGGCGGCACATTTCTCATGAACTGCACCAGAAAATGATAGTAACCTGACCATGTCGGCTTTAAAGAGGATAAAACACCTAATAAAGAAGCAAAAATAAATGCTATGCAAAAACCAATCAGAACTCTTCGTAAACTTATAGCAATATCAAGAAACAATTCTCCTGTCAAAATCATTTTCCAAAAACTATGTAACACTTTGATGGGAGATGGTAAAAGGTAATCCGTCCAAATTTTCAAGTGACATGCCGATATCCATAAAATAAGTAGGATCAGTAAAATAGATAAAGGTTGTAAGATACTTCCGTTCTTTCTCTTCATTCTCTTACACCAGGGCCCTTGTGACAACCTTGTGGACAATAAAGCAATTCAATTACCTCTGCATTTGTTTTTTGTGATTTGGAAAAAAAAGCATGGATTTGATCTTGTCCGGTTAGCATAATACTTTTTTTCGATATTTTACTAAAAAATCCTGGTGGTATAGGACTTTCCTCTAACTCCTTAGGAATTAAATCTAGCGTTGCCCTCTTTCGTAAATCAGTAAACGGTAAAAAAGTCGTATTTTTAAGTTCCAGATTATTTCCGGATACGGCCAGTTCCTTGCAGGGCGTTATCACGATCAACTCGTCATATTCAGATAAATATCTTTGAACTTCTCTTGCACAATGGAGCAGAATAGGTTCAATATCTGGAAATACATACTCCTCTACAGGAAAATTATTTTTAATATAATCGACAGCTTTTGGACAACGCATATCTAATATGGTTTTTTTCGAGTCCGCTATTTCTTGTCTATAACGATCCTTTACAAAATTCCCCCAGTCTTCTTTGCATTGTATCGGCTGCAGGTCAGTTTTTTTTGCTACATATTCCAACTGCTCCCATCCATACATATTGATAACAACAGGATTGAACCATACATATGTCATAGATGCTCCTTTCTGGTTAGCTTTTCCTAACCGCCTCGCTATTGTATAATGAGAACAAATTTGTGTCAATTCAGATTTTTCTAAGAGATATACTTTATCAATAGCACAACGAAAAATCCAGCAGGTATCTACCTGCTGGATTTTAATTTATCTCCCACCTTCTCTTTCCTATTCTGCTCCTTCTAACTCAACCCATTTTGCTTCTATTTGTTCGCATGCTGCGTCTTTATCAATGGAACCTGCAACGTAAGACTGCATGATCTCACCAAATGCCTGATGGAAGCTATCCGTTGAATAGGCAATTGATAACGTAGCACTTCCTTCTTCCTTCTCTAATGCACTACCCTGCTTGATTATTTCAAAATCAGGTGTGTTACCATCTTTGATTGGTGGAATGACACCTGCCACATCCTTGAACCAGGTTTTACCATAATCCGATGTATACCACCAATTTAAGAAGTCCAAAGTAGGTTGTAATACTTTAGAATCTTTGTTTACCCGAAGTGCCTGATCAGAGCCTCCAATGATCTTGCATAAAGAAGCATCCTCATTTACCGGATAACCATCAAAGCCTATCTTGATATCCGGATTGATCTTTAATACATCAGCTTCGACCCACGCTCCCTGACCAAGCATGATACCTACTTTACCAGTTGCAAATGCTGCTTCTTCTGCGCTTAAGTCAGTCTCCAAAGGTTTTGCATCGCCGTATTTTACTCCCAGATCGACCAATTGAAAGAAATTATCGTAAATTTCCGGATAATCTTTTAAGTGTGCTTCCCCTGACGCAAATTTCTTAACGAGGCCTTCCACATCATCACCACCTGCTGCATCTAAATAGGTTTGGAAACAATGTTTGTAGACCCACCATTCTGCAAAACCTGTCGTAAAAGGGGTATATCCCGCTGCTGACAACTTTTCACAAGCTGCTTCAAGTTCTGACATGGTCTGCGGGAAAGAAGAAATACCTACTTCTTCAAAGATTCCTTTGTTGTAAATAACACCAAAATAGTTACCTTTAATGCTAAGACCATGTACTTCATTGCCGGACATCATAACCGATTTTACGGAATCGCTCATTGCTCCAGATAATGGTTGATCTGCGAGGTTATAAGAATAGTCCAGATAGGTATTGATCTCTTTTCCCGAAGTAGAGGAAAAGATATCCGGACAATCTCCGGAATTCAATTTTGCTTTTAGTAAGGTTGGATAATCATTCTGTGTTGTCTCATAGTTTATCGTTACATTTGGTTTCACTTCTTTATATGCTGCAATTAATTCTCCCATCGCATCCGCATATTCCGGACTTGCAATAAACATATAAATCTCTGCTGTCTCATCATCAGAAGCTTTTGTTGTCGATTCTGCCACATCCTGTGTAGTAGTACCTTCCGCTCCAGTAGCTGCATCCCCCGAAGCAGATTTCCCACAGCCAGTCAGCATGGTGGTAATCATAGCTACACCCAATAACGTACGAATCAATTTCTTTTTCATAGTTCTCGCTCTCCTTTTCTTTTTATGCCCTTTTTATTGTATCCTGAATCAGATGCATCGTCTCCAGAAACCATGTCCACTGATCAGTGATTGATACCTATCCTTTTACAGCTCCCGCAACGACTCCTTCTACAATATTTTTCTGTAACAAAATAAAGAATATAATAGAAGGTAATACGGCTAATACCATGGCAGTCATTGCATAATGCCACTGTGTATTAAACTGACCCACAAATGTATAAGCAGACAAAACTAATGTCTTTGTCTTTGGTGAACTGTTTACCATTAATAGCGGTAATAAAAAATCATTCCATATCCACATAACATCCAATACAATAACGGTCGCAGTCACTGATTTTAAAAGGGGAAAAATTATTGCAGTAAATGTTTTCAATGTGGAAGCCCCATCCATAAAAGCGCTTTCATCAATTTCCTTGGGTATTGTCTTCATGAAATTGTAATAGATAAATGTTGCCATCGGAATTCCGAATCCCCAATATTGAATGCCAAGCCCCCAGGTACTGCCAGACAGATGGATTACATTCATTACTTTCAGTAAGGTAATCATAATTGTCTGAAAAGGTATCAGCATTGGTGTTATAATGATAAGATGGGCGATACGAGTATAATTACCTCGTCTTCTTTCCAGTATGTAAGCTGTGCTAGAGGAGAATCCGACAATACCCAAAATACCAACTCCTGTAATGATTACATTATTCAAAAACAATCTTTTATAATCCATTTTGTTAATAACATCTATATAATTCTGCCATTCCAAAACTTTCGGAAGTGCAATTA
The DNA here is from genome assembly GCA_023392535.1 of Bacillota bacterium. Taxonomy (GTDB): domain Bacteria; phylum Bacillota; class Clostridia; order Lachnospirales; family Lachnospiraceae; genus SZUA-378. Next base: position 171,054 of record JAEVYY010000002.1, read on the forward strand.
CATCGGCCACAACCTCTCCAAAAGGTTTTACAGAATTGATAAACATTAAGAAGATGGGATACATATAGATAAGCGCTATGAAAATCATAATGATTTCAGTTACTATTATTCGCAGTCTCTTTTTTTGCTTTCTTGTCATCAGATCTCAACCTCCCTACTCCTGAATCCTTTTAATACCAATTGTGTCAGAACTAATATAAGCAGGAAAAAAACCAAAGACTTTGCGGAACCCAGGCCATAATTATTGTTTTGGAAAGCCTCACGGTAGATGTCTAGTGTAACACTATAGGTAGAGGCTCCTGGTCCTCCCTTGGTCAATGCAAGAATTATATCAAATACTTTTAGAGAATTTGTCAAAGACATGAATACACATGTGGTAATGGAAGGGCCCAACAGGGGAAGTGTTACCTTGAAAAACTTCTCCAGCCCGTTTGCTCCATCCACGGTAGCCGCTTCCAAAACATCATTTGGTATGGCTTGCAGACCTGCAATATATAATACTATATAAAAACCGACCGACTGCCAGATCCCTACAAAAACAACTGAATAGAATGCCAATTTTGGATTACCCAGCCAGCTGAGATTTAAAAATTCCATTCCTGTCATTTCAAATAATTTAGCAAATCCTTGGGAAAAAATAAATTTCCATATAAATCCAACAATCGTCATACTCATGATATAAGGGATAAAGAAAACACCTCTTACTATATTTGCTGTTTTCAATTTTTTCACTAAAATAACTGCCAGCACCAACGCCAGGCTATTTGCTATCATCATGAATAATACGGTATATTTTGCCGTAAACAACAACGATCTGGCAAATTCACTCCCCCTACTGAATAATGTCTGAAAATTTTCTAAACCAATAAATACCGGTTCTTTTGAAATTCCATTCCACGCAGTCAAAGAATAATATCCGCTCATTATAAATGGTATGTAAATCATTACCGTTACCAATAATATGGCTGGTAATGTGTATAAAACAGTCTCTACTTTCTGTTTGTTCCCTCCTACCCACTTCATCTGCTTACTCCCCTCATTCTTTTTTGTGCATTTTGTATTTATTTGTAGTATTCATTTATTATATAGTATACATTTTGTCTTTAGAATGTACTTTTGTGAACAGTTTGTGGTAAAAAACACACAATTTTCGTATGTATATACAAAACAATATGATAAAGTGATACTATAGAAAAAGATAGGAGGAGGATTTCTCTATGTCATACTTTATAGATAAAAATATCCTACGCGTTCTCATTAACGTATTCCGGGTTACAAAAAAGAAAGGTTACAACTATGTTTGCACAATATCTCTTAAGACTCAGCTTCTCGCACTCGTCAGTATTACATTTACATTTATCATATTGTCTATTATCACCTACAATTATAAAAGTAACAGTATAGCCATGGTGCAGCAACAGATCCAAACATCTACAACATTACTGAATCTGGAAACACAAAATTTGGATTCTTATATCACGGAAATCAGCCGCTATTCATTGCTTTTACGCCACGACATCTCTTTTATGCAATGTATTAATTCTAATAAAGTACTAACTTATAGTGATAGTAATAACATACAGAGTCTCCTGCGCAGTAATTTTGATTCCAGAAATGATCTTATTTCTTACCGTTTATTTCTCCTAAAAAAAGCGGACAACTATGCCATCGACTCTAATAAGCACAAAGTACAGACATTTACGGAAAATCACGTGACCGCATTACCTGGCTATGATTTTTTTACCAAAAAGCCATACTACCGCTCCATTGAACCTTCTGAAAATCCAAACGTATTTATGACCTATTACAGAACAATTATACGGATAGAAGACCAGGAGCCCCTCGCCATTGTAGAATTGACTTTTAATACATCCTATATCAATTCTATTGCTAAAAATCACAATGATTTGGATGAATTATTCTGTATGGTAGATGAGAACGGTCAGCTACTCTACAGTAATAGTAGCATTCTAAATTACGATTTTTTGAACGAAGCCCTTCCCACCCCTACGGATCCTGCCACTGGCAGCTTTCATTTAGAACGAAAAGAGACTAAGTACTTAGCGGTTTATCATAAAAGTGCTTTGCATGGCTACACGATACTTAGTTTAAAACCGTTAGCTTCTTTAGATAAACAACTCAGTGCTACCAGAAATTTTAGTTTCTTTCTTGCCTCTATTGCCATATCCATTGCTATTATAATGGTATTTATATTTATTCGTCTTATCACAAATCCACTTTCAACGTTGGCACACAGACTTCGTAAAGTAGGTACCGGCAATTTTACTACTACAACGGATATTGGCGGAAGCCTTGAAATTTGTAATCTGGCCCACGACTTTAATTCTATGATCTATCATATTGATGAATTGATTAAAAAAAATTACATATCTGAAATAAATACAAAAACTGCCAGGTTAACAGCTTTGGAGGCCCAATTAAATCCTCATTTTCTTTATAATACGCTACAGGCAATTTCATCCGAAGCGATTATTAACAAGCAACCTAATATTTATTCCATGGTCACTGCGTTAGCCTCCATGCTTCGCTACTCTATAAAGGAAGAGGATTTTGTTACGGTTTCGCAGGAGATCAAATATGTGAATGATTATTTATCCTTACAGCATTTTCGTTTTGGAAACAATCTACATTACAAATGGAATATTGACGAAGATACTCTTATGATTAGAATTCCCAAAATCAGTATTCAAACATTAGTGGAGAATTCTATTATACATGGTATGAATGGAGACATAGACAGGATTTGTATAACTATTAAGACTTTCCTTGAAGATAATAATCTACTTATCCAAGTTTGGGATAATGGTGCAGGTATCACCAAGGAACAGCTAATCGAATTAAATGCTTGTTTTAAGCAAAAAGACTTTATAACAAATAAGAACCTGGGAATTGGACTCTTGAACTTAAACAGCCGACTGCATATTCTATATGAAAATCCAGCGACCTTAGCTGTCGAGAGCACTCCTTTTCATTATACACTAGTCACATTATCGATTCCAATAGGAGGTAACACACATGTATCAGGCACTGATCATAGATGATGAAAATCCAGTTCGTATAGCAATTACAGCACTTGGCAATTGGCATTCTCTAGGAATGAAAGAACCTGCCTATGCAAAAAATGGAAAAGAGGGCTTATCGTGTATGCGCGAATTGCATCCGGATATTGTATTTGTCGATATGCAAATGCCAACCATGGGGGGAGCTGAATTCCTGAAAATAGCTAGAGAAGAATTTCCCAATACAAAATTTATTGTCGTAAGTGGATATGATTATTTTGAATATGCACATGCCGCCATTCAATCAGGTGCCATTGATTATCTATTAAAACCAATCGTCAAAGAAGATCTGGATGCCGCCTTACAGAAAGCTGTTAAACTATTAAATTTAGAAAATGATATTTCCGAAGTAGTAGCGTTACCAGATGATACGATCATCTCCCCTAATGATGCAATTCGCATTATCAAAGAATATATCGAACAAAACTATTGTCAGGATATCAAGATTTCTATGTTTAGTGACCGCTATTTTTTTTCGAAAGAATATCTTTCTAAATTGTTTAAACGGAAATATGGGTGCGGCATTTATGAATATGCTTTAAAACTCCGTATGGATCGGGCGAAAGAATTAATATCACAGCCGGATCTGCAAGTCCAGGAAATATCCGACCGACTTGGATACAGCAATAATAATTATTTTAGTAAGGCATTTAAAAATTATTATGGGTTATCTCCAACGGAATACAAATCATCCATCCCTGGCAAGAGCAATCGCCTTTGATAAACAATACGCAATGAAAAGAGGAGCAACGAACTTTAATAGGTCGTTGCTCCTTTGGGTGTTACTCTTTTTCTTCTTTGCTCAGTTCGTTTATTTTCTTATATTGCATATACGCTGTAATTGCGGATACTATTGCAATCAAAATACCGAAAACAGTAACGATTGGATCGTAATGACATTTCCAAAAGAAAGAAAGCACCAATAACAATACCAAAAATAGAAGTAGCATTATAAAATCTAATTTCTTCATTATCCTATACCTTCTTTCCACATTATACGTTCACTTCTACTGCTTCATCGCTACCTTGCAATTCTTTTATCTTCTTGTGTCTGGCATATGCTCTTACAATTGTATAGATAGAATAGAAGCAAGTAATTAGCAAAATCAACCAATGAATCCAACAATCTCCCTCTCCTGATGCCAATGCTGTGTCCTCCTCGGTAATTGTCTTAAGTTCAGGTTCCGTATCCTTTTTAGCTTCCCCTGGAATACGATCTGTTGTTGCTACCGCTTCGTCTTCAATCGGTACTATTTGTGTCGGAATGACCTGCGTAATTAGTGCATCCGCAACTGTTCTATTTGGTGTTATGAGTGGCACTGTCGGTGTCACCGCGAGTGGTGTCGGATTTTCCGGAATTAGAACAGTCGGTATTACTGGTACGGTTGGTTCTGTTGGTTTAGTCGGGGTAGCTGGGGTAGTTGGAGTACTTGGTGTGGTTGGCTCTTGTTTCTTAGAGTAAACATGCAGTTCTCCATTTACATAGGTAATGCTATAATTATTCGTAACATCTTGTTCTATGCCACTCTCATTTACCCGAACAATCTGTGCATAATTGATGTAATTCACACTGCTTCCAGCACTTGTTTTGGAACCACTTACCACGATGGATTTCATACTGTCAATAAATGCCTCAGTCGCAAGACCGGACCCCGAAATGGAATAACTATTTGCCGTTAAAGGTTCTCCATTATAATCCCTTCCCGCGCTGGCTGCCGTAAATGTAATTGGACGCTTTACTATCTCGAAAGTAACCTCTGGTGCCTTAATTACATAATTTGGATTATGCCCAAGTTTAACTGTGAATGCATATACTCCGGCATTTTCCCCTGCCTGACGTTCTATCGTATAATCTACAGATGTACCATTAACTGGTTTATGAAATACATTTGCCTGATATGCTGTCTCTTTTTCACCATATATTTTACTTTGGCCTTCCTCTATTGCTATTGTAATTGGTGCAGGACTAATCACTAACTTACCATCATTCAATTGAATCCGATAGCGTTCTGTCACATTACCTTCCCCACTTGTTACGGTTATATCACCTGTTTGAACAATCTTCGTAGCATAGGTGCCTGCGTCTACTCCTGACGTGTCAACTTTATATCCTGAAATAGTCAAACCATCTGGTACTCCGGTATAGCTTGTGATTCTATGTGCATTGCCATCATAAATCACATTGGAATCTGAGTCTGCCGTCAGCACGATCTGAGACTGTTTACGGAAGATTGCCGTTATCAAGATATCTTCTTCTATTGTTTCTGGAAGCGTAATATTCTTTACCGGTACTGAGTTATTTATGCTCCAGCCTGCAAAATAACTTCCTTCATCGGCTGTTGCTTTAGGAATCGTAACATTATCCTGGATTTTCGTTCCAAACTCTAGTTCAAATTCATTTGGAACTGCTACGCTTCCATTCGAACCAGCTACAAAAGATACTTTATATCGATTAATGGTATAAATAGCTTTGATAACCGTTTTGCTAGGTACCATTATTCCTTCTGTAATTGAGATTGGATCATAGTGCGCAAATGTATAGCCTTTATAATTCTTTGTTGCCAGCGAATCCCTTGTTACTTCTAATTCTGCTGGATCATTTACCCAGATTTGATTGGAAACTACAACATCCGCCGCTGCTTGATGAACTCCATTCACCCAATGCTCTACGGTATATCTGACTTCTTTGGTCTGACCTTCATCCTTTACATAATCAGCTCTAATGATATTTCCGTCTGCTACTATGGTTCCTTCCTTTACATTTGGTGTAAAACCGCTGAGTTTATAACCCGTGTAGGTTTTTTCTACGAGTGAGTCTCCTGTTACTGCTAACTGCGCAGGATCATTCACCCACACTTCGGCTGTCACCACTTTGTCATCGGTCGTCTGATGGATTCCCTCTACATAATTCTCTATTTTATAGGATACCGCCTTGGTCTGCTTTGCATCTTTTACATAGTTTACTTTGATGACAGTACCGTCTGCTACTATGGTTCCTTCTGTCACACCTGGCAAGTCATACGAATTGAACTTAAATCCGGTGTAACCCTTCTGCTCCAGGGATGCCGCTGTCACGCGTAGCTCTTTTGGCGCATTTGCCCACACGTTATCCGTGACCACAACACGGTCTCTTGCCGTCGATTCGCCCGTTACCCAGTGTTCTACGGTATATTTTACTTCCTCTGTCTGGTCTTCATCGACCGCATAATT
>JAEVYY010000013.1 GCA_023392535.1 Bacillota bacterium
AAGAACTCTCGTATCATCTATCATTTGATACAGGATAACATCCCATTCATGATTCCTACAACAATCACAACCCAAAATACAACCTGCAATCATTCCAGGGGTGATTAAACATTCTCTGCAAACAGGAAATCGGTATCGTTTTTAACGGTATCGGAACTGGTATCGGAACCGGGACATACTCCGTTTGTTCAGGACACTTTGGACATTCCGGGCACTTCGGACACGTCGGGCATGGTTTCACCTCAGGGCATGGCGAGGCTTTCGGGCATACCGGACATGGTTTTGCCTCCTTACGGTGATATATAAGTCCTATTAATTAATAGTAAGAACCAGAAAAAGATGTCTCAATACGAGGCATCTCTTTCTAAGTAAAAAATAATATTAAAAGTAAAATAATCGCTTAAACCAGAGTTTACCTCATTTCAAAACATACTCAGGCACTGTTAATATAACGTGTTTCAAGCGGTTACTTTGGTCAGATAGCATTATCTGCGTGTACTGGATATGATGTATCTATTACTCCACACTGCATTCTGAGAAATGGATGTTACGCTAATGCAAATAGTGTATTCAAGGTAGTATTGAAAACTCAGACAATTATCTGAATATATATGGTCCAGTATTTAGGAACATACAGCTTTAGTGTATTAGTAATGTATTTTGAATAGATTTATTTAAACTGCATAACTTATCGAAAATATAACTTGGTCATATCCAGATAAATTTGGCGAATAAATTTTACATTTGCCACTAATTTTACTAATTGATACAGATATTGGAGCTGTAGAACCATTTGCTCTATTTCTGGCAGTAGCTTGTATAAACTGATGTTGTTTTGGCAGACAATTCGCTGATAAAGTGAAAATTAGCTCATCATATAAAATACCACTAGAATTTCGTTCTGCATAACAAGTAAGGTCAATCATATTTCCGGTTCTAACTGTGGCTGTTGAAATAGAACTATTCGTATAATTGGGGCCATATTGGTGCGAAACAGATTCAGATGTATTTAAACTCTGGTTTATTGTATCTACAGCATTACTTAGTCGTTCTAATTCGCTGCTGTCTGCATCCTCACCTTTATCGCCCTTTTCTCCTTTTTCACCCTGATCGCCTTTATCTCCTTTTTCTCCTTGGATTCCTTGATCTCCTTTTTCGCCTTGGATTCCTTGGATGCCCTGTGGGCCGGCTGGTCCAATCTCGCCTTGATCCCCTTTTTCACCTTGCGGGCCGGCTGGTCCTGTTTCGCCTTTAGCACTAACTCCTGAATCATCATTTCCTAAAAACCAATTTCCATTTTCTCCAATCGCAGGTGTAGCTATGATACCACTAAGACACCCATGTAAATTTACTGCATCAAAACCTTTTTTCATATTTATTAATTCCTTTCTCTTTTTAATTTCCACAAAAAATAGTCATTAGATTATTCTCAATATATCACTTATCTTTTTTGTTGGGCCCTTAACAGATTATGTAAGTGAGTATTTTTGCTGAATACTTTCTGTGTTATATATACTATTATACTGATATTTTTCTGTATGTCAATAGGTTTTGCTGAACTATTTCTGTGTTTATTGATTATAGATAAAGAAATCAGTTAAAAATACATGATTAAACCAGATATTTCCCATCCTTTTACTACCCAACTCTGCTACCGTATTATAATAAACTAATAGTAAGTAAATCTTAAATTCTCTTTTGCTGTAGAGTATATTGTATTAACCTTTTTTATGTTAAACTTAAAGAAAAATCTATATTAGGAGAAAAATATGATCAAAGTAATTGCAAGAAGCGTCATAAAGGAAAATCATTTATCGGATGCTCTACAAATCTATAAGCTGCTGGTTGCTGAAACTGTAAAAGAATCTGGATGTATCACTTACGAATTATTTCAAGAACTAGATAATCCCAATAGCCTCACTCTAATTGAAGAATGGGAGAATATCGAAGCTTTGCAGCATCATACGCAAACGCCACATTTCATCACCTTAGTTGAGCAACTTTCATTATATGAAAAGGAATTACCCGTATTACTATATAAAAAGTTATTTTAGGCATCCGTTCTAAAGATATCCCCATAGACCTGTAGTTTGATACTTTTCATTTAATATAACAAAATCCGAACACGTCGCCATGAATACACACTATTTATCTATTTTTTAGCTATTAGCATCTAACCATCTCAAAAAATGGGTACACAACATAGTTTAAAGAGCAACTGTATGTAGCCGCTGGTATTTAGAGCATGTATTTTATGCTCTTAGGTACCATTTTCCATCTACATATATTTATCGTACTCACCCACCGGAATAGGATTCTCCAATCCCAGCACTCTTGGCCATAAATCTTTGTCGGCAATGACAAAGCCCATTATCATTCCCATATGGCTATGTAAATGCCGAAACTGCGCTAAAATCAGCGTAAATTTAGGATATTCGCAGTCTGGTGGAGTGTCTAAGAGCTGATCCTCCTTTAACTCTGAAAGATATGCTTTGATCTTTCTTTCAATATCCATTACATAATCACTTATTTCTTCTTTGGAAAGACTTTTCGAGGATATTACATTAAGATTATTTAAATCCTTCTCATGTATCTTTGGTTCTCTATACGCTTTATCTCTTGGATTGATAAACCATTGATCCAGAGAATGGAGCATATGGTAAATATGTTTCCAGCAAGGCATAGTACCATATTCTTTATTCCATAATTCCTCTGGGACACAATCGATTACATTTTTTACTTCCCACAATGCACGATACGTCTGGTCTTTTATTATTTCGACCAATTGAAATCGTGTACATACTCTTCCTGCTTCAATTTTCATATTTCGTCTCCTTGTCTCATGATTTCTACCAATATTGCAACTATAATACCACAAATAGCTTGCTTTAGAACGAAAAAAATAAGCCTATTACAAGACCTATCTCTCATATCACTATAAAATTGTATTAGCAACTGCCACTTCCTTTTTTTCCTTGCACAGTCAATACGCACCCCATGCCGCATCAAAAGAAAGTGCAACCTCCTTCTTATCTGTTTCTACACAATAAATTGGAAGTTCTCTTCCATCCACACTATTACTCACACTTACCGTCTTAGGTATATATAATAGCGCACTGA
>JAEVYY010000016.1 GCA_023392535.1 Bacillota bacterium
GAATAAAAGAGAAACTAGGCTGGATGAGCCCTGTAGAATACAGACTCAGCCTTTTGGCAGCATAACGAAAAAGGCGAAGTGGAAAAATCCACCTCGCCATAAAGTCTAACTTTAAGGGGTCACCTCACCTGTGATGCAGCACCTTTTTTATAATTTATTACTTATCATCAACACTATAGTTCGGTGCTTCTTTCGTAATATGGATATCATGTGGATGGCTTTCTTTTAAAGAAGCAGCAGATATCTTTATGAATTTTCCATTCTCCTTTAATTCCTCTACCGTAGGAGTTCCACAATATCCCATTCCCGAACGAAGTCCTCCCATTAATTGAAATACCGTATCTTCCACAGAACCTTTATATGCAACACGACCTTCAACACCCTCAGGAACTAGTTTTTTTGCACCTTCCTGAAAATAACGATCTTTGCTTCCATTTTCCATAGCAGAAACTGAACCCATACCTCTATATACTTTGTATTTTCTACCTTGGTATAATTCAAATGTTCCAGGACTCTCATCACAACCTGCAAAAATGCTACCCATCATGCATACATTTCCGCCAGCTGCAATCGCTTTTGCAATATCACCAGAGTATTTAATGCCACCGTCAGCAACGATTGGAATCCCATATTCCTTTGCCACTCTATAACAATCCATAATAGCTGTTATCTGTGGAACACCAATTCCTGCCACGATACGTGTCGTGCAGATAGAACCTGGTCCGATGCCGACCTTCACTGCATCTGCTCCTGCTTCTATTAATGCTTTGGTAGCTTCACCCGTAGCAACGTTACCAGCTATCACCTGTAATTCCGGATATTTTTCTTTAATCATTCTTAGACAATTGAGTACATTCTCAGAATGTCCATGCGCACAGTCCAAGACAATCACATCTACTTTGGCATCTACCAAGGTTGCAACACGATCCAACACATTTGCCGTAATACCCACTCCTGCTCCACAAAGCAGTCTGCCCTGCTCATCTTTCGCAGCCAATGGATATTTAATTGTCTTCTCAATATCTTTAATCGTAATCAGACCAACCAGATTAAAATTCTCATCTACAATTGGTAACTTCTCTTTTCTGGCTGATGCCAGAATCTTTTTAGCTTCCTCAAGAGTAATTCCCTCTTTCGCAGTAATCAGCCCTTCCGATGTCATAGATTCTGATATTTTTTTAGAGAAGTCGGTTTCAAACTTCAAATCACGATTCGTAATTATACCAACTAATTTTCTTCCTTCTGTAATTGGCACACCTGAAATTCTGAATTTAGCCATCAATGCGTCCGCATCTGCCAATGTATGCTCTGGAGTCAATGAAAATGGGTCTGTAATAACGCCGTTTTCTGAGCGCTTTACTTTATCAACTTCCTCTGCCTGCGCCTCTATGGACATGTTTTTATGTATAATACCAATACCGCCCTGCCTTGCCATTGCAATAGCCATTCGATGTTCTGTGACTGTATCCATTCCTGCGCTCATCATAGGAATATTTAATTTGATTTTTTTTGTCAACCATGTAGTCAGGTCTATTTGATTTGGTATCACCTGCGAATAATTCGGTACAAGCAAAACATCATCAAATGTAATCCCTTCGCCTATAATTTGACCCATTTTTTCATTTCCTCCTGTTTGTTAATTTATTTTGTCTAAGTTGTTGACTAGTTTAACAAACTTAAAAAAGGTTGTCAATCATTTCTACTTATGGAATCCATAAGTAGAAATTATAACACCCATTTTATGAGGATTAGCACTATAAAATTTATAAAAAAATTTTACTTCAGTCAAAGAAAACTTTTCTTGGAGCAATATTTTTGATGACTTGCGCGAATTTTACCTCCTCTGTGAAGTATATTTTCTGCGTTCCATTATAAATCATCACAAATCTTTTATCTGGTTGCTTTCTTACACCGGAACTATAATCACTTATTTGAAATGTTCTATTTTTATAGTCTCCTAAATGATACGAATCTGCTGGTGCCAAGATTTCCATACGATCAATTTGGAATGTTGCCGCCCTTTTTCTTTTGGTTTTTGACATGATTTTATCGATACTAAGTTCTTTGTCCAAATACAAGTATTCATATTCTATATCCGTATTCAACCATATAATATACGTAAGAATCCCCAACACAACAGCAGCCACAAGTGCTATCATCCCAGCACCTGTAAGTGATAACAGTGCTGCGCTAATTGTCAAAGCAATGCATATGATTCGTATTAAAGTGTCTTTTATTGTATTTTCTTTTTTTACTAATAATTCCATGTAACTTTCATTCATTACCTCTCCACTCCTTGCTCGTCGCTACCCAAACTATAAAACCATAATATCACATTTATTGCTCTTCTTCCAGTTGATCCCTTTCTATATAAGTAACAAACTTTGAAAAATTCTCCTGCTGCTTTGTGTTGCTCAAACATGTTACTATTGGTTGTTGTTTTATATATAATCCAGTTTCTTTTATCCACCAACTATCTTCTGCTCTGATCCCAATAGGGCATTTTCCTTCTTCAGTTACCACATAATAAATAAGACCTTTTGCATCCAATTGATCGAATTGCTTCTTAGGAAGTACCATACTAAGATCGCTCAAAAAGGAATTTTCTGCATAATAATTAATAATATCGGCGGGTGCCAAAATCGCATCAATCAATGCAAGTTGTACATTTGCCACCATTTTTTGGGAAGAAGCAACTGTTAACTGATCCGTTCCCTCCATATTAATCTGATAGGTATTATCAAATGTAACCGCTTCCTTCTGGAAATCAATTCCTAAATATTCTCCAAACTCCTGCTCATATTTTTCATTCAGGGTTTGTGTTTCACTATTGATAATAGCCATCTGAAATACGGATTCCTGATTTCCTGTCATAATATCTTTCACAAAAAATACTAGTAAAAGGAGGGCTATCACTATGACGCCGGTATGGATTTTATAGTAATCCCAAAAGTATGCTACTTTTCCTTTCCAAGCCATATCCGCTGTCTTTTTCTGTTGTTCTTTAATTTCATCTTGAATAGCCATTCTTTACCTCATTCCATATTTATTAAATGAATCTTCCTATGTCTATCTTATCTTTTCCCATTATGTATGTCAATGAATAGCAAAAAAGGAAGTGCAATAGAGAAGCATCTTCCTTTTTTGTGAACTATAGTAACTCTTTCAAAATCTGATTGATCATAGCTGGATCTGCTTTCCCCTGCGTTGCCTTCATGGCCTGCCCTACCAGGAACCCAATTGCTTTTGCTTTCCCATTATGATAATCTTCCACGGATTGTGGGTTATTGGCAACAATCTCGGTAAGCGTCTTACGCAATGCACCTTCATCATTTACAGTTTTAAGGCCCTTTTCTTCCACATATTTTTCAGGATCTATGTCTTCTTCGAACATAACTTCAAAAACTTCTTTTGCTACGGAAGAATTAATTGCCCTGCTGTCTGTTAAGTGAATTAATTTTGCAAGATTCTCCGGTGCGTATCTAATTTCTTCTGCTTCCATTCCCTTTTCTTTGAGAAGCCTCATAGTTTCAACCATAAGCCAGTTGGATACCTTCTTTGGCTCTTTACAGATCGCAACAGTCTTTTCAAAAATATCTGCCATGTGCTTAGAAGCCGTAATAATATCAATATCATATTCTGGGATCTGAAATTCTGTTCGATAGCGGTTCATCTTTTCGGTTCGCAATTCCGGTTGCTTTGCACTGATTTCTTGAATCCATGTATCACTAACAACAATTGGTACCAAATCTGGATCTGGAAAATATCGGTAATCTTGTGCATCTTCTTTTGAACGCATTGCATAGGAATACTCTTTATTATCATCCCATCTTCTTGTTTCCTGAATTACTGCCTTTCCCTCTTCCAAAAGCTCGATCTGCCGTTCTCTTTCCCCTTCAATAGCCCTTGCAATCGCTTTAAAAGAGTTCAGATTCTTCATTTCTGTTCTGGTTCCAAATTCCGTTGTACCTGCTTCACGAATTGATAAGTTAACATCCGCCCTCATGGAACCTTCTTGTAATTTACAATCAGATGCTCCCAAATACTGAATAATTAGTCTTAATTTTTCGAGGTAAGCAATAACTTCGTCCGCAGAACGCATATCCGGTTCGGATACAATCTCGATCAAAGGTACTCCCGAACGGTTGTAATCGACCAAGGTACAGTTTTCCCATTCATCATGTATTAATTTTCCAGCATCCTCCTCCATATGGATCTCATGGATACCAACCGTCTTTTTACCCGCAGCCGTTTCAATTTCTACTCCTCCGTTCCTGCAAATAGGCAGGTACAATTGCGATATTTGATAATTCTGCGGATTATCCGGATAGAAATAATTCTTTCTATCAAATTTACTATACTGTGTAATGCTACAATTCGTAGCAAGTCCCACTGCGATCGCATATTCCAGCACTTGTTTATTCAGAACCGGAAGGGAACCCGGCATACCGGTACAAACTGGACAGGTATGGGTATTAGGTGCTCCACCGAATTCTGTGGAGCATCCGCAGAAAATCTTTGTTTTAGTAGCAAGTTCTACATGGACTTCAAGACCAATGACTGTTTCATATTGTTTGCTCATATTATTTGTCCTCCCCTGCTATACCAAATTTTCCTCTTGCCTGTTCATATGCATATGCCGCTTGAATTATCTTCTTTTCCTGAAAAGAATCCCCAATAAGCTGAAGACCAATTGGTAATCCCTTTGAATCTTTTCCACACGGCAGACAAATGCCAGGTAGTCCTGCAAGGTTCACTGATATCGTATAAATATCTCCCAAATACATTTTAATCGGGTCTGATAGACTTTGTCCCAGACGTGGTGCCGTAGTTGGTGCTGCTGGTCCTAGAATCAGATCATATTTAGTGAATGCTTTATCAAATGCTTTTTTTATCAGAGCTTTTACGCGGAGAGCCTTTAAATAGTATGCATCGTAATATCCAGAACTCAAGACAAAAGAGCCTAGCATAATTCTTCTTTTCACTTCAGGGCCAAATCCCTCTGAACGTGTTTTTTTATACATGTTATGCAGTCCTTCAAATTCTTCTGCTCTGTAACCATATTTAACACCATCAAAACGTTCCAGATTCGAACTCGCTTCCGCAGCTGCAATGGTGTAATATGCCGGTATGGCATAATCCACAAGGCTCAAATCAAATTCTTCGATAAAAGCGCCTTTTTTCTTTAATTCTTCAGCGGCCTTCCGTACAGCCGTCTTTATTTCAGGGTCAAGACCTTCTCCAAAATAATCTCTTGGTATCCCAATCTTCATGCCCGCCACATCATCGATCAGGGCCTGCGTAAATGCTACGCCTGACCTACCAGCCTCATCCGTGTCTCTATCTACTGAAGTAGAATCTTTTTTATCGTAGGATGAGATTACCTCCAAAAGCGTGGCACAATCGGTCACGTCCTTTGCTAGAGGTCCGATTTGGTCCAATGATGAACCATAGGCAATGAGACCATATCTGGATACCGTTCCATAAGTAGGTTTCATGCCGACTACACCGCAGAATGATGCTGGTTGTCTGATTGATCCACCCGTATCGGAGCCCAGTGCCATATAGCATTCTCTTGCTGCAACAGCTGCCGCAGATCCACCAGAAGATCCACCTGGCACATATTCTTCATTCCATGGATTTTTAGTGGCACCAAATGCCGAAGTCTCTGTTGTACTTCCCATTGCGAATTCATCCATATTTGTTTTTCCAATGATAACCGCACCTGCTTTTTCCAGATTCAGAACTGCTTCTGAAGAGTACGTAGGTATAAAATTACCTAATATTTTAGAGCTGCAAGTGGTTCTCATTCCTTTGGTACACATATTGTCTTTTATCGCCACCGGTACCCCAGCCAGCGGTCCTGTAAATGTACCGTCTTCTATTTTTCTTTGTACCTCTTCTGCTTTCGCAAGAGCATTCTGTCTATCTATCGTTACATAGCAATGATACCTATTTTCACTCTTTTCTATTTGATCGAGAACAGCATTGGTAGCTTCCACCACGGAAATTTCTTTCGCTTTTATCTTTGCCGCAAGCTCCACTGCTGTCAAATTTAATATACTCATTTTGCTCTTTTCCTCTCTTTTTCTATCCAGCAAGCTTTCTCATGATTATTCTACCGTTCTAGGTACTTTAAAGCTTCCTTCTTTCACGCCAGGTGCGTTTTGAAGGATATTTTCCCTATCATCCCCGTTCGTAATCACATCTTCCCGGAACCTATTATTTACTGTGAAGACATGCGACATCGGCTCCACATCCGTAGTATCTAATTCACCTAACTTATCAATATAATCAAGCATACTGCCCATATCTTTCTTTGCCTGCTCCTTTTCTTCTTCAGAAAGTTCCAGCTTTGCCAAAATACCAACATACTCAATTGTTTCATCACTTATTACATTCGCCATAGTATCGTCTCCATCCTTACCTTAATTTCCACATCTCATATTATTATGGTTCCAGTCTGCCAAGGTCGCGTGGGAATAACGTTGTCTCTCGCACATTTTCCTCTCCGAGGATTTTCATGGTCAAACGTTCTAATCCAATGCCTAATCCACCATGAGGTGGCATTCCATGCTTAAATGCAGATATATAATGTTCCATACCTTCTTCCGTCATACCGCGTGCCGCTATTTTTTCCATCAGCATATGATAATCATGAATACGCTGACCACCAGTGGTGATTTCCATGCCCCTAAATAAACAATCGAAACTCAATGTAAAGGTATTATCCTTCGGGTCATCCATCGCATAAAACGGACGCTTTTTAGACGGATAATGCGTCACAAATACGAAATCTGCATCGTATTCTTCTTTAAAGTATTGACCAATCAATAGCTCTTCTTCCGGTTCCAAATCATATGGATTTCTTATCTGGCGGTCATACTTTTCTGAGACCAGTTTTTTGGCCTCATCGAAACGTACTTGTGGTATCTTATCCACGTTAGGGAGTTCAACTCCTAAAATGGATAATTCCTTGTTATAGTCACTTTTCAATAATGCGATGCAATATTGTAAAAAGCCTGTTTCCATTGCCATAATATCTGTAAAATCATCAATGTATCCCATTTCAAAGTCAAGAGAAGTATATTCGTTCAAATGTCTTTTTGTATTATGTTTTTCCGCTCGGAACACTGGTGCTGCCTCAAATACTCTATCAAATACACCTACCATCATCTGTTTGTAAAATTGTGGACTTTGTGCAAGTACCGCTGGTTTGTGAAAATAATCCAGTTTGAAAATATTTGCGCCACCTTCTGCACCTTTGGAACCAATTTTTGGGGTACGAATTTCAGTGAATCCCTGTTCATGAAGGAAATCTCTAAAAGCCCTTACAATACCTTCCTGAATTTTGAATTTAGCACGTTCTTTCATATTTCTAAGAGAAATCGGACGTAAATTTAAGTTTGTCTCCAATGTCGTATTCATCTTCCATTTTGCAATTGGAATTGGCATTGGCTCTGCCGGTTCCGAAAGAATCGTAACATTTTCCATATGAATTTCAATTCCGTTCGGAGCTTTTTCATTTTCCGATACAATACCTTCTACTATAACGGTATCTGCTTCTTTTAAAGATTTTATATCAAATGCGGATTCGCTCCCATACACGCATTGAATTAATCCTTCTCTTTTTCTTAGTACCACAAACGCAACGTTCCCCATGTCACGAATTGTGTGAATGGCTCCATTCACTTTGACTTTCATTCCTACTGCACCTGACTTTAATAAGTCTGAGATTTCACTTGTTTCTTTTTGGTTGATTCCTGTCAAAAACTCCATTTTTTTCTCCTTCTTAATTCGTTGCTTTCCATTAAAAAAACGCCCTCAGAATACTTTTGTATTCCGGGACGGATAGTCATCATACCCGCGGTACCACCCGCATTGAAAGACATTTGCCTTTCCACTTTTTACACTTAACGCGTGTAACGTATTACCCTAGAATAAATATGGTTCAGGTAATCTGCTCCCAAGTGTTCCCTTTGTTAACTCCACAAACAACGTTTTCAGTCGGTGACGTTGTATTCCTGTCGCTTCACTTAACAAGAGTCTTGTTCTATGCATTTCACTTTTTCAGTTCAATCCTACCATATGACTTTCGAGTTTGCAAGAGATATTTGCATTTCATCGGAATTATGGTTCGGATGCCTCTATCATTTCAATCGCTTCTGTCACCGTTACTATCTGACAATCTTTTTCCAATATAGAATCAACCAGTCGTTCAAATCCTGGTGGGTCAAAATTGGCACTATGGGTAGACACTATGATCCAGCAGGGATGCTCCATCATTGCATTTATTTGTTCAAGATTGTCTTTTTCATTTGATCCAACAAAAAAACGATCTATTTCTAATCTATCTAAAGGCAACGTGTTGGAAAAAGGCTCTACACCCAATGCATAATCAAAATAATGAGCTACAATTGTTTGAATCTCTTTATTGGTATAACCGTTTGGATATACCAATATATTCTTAGCGGCTTCAAAATCTGAATCCACTGCTATTTTTTTCGCAAACTTCAATTTTTCTTCCGCATCCTTTACCGCTAGAGAGCTGACATCACAACTATGATTTAGAATATCCCAGCCTTGTTTTTGCAACTCTAACAGTTGTTCTTTTGTTGCAAATCCTCTGCTATTTTGTGTACCCATAATAGCGGCCACGCTCCCCTTGATATCACGGGATTCTAAGATAGGATAATAGTCCGTTATGAGTTTTTCTGTTGCATCATCGTCCACAAAAGATAATAAAACGCTTTGCTGATTCCAGACTTTTACAGAGTCATTCTTTTTCATTCCGAAATACATGGCGCTAATAATTGCAAAAACACAAAAAATAGTCAAAAGTGTCATCGTTTTTTTATGATACGATTTTTTCTCCTGCATTCTTCTCATCCTACCTACCTGTCTGCTTCCATAATGGACTTAACAATGTCCGGAAACCACCATTCACATGAGTACCGGTTTAGAAGGGCATAATTTTTATCTGCTTCATTCTGTCCTCCAGTATCCCACCATATACATAAGATTCCCCTTTTCTTGGCCTCATTTACTACATAATAGGCCCAGTCAGCTCTATCTGCTTCATTATTTTTATCCCTTGCACCATACTCTCCGATGATAACAGGTATTTTATTTTTTATAAAATAGTGATCCAAATTTTTTATGATTATATCTATTTCTTTTGTATCTGACTGTTCTTTTGCATTCCATTTATCTCCTCCGTCTTCTTTCATTGCAAATAGATATGGTTTATAGAAATGCACAGATACGATGATATTTTTATCTTTGGGCAAACTCATGGATGCCAATGCCTGTTCATCGGTATTGGCACAATAGGTCGGTAGTAACAAATATCTTTTTAAGTTCATACCACCATTCTTACGGATCGTATTTACAAACGTATTATTCAATTCATTTAATACCCGCCACGCTTCCTCATTTCCTGCTGACCACTCTTCTTCACTGCCGATCCACCTTGGTTCATTCATAGCTTCAAAAAGTAAATGTTCATCATACGCACGAAAGCAAGTTGCAATTTGTTCCCATGTATTGGTTAATTTCTCCTTTGCTACTTCTTTATTTCTATCAGTAGGCTCATACCAATCATCATGATGGAGATTGATGATCACATACATATCATCTTCTATTGCATAATCCACGACCTGTCTGACCCTTTGTAGCCATTTCGTATCAATAGTACCGAATTCATCCATATGTTGGCTCCATGTGATGGGAATCCGAATGGTACGAAATCCCGCTTCCCTCACTGTATCGATTATTTTCTTAGTTGTGGATGGATTCCCCCAATAGGTCTCAAAATCTTCCATACTTTTTGCTGCACTTGCATTCTTTACATCAAAAGTGTTTCCAAGATTCCATCCTGTGCCCATATTTCTTACGAATCGCAGCGCTTTATCCTGATAAATAAGATATTCTATTCCCAATACTATTAAGATAATTAAAATCACTATCCATATTTTATTCTTCATTATTTTTCCACCTGCATGAAAAACCATACATTTTATTTTAACTTTACAGATGATCCATTTCTGAAAATTCTCCAGGCTCTTTTTTTAATTGCTTCTTTTCCATACCATTCTGCAGTCTGTTTTTTTCCTCTTCCAATTCCATCATTTCTGTAATCCATTGTGCAAGCAGTTCTCTCTTCGGCTCTGATCTATGGATTTCTTCAAAATTCGTTACTTCGTAAAGTGATAATCCCAATCGTATCGTCCTGTTAAATTTACATTCCAACGAAAGACCCTTTTTAGGGCTCATGGTGAAATTTTCGGATGAGTCATTTGTTGATAGTGCCAAATATTTGTAGTTAAAGTCAACAATATGCACTGTCTTTCCTCCACTTACAGCTATGTCTGCATTCATTGGAATCCTTGCCAATTTTCTGTTTTCATATGATATCTCCTGCACTCTTTTGCTGATATTCAAACGCAAGTCATCAAATGTGCTCAACGATTTATCTAAGTTGGTAGGGAGTGTGGGTATTCTATCATACAGAATCTGCAGATATGCATCATAATTTCCACACATATCTGTGATTTGAAAAGCATATTTCCATTTCTTTCCGAATCTGTCAACATGCACGACTCTTGCTTTTAAATCGGCATGATAACGTTCATACTCTAAACGTATCAATACAATCTCTTTATCATCAATGTCAATGGGATGTGCTAACAGGACAGATACTCCTGATTCTGAAAAATCTTTCGTCATACAATAAATTTTTTTGCCCGCTGTCTGAATCTGACACTCTACGGTTGCAAGAACTCTTTCACTTTTTCTTAGAAAATCACGACCCCGTACAAAAAAGAGAGACATTACCAAGCTAAATAAATTTGATATCAGCCAAAACAATAGAATAATTGGATCTATGGAATTCCCTCCGAACATCAGCATTGCTGAATTAAAGATGCCAATTACGGATAGCCCAATCAAAAGTAGAAAGGGAATGGTATAAATAAAACTATTCTTATTTTGACTATCTGATTCCCCTTTATTGGTAATTTTAAATTTTTTTAAGCTGATGCCTAAACTTTCTGCTATAACCGGTATCAACATATAGGGAAATAAAACGGTTTCGTATACACTTGTCCATTTTGTGGTCCGGATATTACGACTTAACATTTTCAAACATATATTACTGCTGATATACATTGGCAACCAAAATATGAGAACTTGCATTAAATTGCATTTTACGACCATATAACCAAATGTTGCGAACATAATGGGAGACATAATGTAAATCAACCTTTTGATCGGTGCATACCAGTACCAAATAGATGCCCAATAATTAATTTTTTGTGCGAAAGTAAGTTCTCTGGATGTGAAAATATGCATCTTTTTCCCGGTACTGATTACTCCTCTTGCCCAACGGATACGCTGTTGAATGAGACTTTGCAACTCAGTTGCTGAGAGCCCGGATGCTAATACTTCATTTGTTGCATAGCAAATATATTTTGCTTTTTGCAATAATATACCGGTCGCAAAATCCTCTGTGATCGCTTCGGTGTAAAATCCACCTATTTCTTCTAATCCTTTTCTGGATAAGACCGTATTAGAGCCTCCATAAATTACACTGTTTGATTTATTTCTGGAAACTTGTATATCCTTATAAAAATAGTCTTGTTCATTTGGAATTCGTCCTTCTGAGAATAAATTGAATTGAAATAAATCAGGATTATAAAAACTTTGTGGGGTCTGTATAAATCCTAACTTAATTTTCTTATTCTCGTCCAATGTCCTGTTCTTGATTTCGGCATCCACAAAATAGGGTACTGTTTTCATTAAAAAATCATGTTTTGGTATCATATCAGCATCAAATGTAACAATCAAAGGAGAGTCTGTCATACTCATTGCATGGTTCAAATTACCTGCTTTTGCAGATCGATTATCCTCTCTGTCCAGATAATTGATTTGTAAATCCTCTGCCAATTTTTTAGCTTGCGGTCTTCTACCATCGTCACACAAATAGATATGTACCTTCTCTTTTTGGGGATAGTCCATATTTCTGCATCCATTTATTGTTTTGTAAAGTAGTTCTATGGGTTCGTTATAGGTTGCGATGAACACATCTACATCTGGAAATTCTTCTTTCGGAACGATAGGAAGTAAATGATTTTCTATCTTGTGCATATTGTAATAGTGTACTAAGGCTTCAAACATACCCAATGCTTCAACCACTAATAAGGAGACACCTATCGTAATTGATACCCATCCATACTCAAAAGGAATTGTAAAAAAAATTCTCCAGGACAAATACACACAGGACAATATAAAATTTAATAGTAACCAAAACCTATTGGACATATTATTCTCCTTGCAACTTTACGTATTCCCCATTACTCTCAAATATAATACTGGATTCATTCGCATAAAATATGGTGCCATTTATTTCCTGATAGAAATTATTTATAACATCATCTGCTTTCGCCGCTGTGACTACTGCATTTTGGGATTGTATTTTTTTTAATAATTCCACTGTTATACTGTTCGAATTTCCATGTTCAGGAATTTTTAGGATATCTGCTTTGGGCCAATGTATTTCCAATAATTCTTTAATTCTTTTCTTCTCTGCATCGCCAGTAAAAACGATATTCACATTTTGATGCTTCATTAAAACCGCTAACGAATAATCGGTATCTTTTATATAACTTTTTTTTAAGGGCGGATAAACAATCAACTTCATGCCACCAACCGTAAAATTTCTAGTATGTGTGGGATAAATAATCGGTATCCTTCGTTTGTCTATTTGTCCGTTCAAATACTTAAGCCTTTCATTTTCTTTATGATAGATGGGTTCTATGATATGTTCCACTTGAAAAGTATTTAAAATCATTTCTAATCCAGACTCTTCTTCTGTCATGGGATAGGTCATTATGAGATAGTCTATGTTTTTAATTCCACTCTCCTTTAAATACTTAATTGCCTGTTCTACATTATTTGCAGAACCCGCGTCGATGAGTACTACCTTATTTCCCTGGCGTAGAATCGTACAATCCGCTTCCTCATCTGATTCCATAAATAGAATCTCAACGTTCTCACCTGTATTTCGGCATTTGTTATTTTGAAACAGATAGATACCACCTGCCAGGATACTAATAAAAATGCCCCATCTTAATATCATCATAATTTTTCTAATCATTTACTCTTTATCGTACTTTCTTTAAAATATGGAAATGCTTCCTCATTGATATTATAAGGATAAAGTTCAATTATAATAAGATCATACCTGTTTTTATTCAAAAAGGATTCTACGTCTTTCTTGTTATAGGAAGCAAGAGGCCAGACCATATCCATTTCACGAAACATTGGTGCTAAGAATAGAGCTACTGGTGAAAAAAAGGAATCCCGGATACATAATACTTTTAGACCTGTCTCATTGCTCTTATTTTCGATATGGTCGACTGGACTGACACCATTTAAATACACACTATACTGCTGGTTATTATAAGGGTCATCCGTTACCAAAAATTTCAATTGCAACAAAGAATTCTCAATTTTTCCTTCTCCACCACGAGGAACACCTTTTTGGTCTTCTGCCTCCCATTTAAATTCCATATCACATTTTGGCCAAATAAAAGTGAAATCATCCAGGCCTGCATAATTGATCCCTGTATTTGCCCCCATGGAGCCTAGCATACATTGCTGATATTCTCGTATATGATAATTATTAATATCCGTATAGTAATTTTCCGGATCCAACTGCATTCCAAACTTCCTATCCAATGTTTCCACCAATTGTGTAAAGCTATAAAAAGCTGCCTGTGGTTTCCAATGATGGTCCGTCTTAAAGAACATATCATCATACGATAACCCTGATTGCATCATACTATTTTGCAAATCCAGTGTCTGAACACCATTTTCGTGTAACGCTATTAATAATTCATCTCTTTCTTTGGATCCTTTATTGACGGGAAACCCCTGGTCAAACTCAGAAAAATCACTCATATATTTTCCGGGTGGACTAACAAATATGACTTTAGTCCCTTTGCTTTTTACACTCTCCTGTAAACGTCTGACTCGCTTTGCATATTCTGAAATGTTTTTATCCGATTCCCTATAAAATCCGGAATAATGTAAATAGCCATTCTTATCCTTTACATAACTAAAATTATTAATTTCACTCTTACCTAGTATTTTTTGGATATATCCATATCCTTCAATAAATTGCATTTTTCCAAGCATAGAATCATTCATTCCCGTTTCCATACGAGCAACAAATTTATTCAAATCTTCCTTATTTGTAATATGCCCATACTTATGAAAGACATCCTTGACAGCCTCAAATTCATAGATTCCATTTGCTATTCCACCAGCAAAAATTACAATTAGAAACAGCGCGGCAAAAATATATTTTTTTATAAAAAAACGTTTCATTTTTATCCTCTTTAAAAATTAAAGTAAATGAATGGATTATAAGTACCTCTGGCTAAATATATTACACACACTATATAAAGCAATACCATTGCGATGGGATAAATAAAGGCATAAAAGATACCCATGTAAGCCATTTTTCCATCCACTAATAATCGATTTATTTTTTTTGCAATGGGTGTAGAAAACAGAACTCCTAAAAGTAAGAAGACCCAATATTCTTTTACTAACACCATTGCCATATCGCTATAAATACCATTATTATTTAACGCAAACATATTTAATAGAAATCTACCTGCCTGATATAAATCTTTTGCACGGAATACTACCCATCCAAGATTAACGATGAATAAAGTATAGATACTTTTTAATACCGTATGGGAACCTCCCTTTGTATACCCAAAAAAACGTTCTGCCAGAATAAATACAAAATTCCACATTCCCCATACTAAAAAAGTCCAGTTCGCACCATGCCATACGCCTGTGCAGATCCATACAATAAATAAATTGCGGACCATTTTGTCATTGCTTTCCACTTTTGAACCACCTAACGGAAAATATACATAATCCTTGAACCATTGAGATAGCGAAATATGCCATCGGCGCCAAAATTCTGTGATAGATTTTGATATATAGGGATAATTAAAGTTTTCATCAAATTTGAATCCAAATATAAGACCTAGTCCAATCGCCATATCTGAGTACGCGGAAAAGTCAAAGTAAATCTGTAATGTATACGTAATGGAGCCCAGCCATGCCAGCATAGACGGTACATTATACTGGGTTTGTCCCAAAGATGACCAATTAAATATATAATCTGCCATAATCGCAAAATTATTAGCTAATAGTAATTTCTTTCCAAGCCCCGTGACAAAACGGCAGCAACCGACAGAAACTTTATTCCAGGTAGATTTCCGATTTCTTATCTGATCAGCGACACTATTATATTGAATGATCGGTCCTGCAATTAATTGAGGGAAGAATGCAATATATAAACCCACATAAAATGGATTTTTCTCTGCCTTTGTATCACCTCTATATACGTCCACAACATAAGATAATGCCTGAAATGTAAAAAACGAAATTCCTATTGGCAATGCGATCTCATTGATCGCAATTACCGTCTTCCCCGACATCATATTAATGTTGCTGATAAAAAAAGATAAATACTTAAATATAAATAAAAGTCCAATATTTACAAAGCACGCTAAAACTAGTAAGTTTTTTTTAATCTTCTTGTTTTCCTTGAACTTTTCCACTAATATGCCTTCTATTGCATTAAATAAGATGGAAAACAGCATTAATAGCACATAGACAGGTTCGCCCCATGCATAGAAAAAGATACTCGCTATGAATAACCAAATATTTTGCAACTGCCTTGAGAAACTCAATACATAATAAATGAATAATACGATTGGAAAAAAATAAAATAAAAAAATAATACTTGAAAATAACATTAGCCTTCTCCATGCTCGTCTTTTGTTTTTTTGTCTTTTCTTGCATAATAGATGTATGTAAGGAATACAAAAGTAAGTCCCAGACAACATAAAATTCTAATACCCAAAATCCATTCAGGCCTGTTCATTCCCTCTAAAAAATAATGTACTTTTGGTATCTTATCTGGAATTGCTACCTCTAAAAGATTTTCTTTCAATCTCCCAATCATATATCCACTGTTCATATTTGTATCCCTCTACCTCTTATTGATATACACTAAGGGAATTGTAAATATTGCCCCACAGAATAATACTATCAAACCCATATATCCATGCCAGCTAGTGTCCCATTTCGTGCTTTTTTCCAGTAATGCAATTTTAGGAGCCATTTCCTCTCCATGCGTACGGACAATCGCTTTTAGACGGTAAATTTCCTGTTCATATTCTGTTGTTTCTCTATATAATAAATCGCCATCCGCATCTACATAATTTTTCAAGCTATAAGGATTTCCTTCGGTATATTGTTCCTTCCAACGTTTCCATTCCCGTACCTGTGCATCTGCTATATAAGATTGAATTTCATCGATTATTTGGATGACGGTATTCTCCGACAATTCATTTCTCCTAAGCCTTGCATAACGGCGCTCTAATTTTTTTATAAATTTCTTATCTGTTACAAGACAATCGAACCATGGCTTTTCTTGAAATGCCAGATCTTGTGGCTTCATTGGAACCTCTGTAAAATTATCCATGGCTCCGTCATAATCCCATACAGGGCCAATACACAGCTTACTATTGATATCTTTATACATATATGTGGAATTATTTCCTGCATCATAATTGCCTAAAAATTCGTTCACTAAAAAATAATCGACAAAAGAATCGACGTTTATATATTTGGAATATCTTGAAAATTCATTGATATTATCCGAATATAAAGTTCTTTCTATTCTACTAATATCATTTTCTATAAAGCTTTGTGTTTCTTTTGTAATTTTATTTTTATTCGGATAAAGCAAACCGATATAACCGTAAGAAAGTTTCCTTCGTGTCGCATACGTATCCAGCATGATGCGTTCCTCTTCGTATCGATCTCTCCTGACCAAATAACTGCTATAAACATCCGTTGGTGAATATTCTTTGATAGCAACCCTGTTCTCACCCTGTTTAATATTTTCTCCCAGTAGATAGACACCTTGATATTTAAAATCATTGCTCTCTTTAATGATCACTTCGCAATATTGCATATTAGGTGTATAGGGAATAAATTGGGATGCGATTCGATAAGAAAGGTAATTTCTCATCATGCTTTTATCAGACATCGAACCATTTAATATCCACTCATTATCTTCTCCCATTTTCAGAATAGACAGGTCTTTATCCTTTCCTTTTTCTGTAACTAATTTTACCAAATATTGAGGCTTGTCATACAGCATAGATGAATTCCCTCGTCTTTTGATTCTCATAGCTGACTCTGTGACTGGCTCATCTAAAAGGTGGTTCTCAGTGCCATTATCTATAATTTTTATGTTACCAAATACATAAGGTTGTACATCTTTTATTGTAATGTATGTTTCCTCAAGCTCATCGAATCTGGCAGTTATCGGTGGTTCTTGTCCACCCATATCTAGAATTACAATTGGTAAATGGGATGAAAATTCCTTATCCACAACAAAATTTTCATTTATGAATGCCATTGGATCCTTTGTTCTTTCAACAGCCTTTAATGGTTCCTGATAATTCTTATACTCTTGTTCTTTTTCATTTCTCATAATTGTGATTGCCATAATTGCAAGTGCACTAATTATAACGAGAATGCTGCTAGTCACACGTTTATCAGCCATTTTTGTTTCCTCTACTGGTTAATTTCATCATTCTGGCAAACTAAGTTAGCACTTAAAATATTATTTATCTTATATAATTCTTCTATAATATCAATATTTTTATTCGTCTTTTGATTCAAAACATATTGAGATATCTCATAAATATATTCTATATTTTCATCGGTAGTATTCTTTACTTTCATTTTGGCTTTGCCTTTATATACACTATTGACCACTTTTTCAATTGCATCTGCCTCTTTCCGCTTTCCACGGATCACAAGCAAATAGCGGTCGTTGTTTTTAACCGTTCCAAAAATCAAAAGAAAAAGAAAAATAACAGATGAACCAATTACAGCAATCATATATTCAGAGACTCCACAGCAAATACCAATGGCAATTCCCCAAAAGATATAAGCGGTATCTCTAGGGTCTTTAATTGCTGTACGAAAACGTACGATTGATAATGCTCCTACCATACCAAGTGACAATGCAATATTATTTCCGATCACATTCATTACCAATGTTGTTACAAGTGTCAGCATTGCCAAAGATACATTAAATCTAACACTATATACAGCGTCAGAATGAGATATTCTGTAAGACACATAAATTACCACACTTAATATGACCGCTACTAAAAAATTTATTAAAATATCCTCTAATGTGATTGCTCCTGATTCTACTGTCAAATAATTTGCTAATTGCTCTTTCATTTTCTCTATGCTCCTTCTTTTAAAAAATAGTCGTATTTCCGAAACTAACACTTCTCGCTCTGCAATACTTGCTGTTAGAAGTTTGTGTCTTTTTACAATTGTCCAATAAATCTTTCACATATGAAAAAAGGAAATGATTATATTTGACCTCCATAGTGACATCATCTGGATGACCTACTGGATAAAGCGGTAAATTATTAGAAAAAAAATCCAGATTGCTTTCTGTTGCTCTTAAATCAGAATCAAATGTAATCCTAATATCATTTTCGGGGACTATAAAAGCCTTCCTTTGATACTCAACAATACATTTAGGCACATATCGTTTGGTACTCATTTCTAAGTATAACTCTTCAGCAAACTTATTATTTTTATCTTTTATTAGTACACTGTAATCACATTCTATAAGTCTTGAGGCCTCTTCCTTTGTAATGAGCAGCGAGCGCTTTCGCTGATTGTCATTAAATTTTTCTTTCATCTCAAGCTTTACATATGGTTCCTTCAGCGAATAACTTCTTAAACGTATTTTCTTTCGATTTAACAATCCTTCCTGTTTTTCTTCAAAATCTGTATTGTATATGGTATCAAAATAAAGTGATCTTACAAGATATCCATCATTCCCATTATGGGCATCCTCATGTAACACTTGTTTTAATAAATTAAACTGTTGTGATGCTATTCTTAATGAAATCACATATTTCTTTTCTTTCCTGAATACATTTAAATACTGTACCACATATTTCACCCCGTAATCATTTTTCTATATAATAAAACGGCAGACTTCCATACGCTAAAGTCTGCCTGACATGCTCTCTTTTTATCTTCGGTGATGATTAAATTTATTTCGTTATCCTATTATCCTACAATTTTTCTATTTCGTCTAACCATATTTTTGCTACGGCGTCAGAAGGCATTCGTAAATCTCCTCTCGGCGATACTGCAACGCTGCCCACCTTAGGACCGTCTGGAAGACAGGATCTCTTAAACTGCTGTGAAAAGAACCTGCTATAAAAAATTTTTAACCATTTCAATATGACCATTTCTTCATATATACCCGCAAAAGCTGTCTTAGCGATCCGATAGATCTTTGTTGGTTCGAACGCGCATCGTAACATATAATAAAGAAAAAAATCATGTAATTCATAAGGCCCTACAATATCCTCTGTTTTTTGTGCAATGTTTCCTTCTTCTGGAGGCAGGAGCTCTGGGCTGACCGGTGTATCGAGCACATCCACAAGAACTTTATTCAATTCAGTATTCTCACAGGTTTCTGCATAAAAATGCACTAAATGCCTTATTAATGTTTTTGGAACACCAGCATTTACCCCATACATAGACATATGATCACCGTTATAAGTAGCCCAGCCTAGTGCTAGTTCAGACATATCTCCTGTCCCAATAACAAGTCCACCAACTTTATTCGCAATGTCCATTAAAACCTGTGTCCGCTCTCTGGCCTGTCCATTTTCATAGGTCACATCATGGACATTCGTATCCTGTTTGATGTCTCTAAAATGAATTGTGACAGATTCCCTGATATCCACTTCCTCTAAAGTAACCCCAAGCGTTTTAGACAAAATGCAGGCATTTTCATAGGTTCTATCGGTTGTTCCAAAGCACGGCATCGTAACTGCTATAATATTATCTCTTTCAATTTCTAACAAATCAAAGGTTCTGACCGTTACCAGCAATGCCAGGGTAGAGTCTAATCCTCCTGATATTCCAATCACTGCTTTTTTACTTCCTGTATGTTCCAATCTCTTTTTCAACCCATAGGACTGAATCGACAAAATTTCTTCACATCTCTTTTCGCGCATATGCTGATCTGCCGGTACAAATGGCATCTTCCCAAAAATACGGTGTAATTGTATTTCTCTTTTCGTTAAGCGGAAAGGAATACTCAAATACGCACTGTCTTTCTCTACGAAGAAGGTATTCATTCTTCTTCTTTCCATACAAATTCTATGAATATCAATATCCGCGTATACTGTTTCATTCTGAAAACGATTGGCCTCCGCCAAAATCGTTCCATTCTCTGCTATTATATTGTGCCCACCGAACACAATATCCTGTGTAGACTCTCCCTCACCGGCATTCGCATAAATATAAGCGGCTAATAATCTTGCCGAGGTGGCAGCAATTAATGTCTCCCGATACGTATCTTTTCCAACAGTCTCATTTGAGGCAGACAGATTCACAATCACAGTTGCGCCTGCTAATGTATGATCCGTACTTGGCGGATTCACTGCCCATACATCCTCACAGATTTCGCAGCCCACGACAAGACCTTCCATCCCCTCCGCTTCCAAAAGTATATTCCTTCCAAACGGTATATTCACGCCTTCAAAGTTGCAAGTTCTTACTGCATTATCTCCTGAAGTAAAATAACGGCATTCATAAAATTCTGCATAGTTAGGGAGATAAGATTTTGGTATAAATGCTAAAATTTTGCCATTTTGTATAACTGCTGCCACATTATATAATTTTTGTTTATACGCTAATGGCAACCCAATAAAAATCAAAGCATCCCTTTCTTTCGTATGGCTTGCTATAACTTTTAGCTGCTCACGCGCACTTTTTAATAAGAGCTCTTGTAAGAATAAATCGTTACAGGTATAACCTGTCAGGCATAGTTCTGGAAATACTAGAATCTGTGCACCTTTTTCAATGGATTCTTCTATCTTCTGACAGATAGCCTTTGCGTTATAGGTCGGATCAGCAACCCTGATTTTTGGCGTAATAGCAGCTACTTTTACAAATCCATGTTTCATAACTGTGACCTCCTGTTCGATTCCCTTACAGACGATTACCTATATAGAATCATTTGCTTTTTTTATAGATATTTTTTAATTCATCGACTGAAAAACTATAATTGGTATTACAAAAATGGCAATTTACCTCAATCTCTTTTCCCTCTTCTATCATTTCCTGAATTTCTTTTTTACCGATACTGATAATTGCCTTTTCTACTCTGGTTTTATCACAGTTACAATAGTATCTTGTAGGTATTGTTTCTAAAATTTCCAGGTCCATTCCTTCCAATAATAATTCTAACATCTGCTCCGGAGTATTTCCTGCATTTAGAATTGATGTTACGGAATCAATCCTCTGTAGATTAGCTTCTAATTTTTGAATTACTTCCTCTTCTGCAAATGGCATCAATTGAACGATAAAACCACCAGCTTGTTTGACTGTATTATTTTTTTCCATCAGAACACCTAGTCCTACAGAAGAAGGTATTTGCTCAGAATTCGCAAAATAATAGGTCAAATCTTCCGCAATCTCACCTGTCTGTAATAAAGTCTGACCGGAATAAGGCTCCTTTAATCCCATATCTTTTATTACATTTAAGAACCCTTTTCCAACGGCTGATCCAACATCCAGTTTTCCAATTGCATTGGGTGGAAGCATGATCTGTGGCTCCACCGCATAGCCCTTCACTTGTGCCTTGGAGTCTGCCGTTACAGTCATTCCTTTCATGGGACCATCGCCCTTTATCTGTAAGGTCAGTAAATCTTTCTCCCCCTTAAGCATACTTCCCATCATCGTTCCTGCTGTTAACAAACGTCCTAATGCCGCCGTTACGACCGGACTCGTATTATGTCGTTGCCTCGCTTCTTCCACCGTTTCTCTTGTAGTGGCCGCAAATGCCCTTATTTGTGCATCTGCTGCTGTCGCTCTTACTATATAATCTGCCATTTAATACCATACCTTCCTGTGTGAGACTTAGTAATGCTTAGCAGCCGTATTATGGCTGCTTAGCATTACTTCTCACAGTACATTTCCGCTTCCAGCGGCTCATATAATTCGTGAGAGAAGACGCATGCGGCCTCTTTCTGTGTGAGATTTAGTAATTCTTAGCAGCCGTATTATGGCTGCTTAGCATTCCTTCTCACACTATTTCCCCTTCTCTCTCGCTACAAAATAGACTCTTTCACTCTTTTCATTTGGTGCATGAAAAGTAAAGGCATCATATACAGCCAAAAATTCCAGACCTGCTTCTTCAAGAAGCTTCCTTATAGTTGCGATATCATAAGCACGTTGAAAGTGCGTTTCTTCATATTTATGATATGATATCTGATCTTCCTTTACAAATAGGGTCAGACTGTATTCGTTTATTTGTTCTTCCTCATCATAATAATTATCCCAAATAAAACTACACCTATCTCTGTTTTCTGCAAAAGTATGTTTCCCTAATATTTGTTGATATTTATAAATTGTGTTCAAATCAAAAATGAAAATACCTTTTGGATCCAAATAATTATTGACGAGACGAAATACGTTAAGTAAATCGTTTTCTTCTAGTATATAGTTAATAGAGTCACAAATACTGATTACAGCTCGTACCGTCCCAAACAACTCAAATTCTCTCATATCCTGTAACAAATATAAAATATCATGGTTGCTTGTTTCCTTCTTTTCAAGGGCAATCTGCAACATATCCTCGGCATTATCAATACCAATCATGTCATATCTTTTTTCTGCAAACCGTTCTGTCAGATTACCCGTTCCACATCCCAAATCCAACAACAAACCTTCTGTAATTTGATATGATCTCAGTAATTTCTCCACATAATCTGCCCACTCTTGATAGGGAACATCATCCATAAGAGTGTCATATACTTTTGCAAAACTTGTATATGCTTCCACCATTATAAGCCTTTCTTATTACCATTTTATATAGTTATTAATCAGCCAATTTAGACGCAATATAAAATCCTACTGCAAAAGTAATGCAGCCTGTTAATACAGAAATTACATTATATTTACTTAAATCCGATATCAGTATAATCGCGATAGGAGAAGCGATTACCAGACCCAGAATTGCACAATATGCATAATTTGGTGCCTTAATAAATATTATTTCAATAATCTTCGCAATTACACCAATACCAACTAAAACACCGATTCCGAACGGAAACAATATACTTACTCCCTGCATCATACCATTGATATCAAAAGAAAGTGCTGCTTTAATGAACAATGTAATCGTTTCTACTATCGTTGTGTAATACCCCAAAATCATTAGTACCATGGAACCACTAACACCCGGTATAATCATGGTCGCACTAGCGATTACACCAACCAAAAATAATTTTATAACATTGATCAGATTAAAACTCACATCTGCAGCGCTTCCTTCCGCCTCACCTACCGCAGCCATTCCTACGACCAAAGCAAAAAAAGCCAAGAAAGCAATTCCATTCCCGACATTTACCTTTTTTCCAGTAGACTTTAGTAAATTCAGTATGATCGGTAGTCCACCAAGAATCAGGCCAATAAATAGAAAATTTGTCTGAACAGGGTAAACTTTAAACAAAAAATTAATGACAAAAGATAAAGCACCAATTCCCAGAACAGCTCCCAATAAGATCGGAAATAATGTCTTCACACTTTCTTTAAATTCTTTTACAATATGAGTGATAGCATGAATCAGTTTGTCATAGATGCCAAGTGACACCGCCATTGTCCCACCGCTCACTCCTGGTATAATATTTGCAATACCGATTACGATTCCCTTTAATAACGTTTTAATCATTACTAATCTCCTTTTTCATATATTCCATTTGTTACTGCCGCATATAATCCCTCAAAACCCTTAACAATATGTCCATCTGTTCATCCGTACCAATTGATATCCGCAAATAATTATCAATTCTTGGCTTCGCAAAATGCCTTACAAAAATATTTTTTTTCCGTAACATATCCTGTAATTCATAAGCTGTGTACTTTGGATGTGTTGCAAATATAAAATTACTTTTAGAATCCGTTAATTCAAATCCCAATACCCTAAGTTGTGGTTTAATTCTCTCACGAGTCGCAATTATTTTAGAAACAATTTTTTTAAAATATATATCATCTTTTACTGCCATAGCACCTAATTCTATGGAAGGCATATTCATGGTATAGGAATTGAATGAAAATTTCACATCACTTAAATAGCGGATTAATTTTTCGCTGCCGAATGCATATCCAATTCGTATTCCTGCCATCGCCCGCGACTTTGAAAACGTCTGTACAATAAGCAGATTTTCATACTTCTGAATTAGCGGCAATGCACTGATTCCCCCAAAATCAATATACGCTTCATCGATAATGACCACCACACCAGGATTGGCTTTTACTACATCTTCAATTAAGTCAAGAGACTCTAGCTCACCAGTTGGCGCGTTAGGATTTGGAACTATAATTCCACCATTTGGAATAAAATAATCCTCCGCACAAATTTTAAACTTCTCATCTAAGGCCTGGGTCTTATAAGGAATTCGAAATAGTTCCGCCCACACATCATAAAAAGAGTATGTAATATCTGGAAATAAAATTGGCTTATCGGAATTAAAAAAAGTTAGAAAGCTCATCGCCAATACATCATCTGAACCGACTCCCACAAAAATTTGTTTTTTATCAATTTGATAGTACTCTGATAATGCATTTACCAATAACGTAGATGAGGTATCTGGATATAATCGCAACGACGAGATATCCAAGTCATGCACCGCTGAAAAAATACCAGGAGCCGGTGGATATGGACATTCATTGGTATTTAACTTTATCATATCAAACTTATTCGGTTGTTCTCCAGGTACATAAGGTGTTACTTTACGGACATTTTTTTCCCAATTCATAACACGATTCCTCTCTTCCCAAATGAAACTTATTGACTAACCTATACTATCAAATATCATGGTCTAATGCAATCCTTAATCCTAGATCAATCTTCTGTCCTTAATCGAAAAAGTGACCTGATCATCAATTCTGCAGGAAATTTTAAAATCCGATATTTTTACAATTAATTCTTCCATGTAATTTTTATCTACAAATTTTTTACGAAATTCAATGACATACTCCGTAGTCTCTGCCCGCTTCATAACTGCAGATTTAATGGGCAATAGAAAGAATTCTTTCTTTCTATATAATAAAGCAATGCCTAAAAACTTATTTTTCCCAGTTTCTTTCTTTTCTAGTATTACTGCCATACCTGCAATAGTTTGGAAAAATATGAGAAAAGGTATGAAAAAAGACCAAATGTATATTACCAGCTTCCATTCCTTCAAATTAATTTCATCCTTTTTTACTGTTAAATTTAGTAACGTATCTAATTATGCGCTAAATGTGCGCTAAAGTAGTTGTTTTTTCCAATAAATTATGTTAAATTTAGTTCCATAATAAAGAACAAGAAATAGTTTTTTATTCTCTGGAGAGTCTTTGCTGGAAATTTCAAGTCAAAGCGCCGAAGGTGTAACGCAGGGCGACCTGTCTATCTCTCAGGCAAAAGGACAGAGCATTCATAATGCATGTTCTACTCTTGAGAGAGCTGATACGAAAGTAGCAGCTCTTATTTTTATGAATTAAGAGAGGAAGGAACAAAAATGTTAACAAAAATCAATTCAATTCTCGGAGTCATTGATGACTTCGTCTGGGGTGTACCACTTATTGTGCTCATCCTCGCAGTTGGAATCTTTTTGACAATTCGATTAAAAGGATTACAAATCACCAAATTACCGCTCGCTATTACCTACATTTTTAAAAATGAGCGAAGTGGTGAACATGGTGAAGTAAGCAGTTTTGCTGCTTTATGTACGGCTCTTTCTGCCACCATTGGTACGGGTAATATCGTGGGCGTTGCAACCGCTATTGTAGCTGGTGGACCCGGAGCTCTATTCTGGATGTGGGTCGCTGCTCTTTTGGGAACCGCGACGAAATACGCAGAATGTATGTTAGCTATTAAGTACCGTGTGGTAGCAGAAGATGGGCATGTCTTAGGTGGGCCCTTCTACTATATAGAAAACGGTATGGGAAAAAAATGGAAATGGTTAGGCAAATTGTTTGCATTCTTTGGTGTGGGTGTCGGTCTTATGGGAATCGGTACTTTCACTCAAGTAAACGGTATTACAAGTGCTGTAAACAATTTCTTTGATCCCGGCAACACATGGATCGTATCCTTATTTGGAAGAGAATACTCGTGGACTGTTGTAATTGCAGGTCTTATTCTTACTATTTGTGTTGCGCTCGTTATTATAGGCGGTCTGAAGAGGATTTCCAGTGTTGCAGAAATTATAGTGCCCTTTATGGCAATTCTATACGTTGCTGCTACTTTATTAATTCTAATAACAAACTACAAAGCTATACCAAATGCTATTGTTACGATTATACAAAGTGCTTTCGGCCTGCGTGCGGCTGCTGGTGGAGCAATAGGCGCTATTATGGTGGCCATGCAAAAGGGTATCGCAAGAGGTATCTTCTCCAATGAGGCAGGTCTTGGAAGTGCGCCGATCGCTGCAGCTGCTGCCCAAAGTAATGAATGTGTATCCCAAGGACTCATATCCATGACGGGTACCATTATTGATACCGTTATCATCTGTACTATGACAGGCTTGGCCATCGTTATAACAGGGGCATGGGACATGGGATTAGAAGGTGTCTCCGTTACGACCAAAGCATTTCAATTAGGTCTACCTTTTCCTAATACGATCGCATCCTTTATATTAATGATCTGCCTTGTATTTTTTGCTTTTACTACAATTTTAGGCTGGGATTATTATAGCGAACGCTGTTTGGAATATATTGTAAATGGTAATCAAAAAGTAGTGAAAATATATCGCTGGCTATATATACTGGCAGTATTTATTGGACCTTTCATGACCGTATCTGCTGTTTGGACAATTGCAGATATCTTTAATGGACTGATGGCACTTCCTAACTTGATTGCGATTATTGCTCTCAATGGAGTGATTGTTGCTGAAACAAAACTATATTTTGATAAGTTACCAAAATAAATTGATTACTTACAGACTCTTACCGAATGGTAAGAGTCTGTAAGTACATATGGTGGATTTTTTAATAAATAATTGTTGCGCTGATGATCTGACCATCACTCATTCCACAGGTACATTGATATCCCAAAACTTGATTTTCAGGCATCCCACAAATTGGTGATGCGCTGACATGTATTCTTGAATACCTGTCTCCTTCCGATCCATAGGAACCATATTCAAACCCACAGACCGAACACTCATATACATATTTGTGATCATGATTGCCATCATAATAATCTTTTACATAGTTCAGATTCTTGTTGGTACAAATCCCAAAACAACTTTGTGAATCATGCGTGTGATATAACGCATCTGTAAAACAGGTTCCCCCACTCTGTTCATTACCGTCATGGTAATGGTATTCATATTCCACATCTGCATTTTCCATGGATGCTGCTCCATCTACATACCCTTGTTTATAATGTGCTTCTGCTAATCTTCCTATATGTTCTGCCATAGTACCTGGTGTCGAATTTGGTGGTGTATCGACGCCTTTGGCTGTTATAGCGGCAGATATGATATTACAGCCATTCTGGAAATTTTCATGCATATTTCCTATTGTCTGTTGCATTTGATTGATATGATCATTCAACATATCGTTTGTAGTCTTTATATGATTATTTGTATCATGTATGGAGTCTGTTACGTTTTGTATTCCATTTTCCACTACTTTAATTCGGTTCTCTGCTGATATTATGGTTCTTGTAAATTCTTCTTCCGTTCCTGTATACCCGGCTTCAACTGCCTGTAAATAAGCACTTTTTCCATCTTTACCATCAACTCCGTTTTTTCCATCCTCTCCATCACTTCCCTTTAATCCATTCTTTCCGTCAATCCCATCCTTTCCGCTTTTACCGGTTTCTCCTTTCTCCCCATTTGTTCCACTTTTACCATCATTGCCATTTTTTCCATCCTGTCCATTTTTTGCTGACTTTGAGATATCTCCTGTCAAATTCTTCTCTCTTTTTAGTTCATTTTCCTGAATTAGGTTTTCCACCTGTTTTACAAATTTACTGTATTGTTCTTCTATGTTTGGATTCTTATGATCCGCATCTGTTTTGATTTTATTCTGTTTCATTTGATTTGTCCCTAAGACCTGCGTTTTTTCCTTTGTAATATATTGTATCGTTTTTCCCGCTAACAGAATAGAAAAAAGTACAAGTCCCATAACACATACAATTTTCAAAACTCGCAGAATTT
Source organism: Bacillota bacterium (assembly GCA_023392535.1). Lineage (GTDB taxonomy): Bacteria > Bacillota > Clostridia > Lachnospirales > Lachnospiraceae > SZUA-378. The sequence continues at coordinate 28,374 of JAEVYY010000016.1, forward strand.
CTTCTCCCATCTCTACTCCTTTTAATAGAAATTGGATTTCCTGAAAAAAGGAAGCTCTTTTTTCTTTTATATCCCCGAGCTTTTCTTTTATTATCTTTTTCACACTTTCTAACACACTTTTACCTTTTGCCTGTTGCGGCACCTTATCGTAACAAAACAGCGAGTTTCTATAAATAAAGTGAACCTGCTACAAGCACCCTTTCTTTTGAATTTAAAATTGTTGGAATGATTGCCGAAATGGCTTGTTTCTACATGTACCAGACTGGTGACATAGAGAATGTCAACGTGTTTGTTGACATTATAAAGAATAAAAACGTTCTCCGCATAACTTGAGAACGTTCTTAGTATAACAGATGTTAAATTCAAAAATCAAGTCCCTACTTCATTTTCTTAATCCATGTCATATAATAAATCTATACAACGGTTTTTCCACGTATAGTTTAGTTTCACCTTATGATAAGCATTGTTCCGTATCTGTTCCAATATTGTCTCTGTGGAAAGACTGTTTTTGATGATTTCTGGAAGATTATCCAATTCCTTTATATCATAAAATAGGATATCTTTTTCATGGGTAAATTTCTGATTTAAATAGATACTATTATCTGTTAGCACAACAGAACGATTTAACATTGCCGAAAAGATCCGATCATGCGCACCATCTTTAAATCCGGGCAAAACATTCAAACTGATCCTCGATTGCCTAATAAATTGAAAGCTCTCAGAAAAAGTAGCTGCTCCATGCATGATCAGGTTCTCTCTTCCTTTTCCATGATAGTCATCATACCCATGGCCTAATACATGAAGTTCGATTCCCGAGGAGACTATTTTTTCTATCACTTGATGTCTGCTTTTGGCTCTACTATACATATCTGCCAGAAAATGAAAGTGCATCGCCTGTGCAAAATTTTTCATTGGAAAATGTTTGTACTTCTCTTCTATTAACCGTTTCAAAGCTCTTTCAAAGGTACATGTAAAATCCGACTGCATGATATCTATCAGATCGTATATGCGCTGGCTCATATCTGTTTCCAAGTCATTTATAATTGTTTTGATTTTTTCTTCAGATGTATAGGTTCCAGAAAGGGATACCTTATATTTCTGTTCCGCATATGTCTCTTCGCTCTCGCCCATACCCCCAAGTGGAAGAAACAATACCTTCGATATGTGTGAATAGTAATGCTTTACATATGTAGCATGATCCCTGTCAATACAAATTGCACGATAGTTCTGCAATCTTACTTTCAGGTATTCATGATGATAAAGTGGATGATCCAGCAGATAATTGTAAAAAGGTGCATTTATTTTATCTAGCAAGTATTCTCCCGTATCTATGACGGCACCTGGTAAAATAGAGTTAAAATCAATTATCATATCGAATGATTTCCCTATATAACGCTCCAATTCATGCAACGTCTCCATTGTAAAACTACAGACCTCAACATCTGCACCAAGATGCTCAAATTCTCTTTTTAAACACTGGGTAAAATAAAGAAAAGAAGAATAACAGATGTCCCGATATTGAAACAGTAAAATTTTTCTCATATCACTCCTTCGTACCTTTTCGTATCATTACATGTAAAAATTTTCCCTAAAAGCAAAAAGCTTTTAGGGAATTTTGTCTTGCATTTGTGATAACTTTACAACATATTCTTTCCTATCGCAATCATTTTAAGTACTTGAACCAAATGTCAATCTTTAATTTGTCTTCCCTCATGATTCATGTGATAGTTATCCCTTATGATTAATTGTGAGATCGGTACGATGCGGAAGCCTTTATTCTGTATGCCTGTGATGAGTGACTCCAGAGCATCTGCCGTATACTCAGCTCCATTATGACACAGAATGATCGAACCATTTCCTAAGTGCTTATGATCGCAAACGGTATGTATAATAGAATCAACTCCATAATTTTTCCAGTCGAGTGAATCCACATCCGTTACAGAAATAACCTATATTTTCCACACAATGTTGATCGTGTCATCCTTTATTATTATTTCATTAAGGAAACTTTTAGCGACTGCTTTTTTCCCCTCTATAGAAAGCGACGAAAAATCTATTTTCTCTATATAAACACTACGACCTTGTTCGGATATTTTGCAAACTATTTCTTTCTTACGATTTGTAAGACTTCCAATTTCTTCATTGATATATTGCATTGTAATCTTAGCCGCTTCCCCCGTACTCAAACATTTGATCAGATTTTCTATCTTTTCATCAATCATAGCCAATTCAATCTTATCCTTATTATTGATGGGAGCCGTTTCTTCCATAGGATTATTCATGCAGTTTATAAGCAGATCTGTCAATTCTGATGCAATACAATTTTCAATAAGATCAATTTCAATCTTAGGTATGTGCGTACAATTATGGTCAATGTGCCCTGTACATACCATGTATCTTCTACCGCTGTCCTTACCATCCGGCAATATCCGAATCGTACGATTACAATATCCACACTTAAGCATACCAGAAAGCCAGGAATGTTTTCCCTTCCCCTTATTTCCAATTTGTTTATTTAGATCAAGCCTTTTCTGACACGCCAGCCAAATAGCTGCGCTTACCTGACCTTCCCAATTTGCAATTACTAAAGTTGTATCACTTACCGGCTTTCTTTGTCTTGTAGATGCACATCGTTTTCCAAGCAACATACATGCATATTGACCAGTAAATTCCTCCAATTTATTGGTTATTGTTACGCCCTTATTTTTATAGTATGCATAAATATCAGCATCCGCTTTTACATAGACTGGATTTCTGAGCATCCTGGAAAGAGTCACATTGTTCCATGTTCTTCTCTTTACTCCTTCTATTCCTCTCTCATTTAGCTCCTTTGAAAGTTCTCCTAACGATTCAGTCAATCCCCTCCCATACTTTGTAAAATTCTCAATTACAACTTTCATATTCTCATTTATTTTTAATGTTGGTATTCCACGTTCTTTTGTGTCTCCATACAGTCTACCATTCTCAAATCCGTATGGTGCCGGTCCGCCTGTCCATCTTCCTGTTTTTGCTCTCTGATAATAATTATCCGTGACTCTTTCAGAAATCGTTTCTCTTTCCAGCTGCGCAAATACCATAAGAATAAAAAGCATTGCTTTTCCAATAGGAGTGGATGTATCAAATTTTTCATTTACAGATACAAATTCCACTCCGTTCTTTGCCAGCATCTCCCATATATTTGCGAAATCCAGCAAAGAACGGCTGAAACGATCAATTTTGTATACAATTATTCTATGGATTAAGCCGTTTTCAGCATCTGCAATCATCTTTGTAAAGGCTGGTCTTTTCGTATTTTTACCACTATATCCTTTGTCCATATACTCTATGAAATCGCCGTCTTTTGATTCTTTTCTTGCAAATTCTAACTGTGTTTCAATTGATATACTATCTTTCTTGTCTACTGATTGTCTAGCATAGAGTGCGTCCATCCGGGATACCTCTTTGCTCTTTCTTATTCTTTTCCCTTTTTATAAGGCTTTTTTGTAAAATGACATAGGTACGTTGGATCATTATTTGTCGTTCTCTTTTCGTATTGTAACTTGGCAATGTATGTATTACATTCATGAATGATAAGGATCCTTATCCTTTTTTTCATTATATGTACTATTTTCACAATTTATTGTACTATTTGGGTTCTTTATAGGTAAGTGCTTTTTCACTATCCGAAATTCCTGCCGTGGTTGGATCAATAATTATACCTAGAGCTGCTAATAGATTAATCACAATCGAAACAAAGTTCATAGTATCACTTTGTGATATTCTAGGTGTCACATCAAAGAGTCCTAATAATTGATACACAAAGGCTAAGACCATGGGAATAAATGTTAATAGAAATGTTTTGTGCCTGAATCTTACTAACCAATTGATTTTCATATAATACCTCTTTCTACCTGTCTCAGGTTTTTATAATATTCTAGCTCTTTTCTAATATATGAAGGCTGTAAAATAAAAAAACCCCTAGATTAGGGGTTTTTTATCATTCCAAGAATTAAGAGTTGCTTTTGAATAAATTGATGAGAGAAAGTAAGATAACAGAGCCAATTACTGCTACAAAAAGACTCCAAATATTAAAACCAGTAAAACCATATCCTCCAATCAGATTAAAAGCAAGTCCTCCAATGAAAGAGCCTATAATTCCTACTACAATATTTTTGAAGGCTCCCATTTCTTCATCATTTTTAGTTATCATGCTGCCTAGCCATCCAGCTATGCCACCAATTATAATCCAACCTACAATACCCATCTTATATCTCCTTTTTAAAATATTTTAAACATAGTGTATGTATATTTTGGAATTTTATTAAAATATTTTTAAAAGATAGGAAATTAAGTGAGTAAATAATAGCATTACTTTTTTCTTACAAAATTATTTTCTCAAAAAACTGAGGTAGATGAAAATTAGGTACCTCCCAATTTATTGGTGCAGAACATCCATAATGAGGGTGTGGCGTCATGTCACCGCATTTATAAAAATTGCATGCAATCATATCTCCCTTAGTAATATTGCATTTTCCGTATAGCACTTTTAAAAAACTGAGAGGAATCATATATTGTATCGCCCACAATTCTGATGTTTCTGTCAATTTTACCTGTGGAAGATCCAATCCAAGTTCTTGGATAGAAATTCTTTCTGTCTTGCCGATTCCCCATTGTGCTAACATAATTCCACCAGCGTTGACTTCAAAGTTCAGATATTTCTCGGACTCCTCCGGATAAAAGTTTACAAAACATTCCATGCAGCTGTCTTCATAGACCGGGCTATTTGGCTTCTTGTGTGTTTTTTGCCTGTCTTTTTCAAAACAGCACATTTTAACATAGAATCCCTTTCCATCTACTAATCGTATGCTTCCCTGAGCCGTTGGGCGGTAATCACCTCCCCATGGATAATAATCTATCGGATACCAGGTGACATTTTGATTCGTATGAGACAATTCTATCCTCTCGTTTACCATCTCTAAATTAATCTTTCTTTCCAATATTTTCTACTATTACGTTAGAACTTCAGCCAGTTTATTATTGATTCTGTTTCTCATCCATAAACAAAATTCTGACTCATGCGGATAGATCGAAAATGTAATTGCCTCTTTCATACCTTCTTCCGCAAGTTCCAACACAGCCTTTCTACCAATTTTCCGCTCTAAGAGATACATCGCCCTGATGTCTGTCATAGCTTGATAATGTACCATCATACGGATAGATTCCTCTGGGGTGCCATCTTTTTTAGGATATACCAAAAATGCATCACCGCCCGGAAATGCATAGTCACAGTCAGTTGTTTCATATGGGTTAATATGACGTTTGGAGTATTCCGAATTGTAAAAGTTATAGCCCCAATGCAAGATTCCCTTTATCCCATATTTGTAGACCTGTAAACCGTAAATTCGATTTCTGTAAGAGGGAAGTGCTAAAAAACGATTCGATACATCGACACATTGTGCGGTACAATAATAACTCCACAGATTCGGTGTTTGATGTTCCAAAAACGGCTCTATATGATCTGTTGCACATACTGGCTGTGATACCAGACCACTTTCATAAAAGCTGTAATCAGACAGGGCATCCATCATCTGAAATCCTTCTAGATAAGGAGTCACTACCTCCTTCGCTTTCCTATAATTTTCTAAATGATCTTTGCCCGGTTCATCAGAAATATGGAAATATGATTTATCAGCAATACCTAGTTCCTTCAATTTTTCTGTCAGTTCTGGTAAATAAAACTGTAAGAACTCTTCATACGAACCACCCACAGCAGGTGTATCCCAACCGAAAATTCTTTGATAAACACCATTAACAGTAGCCATTATTTTGGGAGCTGCTTTAACACCCCACTGGGTAAATAAGTGCGACATCTCAAAATATTGAAACCCTTTTCTTTGACACATCTTAATAAATTTTGTAAACTTTGTGAAATCGAAATGATAACGACCATCTAGTACTTTAATATCCACGAGCTGTATTGTCGTTCTCTCTCCCCCCTCTTCCGTATCCAGAGGCGGTGTGAACATTGGTGTCAATATCATATTACAGTCTCTTTTAGCTGCAAGGCTTAAAAATTCTTCCATGATCTCCCAAAATTCATCCGACCACACTTCAACATGATAAAAATCTGCAAGACAATCCGCATGGAACCATTCCGTATGCCTGATTGGTAATGGCGGTAAGATAGCTCCAATCACAGATAATTCTTTCGTTACCCTACTAAGCTCATTATTTTCCTCATCCATAAAAATAACAGCAACAGGGTAAATCCCCGGGTGTTGATCCGATGGAATCTCCAAATCAATCCAAACACTATGCCATTGACCTGCAATATATTTTATTTTTCCATTCTCAATATCACTTAATCGGTCTGGAAATAGTCCTGGTTCCGTCTTTAAATATCCCTGATCCCTTTTTACATGACATGGATAAGCGCATGGAACCAGTTCTACCCTGCGTAAACGATAAGGCAGCTTTGTCTCGACCTTAATTTTCCCCCATGCGCTTCTTTCTTCTTTTAATAGAAATGCTGCCTGAAAAGAAACTGTTTCCTGTAAAAGGGCAGTTAATGGTATATTAACTGCCTCGGGCTCCTGTTCCGGAAATACTTTTTCCAGTGCATCTACATATTTTGTATCTAATTTTAATTTTTTCTCCATCATCACACCTTATCTATCCCTTCAATCCGCTTAATGCAATACCTTCCACAAATTGCTTCTGTAAAAAAACATACAATACAAATGGAAATAAAAAAGATATGGCTGCACCTGCCATGATAAGACCATAATTCGCGTTATAATTTGTTTTAAGCAAAGACAACGCGACTGTTAACGTATACATTCCTTTTTTTGTAGTAATCACCAAAGGCCACAAAAAATTATTCCAGGAAGTGACGAAGGTGAATACGGTCAAGGAAATCATAACTGGCTTTAACAATGGGATTACTATATTTAAGAAAATTTTTGGTTCCGGGCATCCATCTACCTGTGCCGCTTCAATTAGTTCATCCGGTACCGAAGTCATAAATTGTCTTACTAAAAATACTCCAAATGCATTAAGAATAGGTAATATTAATGCTGTATAAGTATTTAACAAGTTCATAGATTTCATAATTATAAAAACTGGAATTAGAGTAACCTGTCCAGGTATCATAAGCGTCGCTACATAAATAGCGAATAATTTCTCTTTTCCTGGAATTGGTTTTTTTTCAAAACCATAAGCCGCCATCGCTGACATAATGCAATTAAACAAACAAGACAATCCCACAACAATTACACTATTCCATAAAGCTCTCCCAAAACCTGTTTTAATTAATGTATATTGGTAGTTGACAGGATTCAGCGAGAATTCCTTCCAACTAAAAGACATCGATTGAGACTGGGTAAAGGAAAGTAAAACCATATAGATAAAAGGTGCGATACATATAATGGTAAAGAGAAAAATAAATAGAACCATAAATACTGTTAAAATGTTCATTTTTCTATAAAATAGAGTATGTTTACCCATTATTTTGCCTCCTTTTCTTTAAAGAAATGTTGCTGCATTGCATTAATAATCAATATGATGAAGAGAAGTATCATGGCAACTGCACTTGCATATCCCATCTTATAGTCCTTAAAAGCGGAATTATATATGGTCATTACCAATGTAATAGTCGATCGGCCAGGTCCGCCACCCGTCATTACATAAACCAGGTCAAATACTTGGAAAGACCAAATAATACCGAGTGTCAACACCATATATGTGATTGGTTTTAACATAGGTACCGTAATTGCAAAAAACTTCTGTAACGTAGTTGCTCCATCCACTTCCGCTGCTTCTAGCAGTTCACTCGAAATTCCCATAATACCTGCATAATAAATTACTAAAAAGTAACCAACATTTTTCCAGATAGCTACAATACCAACACTGATTAGGGCGATTGAACTGCTTCCCAGCCAATTTACACTTGGTACATGTAAAGTTGCCAGTAGTGAATTAATGATACCTCCGTCCGTTGCCATGATAATTCTCCAAACAGCACCCGCCGTTATAGCAGATGCAATAACCGGAATAAACATAGCACTTCTTAAAAAACCACCAACCTTGGTTCTCATACGATCTGCAAGAAAATTTGCAAAAAGAAGAGAAATAATCGTTTGTAATGGTACCGTGATAATTACATAAACAAGCGTATTCTTTAAGGAATCCTTTACATAAGAATCTTTAAACGCCTGTATATAATTTGCAAATCCTGCCCATTTCGGTGGATTGTATACATTATAATCCGTGAAGCTGAAATATCCAGACATAAATATCGGTATCACTGCGAACACGAAAATTAGTATGAAACTTGGTAGGATGTAAACTAATCCATATGCCATTTGCCTTTTTTGTCTTGTCATAACTACTCCTATCTGTAAAACAATTCCAAGGCAGGCATCCACTGCCTGCCTTGGAATGTACCTAATAATTATTTACTCTTTGTCTTAATACTCTCATTGTAATAATTCATTGTATTATCCAAAACTTCCTGTGGTGTCATTTCGTCCATCAGCATTGATTGCAGATTTTTAAATAATGAATCATAGAATGATGTTGCACCTTCAAACACGGGAAGTGACTGGAACTTAGCACTTTCATTCTGATACATATCCTGATATTTCGGTAAATCCTTATATTCTTCATCCGTAGAAATTGGTGGCATACTATATAAACTTGTATGGAAAGCTTCCATAACCTTCGGGCTCGTTATAAATTTCATTGCTTTTGCTGCCAGTTCTTTATTTTTACATTTTGAAAACATAACCAATGAATCAGCCGCAACAAATGTTTTACCTTCCCCTGCCGGTCCTGCAAGACATGGTGTAAATTCCCAATTAATGCCCGCCTCATCATAAGCAGCGGCCAATGATGTCGCAACAACTGTCATTGCGGCCTGACCTGATTTAAATAGCGCATTCTGGTCATCAATTGATGTCACAGAATCTGTTAAAATACCATCTTTTTTCAAGCTATAAATAAACTCAGCTGCCTTCAATCCTGCTTCTGAATTAATATTTGGATTTCCATCAGCATCCGTTATTTCTCCACCTGCTGCCCAGAAATAAGGCCAAAAAATTTCGTTCAGACTACCATAATGTGTGTTGCCCCATTCCTGTGCAATTGGATAAATATTAGGATCATAAGCCTGAACTGCTTTACATGCTGTTACCAGTTCTTCCCAATTACTAGGAATCTTATCAATGCCTGCAGCATTTAAAATATCCATATTAGCTACAAAAACTCTAGGATTTCCGACAACAGCAGGTAATGCATATTGTACTCCGTTAAAGTTTCCCAGATCATAATATAGGTAATTTTTTGTATCTTCTTCCTTAAAATAAGCTTCCAAAGGCTCCAATGCACCCATATTAATATAGTCATAGAACATTTCCATGTACATATAACCAACATCCGGGCCTTCATCAGAATTGACGCCAGTCAAATATTTTTCTTCATAATTGTCCCATGGAACTACTTCAAAGTTAACTTTACAATTGTTTTCTTCCTCAAATGGTTTAAATTGCTCTGCCCAAAAATCCTCATCTGATTTTGATGAATCATTTCCCGCGAAAGCTGGTAGCCATACTGTCAGTTCCTCTTCAGAACCAGTTTTACTTCCGCAACCGCTTAACATACCTGCAACCATAGTGAAAGTAAGTAATGCTGCTAATACTTTTTTCTTCATACTTCTTCATCCTCCATATTACTTTTTCATTGCCAATAGTTGTCCGATTCCCCAATACAAACACATAAGAAGTTAACATAAGTTGTTTAAAAAAAGCTGATAAAATATCTTATTATTTTATCAGCTCCTTTGCTTTTCCGTTCATTAACATCTTGTTATTATATTACCATAAATTCATATTTCTTATTTATCCGTTTGCACATAATATTTGCACATTTGATATGAATTTTTCGTTAAAATTTTCCATTTGGCAAATGTTTTTCTGCACCTGCCTTAACAGAGTTATAATACTCCGTTGCACTCATTCCCGTAATTGTCTTAAACTGACGCGAAAAATAATGAAGAGAATAGTATCCCATTTTTTCAGATATTTCTGTAAAATTCAATTTTTGTTCGCGGATAAGCTGCTTCGCATGTTCTATTTTTAATATGATAAAATAGTGTATCACTCCACAATTATGTCTACGGGCAAAAATATCCTGTAACTGTGATTTACTCACGAGATTATCCCTGCATATTTCTTCAATCGTTAGAAAAACGTCATCATGTTCCTGCATATAATTTATTATTTTTTCATATATCTTGTCCTCTTCATATTCCTGTTTGATAGAAGTAAATTTTTTATTGGAATGAGAACCAGTTGGATTGGTAATTGCTTGTGGGTTATTTCTACGGTAAAGTGCAATAAAAATATATTCTAAATAGAGCCGTATCAACTGTTCACTGCCAAATTGAGCAGGGGAATTCCTTTTTAATTCATATAAATAAGTTACATTAAAAGGAGAGGAGATCGCTCTTCTTGCTTCAATTAAAATTTCTGAAAAAAATTCCCGTTCCAATGTAGAAACCTTTAATACTTTATCTTTAAAAAATCGCATCGCCTTTGATTTGCAATCAAACGATATGACCACCAAATTAGGAGCCTTTATTCCATTAGCCCTTAAATCGTGAAACACATTGGGTTCAATAAATAAAATTTCACCCTGATGCAAGACAATGTCCTTGTCCCCCACCTTAAGCTCAATCTCTCCCTTATCAACATAAGTAATCTCCCAAAAATCATGACTTTCACCTTCATAACGATAGTCTTTCGTATATTCAAAATAATGAACACTATATAGCGTTGTAATTGTTAAATCATCCTGCAGTTCAAGACCTATATACTTCGGCATACACGCACCTCATTTGCACATTCTATAATAAATTATAACACGTTTGTGCAAAAATGGGACATGTTTTGTAATATTATTTTCTGTAAGTATTTACTATCTGATTCATAATATCCCATTTTAATTCCATATCTGCTACTAGTTTGAACTGTGTACGTGCACGTTCAAGATTATGTTGCTCCCTACTAATCTTAAAGTAAGTATCTCCCTCTAGATAATCTGTCAAAAATCTCATACCACATTCATATGTCATGATTTTAGCGCCAAAAGGCAACATTTTTATTTCCGTATCCGTTAAAGCACCTTTACACCCTTCTATAAATCCCTTCGTATAAAGTTTAAATAATTCCATATTACACGATACTTTATTTAGATCCACTTCGTCTTCTGCTGCAGTACTCGCCCCAAAACGAATAGAGTCTCCAAAATCGTGTATTGCCAGTCCTGGCATAACCGTATCAAGATCAATTACACAAATCCCTTTGCCCGTCTTGTTATCAATCATTATGTTATTCAACTTGGTATCATTATGTGTCACGCGGATCGGCAGTTCCTTATTACCGATCATCCGATTTAAAACAGATGCATCGGATTCTCTTTCTAATACAAAGCGAATTTCTTCAGATGCCAAGGCAACTCTGTTATAGTTATCTTTTTTCACTGCTTCTTTCAATGTCTGCAGCCTTTGTTCTGTATCATGAAATCCGACGATTGTTTCATGTAACGTTTCAGCCGGATAATTTGCAAGCATGCATTGAAAATGTCCAAATGAGACCGCACTCTGATAAAAATCATCTGGTTTTTTCACCTCATCAAAGCTTGTTGCATCGGTTATAAATTGATACATTCTCCAGTAATTACCGCTATCATCCTGATAAAATTTTCTACCACTTTTGGTGGAAATCAGATTTAATGTTTCTCTTTCGGGATCTCCCCCATTCTTAATGATTTCTTTTCTTAAATAAGTTGTCACTCCAACGATATTTTCAATTAAATGTTCCGGTCTCTTAAAGATCTCATGATTGATACGCTGCAATATATAAAGATGTGATTCTTCTTTCTCTAGAAATTCAACTAAAAAGGTATCGTTAATATGACCACTACCATAAGCATTATCTCTTACATAAGTGCCCTTTATTTTAAAATTTGCAATTACTTCTTTTTTTATTCCATCCGTAAACTTTCTGTTCATCTGTTCTCCTCGTTAAATCCAATATACTTTTTCAAGGTTATTTTACTTACTCTGATTTCATATTAAGTTATTTGTAAAGGAAATGATTTATCTTTTTCTACGATAGATTTGCACATTTGTTTACTTATGCTTTGTTTCTATTTCATATAAAATTGGTAATTTAATACGTACCTCAGTTCCCAATTGTACCTTAGAATAAATTTCAAACGTACAATTGCTACCATAAATATGTTTTATTCTACCTTTAATATTCCGAATTCCTATGTGCTCTCCCCGTATTCTTGAAAGGGAGATATTGTCTAATTCTAAAAGGGTCTCTTCTGACATCCCTATCCCATTGTCTTTTACTATTAATTGGATATCATTATCCTGGAGGCAGACGCTTATTTCAATGCACCCTCCCATCATTTCACCCTCTTCATCTTTGTTACACAAAATACCATGAAACAATGCATTCTCAACAATTGGCTGTAATATATTTTTTGCTATATAGCAATTGTGAGTAGACTCCTGAATATTTATTTTTGTCTTAAATGTGTCCGAATAGCGATAACTTTGAATAATTAAATATTGTTCCACAACCTGAATTTCCTGTTCTACAGTATCATAAACATCTTCCAGATTAATTCTCAGCCTATCTTTTAATATTTCAATCATTGCTCTATTAACTGCGATGACATCTTCATTTCGGTTCTTCTGTGCAAGATAGGTTATGGTATTCATTGTATTGTAGATAAAATGGGGATCTACCTGTGAAACCAATAGGCCGTACCTCATTTTATGTTCTCTCTTTTCTTGCTCGAGCATCGTTTGAATATTTTCCTGAAGTTTTTCTGCCATGATATTAAATGCTTGTCCCACCTCAGCAATCTCATCTTTCGATTCTATCCTGACTCTCGCATCCAGATTTCCTTTTGCAATTTCATTCATTTGCTCAGATACCTTTGATAAAGGTCTAGTAAATCTTTTCACAAGTGGGATCATGAGTAAGATCACGCAGATTCCAAAAACAGCGACCATTAATTGATCGAATAAAAGCAAAGATTTATTGTTTTCTAAAATGTCTTTTCTTGTTAATCTGCATATTATTTTCCAATCCCCCCGATCTGAAAAGCAAACCGTTGTAATTGCGTCATCCTCTAAATAGTAGCCTTCTTTATAAGTATCTCCATAACTGATATTGGACAAAACTTTTTTAACATCAATAGCTGAATTTGGAACACTGGGTTTGATGGCTTCATTCTCATGATTCAATAATAGGAAATCATTACTATAATTCTGCATATTCTCTGCAATAGAACTTATTTGGTCAAACGTAGAAATTACTGTCACAGTGCCTCTGGAAGTTTTTTCTCTATATGGCATTACATAAGCATATGCCATATTAAATTTGTTTCCAAAAACGGTGCTGGAATCCCCATCATAAGAAAACGGTTCTATAAAAAAACCACTTTCTTTATTTTTGAAGCTCTTCAACGCAGTTTGAACATGTTCTCTTATTCCAGAAGACAGACCCACTGTTCCAAAATTATAGGATGTATTCCCGTCATCAACATGGATATAAATGCCCAAAACAGCATAGGACTTTATTCCATCTTTGATACCGATGCTGGATAGATACAGTCTAATCTTCGCACCATTAGACTTATTTGGTTCTTCTATATAAGCACCGATTAAATTACCCAGTTGTTCATCGTTTGTTACTACCGAAGTAAATCTGCGTAATTCTTCAAAACTTTGATCAATTCTTGTCATTATTTGTTCATTTAGATTCATGACTTTTTCACGATCGCTAATACTTACTGTCACATAAACCATATCGGATAATACAGTAGAAAGGATGATAAACATACTAAAAAAGACTAAAATCTGAGAAATCATCAATTTACGTTTTAATTTCATAGCTATTCTTTCCGGTTTTCACTAGAAACCATGTTTCTTCTGTATTGATTTGGTGTGAGACCAACATTTTCTTTAAAAATTTTGCTAAAATATTGACTCGATGTAAATCCTACTTTCTCAGAAATTTCATAAATCATACAATCATCCCGTTCCATTATGTTTTTTGCCTGGTTGATTCTTATATTATTTATATAATCGCTGACACCGATCCCAACTTCTTCTTTAAATTTAGTGGATAACCAAGATGCACTTATCATGATTTCATTTGCCACAACTGCTAAAGAAAGTTCTGCATCTCCATACTTCTCTCTGATGACATGAATTGCATTGGATACTAGGTTCGAGTACGATTTTTTTTCTTTCTCGCGGAAAAAAAACTGTATCTCTTCTAATTTATATTCTATAAAATCAACTAATTCATTCGGATTTTTAAAATTATAGGAAGCGCTATTCTCTATTAAAGAAAACTTCCTTCCGCTTTTTGTTTCTGTTAAGATTTTCTCATAGGCACTCATTGCTTCAAACATATTTTTGATGTACCATAAATAACTAAAAAAATCTTCTTTTTGAATAGTGTCTTTTAATATTGCAATACAGCTGGCAATTTCTTCTTTATTTTTTTGTTGGATCATCCGGTAAATTTCCTCAGCTGTGATCGATTTTGGTTCTATATCCTTACTATTTGCTATCTTATCTTCTAGGAATTCCATGATCTTTGCTTGTTTTTTTAAATATCTTTGAGATAGTTGATTCTTGTTTTCATTGAAATAGATACCAGCTTGTCTGGGAGACATTTTTGTACTGTAGTAATATAAATCAAACTGCTGATCTTTATCCTGATTCATATCTTGAAATACTTCTCTCGAAAAATAATACGTATTTTCTAACATTTCTTTCTGTTTTATGACTTCCCCATACATATCAAGAATTGCCAAGTACTCATTATTATTTAATGGAAAAACCGAAATGACTTTTAAATGATAAGAATCACAGTGGTGATAACAAGCATTTGAAAATTCATGTTCAAATGATTCTTTCTCTTGTATTGGTGCAATATACTTATCTATGAATCTCGGTGCTATTTTCTGGGCAGCAATCACATAAAGATATTTTTTATGGATGCTGATATATTCATCCTCATCCAAAATTCTTTGATAATTCTCTTCTTCTGCATTCTTCTTGAACAAGTCATCAAATATCAGCCCTATTGTATATTGGTTCTTTGCTTTTTCTTTCCTAATTATTTCTTTTAATTGTAATATCTTTTTCAAAAAATTTTCTTCTTCCAAATCACTTTTCAAAAGATAATCGTCAATATCCAAACGAATTGCCTGTTTTATATAATCAAAATTCTTATAGGCAGATAAAAAAAGAATATGAGCGTTACCACCATAATCTCTCATTTCATTAACCAACTGCAATCCCGTCATCCCTGGCATTTTGACATCAGAAACAACAAATTCCGGTTTATATTTTTTATATAATTTTAAGGCCTGCTCCGGATCTGTTGCTGCGCCAATTACCTGAAATCCATAATATTCCCAATTAATAATATTTTCCAGGTACTCTAATGCCAATTTTTCATCGTCAACCAATAAAACCTTTATCATGATATCACCCCAGTACATTGTTCATTTACATAGTATATAACAGCACCTGAACCCTATGCAATCAATATACAATCTACATTTTATCCAGATGCTGCCATTTTTTAAATATTTAATTTTAGGTATTCCTTTTTTAATTTTTTATCATTCCAATAATTTAAAAATCTTTGATTATTATAAGTAAAAATCATAATGATTAACAAAAATACGCCTGATGCGGTATCCTGTAAAGATGCAGACAGTCCAAGACTGAGAAGTCCTGTTGTCAGCATATTCATAATAAAGTTACCTACAAAAATTCCAATTAGCAGATTGCAATACTGTTCCAGCGCTAGTCCCACATAAATTCCCAACATACAGTTAAATATAATATTCGTACTTGACATATACATCGGAGTATCAATGGAACCTTGTATGGAAATCTTTAATAACGCTGCTACGCCCAAGAATAGGGCAGATACTACATAGCATAAAAAAGCGGTTCTTTTTGTACTTACACCAGCATTTTTTGCAATTTGCTGCGAACTGGCGCACGCCCTTACATGATAACCAAAAGTGGTAAAATTAAATATCACATAAAATAGAACAAACATAATGCCAAAGATAATAATACAATATGGAAACCTTCCTAATGTTGTAATTTCGCCATTAATCGCAGTTACCCAAGAGATACTTGCAAGATTAGCCAAGGTCTCATAGATCATACACATACCTAATGCGGTAACGATCGCGGGTACTTTTAGTATCATATACATAACCCCCGAAATGGTACCAAGTAAAATCCCTGCCATAATGATAATGAGCGCAAATGGAAGTAAGCCGATTCCATAAAGATAAACCATTTTAGCTCCGAACATGGCTGACAACATAACGACAGCTCCAGCACTCAAATCCATCCTGTCACACAACATATTACAACACATCGCAAAGGATATCAGAGTAGGTGCGAGTGTCTGCTTAAAATTCATTATAATACTCGCCGGTTTTCCAAATGTCCCCCCTGAACAGACAAAAAATAAAAGATATACAAATATTGGTAGAAATATAACTTTTAACGTATTTTTTATATTGCTGGATATTGTATTCATAGTGTTTCCTTTCCAAGACGTTGCTTATTTACCATGTCTTGCAATGGTATCTTCTATACTATAACTTTTACCCATTTTCAATAGATCTTCGGATGTGACATCACTGTTCTTCGATTTGATTAATTGATCTACTTCTTCTGTTGTCCAGGCAAATACACCATCGTTATGTAGATATTTCATGTAATCTGCAAATTCCGTTCCTGATTTACAAACAATAAAGTTAACTGGGACTTCTACTTTATCAAGAGGCGTTCCTTCTAACGCATTATAAATCAGAACAAAAGGAAATACTACATCTGCATATTGACCGCCAATTGCGCAAACGGTATCTTTGTTATCAAGACTTTCCTGGCAATTATCAGACAAGTCGCAGAATGCAATCTTGACTTCCCCTTCTCTGCCTGCAGATTTGATAGGTTCTGAACAATATTCTATACCAAGTAATGTAATGGCTATCCCATCTATAGAATCATCTGCTGCCAGAAAATCTTCTACGGCTTTTGTAAATTCAAGTCCTCTATATTCACCTGCCTTTTGAATCTCAGGATGATCTTCAAACGCTTGCATCATTCCTTCCCAACGCCTATCGTGACAAGTAATACCAGGTTCATATCCAATTGCTGCAATGTTTTTACATCCTGAATCAATCAGACTTTCTATAATTTGATATCCTGCATCATAGTCTGCTTCGTAAGAACTTCCCACGAAATAATCATTTGCAAACACCTGTTCTTTGATACTTTCATCTATCTGTGACCAGCCTACACCAAGATAAACTCCATTTTCTTCACAAGTTTTTAAACCTTGCAATACTGCCGTACCTGAAAAGTTCGTTGTAATAATCGCATTCACTCCTTGCGCACAGAGATTTTCAATTGCGGCAAGATAGGTTTCATCTGCAAAGTTTTCTATAATATAGTAATTGAACTTTACTCCGTAAGCTTTTCCTAAATAATCGGTATAATCTTTATACTTTGCACATAAAAAATCCGTTGTCGTATGGATGATGACACCAACTGTATATTTTCCGTTTGGATCCCCACATATTTCCGCAGCACCTTTCTTGTCACTTACTGCTGCATCCAAAGCACCATCTGTCTGCGCTTCCTCTGTTTGAACGTTGCTTTCTTTTGCTGGTGTATTGCCACAGCCTACCATTGAAAATACCATCGTCAAGGTTAATAATACCGCTATGATCTTTTTCATTTTTTTCCCTCCTATTTTAAAATTCCATCTTTGCTCTTAACATAAGTTAAGAAAACTAATATTAGTAAAACGACTCCCTGAATTCCTTCAATTACACGCTCATTCACTCCCAAAATAATCAATCCATTTCGAAGTAATATGACAGAGAAACTGCCGATTAGTGCGCCTGTCATTTTCACACGTGATCCACCTGATAGCGGAACGCCACCTAAGACCAATGCCGTAATCACATTCATTTCTAGTCCTTGTCCGGTGGATGTGCTAACACTTCCAGCTCTGGCCATCAATATGAATCCAGCAATTCCCACGGTAACTCCACTAATACTATAGGCTATCATTCTTGTTTTTTCTACAACAACTCCGCCTTGCCTTGCTGCAACAGGATTTCCTCCAATTGCTTTATTTGCTTTTCCTATACTGCTCTTCTCAAATAATAAATAACAGATCACAAAAACACCAATTAGCATACATACTTTGAATATCTGATTATCATACTCATAAAGATAAACAGGAATATTATATTTCTGAGAAGCACATACCGTATTTAAAATACCTCTACACATATACATGATACATAAAGATGTGATGAACGGTGACACCTGTAAATATATGGAAACAACTCCATTAAGTATGAACCAGACCAGTGCTGCTAAAATATTAGACAGGAAAACAATGATAACCGGTGCTCCTGTATTTGCTACCAGAATTGAAATTAAGACGCTAAATCCGATTACGCCACCATAAGACAGATCCATTCCTCCATGCCCATAAACAAAAACAGCCCCAAATGCCATAATCGCAACATAGATGCTTTGATTTAAAATACTGTTCAAATTACCTTTTGTAAGAAGTTTTCCTTCTCCCAGAATTTGAAAAACAATAATCATGATAATAATACCAAGATAGGGGATTATCATTTGCATTAATTCTTTTCTATTTTTTACTTGATTCATTTTATCCCCCTCCTAGACCATTTCCTTGATAAGTACTGCTTCATTTAAATCAGCTGCTCGATCAAAGCTTTTTTGTATTTTCCCATCTTTCATGATAAGAATTCTATCACTCATACCAATCAGTTCCGGCAATTCTTCTGATATCATAATAATCGATTTACCTTCCTGTTTTAGCTGATACATCAGGCGATACATAAATGCTTTTACTCCAATATCGATACCTCTGGTGGGACAATCCAGTATGAATATCTCTGATTCATTTCCCAGCCACTTGCCAAATACTACTTTTTGTTTATTACCACCACTTAGGTCTCTCACATTCTGCGTAATTTCTCTACATTTCACCTTTAATCCCGCAACCTGTGTATTCGTAAACTTTTTTTCCACCTTCTTGGATATTAATCCAAATTTGCTCAATTTTTGCAATGATGGAAGCTCGATATTTTCCAGAATACTGGCTTGGAGGATGAGTGCTTCTTGATCTCTGTTCTTGGAAACATAACCTAATTTATTTTTTATGGCCTGTCTTTCTGTTTTGATTTTTATACCATTTGATAACGTCACTGCTCCATAAAGAGTTTTTGCATTTCCAAATAGCACTTTTCCCAGTTCATGCATGCCACAATCCGTCAATCCACCAATTCCAAGTATTTCACCCTTATGTAATTCCATCGAAACACCATCTAAACCATTGGCTGTATAAATACGATCTGCTTTCAGTACTACCTCTTTTGCAAAACTGCCATCATAGTCACTTCTGTAATAATCTCCAGTCAACTTACGACCTACCATCAATTCCTTGATCTTTTCTTCCTGGAACTCATCTTTTCTCAATTCAGCGATAAATTCTCCATCTCTTAGGACAATCATATGAGTGCATACTTGCATTAGCTCTTCCAGATCATGTGAAATAAATAACACCGTCTTATTTTGTTCTCTGAATTCCTTGATAATTTTATAGATTATGTTTCTGCCTCGTTGTGAAAGAGCTGTCGTTGTCTCATCTATGATAAATATCTTAGGGTCACTATAAAGAGCTCTTACCACTTCAATTAACTTTCTTTCTTCCAAACTATATTTTGAAATGGGATCTTCCGGATTGATATCTTCAATTCCTATTCTGGAAAGTGCCATTTTGGCAGCATGATACATTTTTTTTCGGTTTACCACTCCACCTTTTGTAAATATGTATTCCTTACCGAGGAAAATATTGTCTGCAACGCGGATTCCCGGAAGTGTTCCCATTTCCTGCGCGATCATGCTGATACCGTGATTCTGCGCATCCACCGTACTGACCGGTTCATATGTTTCACCATCCAATTCTAAACTTCCTTCTGAAGCAGGATATACACCTGATACAATAGAAGACAGTGTCGATTTTCCTGAACCGTTCTCTCCGATTAAGCCGATGATTTCACCTTGATGGATCGCAACAGAAACATTGGAAAGTGCACGAGTCAGCCCAAAATCTTTCCCAACATTTTTTACATTTAATATTACTTTTGAGCTCATTTTTCCTCCTCTTATCCTAATATAATTACATTCCATGATAATTGGGGTAGAATCACACTATTTTTATCTTTAACCGCAATTTTTTTCATTGTAACATTATCAGGCTCTTCAAAGGTATTACGGATTTCATAATTATTACCATGTAAAACAAGATGCTCCTTTACCTTTTTATCACCATATCCTTGTAAACGGATATCAAATTCTACCTCCTCATCCTGCTCACAATTCAGGACAAAAATTCTAACTTCGTCTGTTTCCTCATGATAGATCACTGCCGGTTCTATGATTGGAAGTTCTCCAAACTCACACGTATAAGTCGGAGCGTCAACGATCGCCTTCATTGACGTTCCATGTCCATATTTGCTTAGCATATGGAATGGATGAAAAATGGTCTGTTTCAAGATACCCCCATTTCTCTTTGTGGTAATTGGTGCTATTACATTAATTAATTGAGCCAGACATGCGATTTCAACAACATCTGCGTTATTTAATAAAGTGATTCCAAGGCCTCCAACTACTATGGCATCTAAAAGACTGTACTTTTCTTCCAAAATCGGTGGTGCAATTTCCCACTTTCCTGCCGAAGTCATTTCAAAAGTTGTAAGGCCTTGTAAATCATCTAGGGAGCTTAATTTAATATCCTGGAAATTCCATACGTTCCATTCATCCAGACAGATCTTTAAGTCTTTTTTAAACCGATTTTTTCCTTTCACATAATCGATCACTCTTGCACTGTTTTTAATATGTTCATCTAACTGTTTGTACGATGCCACAAAATTGGTGGTACCTTGTCCTGCATTCATGGTATAATTATGCGTTGATACATAATCCACCTGTTCATATAACTTGGTAAGCATGGTTCTATCCCATTCCATATAGGTTGGAAGCATCTCATAGCTGCTGCCGCAGGCTACTAATTTAATAGAAGGATCCACCCACTTCATAATTTTTGCTGCTTCTAAAGATTTCTTGGTATAATCTTCTGCCGATAAATGTCCGGCCTGCCAGCTTCCTTCCATCTCATTTCCCAGGCACCAATACTTAATATTATATGGTTCCGGGCTTCCATTCTTTGCTCTTAGATCACTCCAATAGGTTCCTGATGGATGATTACAATATTCCACCAAATCTCCGGCATCTTTTATGGAACCAGTTCCAAGATTTACCGCAATCATCGGTTCTACCCCCGCTTTTTTTGCCCATCTGCAGAATTCATCGATTCCAAATTCATTGGTTTCAATGCTTGCCCATGCATAATCCATTCTTTTTGGCCTGTTTTCCTTTGGACCAATTCCATCATGCCAGTCATAACAGGATACAAAATTACCACCCGGGTATCGGATCAGGGGAACATTTAATTCTTTTACGAGTTCCATTACATCTTTTCTATAGCCATCTTCATCTGCATCCGGATGTTCCGGTTCGTAGATACCAGAATAGATACTTCTTCCCAAATGCTCCGTGAACGATGCATACATTTTTTCATCAATTTTTCCAATGGTATAATGTTTGTCACTAAAACAGCTTGCCCTTTTCATTTTCTTCCTCCTTTTTGTTTCCAGATTCTTTTGCATATTCTAAGTTTTTTTCCTATTTCTCTCCATATTCTTTTTTTTGGCATTTGTATATTTTTTTTGGTTAGGTACTGAAAATATAGAAAACGTACAAAATTATTTGGTTCACCAAATAAAAAAATGCAATTTAAAAGTGCGTTCCCTATTAAGGAATCGCACTTTTATTTTTATTACAGGTATTGTCAGCCGAACAGAATATTGTTTAGCACTCCTTCCAGATATTCCTGTCTTCCCGAGGACGGTAGTTTTGGTCTTTCCATTTTATCTGCAATTTCGGCCAATTCTTCCAAAGAAGTCTGCTCTTGCCGAATTTTTTTTCCAATACCACTTTCAAAACTTGCATATTTTTCTTTCACAAATGCATCAATACGCCCATCCTCTATTAGTTCTGCTGCCTTGATTAACCCTAATGCAAACGTATCCATTCCCAGGATATACGCATCGAACATATCTTCCTGGGTATAGCTTGGTCTTCTCGTCTTAGAGTCAAAATTAAAGCCGCCACTGATTCCTCCTGCCTTTAATACCTCATACATACATAAGGTGGCATCGTAAACATTGGATGGAAATTGATCCGTATCCCAACCGAGCAAATAGTCTCCCTGATTGGCATCTATGCTTCCCAGCATTCCATTGATGGCACTGATTCGCAATTCATGTTGAAATGTATGTCCAGCTAACGTTGCATGGTTCGCCTCAATATTCATCTTAAAATCTTTATCTAATCCATATTGGCGGAGAAATCCAATGGCGGTAGCAGCGTCAAAATCATATTGGTGTTTCATTGGTTCTTTCGGCTTTGGTTCAATATAAAAATCTCCTGTAAATCCAATTTTTCTTCCATATTCTACTGCCATCTTCATCAGTTTTGCAATATTTTCTATTTCAAATTTGACATCCGTATTCAGTAGCGTCTCATAGCCTTCTCTGCCGCCCCAAAATACATATCCTTTTCCGCCCAGCTTTACCGTACAATCAAGCGCTTTCTTCACCTGTGCTGCCGCAAAACAGAATACGTCCACCGAATTGGTGCTTCCGGCCCCGTTCATAAAACGTGGATTGGAAAACATATTGGCAGTTCCCCATAGAAGTTTGATTCCTGTCTCTTCCATCTTTACTTTCATATAATCCGTGATCTCATCCAGTCTGCGATTTGTCTCTTGTATTGTTTCTGCCTCGGGCACAATATCCGTATCATGAAAGCAAAAATACGAAATGCCTAGCTTCTGCATAAATTCAAAACCTGCATCCACTTTTGCTTTAGCATGCTCCATCGTCCCTGCAACGGACCCAAAGCTTTTATCCGCAGTCCCTACCCCGAACATGTCTGTTCCCGTAGCACACATATTATGCCACCAAGCCATAGAGAACGGAAGATGCTCTTTCATCGTCTTTCCCATGATGATGCGATCTGAGTCATAATACTTAAATGCATGCGGCTTCTTGCTTTCTGGTCCCTCATAAGAAATTACTGGTAAATTCTTGAAAATTTCACTCATTCTGATTCCTCCTTATATACACAGATTCATGGAAGCCTGTCAGACTTCTGATTTTATTGTATTTAAAATTTATTTATTTTGCAATATAAATCTGATTTAAAGAGTTAAATTTATAATTTAAATAGTTTATTTAAAAATGCAAAAACTGTAAGACAGTATTGCGCTTCTCTCTTACAGTTTTCCTATCATTTATTTATAATTATCGATACAATGGACCATATGCCATGCAGGCTCTGTAATCCTGTCCTTCTTTCTCCATACCATAAGCATTCCAACAAGCCGGACGGAAGATCTTATCCTCTGATATATTATGCATACATACGGGGATTCTTAACATGGAACACAGTGTTATCATATCTGCACCAACATGACCATAACTGATTGCCCCATGGTTTGCGCCCCAGTTATTCATCACATTGTATGCTGATTTGAATATACCTTTACCGGTAATCCTTGGCACGAACCAGGTGCAAGGCCAGGTATAGTCCGTTCTCTTCCAAATGTGCTCTGAAACCTCTTCCGGCAGTGTTATCGTATATCCTTCCGCTATCTGCATAACCGGGCCGATACCTTTAACGATATTGATGCGAACCATAGTCACTGGCATTTCTGCCTTTGTCAAAAATCGGGAAGAGTACCCGCCACCGCGAAAATACCCCAAATCTGCTGGGCACCATTGCGTGGCATCTACACAAGCACTGATATCTTCTTCTTTCATATCCCAGAAAGGCTTGAATACCCCATCCCCATTTTTGTCTTTTACTTCTCCACAAGCATCCATACAACAAGCACCTGAATTAATTAGATGAATAAATCCCTGGGCTTCTTTTGCTTTTCCTTCCAACTCATATCCGGTGGCTTTTTTGACAGCTTCTGCAGACCAGCAAGTTCTTACATCCGCAAACATCTGCGCACGATTTGTTAAAAGTTTTAGCAATAACATGCTGACTGCATTTAAGGTGTCATTTTCTGTAGCCAGAATATAGGGTTCCCTTGCTCCATTCCAGTCAAAGGAGGTATTTAATATGGCTTCTGCAAAATCTGTATTTGGATAGTGATCTGTCCACTGTCTCTGTCCCTGGAAACCTGCTGCAATAGCATTGTGCCCCAGTGCTTCTTCCTCACGACCTTCCGGCAACTTAGAATTTCCATTCATCAGATCTTTGATGATGCATGCACATTTCACGCTGAATTCCCAATCTTTTTCTTTTTCTTCTATTGTCTTCTGTGCATTTTCCGGATTTTTATCGAGCCCTTCCGGACAGTTCTTCTTTGCCCATATCAGTGCCTTTTCATACTCTTCCTGATCAAAAATCCCCTGTTCCATTCTTCTTAGGACTTCTACCTCATCCACAGACTCTACACGCATTCCCAGATATTCTTCGAAAAAATCAGGATCGATACTGGATCCTGAAATTCCCATGCAAGTAGCTCCAATTTGGAGATAAGATTTTCCTCTCATCGTAGCTGCCGCCACTGCCCCTCTTGTAAAACGAAGTATTTTTTCAGATACATCCTCTGGTATGGTATTATCCTCTTTTTCCTGAACGTCTTGCCCGTAAATTCCAAATGCAGGAAGTCCTTTTCTCGCATAGGCAGCCAAGACGCTTGCCAGATAAACAGCACCTGGTCTCTCGGTGGCATTTAAGCCCCATACCGCCTTAATTGTCATTGGATCCATATCCATTGTTTCAGAGCCATAGCACCAGCAAGGGGTAACTGATAGTGTGATATCTACGCCTTCTTTTTTGAACTGTTTGGCACAAAGTGCCGCTTCTGCAACTCTGCCTATAGTCTTATTCGCAATTACCACCCTGACCGGTTCGCCGTTGGAATAACGAACATTTTCACGCATTAATTTGCCTGCTGCCTCTGCCATCTTCATTGTCTGTTCTTCCAATGAGCCTCTGACGTCGAGCATCCCCTGTCTCGCATCAATAATAGGACGGATCCCTATCACCGGATACTCTCCGATTAATCTATTTTCTGCCATTTTTATCTCCTATCTGTAACCTCTAATCGTGGTCTACTTTAATTTTCAGAACTATTTTCTTATAGTTCGTTGGTTCCTTTATATGCCCGCAAGGTTTATGCGCATCCTGTGGAAATACGAGATAGAACATTCCCTCTTTAATGGCAATCGAAGATCCGCTACCCTTATAAAATAGAATGTCTTTTTCTTCGTCATACGGAATCTCTATTTGAAGCTTAGTAATATTTTCCCATTCCATAATTTCTTGCCCTGATACCATATATTGCACATCAATATACTTTTTATGTGCTTCCAGTCTTGCTTCCTGAACCGGGCAAGTAGTTCCGGTCTGAACCATAGCAAACATACTTCCTCTTTCATATCGACCAGCAGGTTCATTTTCAATCTCTTTTATAAAAGAAAAGCCTTCTTTTAAAAGTTCCAGAGTATCCTCATATAGTTGATGATTTTCATAATAATCTATTATCACAATTTTTTCCTCATACTGTCTTTTTTTGTATTACTTTTTTTAATACTGGACTATACAGCGGAGATAGTATAGAAAGCATAGATATTATGAGGAAAAAGCAGCAGATTGGTCTTGTAAAGAAAATGGAAAAATCCCCATTACTCATGATGAGCGATCCACTAAAGTTTTGTTCTGCTGTTCCTCCCAAAATAATACCCAGGATAATTGCAGACATGGAGAACTGCGTCTTATTCATGAAGTATCCAAGGAAACCAAAAAATACCATTACATAAACATCCATCATAGAATGATTATAGGAATAGGTTCCTACAAATGTCATAACAAATATAATTGGTATTAAAATCTCCTTTGGTACATTGATTACTTTTGAAAATAGCTTTATCAACGAAAAACCAAAAGCACCCATTACAATATTCGCCAGTAATAAACCTATAAAAATCGTATATACCTGAATTGGTTGATTGGTAAAGAGTAATGGACCTGGCGCGATTCCTTTTACCATCAATGCTCCCAATAATATTGCAGTAGCACCGTCTCCTGGAATTCCTAACGTCAGCATTGGAATCATGGCACCGCCAGAAACGGCATTATTACCCGCTTCACATGCAACGATTCCCTCCGGTTCCCCGTTTCCAAAGTTATCCTTATGCTTCGACCATTTTTTAGCCTGATCATAACAGATAAACGAAGAAATATCACCGCCTGTTCCTGGAATGCATCCGATAAAAGTACCTATCACAGAAGAACGCAACATCGTTACAAATACTCTTTTGAGATCACTAAAATCAGGTAATACCTTTGTTATTTTAATATTCCTTTTTTCATAGACTTCCCCATAGCTGTTTTCTACCGATGTTAGAACCTGCGAGAAGGCAAACAACCCAATTAAAATAGGAATAAATGATATTCCACCTAGTAGGTAAGTCGATCCAAACGTAAATCTCATCTTACCTGTCATTCCATCGATTCCAATCGTTCCGATAAAAAGTCCCAGTGCTCCTCCCATCAGACCTTTTAAAACAGAACCTGACGATACGCTCGTAATGATACTGATTCCAAAAAGAGCCAGTGCAAAATACTCCGTTTTGGAAAATGTCAAAGCAACTTTTGCAAGTTGTGGCGCAAAGACCATAAGACAAATCGCACTGAATATACCGCCAAAAGTACTTGCCATGGTAGACAATCCTAGGGCTCGCCCGGGCTGCCCCATTTTATTTGCCATCGGATATCCGTCTAGTGTGGTAGCTGCCGATGCCGGTGTTCCAGGTGTATTTAACAGGATTGCCGAAATACTTCCTCCATAAATGGCACCACAATAAACACCCAAAAGCATAATGATCCCTGTTACGCCGTCAAACGAAAATGTCAAAGGGTATAAGAGAGCAATTCCCATATTTACCGATAACCCTGGCATGGCCCCTATTAAAATACCAGCTCCTGTTCCTGCTAACAGTAACAAAAGAGTCATTGGAGAAACAGCACTTGATAACGCTTCTATTATATTATTTACCATATTCCAGTCCTCCTCTACATCCAAATCGGCAGTGGTAATTTGGTTCCCAGTATCAATCCAAAAATTAAGAAGATACCCAAAATGGTTCCAAGTGTCACAACCGCAATTTTTTTCTTATTTCTTTCTCCTAACATGCCCATAATAGTAGGACACAGGAACAGAATGGACAAATAGAGTCCCAGAATCCGCAATACCGCACAATAGATTACGAAGATTCCCATCATGAGGTATACCCTGCTATTTGCTGGAAGTGTAAGCAGTACCTCCATTTCTTCATACTTCTTCTTATTCAATAATGTCATTCCCAATAGTATTAACGCTGAAACCAATAAAATAGTACCCATAATTGCAGGCCAGGTCCCAGCTTCGATCCCACCTTTTTGTTTTAATCCAATTCCTAATTTTGAAGATAGTGTTAGGATAATTGCCCCAATCATTGCTGCAATGATTGAGATTACATAATTACATTTTTTCATATTTGTCATAGCTACACTCCATGGAAAGCTACGACAGATGATTGCATGTAATCATCTGCCGTACATTTCTAGTTGTTCTTATTATTCACTAAAATCATAAGTTTCAAATACATTTTTGTACATATCGTAATCATCCTTCATAATCTGATATGCTTCATCTCCCACAAAACTAACAGGATCAATTCCTTGCGATTTGAAATATTCTTTACATTCGTCAGATTCTAACGCTGCTTTAGCCGCATCACGAAGTACCTGTAATTTTTCTGCATCCATTCCCTTTGGTGCAACTAAAGCTGCCCATGCACGTACTACCAAATCATGTCCTTCCTCTGTAAAAGTAGGTACCTCTGGAAGCAAGCTTGTACGTTCTGCCGCCATTACGCCCAGACATTTCAATGTTCCGGCTTCGATTTGGGTCATAAAGCTGGATGGATCTGCCAAGGTGGCATCAATATGCCCGCCGGTCAACGCTGCTGCTATATCAGCTGTTCCGTTTGGATATGGTACATGTGTGACAGAAACACCATATTCCTGTTCAAATAGGTAAGTTGCAATATCCCAGATAGCACCGCTTCCTGAATTTCCAACCTGCACAGTTTCTGGATTTTCCTTGCAATAAGTAACAAATTCATCAATGGAATTATAGGGTGCATCTGCCTGCACGATCAAGGCCGCTGGTGCTGCGATTGGCATTGCAATTGCATCATATTTATCAAATGTCAGATCTGTTTTTCCCTGAAAACAGAACATATCTAATTCTACGGTAACGGCACCTAATGTATAGCCATCTGCTTTTGCTTCTGATGTTGCTACCATTCCTGTAATGCCACCGCCGTCAGCGTTATTTGTTACATTGAACTTTGCGCCTTCCATGCTCTTCTCCATAAAGGTAAGAAGACCACGTGTGGAAGTATCTGTCCCGCCGCCTGCAGCTTTGGGAACGATTACTTCGATATTATCCGATGGATATTTTCCTTCTTTCGCACCACAACCTGTAATCATAGTTGCAGCCATTGCAATACATAAAGTAACTGATACTAACTTCTTAAACATAATACCCTCCTAATACTTATAAAAATTCTTTTTCCAAGTTACGAGTGATTCGTTTTAAAACCGCCATCTCTTTCTGGAACGTTTCTGTCAGTAACTTATTACTTTTTGTTCTGCATACTGTTTCCATAGAAAGACCCTCCTGCTGCAGATAATACTTGGCATTGACCGGATAACACTGGTATTCGATCAGTGCGCAAAGTGTCAACATATCTGCTAATCCGCTTACATCTTCTTTTGCATAGTCTGCTGTTAACTTGTCATATAACTTGCATTGCATATTTGCCATGACACCACTGTATCCGGCAGCTCCGGCTTGTAACGATTCCAAAAGTGTTGCTGTATTTGCATTATACAATTTCAAATTAGTTCCTTTACACACTTTAAGTTTATCCGATATGTTCTTCCTATCGCAGCTGGTATCCTTTAAAAAATAAAAACGATTCGTTTTGGCACACCATTCAGTAGCCTCTTTACTAAGAACACGTTTGTATGGATACGGACATTCGTAAAATCCTAATTTCAAATCTGTTGGAAGCTGCTCAATCACTTTTTCCAAATTTGAGATCCATATATCATCACTTTCTTCCTGTTTTGCAAGACGGTTCGTAATAAGAATAACAGCATCTACTCCTGTCTGTGCAATTTTAGTTAGTTCCATTACCTGCTCATCCAATGTATCAGAGATATGACCTGATGCAATGACTGGAACTCTACCGTCTGCCTTTTCTTTCACAAATTTTGCGATCGCTACACGTTCTTCCAAACTTAAGAAAAACATTTCACTAGACTGACAGACCGCAAATAGCCCAGAAACACCGTTCTCAATATACCACTCAATTAAACGTTCCAGGGCCGCATAGTCAACGCTGTTATCAACGGTAAAAGGAGTCAGCATAACTGGCCAGACACCACCCGGAAATGTATTGTTTTCCATTACTCCTGCACCTCCTTTCGATCAAATTTCCAATATGCAATCGATTTGCGATCATAGGTATATGTGACATGTATCTGATCGCCTACCGATATTATGGACGGATAAGAATACTCACCAGCCTGATCTTCCAGAACAGCTTCCTGTTCCCATGTAATTCCATTGTCCGCTGATGTCATTAATATGATTGGAGTTCTTTTACCCCAATTTTCTGAAACTGGATTCATGCACAGGATCAAGAGACCATCCTCGCATTTTACTACGTCAATTCCACTATTGTTATTTGGAAGTCCTGTCGCATATGCCTTCCCCCATGTCTGACCATAGTCTGATGAATCAGCGCGATATAGTAAACCTTCCGTACTTCTCAGAAGCATATGTACCTGTCCCGCCTCCGATTCCCAAAGGGTAGGCTGAATGACACCTCTTCCATAAAAAGATTGTGCCGAGACCTCGATTTTACTATCTCCTGCCGTATTTTCTCCATTATATTCCACGTCTATGGTAACTGGATTACTCAGCTCCCAAGTATTTCCTCCATCTGTTGAACGATCTGCATACGCTGTCCAGATGCCCGTTTCCACAGAATTTCCCGCTAACATACTTCCATCTGAAAGAGTAATCACTTTACATCGGACCGGACCACGCCCGCCTCGATCTGCGTTTACTAATTCTTTCGCATCCGTAAAAGTAATTCCTAAATCATGTGACTTCCTTACCTTGGTATACCATTCGCTGATCTTTCTGCTTACTTTATAAAAAAGTAATAGTTCTCCATCCTCTCTTTGGTAAATAACCGGATTCCAATGAGGCTCTTCTATATCATGCGCAACCTTTACAGGTGTACTCCACTTTGAATTTATACGACGCGAACTCCAAATTGCAATATCATCACTGCCTTCTTTCTCTCCTGCAAACCATGCTGCAATTAAATTTCCATCTTTCATACTACAGATATTGGAAGCATGACATATCTTAAATTCCATTGATTCCATCGGAAAGAGCAATTCCTTCTTTCCGTTTTTTAAATATCTTTCCATTCCATACTTCACCTTCCTGTGTGAGACTTAGTAATTCTTGGAAGCCATATTTGGGCCGCTTAGAATCTCTTCTCACACTCTTTCTTGTATAATTTTTATATACTTTTGCAAGAGCTCAAATAATTGTTCCATTCTTTCCTCCGTAAATCTTAGGGATGGACCACTAACACTAACTCCAGCATATATTTTTCCTTCCCGATCAAAGATAGGAACACCGATGCATTTGATTCCAAACTCATGCTCCATATGGTCAATCGCATATCCTTTACTTCTGATCCATGCCAATTCCTCTTGTAATTTTTGGGGTTTGGTTATCGTATTTTCTGTATATGCTTTCATAGGTCTGTTGCTATATTCTATAATCTTCTCTTCTGGCAGATAGGCGAGCATTGCTTTTCCGATACCAGTACAATACATTTTCGCTTTTTCTCCCAGTAATGACCTCATCAGACTCATTTTTTCAGCCGGATAGAATGCCTCTAAATATACCACTTCATCTTCATGCGGTATTCCTAAATATATTCTTTCATTGGTAAGATTCGCTAATTCCTGCATATATGGCTGCGCTACTTTCGTAATTGAAAAACTGTCTCCAAGTGCTCTGCTCAATGTAAAAATTCCTAGACCCAATTGGTATTTTCCTGTCTCATCCTCTTTTTCCAGATATCCCATCGCTTCATAAGTAGACAGTATATTATAGACATTGCTCTTATTTAGCCCCAGTATATTGCTAATTTGAGTTACACCTAGTTTTGGACTTTGGGTAAAGCAATTTAAGACCATAATTGCTTTTTTTAAGCTGCTTACTTTAATTTCTTTATCTTCTCTATTCATATTTTTTGTTCTCTATTGCAGAACGCCGTTCTCCTTTTTAGATGTTCTCAGTATAGTATACTTTTATGAAACACGCTTTCAAAATCATTCTCAATACGATTTTATACTTTTTATTGATTAATCTTAAAAAGTATGAAATAATACGAGTATCATAGCCCAGATTCTTATCATAAGCATTGGAGAAAAATAATGTATGAATTATTTGACCAGTTTTCCTGGACCAAACAGAATAAGACCATAACAAAAGACCGACACAAGGTGCCAGCCCTTGGGAATTTTACGTATTGGAATTATACTACTTCACCAGCTCCTTCACCAATGCATTACCATTCTGATATTCTGGAGATACACTGCATGGTAAAGGGTAAACGCTATTCGCAGATTGAAGGAGAAGGAGCTATAAATAATTATACTTACACAGGTAATGAAGCTTTTTTGACTTTTCCCTTTGAAATACATGGTAACGGAAGTCAGCCACAGACTCCATGTGAATTCTATGCTTTTCAAATTATGATGCATGATCCTAATGAGATGCTTGGTTTAAACAAAGAGTATAGCAACTCCTTATGCAAGGTATTACTGGCTCTAAAACATCGTCATCTGCAATTAGGACATAGTCATCTTCAATATCTTAGAACGGCATTTACTTTCTTTTCTGATATGACAGCTCCTTCCATACAGTTAGGTGTTCAGTTTTTGACTTGTTTCTTATTCAGCCTTCAATACCTGACTCCGATTGAAGATTCCCAAATCAAAGCAATTGATGAACGCATTCATCAAGCCATTATTTATTTGAATCAAAACATTAAGGAACCCTTGCAGCTTTGCGACTTAGCGGAAGTTTCTGGTTATTCTCTCTCCCGGTTCAAGGTCAAGTTTAAAAATGAGGTCGGTATTACTCCCGCAGAATATATTACACTTCAAAAACTAGAGTATGCAAAAAAAGAATTGCTTGAAACAAATATCAGTATTACTGATCTTGCCTATTCACTGGGATTTTCTTCCAGTAATTACTTTAGCTCTGTTTTCAAAAAAATGATGAATGATACTCCAAAAGGCTTCAGAGCCAATTTTTCTTCCGTTTATCATTTTAAAAAATAAAAAACGTTCTTTACAAATACGACTGATTGAATCACGAATATCTTGTTCTTTCTTTACATCATCCCATCACAAATCTGACCTCTCTTCATATATTGTAGAAAAGGGGGTGAAAATATGTCCAATAAACCGGCAATCGGATTTTTCGGCGGTGACCAGCGTCAGGTATCGATGGCACAAACATTTCTCCAAATGGAATACTCCATACTCTCTTATAAAATGGCAGCTTCCAATTCACATGAAAATTATAAGGAATTGCATTCTCTGAAAGAATTGTGCCAGGCTTGTCAATATCTTATTGGTCCAATTCCCTTAACAAATTCTGAATTTTCCGTTTTAGACTTGGCAAATTCCTTAACAAATAAGAACATTCTGATCGGAGGTGTGATACCCTCTGACTTAGCTGATTCCTGTAATCAAAAAGGGATTCTTTATTATGATCTAATGAAAAATGAAAAGGTAGCCATATTGAACAGCATTGCTACTGCAGAAGGTACTATCATGGAAGCCATAAGAAACAGTGATATCAATCTCCATGGAAGTAACTGTCTTGTCTTGGGATATGGTCGTTGTGGTAAGGTACTTTCTCAAAAATTAAAAGGAATGAATGCGTCCGTCACAGTTGGAGCCAGATCAGACGAAATGCTGGCTTTTGCAGAAGCCTCTGGACATCAAACGATTCATTTATCAGATATCAACGTGGTCTTGCCAAACTATGACTTTATATTTAACACAATACCTGCAATGGTATTAGATCAAAAAAAACTAGAACTTGTAAAGCAGAATGTAACTATCATAGATATTGCATCTTCTCCAGGGGGTATTGATTATAAATTTGCGTTACAAGAAAATATGAAAGCTAAACTCTTCCCTGGACTGCCTGGAAAGGTATCTCCTAAGACTTCTGCAGATATTTTAGTAAATGAAATCATCACATTAATGAAAGAAGGAATAAGATGACTATACAAGGAAAAAATGTGGGTATTGCCCTAACTGGATCCTTTTGTACATTTCATAAGGTTTTTCCTCAAATCGAGCGTCTACTGGCAGAAAAAGCCAATGTATATACTATTTTTTCAGAACGTTCCCAAACTACAGATACAAGATTTGGAAAAGCGGACGATTTTCTTAGGAAAGCCGAAGAAATTACCGGAAACAAACCAATTACAACCCTTACCGAAGCAGAAAAGCTAGGTCCGAACAATCTGCTTGATATTATTGCCATTGCTCCTTGCACCGGCAATACGCTGGCAAAAATGACAAATGCAGTAACCGACTCCGCTGTACTTATGGCGACTAAGGGACTGTTAAGAAATAATAAACCAATTGTTATCACTTTATCTACCAATGATGCTCTTAGTAATAATTTAAAAAATATCGGAATACTTATAAATACAAAAAATATCTATTTCGTACCATTTGGTCAGGATAACTATAAGGGCAAACCAAACTCTATGATGGCTGACTTTGATTTACTCCTTCCTACTTTGGAAGAAGCTTTAGATGGGAGACAACTACAGCCAGTTATTCTAACACCACAATAAAAAACTATAAAAATGGAGGAAAACTATGTGTGGAATATCCGGTTTTTGCAATTTGGAAGCCGACTACGGAAAGAATTATCCTAAGTGGCATACAGTCTTAAATAATATGAAACAGGCTCTTACG
Organism: Bacillota bacterium; assembly: GCA_023392535.1. Lineage (GTDB taxonomy): Bacteria > Bacillota > Clostridia > Lachnospirales > Lachnospiraceae > SZUA-378. Next base: position 62,839 of record JAEVYY010000016.1, read on the forward strand.
CACCGAGGGCCTGACGATGAGGGAGAATTGCTCTTACCGCAAGTGGGACTCTCACATAGAAGACTTTCCATTATTGATCTGAACAAAGGAAAACAGCCAATGACGCGGGAAAAAAATGGCTGTTCTTATACCATTATTTACAATGGTGAGCTTTATAACACTTCAGAACTTCGCGAAAACCTGATCCGCATGGGCTATCTTTTTAAGACACATTGTGATACAGAGGTCGTTCTGATTGGATATATGGCCTTTGGAATAGCATTTATCAAACAGATGAATGGAATTTTTTCTTTTGCTATCTGGGATGATAATCAACATTCCCTTTATCTGGTACGTGACCGGTTGGGGGTAAAACCCTTATTTTATACCCTGCTAGATCACACACTTATTTTTGGTTCTGAAATAAAAGCATTATTTGAATATCCAGAATTCCATCCCCGTATTGATTCCCGTGGTCTTTGTGAAGTATTTGGTCTCGGCCCCGCTAAATCATATGGATCTGGTGTATTTAAGGATGTGTATGAAGTTCTACCTGGAAATGTCCTATTATTCAATTTTTCCGGCATTCATGAAGAACCTTACTGGAGTCTTATAAGTACTCCCCATGAAGATTCCTTTGCGGAAACGGTAGAGAAGACTTCCTTTCTTTTGCAAGACGCCGTAAAAAGACAGATGATCTCTGATATTCCTATCTGCACCTTCCTATCTGGAGGCGTAGATTCCAGTCTGATTACTGCAATCTGTGCCAATGAACTAAAACTTAAAAATAAACAAATAAAAAGCTACTCGTTTGATTTTATAGATAATGACAAGAATTTTAAATCGAATTCCTTTCAACCCTCTCAGGATCGTCCCTATGTTGATATTATGGTTGCTGCCACAGGGAGCAACCATACTTATTTAGAATGTGATAATCTGCATCTGGCAGATAATTTGTACAATGCCGTTGATGCAAGAGATCTCCCCAATATGGCTGATGTCGAATCTTCTCTTCTTTATTTTTGCAGTAAAGTAGCAGTCCATACTAAGGTCGCTCTGACTGGTGAATGCGCGGATGAAATCTTCGGAGGATATCCATGGTTTCACAATCCTGAGATTATGGAATCTAATGCTTTTCCGTGGTCCAGAAATCTGGACACCAGAAAGCAACTTTTATCTAAGGATTTGCTTTCCTCCATTGATCTTGATGGTTATGTTCAGGCGGCTTATGAAAAATCAATTGCCGAGACTCCACGCCTTATTGGAGAAGATAACATAGAAGCACGCCGTAGAGAAATCGCATATCTCAATCTTAAATGGTTTATGATAACATTACTTGACCGTATGGATCGCTGCAGTATGTATTCCGGACTGGAAGCCAGAGTACCTTTTGCCGATCATCGCATAATCGAATATATTTGGAATGTTCCTTGGCATATGAAAGCACCGAATGGTGTTGTAAAAGGACTACTTCGCGAAGCAGGAAAAGGTCTGGTTCCGGATGAAATTCTATATCGGAGAAAAAGTCCCTATCCAAAGACGTATCATCCTGATTATGAAAAAATGTTAGGCAACCGTTTATTGGATGTTCTTTCCAATCCGAATGCAGCGATTCATCCTTTGGTCGATTGCAAAAAAATACGTACTTTTTTGTCTTCACCATCAGATTATGGAAAACCTTGGTACGGACAATTAATGGCTGGACCACAATTAATTGCTTATTTGTTACAGGTTAATTATTGGCTGGAAAAATATAACGTGGAATTGGTTTGATTCTAATTCATTTTCATGCTTAAAAAGGGAAACCAATTACAAATCGGTTTCCCTTTCATTTAGAGCAACGAATATTAATTTTTTTCGTTATAGAGGGCAATTAAGTTCTTATACCATTCAAAGCTTTTCTTTTTCTTTCGTTCATACGTTCCGTTTCCTTTGTTATCACGATCTACATAGATAAATCCATATCTTTTACTCATTTCACCCGTTGTAAAGGAAACGGGATCAATACATCCCCATGTCGTGTATCCTATGACATCCACACCATCTATTTCAATCGCTTTTTGCATTTCTTTGATGTGGGCATCCAGGTACGCAATCCGATTGTCATCATGGATCGTTCCATCCTCTTCTATGGTATCCACTGCTCCCAGTCCATTCTCTACAATGAATAAAGGAATTTCATAACGGTCATATAGATGATTTAAATAATAACGTAAGCCCACGGGATCGATTGTCCAACCCCATTCGGAAATTTCCAGATAGGGATTTTTAACAGCCTCCGCAGCTCCCGATCCAATCATATCCGTACCTACCATTTGAATCTTAGGATCTGCAGAAACGGTATTGGTCAGATAGTAACTAAATCCAATAAAATCAACTTTTCCATTTTTAAGAATTTCTACGTCTTCCTGTTTGATCTCAATGTTGACATCATTCTCTTTCCAATATTGATAGATCGAATTTGGATAATGTCCTCTCACATGTACATCTGTAAACATCATCTGTATCTGGTCCGCCTTCATGGCTTTTACAATATCCTTTGGATTACAGGTATGGGGATATACAGGCATCGCTGCAATCATACATCCAATCTGAAAATCCGGATTGATCTCATGCCCTAATTTCACAGTCTTTGCACTCGCCAAGAATTGATAATGAACTGCCTGATACATCGTCTGCAGTCTGTTCTCATTTTCTTTATATAAAATGCCAGAATTAGTAAATGCATAAATAGGGTCGGAAATGATGGTTTGATTATTAATTTCATTAAAGGTCATCCAGTACTTTACCTTATCCTTATAGCGTTCCATCACTGTTTTACTAAACCGTATAAAAAAATTGATTAGTTCCGGATTTCTCCATCCTCCATATTCTTTTACCAGATAATAAGGCATTTCGAAATGAGACAGGGTAATAACTGGCTCTATGTGATAACGTAATAATTCGTCAAACAGCTCATCATAGAACTGCAATCCTTTTTCATTTGGAAGTTTTTCATCTCCTCTTGGAAAAATGCGTGTCCATGCAATACTTGTCCGAAAACAGCGAAATCCCATTTCTGCAAGAAGAGGAATATCCTTTTTATACATTTCTGCAAATTTGACGGCATCATGATTGGGATAATAGTTTCCTTCTTTCACACCATCCGTAATTTCACGCGGTGTGTGGCAGGAACCTACTGTCATGACATCTGCTATGCTAAGTCCTTTTTGGTCCAGCTGATAAGCTCCTTCCACTTGATGAGCTGCCACCGCTCCTCCCCACAAAAAGTTTTTTCTTATTCTCATATTTCCTCCTTTTATTTGATTCATTCCAAGCCTATTATCGATGTATTACGTTCATTATGGTTGTTGCTTTCGTCACTTCTTTCTGATCTTCTACCACAACATCCAAAAAATCAGATGTATTAACAACCACTACCGGAGTAACTGTGGAATATCCTTCCGCTTCAATTTTGTCCTTTTGAAAAGCCACCAGGAGTTCTCCTTTTTTGATTGCAGTTCCTTCCTTTATTTTGACATCGAAATACTTTCCATCTAACGCAACTGTATCAATACCAATATGAATCAGTATTTCAACACCCTTGTGACTCTTCACTCCTATTGCGTGCTTGGTTGGAAATACCGTGGTTACAACTCCATCGACTGGTGCATATACCTCTCCTATTTCTGGTTCAATTGCAATACCCACTCCCATAGCTCCTGATGCAAACACTTCATCCTTAATTTCGTTTTGAGGAGCCATTTTCCCTAACAGTGGTGCCGCTATTTCTTCCACTGAAATTTCAGTATCCTCTTTTTTTTCCTCTTTTCCATCCTCTTCTTTCAGATCTTCTTCCGTAAACCCAAAGAAAAAGGTCAACACTACGCCCAGAATCAGCGCTATTCCTATTCCTAATAAATAGCCATAAAATGGGGTATATACAGGCATTGAGAAAACATTATGAAATACATAGGCATTACAGGTAACACCTAATGCCCCACAGATTGCTCCTCCTATCCCACCTGAAATTGCCACAATCGGAATCAGTCTTTTATATCTTAGAATAATTCCGTATACGATCGGCTCGGTTACACCTGCCAACAATCCGGTCAGAGCTGCCGGGCCTGCTAATGCTCTCCCTTTACCATGCTTTTTTGCCCGTAAAAACAAACCGATTGCAATCCCTATCTCAGCAAATACTGCTGCGACCGCTGCTCCTTCAATCGGATCTCCTCCAATGACCGCAAGATTCTGTAACGTAATTGGTGTAAATCCCCAATGCAATCCGAACACTACCATGAATGGCATTCCGCCGCCAAGAACCGCACCTGCCAATAATTTATTTCTTGCGATTAACCACATGATTCCATTTGAAACGATATCACCTATGGTTGTTCCAATCGGTCCAAATAGAATCACGGTCAATGGGACCATAACAAGTAAAGAAATCATAGGTACTAAAAATAATTGCACATCTTTCCACACCACTTTCATCAGTCCTTTGTGTAAGACTGCATAGATAGCCATCGCTACAAAAATAGGAAAGACTGTAGCATGATAGTCGATCGGGACAACGGAGAGTCCCATAAAGTTAACTCCTTCTCCGCCAATTAACGCCGTAAAATTGGGGTCAAGCAATGCCGCCCCAATTGCACCACCCACATAAGGATTCGCATTCATTTTAATGGCAAGAGTAATCCCTAAAAAGATCGGTAAAAAACAAAAGACAGAGTTACCTGCTGCCGATACTATCGCATAAGTAGTAGAGGCATCAGACAGCCAACCTAAAGATGTAAGTACCGTTAACAGAGCCTTAATCATACCTGCACCTGCCATGGCTGGAATGATCGGAGAAAAAGCGCCCGATATCACAGAAAATATCGTTTCAGGAATGGAACTCTTTTCTTGTTTTTCCTTCTTTTCCCCAGTCTTCAGTCCGAGTTTTGTAATGATTGCTGCATAATAATCAGATACTTTATTTCCAATCACTACCTGATACTGTCCACCGCTTACAACAACGGAAAGAACATCTGGCATAGCAGAGAGCAATTCTTTATCTGCCTTCGTATTATTTTTTAAGGTAAATCGCAATCTTGTAGCACAATGTACAAGGTCAATTACATTTTCTTTCCCACCTACGTGCTGAATTATTTGTTCAGCTTCTTTTTCATATTTCATCTTATCACCTCATAGTTTATATTGGCTCTGGTCACCCAGATACAAAAATGACCTTAAAAAACCCGAAGTGCCCGCGGATACACTTCTACGTTTTTCAAGGTCACGCCTGCCGTACAGTAACGATCCTGTTATTTATGTTTTAACATAATCCGATTTAAATGTAAGGTCAAATACAACAATTCATCCTCACTGATTATCCACGCATAAGTGGTTTCTAGATACTTCTTAATCCTAGTAGCACAGGCATAATCTTTCGGACACTTTACTTTAATAACAGATAATAGTGCCGTGTTGTCTTCCAGACATTCTCCTTGCAACTGCCGTTTCACAAAATACCTAAGGTGTGAAATAAACCTGCTATAGTCCAAAGACGATTCATTTACTTCTACATTGTAATAGTATCTTACAATATCCAATACCCCGTCAATAATTTTCGTGGTTAACAATGTCTCTTCCATATTGCTCATTTCTATATGTGCATTCACAAAATGCATGGCTATAAAGGAAGCTTCCGTATCTGGAATATCGTAATTCGTTTTCTCTCTCAGATAACTAACCGCTTTTCTGCTATACTCATATTCTTCCGGATAGATACTCTTTATTTCCCAATGTAACGGATTCAGATAGACTTCTCCTGCTTTCATTCTTTGCAGCAAATAACTGAGATGATCTGCAAGTGTTATGAGTATTCCATCATTTAACTGATAAGTAAGTTCCTCTTTGCCCTTTTGCACAATTTCGCTGGCGAGCTCAATATGCTCTAAGGGAATTTCATTCGCAAGTTTATCAAACACCGAAACCGATTTTCCATCTTGAAAAAGAAATATTTTCTCTATCTTACAATCATCAATGGAATCTTCGGGAAATTTATGATACCCAATGCCTTTACCCATTATAACCGCTTCCTGTTGGTTATTGTCCACACACAGGACTACATTATTGTTAAAGACTTTCTTAACACGTCGCATAACATCCTCCCAAATAAATAAAAAAAGACCTCAAACAAAACCACTTATTTTATAAGTTTTGTCCAGGTCACGCCCAACAATACTGTCGGTAACGATCCATCTATTTATATAGTTATTATACACAGAATGCTATTTTATGTCAAAACATTTTTTATCTTTTGTAACCAATGAATCCACATCCCATTGAATGGTATAATAACCACATGACTTTGCTGTATTTACCACATCATTGTCATAATCCCCATATGGTGGGCGAAAAAGAAACATATCATACCCCGTCAGATCTTTTACTTTCTTATGTGTTTTCATAAGCTCCTGCTTTTTTTCTTCATTGGATAACTGACTCATGTTTTTATGATTTTCACTGTGATTTCCCAAATCATGCCCCGCTGCCAAAATGGTTTTCACATCATCTGGATAACTCTCAACCCAACCACCAGTCATGAAAAAAGTGACATTTACATTATGTTTTTTTAATATTTCCAGAATCTTTGTTGTGTCTTCATTCCCCCATGCCGCATCAAAAGAAAGTGCAACCTCCTTCTTATCTGTTTCTACACAATAAATTGGAAGTTCTCTTCCATCCACACTATTACTCACACTTACCGTCTTAGGTATATATAATAGCGCACTGA
>JAEVYY010000031.1 GCA_023392535.1 Bacillota bacterium
ATGGTGGTCAGAGCAGACCGTATAATAACAATGGAGGCCAGAGCAGACCATATAATAATGATGGTCAGAGCAGACCGTATAATGACAATGGTGGTCAGAGTAGACCGTATAACAACAATGGTGGTCAGAGTAGACCATATAATAACAATGGAGGCCAGAGCAGACCATATAATAATGATGGTCAGAGCAGACCGTATAACAACAATGGTGGTCAAAGCAGACCGTATAACAACAATGGAGGCCAGGGAGGCAGACCGTATAACAATAATGGTGGCCAAAGTAGACCGTATAACAATAATGGTGGCCAGGGAGGCAGACCATATAATAACGCCGGATCAGATGGCAGATCCTATAACAATGTTGGTACTGGATACCAGAGAGGCACAGATAACCGTTTTGGAAAGCCACAGACAGATTCCTTTTCATCAGATGGTCCAATGATGCAAGGAAAAGAGCGCAGGGATGAAACGAAGAGAAAGATCGGTCAAGAGAAAGACAGCCGTAGTAAAAAAGATAAAATTTATGAAGAAGATATCTTAAAAGCAAAACCAGGCAGATTTATCAAACCAGAAAAGAAAAAGGAAGAAGTAGAAGAGCAGATTAAAGTTATTGTCCTCCCGGAGATAGTGACGATAAAAGAATTAGCTGACAAGATGAAGATTGTACCATCTGTAATTGTTAAAAAACTCTTTTTACAGGGTCAAATAGTAACTGTGAATCAGGAAATATCCTATGAAACAGCGGAAGAAATTGCGATTGAATATGATATTATCTGTGAAAAGGAAGTTAAAATTGACGTTATTGAGGAACTTCTAAAAGAGGAAGAAGAAAAAGAAGAAGATATGAGTCCTAGACCACCAGTTATTTGTGTAATGGGTCATGTTGATCACGGTAAGACTTCTCTCTTAGATGCAATTCGAAAAACAAATGTGACTGACAAAGAAGCTGGTGGTATTACACAACACATTGGTGCATATACTGTTAATATTAACAATCAGAAAATAACGTTCTTAGATACACCTGGACATGAGGCATTTACATCTATGCGTATGCGCGGTGCAAATTCTACCGATATTGCAATTCTGGTCGTCGCGGCAGATGATGGTGTTATGCCACAGACAGTAGAGGCCATCAGCCATGCGAAGGCTGCTGGTATTGAAATTATTGTAGCAGTAAATAAAATGGATAAACCAAATGCAAATATAGATCGTGTAAAACAGGAGTTGGCAGAATATGAATTAATTCCTGAAGATTGGGGCGGAAGTACAGTATTCGCACCTGTTTCTGCCAAATCAGGCGAAGGTATTCCGCAGTTGCTTGAAATGATTCTCTTAACAGCAGAGATATTAGAATTAAAGGCAAATGCTAAGAGAGATGCCAGGGGTCTTGTTATTGAAGCACAATTGGATAAAGGGCGTGGCCCGGTGGCGACTATTCTGGTACAAAAAGGTACCTTACATGTAAGCGACTTTATAGCAGCAGGTTCATGTCATGGTAAAGTAAGAGCAATGATTGATGATAAGGGAAGAAGAGTCAAAGAGGCAGGTCCTTCTACTCCAGTCGAAATTTTGGGATTAAATGATGTTCCAAATGCCGGTGATGTATTTGTAGCACCAAAAAGTGACAAGGAAGCCAAACAATTTGCAGATACGTTTATCTCACAGCATAAAGAGAAGATGCTTGAGGATACAAAAGCCAAGATGTCTCTGGATGATTTGTTTACGCAGATTCAGGCTGGAAATTTAAAAGAATTGAATCTCATAATCAAGGCCGATGTACAAGGATCTGTGGAAGCCGTAAAACAAAGTTTGGAAAAAATATCGAATGAGGAAGTCGTTGTTAAAGTAATCCATGGTGGTGTTGGGGCTGTAAATGAATCAGATGTTATTTTGGCTAGTGCATCACAGGCTATCATCATAGGCTTCAACGTTCGTCCGGATGCCACAGCAAAGGCAACGGCAGAACGCGAAGGTGTAGATTTAAGGCTCTATAAAGTAATATACCAGGCCATAGAAGACGTTGAAGCGGCTATGAAAGGTATGTTAGATCCTGTTTATGAAGAAAAGGTAATCGGTCATGCAGAAGTCCGTCAAATTTTCAAAGCTTCTGCAGTTGGTAATATCGCTGGTTCCTATGTACTGGATGGTGAATTTAGAAGGGGAAGTAAGATTCGAATTACTAGAGAAGGAAAGCAGATCTTTGAAGGAGAGTTGGAGACTCTGAAAAGATTTAAGGATGATGTAAAAGAAGTAAAAGCTGGTTATGAATGTGGACTTACTTTTAAAGATTTTGATCAGATGCAGGAATTGGATATCGTGGAAGCATATGTTATGGTGGAAGTTCCAAGGTAGTTGCTTCTTAAAAGTCAGTAAGATAGGTGATTATAAATGAGAAAAAATAGTATAAAAGGTACTAGAATTAACGGAGAAGTACTAAGAGTCCTCGCGGATATTATTCGCGGGGAGATTAAGGACCCTCGTATTAATCCATTGACTTCCGTAGTCGCAGTGGAGGTGTCGCCAGATCTTAAGACCTGTAAGGCCTGGATCAGTGTACTGGGTGACACGAAATCACAGGAAGATACATTGGCAGGTCTCAAGAGTGCTTCTGGTTTTATTAAAAGCAAGTTAGCAAAGACGATCAATCTTCGCAATACGCCAGAGATAACTTTTGTTATGGACCAATCCATTGCGTATGGAGTCAATATGTCAAAGATGATTGATGAAGTGAATCAAGTTAGACCAAAAAGGGATGAATGAACGTCCCTTTTTTAATCTGTGTGCTTGTTTCATTCGTTCTATGCAGATAAGAGAAAGAAGAATAAAAATGATAGAATTAAAAGAAATATGTAAAGGGGCAAAGAAAATAGGAATCAGTGGTCATGTAAGACCAGATGGAGATTGTGTTGGCGCCACATTGGGATTGTACCAATATTTAAAGAAATGTATGCCGCTGGTGCAAGTAGATATCTATCTGGAAAAACCAGCCGATTTATTTGGTGATATAAAGGGATTTCATGAAATTAATTCTAGTTTTCAAAGCGAGGAGTATTATGATGTTTTTTTTGCAATTGATTGTGAAGCAAGCAGATTAGGAAGTGCACGTAAATACTTTGATGGAGCAAAAAAAACAGTGAATATTGATCATCATATCAGTAACAAGGGGGGATGTGGTGATTTTAATTATGTGGTTCCGACAGCAAGCTCTTCTTGTGAATTAGTATATGATCTATTTGAGGAAGAGCAAGTAGACATTGAAATCGCCAAAGCAATTTACATAGGCATGATTCATGATACGGGAGTCTTTCAATATTCAAATACATCACCTAAAACAATGCAAATTGCTTCTAAGTTAATAGCATTTGGCTTTGATTTCTCTTCTATTATTGATCATACATTTTATGAAAAAACATATGTACAAAATCAGATAATGGGCAGGGCATTGCTGGAAAGCATGATGTTTATGGATGGTAGATGTGTTGTAGGAATGATTGACAAGAAAACAATGAATTTTTATGGAGCAGAACCGAAAGATCTAGATGGCATTGTAAATCAATTGCGTATGATAAAAGGGGTTGATTGTGCTATCTTTATGTATGAGTCCAATACGTTGGAATATAAAGTGAGCATGCGGTCTAATGATAAGGTGGATGTTGCTAAAATCGCATCTTTCTATGGTGGAGGCGGTCATAAAAAAGCAGCAGGATGTAGTGTAAACGGAACTTTTCATGATGTGATCAATAATCTATCAAAAAGTATTGAAATGCAGATAAAGAAACAAGAATTACGGTAACATAATTCAAGTTTTGCAAAATAAAATACATGGATGGAACCAGACAAGATATGATAAATGGGATTATGAATGTTTATAAGGAAAAAGGTTTCACATCGCATGATGTGGTAGCCAAACTACGTGGTATCTGTAAACAGAAAAAAATAGGGCACACAGGAACATTAGACCCTGATGCAGAGGGAGTTTTACCCGTATGCTTTGGTAATGCTACTAAATTATGTGATATGCTAACGGATCAGAAAAAAGAATATGAGGCTGAATTTATTTTAGGTGTAACTACGGATACGCAAGATATTAGTGGAACAGTTCAGAGAAAAAGGGAAGTAACAACAACGAAAAAGGCACTGGAAGAAGCGATTATGTCCTTTCTGGGATGGTATGACCAAATTCCGCCCATGTATTCTGCGTTAAAAGTGAATGGAAAAAGATTATATGAGCTTGCAAGAGAAGGTAAGGAAGTAGAACGTAAGGCAAGAAAAGTGAATATACTGTCCATTGATATTTTGGATATCATGCTACCAAAATTCAGGATTCGGGTAACATGTTCGAAAGGCACGTATATACGGACACTTGGTTCGGATATCGGCGAGAAATTGGGTTGTGGAGCTACCATGACATCGCTGCTGCGTACAAGGGTTGGAAATTTTAAAGTAGAAGACGCACTTACATTAGCACATATAGAAGATTTGAGGGATGCAAATGAGTTATTGTTGAGGGTAGTAATGGTAGAAAGCCTATTTGAACAATTAAGAAGGGCAACAGTCAAGTCAGAATATCGTAACTATATCGATAACGGTAATAAACTGTTTCAGAACCAATTATATGAGAATTGTAAATGGATACCGGCAGAACAGATTCGCATATATAATGATGATGATATTTTTTGTGGCATTTACGAATACGAATCGTGCGGGAATGTGTTTAAGCCGGTGAAAATGTTTCCAAATACGCCTAAACCATGAAAATATGGAAGAGTCCAGCCTATTTGCAATAAGGAACACGAGTAGAGGAAGAATCGCATGAAATTAATACAAGGAACGACAGAATTTGAGTTAGATGGTGATAGTGCCGTTGCAATTGGTAAATTCGATGGAATTCATCTGGGTCATCAGAAATTGCTTTCACAAATTTTATCATGGAAGAAAGAAGGGCTGCAAGCTGTAGTTTTTACGTTTGATCCGCCACCAGCAATATTTTTCCAGCGGAAAATTCAGAAAGAGTTAACAACGAGGGAAGAAAAAAGAAAACTATTTGAGAAAATGGGGATTGATGTATTGGTCGAATTTCCTTTCAATCACAATACGGCAGCAACAACACCAAAGAATTTTGTTTCTCAGATACTGGTAGGAAAATTGCATACAAAAAAGATTGCAGCAGGATATGATTTATCCTTTGGATATGGTGGCTCAGGAAATTTTGAATTATTGCAGATTTTATCGGAGGAATATCAGTTTCAGGTGAAATTTTTCGATAAAGTATGTTTGGATGGTAATGAAATCAGTTCTACCTATGTTAGGGAAGAAGTAGAAAAAGGAAATATGCAGTTGGTAACAAAATTGCTTGGCACTCCATATACAATAACTGGTATCGTACAACATGGAAAAAAATTAGGAAGGACAATAGAAATGCCAACGGTTAATTTATTACCGGTCGCAGACAAGCTGCTGCCCCCTTTTGGAGTTTACTTCTCTAATATTTATCATGGAGAAAGAATGTTTCGTGGTGTGACGAATATAGGGTATCGGCCAACTGTCAGCGATAATCGAACGATCAGTGTTGAAACATTTATTTATGATTTCAATGAGAATCTGTATGGTGAAGAAATTATAGTTGCGTTATTATTTTATAGAAGGTCAGAAATGAAGTTTGACAGTGTTGAGGAATTGAAATGCCAAATGCAGAGAGATAGAGATGCGGGAAAGAGCTATTTCCTAAATATAGATTAGACTTTGTAATATAAGGATAGAAAAGGCAGGTATCATTGATACCTGCCTTTTCTATCCTAAAATGTGTTCAAATTGTGTTTTGATCGAGAGTAGATATCTGATAGTTGACAATGAAAAATAATAAATTTATACTAAAAAAGTAATATTTGTAACAAAGATGTAATAAATGGAGGGTTATTGTGAACTATAAAAAAGCAGTAGTTATAATGCTAAGTACAATATGCATATCGTTTTCTGTATCTAGTGTATCTCATACAACGATATCATCGGTTATAGACAAAAAGACTGCAGGGGCAGAAAGCGTTCTGGAAAAAAGATCAGTTGATGAAATAAGGAAACGCGCAGGCGTTGAAAATGTTTTGAATGATGGGCAGGAAAGAACCCTCTGGGGATATGATAATCTTGGAATCGCGGATGTGGAAGGCAATTTAAATATTAGAGCAATTGCTGCGGAAGACGGTAGAATTATTGGAAAACTTTCCGGTGACGGTGCATGTGAAATTATAGACTTTAAAGATAGCTGGGCGCATATTAAATCAGGAAAAGTGGATGGATATGTAGCAAAGGATTATTTGCTTATGGGAGCGAAAGCGGAAGAAAGAGCTGAACAAATCGTAAAAAAGATGGCGACTGTTACGACAGATACCTTAAAAGTACGCGGAGAGCCCAATACAGAATCAGAAGTCGTGACGTTAATTCCAAAAGGAGAAGAGTTAGAAGTCGTGGATGAAAAGAACGGTTGGGTCAAAATCATGATTGATGCAGACACAGCTTATATCTCAGAGGAATATGTTACAATTGAAGAAAAACTGGAACAAGCCGTTTCTATGACAGAACTGCTATATGGGGAAGGCGTGTCTGATGTAAGAGTTGGCCTTTGTCAATATGCAAAACAATTTGTTGGAAATCCATATGTATGGGGAGGCGTAAGCCTGACCAGAGGAGCGGACTGTTCTGGTTTCGTGATGAGTGTTTTTAGTAAATATGGAATGTCATTGCCACATTCTTCAAGATCACAGGCCAAATATGGGAAAAAAATAAATGCATTAGAAGCACAACCAGGGGATTTGTTTTTTTATGCAAAGGGCGGAAGTATCAATCATGTTGCCATTTATATAGGAAATGGACAAGTAGTTCATGCAAGTAGTCCAAGTACGGGAATTCGTATATCGAATGCTTTTTACAGAACGCCCGCTGCAGTAAGAAGAATAATAGTGACTTAACGGCAATAGGTGTTTACAGAAATAAAAGAGTGTGATAAAATAACAAAGTATGAATTATTAGAACCAATGCTCAGCGTTAGGACACTCCAACCTTTGGCTTAGTATATGGGAATTGACAATAAGGAGGAAATCAAAATGATTTCAAAGGAAAAAAAGACATCTATTATTAATGAGTTTGCAAGAGGCGAAGGCGATACAGGTTCACCAGAAGTTCAAATTGCTGTACTGACAGCAAGAATTGAAGAGCTTACTGCACACTTAAAAGAAAATCAAAAGGATCATCATTCAAGAAGAGGACTTCTTAAAATGGTAGGTCAAAGAAGAGGTTTACTTGCTTATTTAAAAAAGAAAGATATTACAAGATACCGTTCTTTGATTGAGAAACTTGGAATTAGAAAATAATTTTTAGTTCAGCAGGACGGATAAACATCCGTCCTGTTTTGAACTTGAAAAGATTTCTGTTTCATTATGAGAAGGTATAAGTTATAATAAAAATATGTGATAACATGTTTTTATAGATAAGGTAGAAGAACGCTCCCGAGACCACTGAAAAGTATACTGCGGGTGTAGCATTTTTTTCAGTAGTTTCGGCATCTTCTGCCTAAATTTATTTAAAAGGAGAGATTGAGATATGTTTAAAACTTTTAGTATGGATTTGGCAGGACGTAAGCTTTCTGTAGATATCGGAAGAGTAGGTAAACAGGCCAATGGATGTGCATTGATGCACTATGGAGACACTACGGTGCTTTCAGCAGTTACAGCTTCAGAAAAACCTAGAGAAGGTATTGATTTTTTCCCACTGAGTGTTGAATATGAAGAAAAGCTATACGCGGTCGGTAAAATACCGGGAGGATTTAATAAGCGAGAAGGGAAGGCTTCTGAAAATGCGGTATTAACATCGCGTGTGATTGATAGGCCTATGCGTCCTTTATTTCCAAAAGACTATAGAAATGATGTTACTTTAAACAATATGGTAATGTCAGTCGATCCTGAGTGTCGCCCGGAATTAACAGCCATGCTTGGTTCTGCTTTGGTTACAAGTATTTCTGATATCCCTTTTGATGGACCATGTGCTACTACGCAAATTGGTATGGTAGATGGCGAATTTATAGTGAATCCGACGCAGGAGCAGTGGAAAAATGGTGACTTGAATCTGACAGTTGCTTCTACTAGTGAGAAAGTCATTATGATAGAGGCAGGAGCGAATGAGATCCCAGATGATAAAATGATTGAAGGAATTTACAAAGCGCATGAGATCAATCAGACAATCATTGCATTTATGAAACAAATAGTAGAAGAGGTTGGCAAACCAAAACATGAATATACAAGTTGTGCAGTTCCACAAGAGCTTTTTCATGCGATCATGGAAATTGTACCACCTTCAGAAATGGAATTGGCTGTATTTACAGATGAAAAGCAGGTACGTGAAGAGAATATCAGAGTAATCAAAGCTAAATTAGAAGAGGCGTTTGCAGAGAAAGAAGAATGGCTTGCAGTTTTAGGTGAAGCAATCTATCAATACCAGAAGAAGACAGTTCGAAAGATGATTTTAAAAGACCACAAACGTCCAGACGGTCGTGCAGTTACAGAAATCAGATCGCTCGCAGCCGAAATTGATATTATACCAAGAGTGCATGGTTCGGCGATGTTCACGCGAGGACAAACTCAAATTTGTACCATTACAACATTAGCACCATTGTCAGAGTCACAAAGGGTGGATGGATTGGATTCCAATGAAATTGCGAAAAGATATATGCATCATTATAATTTCCCTTCTTATTCAGTAGGAGAAACCAAAGTGAGCCGTGGACCTGGACGCCGTGAGATCGGTCATGGTTCTTTGGCAGAAAAAGCATTGATACCTGTACTACCTTCGGAAGAAGATTTCCCATATGCAATTCGAACTGTTTCGGAAACGTTTGAATCAAATGGTTCCACCTCACAGGCATCCATTTGTGCATCCACGATGTCACTTATGGCAGCGGGCGTACCAATTAAGAAACCGGTATCAGGCATTTCTTGTGGATTGGTTACTGGGGACACCGATGATGATTATATCGTATTAACAGATATACAAGGTCTTGAAGATTTCTTTGGGGATATGGATTTTAAAGTTGCTGGAACGAAAGATGGTATTACTGCTATTCAAATGGATATTAAAATTCATGGACTTACGAGACCGATTGTTGAGGAAGCAATTGTTAAGACCAGACAGGCAAGGGAGACTATATTTAAGGTAATGGAAAGCGCTATAGATGCACCAAGAGCAGCGGTGGGTGAATATGCGCCTAAAATTATACAAATCAAAATTAATCCAGAGAAAATTGGTGATGTCGTGGGACAGCGTGGAAAGACAATCAATGCTATTATCGAACAAACTGGCGTAAAAATGGATATTAGTGATGAAGGCGCAGTGTCTATCTGTGGTACCGACAAAGCAATGATGGAGAAAGCAATTGATCTTGTAAAAATTATTACAACTGATTTTCAGGAAGGTCAAATCTTTACGGGTAAAGTTATTAGTATGAAAGATTTTGGTGCTTTTATTGAATTTGCACCTGGTAAAGAGGGAATGGTTCATATTTCGAAGATTGCCAAAGAAAGAATTAATCATGTAGAAGATGTACTTACTTTGGGTGATACCGTTACCGTTGTTTGTCTGGGTAAAGATAAGATGGGACGTATTAGTTTTTCTATGAAAGATGTTGCACAACAATAAAGGATACTATTAGGAAAGAGCTTAGACAAATAGTCTAAGCTCTTTTTTTAGAGAAAGATAGTAATAAGTTGGACAGGATTTCATATACTGATGTAAGAGGTGGACATGGATATTTATAGCATTGAAGAACTTTTTCCTGACTATTTAAGGTTCTTGTGGAAAGAAGTTGAGAAACATAAAAAAAAATTACAAGAAATCAGAATACGAGCAAACCAACCCGTTATGCTTTATATAGACAGAGAAGAATTTTTTCTGGATTGTAAAGGGAATTTACAAAAAAATAGAGATTCTTCTTTTAAGGGTTCAATAGAGGATATTCGAAGTATTTTAAATCATTTATGTCAATATTCACTTTATGCTTATGAGGAAGAATTGAGGCAAGGGTATTTTACAATTCAGGGAGGGCATAGGGTAGGAATAGCGGGACAGGTTATACAGGAACAAAACAGGGTAAAGAATATCAAATATATTTCTAGTATCAATATTAGGATTGCACATGAGATTAAAGGAGCAGCAAATGCAGTACTTCCATATATCTATCACCAAAATGAAATATATAATACAATGATAATTTCAAATCCGGGATGTGGGAAAACGACTTTATTACGGGATTTGATCAGGCAAATATCAGATGGAAATCAATTTGGTTATGGAAGAAATGTAGGTGTTGTAGATGAAAGATCAGAAATAGGAGGTTCTTATATGGGAGTCCCACAGAATGATGTTGGAATGAGGACAGATATCTTAGATGCCTGTCCGAAAGTAGTTGGAATGATGATGCTGATACGTTCCATGGCACCACGTGTGGTAGCAATTGATGAGATAGGGAGTGCGGATGATTTACAGGCACTGCATAGTGTATTGCAATGCGGCTGTCGACTGATTGTGACGGTACACGGAGATTCCCTTAATGAAATAAAAGAAAAAGAACTATTCAGACCAATTATGAAAAATAGCATGTTTGAACGATTTATCATTTTAGGAAATCAAAAAAAAGCATGTATGGTACAAGAAATTTGTGATGCCAATGGGAAAGTAATATGAAAATAATAATTCAATTAATTGCATCCTTATGTATGATATCAGGTACCACTGGTTTAGGATATTATCTCAGCTTTGATTATAAGAGGAGTATAAAAGAATTACAATACATAAGTCAAATACTTGAGATGTTAAAGCAAGAAATTGCTTATAGCCGGATCCCTTTTTCTGAAGCTTGTAATCAGATTGCAAAACGTGTAAAAGAACCATACAAAGAGTTCTTAAATTCCGTTTACGTAAGAATGCTGAAACATAGAGGAGAAAATATAAGAACTGTTTGGGATGAAAGTGTGCAAATTTTATTGAAAAATAGTTATTTACCTAAAAACAGTATCGAATATTTAAAAGAAGTGGTGGATGGATTAGGTTTTATAGATAGCGAAATGCAACTCCAAAAAATTACGTTTCAAATGGAACAGATTGAAAGTGAAATACTAAGGCGCAAAAAACACCAGGAAAATAAGAGCAGGGTATATCTTTCGATTGGGATTATGAGCGGCATTTTGGGAATCATAATTTTCATTTGAGTGATATTTTAAGGCTGTACACAGGGAGGATACATGGGAGTAAATCTAATATTTAAAATAGCGGCAGTGGGGATTCTGGTTACTATCTTAGGACAGGTATTAAAACATAGCGGGAGAGAAGAACAAGCTTTTTTGGTCAGCCTCGCTGGATTGATACTTGTACTATCCTGGATCATCCCATACATATATGAATTATTTGTAACAATTCGCAATCTGTTTGAATTATAGAGGTAGAAAATGGAAATTGTAAAGATAGGTGTTGTTGGAATGGTTGGCGTTCTATTGGCAATCCAGTTTAAAAGTAATAAACCTGAATATAGTTATTTAATAGGATTCGGGATATGTCTATTCATTTTCTTGACCTCTTTAAGATATATAGCGAATTTATTAGAACAGATTAATGGTCTGCAAATACTATTTGAGGATAACTATAGTTATTTTAAAATATTATTAAAAGTGATTGGAATTACTTATGTTTGCGAATTCTGTTCTGGAATCTGCAATGATTCTGGATATAAATCTATTGCAAATCAAATCGAAGTTTTTGGAAAAATATCTATCCTATTATCTGGGATGCCAATTTTATTATCCTTGATACATACAATACAGCAATTTGCAGGTGGGAGTTAACTTGCATGTTTGGAAGGTCGCATTGATATGAAAACATCGTTATGGATTTATCTGGTCTTTTTCATTTTTCTTAGTATGGGAATAAGTATACCGATATATGCAAAGGAGGATAATACACAGAATAGTGATATTGAGAGTACAACACTGCAGGAATTGGAGCTTGGAAATATAGATAGACAATTAAAAGAATTATTTCCGGATAATACAATACAGTTTTCACAATTGGTAGGAGACATCATTAGTGGAAAAGTTACATTAAGTCTGAATTTAATAATAAAAATCTTAAAGTATGGAGTAGAGGGAAATGTAGGAGAAATGAAAAAAATAGGAATTTCTATTTTATTAATTGGTATTATTGCCTCTCTTTTCTCTAATTTCAGTAAAATATTTGAAAATCATCAAATTGCGGATATTAGTTTCTATTTTTTGTATATGTTATTAATGCTGATTCTTCTTTTGACCTTTAAGAACACCATGTTAATAGCCTTGGAAACAATTGAGAATGCAGTCCTTTTTTTGAAGATATTGGTACCTACTTTTTTTACGATCGTAGGATTGACATCGGCATCTATGACGGCAATGGTTTTTTATCAATTCATGTTTGTTATTATTGTGGTTGTGGAAAGTATTCTATCAGCAGTTTTGATTCCTGCAACAAGTGGTTGTGTCTTTTTGTCTCTGATCAATGGTCTGGGAGATGAGGAAAGATTGACGCCCTTGATTGAATTAATACAGAAAGGAATTCAGGGAAGCCTAAAATTGATTATGGGTTGTGTAGGCGGGATTGGTTTTTTCCAATCAATGATAACTCCTGTTATTGATGGCGTTAAGACAGCGGCCATTCAAAAAACAATATCAGCAATACCAGGAATTGGTGGTGTTGCCGACTCTGTAACAGAGGTAGTATTAGGATCCACAATTTTAATAAAAAATAGTGTTGGACTTGCATTTGTTATTTTGTTATTGACTATTTGTATTATACCTATGATTAGAATGGCATGTGTCAGTGTGATGTTGAAGGTAAGCGCTGCATTGATTGGAATTGTTACGGACAAGAGAATGACGGCATCTGCAAATCAGGTGGGAGATGGTACGATGTTACTACTTCGTATTGTGGCAACTGCAATCGCTCTCTTTGTTATAACGATAGCCATTGTTATTTCTGCAACGAACAGGGGTATGTGAAGGATGAATTCATTATTGGAAGTATTGGGTAGGATAGGAATTTTTATTGTTTTAGTGCAAACACTTCTTCATTTTAAAGCAAATGAAAATTATGAAAAGTACATTATGATGCTTACTAATATTATGATTTTGTCAATGCTTATCATTCCCGTTATCAGTATTTTTAAAAAAAATATACCACAAGAAATGAATGAAAAGATTGCTTTTTATCAAAACCAACTAACGGAAATTGAAAGCGAAAATTTGATGGAACAAAAATTAACGGATGATAAATTGATCCAAAACCAGATTATAGTCGCTTATGGAGAGGAAATAAAGGCTAAAATCAACAAGGCATCTTCGGACAACGAATATGAAGTGAAAGCAGTAAAAGTAGATGGTGTAAATTCGGATGGTAGTTACGAGGAAGAAAAATTGCGGATTCAGGTCATAGTAAGTGAAAAAACGCAAAAAGATAAAATACAAATAAAAAAAGTTGAATTATCTGGTAGCAAAGAGCAGGAAAAAAAACTAAAATCATCTTATGCTGAAATATTAGGAATAAACGAGATGTATGTGGAGGTGGAGATCATCTGAATAAAGATAAAATGAAAGATTGGATCAGCCAACAAAAAATTGGAAAAGATACTTACATCATTATGATACTTGCGGGCATCTTGCTATTTATCATAGCCCTACCAATAAAAGATACCCCAAAAGTGCAAAAAGATACGGGTCAATTAACAGACGCAAAATCTATACAAAGTATTTTGCCTATGAATGATATGACAGGTGAAGAAGGTAAAAATATGGATGCAGCACTTACACAGAATGAAATGAATAGGATCGATACCAATGATTTGGACAGCTATGTGCAACATCTGGAAGCCAAATTAGAAAAAATTTTGGGTACGATGGAAGGTGTAGGTAGTGTTAAAGTAATGATAACAGTAAATTCTTCCGGGGAGCAGATTGTAGAAAAAGATGTACCAAACAGTAAATCGCTTACGACGGAATCTGATTCGGATGGAGGAAACCGGAGTGTGAACGAATATGATAATAAAGAAAGCACGGTGTATATTGTCGATGGTAGCGGAAGTCAGGTGCCTTATGTAGTGAAGCAGTTGGAACCTGCCATTGAGGGTGTCATGATAGTAGCGCAAGGAGGTGGGAACGCAATTGTAAATAAAAACATTACGGAGGTAGTGCAGGCATTATTCGGAATAGAACCACATAAAATTGTGGTTATGAAGATGAAAAGTTAGAAAAAAATACCGGTGAAAAAATCACCGGTATTTGGTCTTCTTTTGTTAGAGCTTGCTCATATATTCTTTTTTTAATCTGTTGAATTCCGATTCTAGGCGGTAATCATTTCGCTTTTTTAGGTATTCCACGATTCCTTCTTTCAAGGATGGTTTCACAAATTTAAAGATCCGATACAATAAACGTATCCCCCAAAACAGAGAAAAGAGAATAAAAATGAGTACATTTGAACCATAATCCCAGGTTACGGTAACATATGCGAAACAGAATAATATTAACATGTAATCGAAGAATTGATAAGATAGATTTTTTTTAATCGCCAGTCTTCGTTTTGCAAGTTCCAGAATCGTATTGTCGTCAAGCGTTTTAGTGTCAGGTACGCCATCAAATTCAACATTTGTTGAAGAATCAGCACTTTGTTCAATCGTTTCTACAGACATTAAATTTCCCTCCATAAATGGTAGCTTCATGCGAATCGTATCATCACAGATCCACTCTGCCCGTTGATTTTTAACCAGCTGCCGGGCACGTTTCGGATAAGTCGATCCTAATGATAAATTACTATAATCCACTACCGTAATTTTTTTGATATCATATCACCTCTTTATTTGTTTTTTATTATGGGTGTCTCCCCGTGCAGTTTGTTTTTTATTATGGGTGCCTTCCCCTCTCTGCAGGTAATATCATATCATAGTCTTACTGAATGCTCAAATATTTTAAAGAGGAATTTAGTTCCTTCACAATATTTGTTTCAATGCATATATAGATACTTTACTGAATAAAATAGTGGTAGTTAAAATGAAATCTTAATCGTGTAAAGGGGCGACTAGTGTGAAAAACATACTGAAAAGAAATCAAATTATGATTACGGCATTGGCTATTATGATTGCAGTAGCTGGTTATCTGAATTTTGCAGGCGACAAGATAGGCGATGAGAAAATGGTGGCTGCAAATGCAAACGCGATAACAAGTGAATCTGAGGTAGCGCAAGTAAATGAAGATACGACAGAAGAACTTGCGAATGCAAATGCACTTGATACGGATATATCAGCTGAGGATACAGAGCAGGCAGCAATCACAGACATTGAAAGTCTGGATTCCGATGTAGTACTTGAAAGTGCAGATTATCTGACAGAGGACGTGGCAAATGCGGATGATGCCTTGACAAGTAGTCTGGATGGAAGTGATGCAACGCAAAATGAAACACCAGGAGAAGCAGTGTTTACGTCAAGTAATAGTATTAGCAGCTTATCTAGTGCAAAATTAGTAAAAGAACAGACACGGGCAAAAAACAAAGAAACTCTGCTGGAAGTGATTAATAACACAAATATTGATAACACACAGAAGCAGGAAGCAATCAATAACATGATAAAACTTACAGACGTGGCTGAAAAAGAGATGTCAGCAGAGATATTACTGGAAGCAAAAGGATTTAATGATGCGGTAGTGAGCATTAGTGATGGGTCTGTGGATGTATGTGTCAGTGCAGGAAAGCTGACAGATGCACAACGTGCACAGATTGAAGATATTGTAAAGCGGAAAACAGGCATTCCGGCAGAAAATATAATAATCACACCTATTTAGGTAGAAATTTCATGTAAATATGGTATACTTAATAATATAAAGC
The DNA here is from genome assembly GCA_023392535.1 of Bacillota bacterium. Lineage (GTDB taxonomy): Bacteria > Bacillota > Clostridia > Lachnospirales > Lachnospiraceae > SZUA-378. Next base: position 15,933 of record JAEVYY010000031.1, read on the forward strand.
AAGAGTTTTCTCTTGCTTTATATTTACGCGGTTTATGAATGAGTGATAGGAACACGAGACTTATAATCAAAAGAGGTACAATTATGAAAAGAGTTTTTTTAATCGTTATGGATAGTTTTGGAATAGGAGAAATGCCAGATGCAAAGGATTATGGAGATGAAGGAACGAATACATTAAGATCCGCCTCCACAAGCAAGTATTTTAATATGCCTAATATGGCGTCACTTGGATTATTTAACATGGATGGAGTGGAGTGTGGAGAACCGGTTAAAGATCCAAAGGCTTGTATTGCTAGAATGAAAGAAGCATCAAAAGGGAAAGATACCACGATTGGTCATTGGGAAATTGCTGGAATTTATTCAGGAAACCCGTTGCCTACGTATCCACTAGGCTTTCCAAAAGAAGTATTGGACGAATTTTGTGCATTGACAGGAAGAGGAGTTTTGTGCAATCAGCCCTATTCAGGTACGGAAGTAATTCGTGACTATGGGGATGAACATGTAAAAACAGGTGATTTGATCGTGTATACATCGGCGGATAGTGTCTTTCAAATTGCTGCCCATGAGGATGTGGTTCCATTGGGGGATTTATATGATTATTGCGCCAAGGCACGTCAAATGTTACAAGGAAAACATGGTGTTGGTAGAGTAATTGCCAGACCTTTTGTAGGTACAAGCGGAAATTATTCCAGGACAACGAACCGCCATGATTATTCACTGCTGCCACCAGATATTACCATGTTGGATCAATTAACGGACGCAGGACTTGATGTGATTGCTGTTGGTAAAATCAAAGATATTTTTGTGGGAAAAGGCATTTCTGAATTCACATATACCAAAGGAAATGAAGAAGGAATAGAAAAAACGCTCGCTTATTTGGACAAAGATTTTGAGGGATTATGTTTTATCAATCTGGTCGATTATGATATGCTGTATGGACATAGAAATGATATTGATGGATATGCGAAGGCACTTTCCTATTTTGATGAAAGATTACCAGAATTATTGTGTAAATTACGTGATGATGATATCTTAATGATTACGGCAGATCATGGATGTGATCCAGGGTATACGGCTTCTACAGATCATTCAAGGGAATATACACCATTTTTGATGTATGGAAATACGATAACACCAAAGAATCTGGGAACTAGGGAGACATTCTCTGATATCGGCGCTACCGTGCTTGACTACTTCAATATAGAATCTAAAATAAAAGGATCCAGCATGTTAGAATAAGAATAATGGCATTACGTGTGCAGCAATGAAGGGTAAGATAAGAAAGTTTGAGAAGTACGGAGGAAACAAAAGTGGGCAATCAGGCACAGATATATAAGACAGAAATAAATAAGAGAAGAACTTTTGCTATTATTTCACACCCGGATGCGGGAAAAACGACGTTAACAGAAAAATTTTTATTGTATGGTGGAGCAATTAATCAAGCAGGAAGTGTAAAAGGAAAGGCAACCGCGAAACATGCAGTTTCTGACTGGATGGAAATTGAAAAGGAAAGGGGAATTTCCGTCACATCTTCCGTATTACAATTTGAATATCAGAATTTTTGTATCAATATTTTGGATACTCCGGGTCATCAGGACTTCTCAGAAGACACTTATAGAACGTTAATGGCGGCTGATTCCGCAGTAATGGTCATTGATGCATCAAAAGGTGTGGAGGCGCAAACAAGAAAATTGTTTAAGGTTTGCGTGATGCGTAAAATTCCAATTTTTACTTTTATAAATAAATTAGATCGGGATGCAAATGATACCTTTGAATTATTAGATGATATTGAGAAAGAACTCGGCATAGCTACTTGTCCAATAAATTGGCCGATCGGGTCTGGTAAGAGATTTAAAGGGATCTATGAACGAGAGGAGAAACAAATCGTTACTTTTTCTGATACAGAGAAGGGAACCAGGGAAGGAGAGACGACTATTATACCTGCTTCCCAAGAAAAAGCGATATTAGAATGTATCGGAGAAGAATTTAAACAGCAACTGGAAGATGAAATAGAACTGTTGAATGGCGCGAGCGCTGCGTATGATATCGATTTGATACAAAAGGGAGAATTAACACCTGTATTCTTTGGGTCCGCATTAACAAATTTTGGTGTGGAAATTTTTCTTCAGCACTTTTTAAAAATGACGACAGCACCGCTTCCTAGAAATGCGGAGTGTGGTCTGATACAACCTACAGAAAGAGAATTTTCTGCATTTGTATTTAAGATTCAGGCGAACATGAATAAAGCTCATAGAGATAGAATTGCTTTTATGAGAATCTGTTCCGGTAAATTTGAGGCGGGCATGGAAGTAAAACATGTGCAAGGGGGTAAAATCATGCGATTGTCTCAGCCACAGCAGATCATGGCGGATGAACGTAAAATATTGGACGAGGCTTTTGCGGGAGATATTATCGGAGTCTTTGATCCTGGTATTTTTGCGATTGGAGATACCATATGTATGCCTAAAGATACCATACGGTATGAAGGAATACCAACGTTTGCTCCGGAGCATTTTGCCAGGGTGAGGCAAATTGATACGATGAAGCGAAAACAGTTCATGAAGGGGATTTCACAGATAGCACAAGAAGGAGCAATCCAAATATTTCAGGAATATAATACAGGCATGGAAGAGATTATTGTCGGCGTGGTGGGTGTGCTGCAATTTGATGTGTTAAAATATCGTTTAGAGAATGAATACAATGTAGACATAAAGCTGGAAAACCTTCCATATGAACATATCCGCTGGATAGAAAATAAAGAAGAGATTGATTTACAGCGTCTGATCGGCACCTCAGACATGAAAAAAATCAAAGACTTAAAGGACAATCCATTGTTATTATTTGTAAACCAATGGAGTATTGGTATGACAATAGATCGTAATAAAGGATTGGTATTATCTGAATTTGGCAGGGATTAAATAAAAGAACTGGCATTTGTCGTAATGTGTAAGAGCGAATCCCTAAGGGTACTTTCGACCCTTAGGGATTGCGATATGATATGGGAGTAAGAATGAAAAAAACATTTATAATACCAATAATAGTAGCAATGGTATCTATGTACATTATTACAGGGTGTTCGGTGGAAGGCAGTGTAAAAGATTATTTATTACCTTTAATTGGCGATAGCAGTAAACGGGATGCGGATCATTCCAATAATGATAATTACGAAATTACGGAATATGTGGTAGAGGAGGCGGAGCCTACAACGCCGGAAACAGATATTCAGAATAGAAAAGCGATAGGCCTGACAACAGAACAAATTACCAGAACGATGGTAACCCAGAAAGAAAATTATGCTTTTTCTGTAATGAACCCTACTTTAAGACAGCTATATGCAGAAATTTATACCATTCTAACAAAACAAGCTATAGATATCGTTGTTACAAGTGTCTCAGTTGCAGATATCGATTATGCATTTCAATGTGTCATGAATGATCATCCGGAAATATTTTATGTAAAGGGTTATACTTACACGAATTACAGTGTGGATGGGGAGATACGAAGATTAGCTTTTTCTGGGACCTATACAATGGATGCAGCAGAAATTATAGCAATGAGAGAAAAAATAGAAAATTATGTTACTACGTGTATCAATGGAATGGATCATACACAGGATGATTATCAAAAGGTGAAATATGTATATGAGTATCTGGTAAACCATACGGAATATAATCTGGAAGCAAAGGAAAATCAAAATATCTGTTCGGTATGTGTATATGGTGAATCCGTCTGTCAGGGATATGCAAAAACAATGCAATATATTTTGACGCGTATAGGAATACCAGCTACGCTAGTAATAGGAAGAGTCGATACAGGGGAAGGACATGCGTGGAATCTTGTTAATATCGAGGGATCTTATTATTATGTTGATCCGACATGGGGAGACGCTTACTATAAACTGGATGAGAATAGCGAACAAATAGATAGTGATATTCCCAATATTAACTACGATTATTTATGTGTTACTACCGAACAGCTGTGTACCACTCATGTCATTGATAATATTGTGCCGATGCCACAATGTGTATCAATGAAAGACAATTACTATGTACGGGAGGGCGCCTATTTCGAAACCTACCAAAGAGAAATAGTACAAAAATTATTTGAGAATTCCTACGAAAGAGGGAGCTCGTATGTTACGCTAAAATGTGCTTCCCTAAGTGTATATGAAGAAATGAAAAAAGATTTAATTACGGATCAGATAATCTTTTCGTTTTTACGTAACCGCGCAGATACTATTGCATATACCAGTAATCAGGATCAAATGACGATAAGTTTTTGGCTATAAAAGAAACACTATGCAAATATTTACTCATTTGGTATAATGTAACTTATCGGAAGGAAAGTAAACACGTTCATAAAAACAGAACACAGTTTTGATGTTAGAAGTTATAAACATCTGCTAGGGAAAGAGTAACCTCTTAGATGCAGATATTAAAATAGTAAGGAGGTCTCCGGCATGGAAAAGGAAATAGATCAAAAGGGATACACTTTAAAAGAGGATGAAGCGATTGGAACAGTAAAAATTGCGGATGATGTGGTTGCTATGATAGCAAGTATTGCTGCCACGGAAGTGGAAGGCGTATCGGCGATGATAGGAAATATTACCAATGAGCTAATGAGTAAAGTTGGTATGAAAAAATTGACCAAAGGTGTGAGAGTTGATGTGATGGATGGAGTCGTTACTGTTGATTTATCAGTCACTTTGGAGTATGGATATAATATACCTGTGACCTGTCAGAAAGTACAGGAGAAAGTAAAAACAGCAATAGAGAATATGACAGGTCTGGAAGTCGCTGATGTGAATATTCGAATTGCAAGTGTGAATATGAATTCAAATAATTAATACGTATAAAAAACAATTTAGTAGTGTCTTTCGAAAATGCGGAAGGCACTTCAAGTATATTTAGAGGATGGGCAGATGGGAAGAAGAGAATTAAGAGAACAAATTTTTAAATTGTTATTTAGAATTGAATTTAATGATGCAAGTGAGATGCCCGAACAGCAGAAATTGTTTTTTGAAGATAATGAAAAAACGGTATCTGAAGTTGATGAAATGTATATTTCTAAGAAATATGAGAATATTGTAGAAAAGAGATTACAAATAGATAATGCGCTAAATGATGTGGCAGAAGGATGGAAGACAGAAAGAATGGGAAAAGTCGATTTGACAATTTTGCGACTTGCTGTTTTTGAGATCCGTTATGATGATGAAGTGCCGACTTCTGTGGCAATTAATGAAGCCGTAGAACTGGCAAAAAAATTTGGACAAGATGCATCCCCAGCATTTATCAATGGTATTTTAGCAAAATTCGCGTAAGATTGGTATAAATAATGCAAAATATATATTCTGTAACGCAAGTAAATTCTTATATTAAAAATATGTTCACGCAGGATTTCATGCTGAATTCGATTTATGTGAAAGGAGAAGTCAGCAATTGTAAATATCACTCGTCTGGACATATTTATTTTACGTTAAAGGATAAAAAAGGTACTATTTCCTGTGTTATGTTTGCAGGACATAGAAATGGGCTTGACTTTCGTATGCAGGAGGGACAGCAGGTCATTGTGAGTGGAAGTGTAGATGTGTATGAGCGGGAAGGAAAATATCAAATGTACGCGAAACAGATTACACTAAGCGGTGCAGGCCTTCTATATGAAAGGTTCCAAAGACTGAAAGATGAACTCGCAGAAAGAGGAATGTTTGCGTCCGAGTATAAACGTACTATTCCTGCTTATATTAATAGGTTAGGCGTGATTACCGCACCTACAGGGGCAGCTGTCCAAGATATTATTACTATCGCGAAGAGAAGAAACCCATATGTTCAAATTATCTTATATCCCGCAATTGTGCAGGGAGAACAGGCAGTACAAAGTATCCTATGCGGAATTCGTGCAATGGAGCAGATAGGTGTGGATACCATTATCGTTGGGCGCGGAGGCGGCTCTATTGAAGATTTGTGGGCATTTAATGAGGAAGAAGTAGCACAGGCTATATTTGAGTGCAGCATTCCTGTCATATCAGCAGTTGGACATGAGACCGATACTACAATAGCAGACTTTGTGGCTGATTTACGGGCACCAACTCCTTCTGCCGCGGCGGAATTAGCAGTGGTAGATATAGGGGCGTTGTTGCATAAAATCCAAGATGATAAAAATAAATTGCTGCGTTTGATACAGAACAAAGTAGAGCGTTATCGCAACCAGGCAGATAGGTTGCAAATGAAACTACAATATTTGACTCCAATAAATCAGATTCGCGAGAAAAGAATGTATTCCATGAAAATGGAAGAAAGACTACAAGAAGTGATGAAGCAGATTTTATTACATAAACGGCATCAATTAGATTTATATATTGAGAAGATGAAAGGTCTTTCTCCTTTAGATAAACTAAATCAGGGATTTTCCTATGTTGCAGATGAAGAAGGAAGGACATTAACAGATATAAGAAAAGTTAACATTGGAGATATCGTTACCGTGCAGATGCAAAATGGGGAGCTGAATACAAAAGTCATGACAAAAACAGAAATAAGGAGGGAATTCTAATGGCAAGAAGCAAGAAGATTGAGGAAGAGAAGATACAGGCAGAAGAACAGAATGTGGTATCACTGGAAGAGGCGTTTCATCAATTGGAAGAGACTGTAAGGAAGTTGGAAAGTCAGGAAATTTCATTAGAAGACTCTTTTTTAATATATAAAAAGGGAATGGAAATATTACAATACTGTAATGACAAGATAGATCAGGTAGAGAAAAAAGTCATGGTAGTAGATGAAAGCGGGAATCTAAATGAATTTTATTGAAGAAAGAAAAATTAGGTTGAAAAAAATAGAAGATATCCTTAATGCGTATTTACCACAAGAAAAGGGATATGCCAAACCGTTGATTGAAGCAATGAATTATAGTGTACTAGGGGGCGGAAAAAGAGTAAGGCCTATGTTAATGATGGAAACGTATCAGTTGTTTGGAGGCAGAAAAAAAATAATTGAGCCATTTATGGCTGCGATTGAAATGATTCATACGTATTCACTAGTACATGATGATTTGCCAGCCATGGATAATGATGAATTTCGAAGAGGAAGAAAAACGACCCATGTAGTTTACGGTGAGTGTATGGCGATACTTGCAGGAGATGCTTTACTGAATTATGCATTTGAGACAGCTGCTAAGGCTTTTTCTATAGAACCCATGAATCCTGATATTGGATCTGCATTTTCCGTATTGGCAGGAAAAGCTGGTATTTACGGTATGGTAGGTGGACAAACCGCAGATATCAGGGCAGAAAATATGAAAGATCAGATTACGAAATCACATATTCTATATATTCATGAACATAAGACAGCAGCACTCATACAGGCGGCCATGATGATTGGAGCAATTTTGGCTGGGGCGGAGAAGGAAAAAGTCAATGTGATTGAAAAGGTCGCTTATAATATAGGAATTGCTTTTCAGATTCAAGATGATATTTTGGATGTTACCAGTAGCCTTGAGGTACTTGGAAAGCCTGTCGGCAGTGATAAAAAAAATCATAAGACCACCTATGTAACTTTGGAAGGAGTCGAAAAATCAAAGGAAGATGTAATTGAATTGTCAGAACAAGCAATTCAGTTAATGGATTCCTTCGAGGAAAAAAATATATTTTTAAATGAATTACTGAATCATCTTATTACGCGCAGTCGATAAAATAGCGAACTTATTGAATTAAATAGAAGGAGTTCATTCTATGATATTAGAGCAGATAAAAAAAGTGAATGACATAAAAAATATAAAAAGTAGTCAATATAGTATACTTGCTGAAGAAATAAGAGAATTTTTAATACGTAAAATCAGTGTGACAGGTGGACATCTTGGCTCCAATTTAGGTGCAGTGGAGTTGACCATGGCATTGCATTTAAGCTTAAATCTTCCAGAAGATAAAATTATCTGGGATGTAGGTCATCAGTCATATACCCACAAACTATTAACTGGACGGAAAGATGGATTTGAGACACTTCGTAAATTTGGAGGAATGAGCGGTTTTCCAAAAAGAAATGAAAGTGAATGTGATTGCTTTGGGACGGGACATAGTTCCACATCAATTTCTGCGGGCCTAGGTTTGGTGAAGGCAAGAGATTTAAGGGGAGAAAAAAATACAATCGTATCAGTGATCGGTGATGGTTCTTTTACAGGGGGAATGGTTTATGAGGCATTGAATAATGCATCCCGTTTAGAATCAAATTTTATCATTGTACTAAACGATAATAATATGTCAATATCAGAGAATGTAGGAGGGGTACCCAAATATTTGAACAGTATCCGTACAGCGGATAGCTATCTGGGATTAAAGAAAGGTATTTATGATAAATTAAAATCCTTTCCTAATGGTGATATCGTGGTAGAGAGTATCCGCCGTGCAAAGGGAAGTGTCAAGCATTTAGTAATACCTGGTATGATGTTTGAAGATATGGGTCTTACTTATCTTGGACCGGTAGATGGCCATAATATAAATGATATGATGAAAGTATTAAAAGAAGCAAAGCGCTGCAAAACGTCTGTCATTGTGCATGTCTTAACACACAAAGGGAAAGGATATGTACCTGCAGAAAAACATCCTGCAAGATTTCATGGCGCAGAGCCATTCAAAATAGAAACAGGACTGCCAAGTAAACCAAGAACAAAAGCTAATTATACAGATATTTTTTCTACTGTTATGACCAAATTAGGGGCAAGAGATGAGAAGGTAGTTGCAATTACTGCCGCCATGCCTGATGGTACTGGACTAAAAAGATTTCATAATCTTTATCCGGAACGATTTTTTGATGTTGGAATAGCGGAGGAGCATGCAGTCACTTTTGCCGCTGGTCTTGCAGTAGGCGGACTAAAACCGATCGTTGCAATATATTCCTCTTTTTTACAGAGGGCTTACGATCAGATCTTGCATGATGTATGTATACAAAATTTACCAGTTGTATTTGCAATTGACAGAGCAGGTCTGGTTGGTAGTGATGGCGAGACGCATCAAGGTATTTTTGATTTATCTTTTTTATCCTCTATTCCCAATATGCATATTATGGCACCTAAGAATAAATGGGAGTTATCAGATATGCTAAAATTTGCAGTAGATTTTGGTGCTCCCATTGCGTTGCGTTATCCGAGGGGAGAGGCTTATGATGGTCTGCCTGAGTTTCGTGAACCGATAAAACTTGGAGGGTCTGAATGGATTTATGAAGAAGGAGAAATCGCTTTACTAGCAATAGGAAGCATGGTAAAAGTTGCAGTTGAGGTACGAAAAGCCTTAAAAGAAAGAGGATATCGCTGTAGCTTGGTAAATGCAAGATTCGTGAAACCCATTGATACGGATATGGTAGGAAAAGTTTGTAATACACATGAGCTTATTGTTACAATGGAAGAGAATGTTGCTAGTGGCGGTTTTGGCGAAAAAGTGCGAGCCAGTATGGCGGAGAAGGATACGCATGCAAATTTAATACAAATCACTATCCCGGATGGATACGTAGAGCATGGAAATGTCGAGGCATTAAGACAGGAGCTGTTTATTGACGCAGAAAGTATCATACAAAGAATTTTAACATATTTTACGAAATAGGAGTAGCTAAGCTACCAATTGATATAGGAGTTATTTCATGAAGGAACGTTTAGATGTACTGCTGGTAAATAAAGGGTTGGCAGAGTCAAGAGAAAAAGCAAAAGCAGTTATCATGGCAGGAGATGTATTTGTAAACGGACAAAGAGAGGATAAAGCGGGAACTTCTTTTGACGAGACGAAGATTACCTCCATAGAAGTACGGGGAAATACACTAAAATATGTGAGCCGTGGAGGTTTAAAACTAGAAAAGGCAATTGCAGAATTTGAACTTAATCTGCAGGACAAGGTTTGCATGGACATAGGATCTTCTACGGGTGGATTTACGGACTGTATGTTACAGAATGGTGCAAAGAAAGTATTTTCCGTGGATGTTGGACATGGGCAACTTGCATGGAAGCTTCGTAACGATCCGAGAGTTGTTTGTATGGAAAAGACAAATTTTCGTTATATCGTAAAGAGTGATATGGAAGAGGAGCTTGATTTTGCATCTGTGGATGTTTCTTTTATTTCCTTAACGAAGATATTAGAACCAGCGGTAAATCTTTTAAAAGATCGAGGACAAATGGTATGTTTGATAAAGCCTCAATTTGAAGCTGGAAGAGAAAAAGTAGGAAAAAAAGGTGTCGTTAGAGAAGCTAACGTGCATAAAGAAGTGATACAAAAAGTATTAAATTTTGCAGATTCAATAGGTTTCGATATATTAAGACTTGATTTCTCACCGATTAAGGGACCAGAAGGAAATATAGAATATCTAGCATATATTGAAAAAAATCAAAAGAAAATAGATGGGTTAGAGCAGTTGAAACAAAATCATAGTACGGATTGTACAAGATATCAATTGGAAAACATATCAGAAAATGAAAATGTTATGTTTATCATAGAAAACACAGTAAAGATGGCGCATCAGAACTTATAAGCAGGAACGCGGGATTCTGGAAAATGGGGGATTTATGAGAAGTTTTTTTATCATAACCAATAAGCAGAAGGATAAAGATCTACAGGTAACGCATGATATTGAATTATATTTGGATCAGCATAACGGTATCTATAAGACACAGATCACAAATGATTGTGGTGGTGGAGATTCCTATACGAATGTGGATGATATTCCTGCTGATACAGAGTGCATCCTGGTATTAGGCGGAGATGGTACACTATTGCGGGCAGCGAATGATACTTTGGAAAGAAACATTCCTTTGATTGGGGTGAATCTTGGCAGGCTTGGATATTTGGCAGAAGTGGAACAGAGCAATATTGAGGGTGCATTAGAGGCTATCCTTGCAGATGAATATGAGATTGCCAACAGGATGATGTTGGATGGTTCTATTATAAGAGAAGGAAAACAAATTGAAAAGTTTCAGGCTCTCAATGATATTATTATATCAAGGTTTGGTTCACTTAGTATTCTTAACTTTAATATTTACGTAAATGACTTGTTTTTGAAGGCTTATCATGCAGATGGTATTATTATAGCAACACCTACTGGCTCTACCGGGTATAATATGTCGGCGGGTGGTCCAATTGTAGAGCCAAAGGCTAAGCTGATGCTATTAACGCCGATTTGCCCCCACACATTTAATACAAGAAGTATTATTCTTGCACCGGAAGATATCATTACCGTTGAGATAGCTCTGGGGAGGGAAGGAATGAACCAAGATATTGAAGTCAGTTTTGACGGTAGCCATAAAGTAAAATTAATGACTGGTGACAGAATACAAATTACACAAGCAAGTAAAAAAACAAAGATCTTGAAACTAAACAAAGTGAGCTTCTTAGAAGTATTACACAAAAAAATGAGTGAATCCTGATTATGAAACAAAAAAGACAAAATAAAATAATTGAATTAATTGAACACTATGAGATTGACACGCAAGAAGAATTGACCAATCGTTTGAAATCCGCAGGGTTTAGTGTGACACAGGCAACGGTATCCAGAGATATCAGAGAATTGAAATTATCAAAGGTCCCATCAGGAAAAGGAAAACAAATATATGTGGTAATGAAGTCAGACGATTCTCATATGAATGAAAAATATGTTCGTGTACTGCAGGACGGGCTGATTTCTATGGATATGGCACAAAATATACTGGTGATAAAAACGGTGTCAGGTATGGCAATGGCGGTTGCAGCGGCATTGGATGCAATGAATTTTCCCGAGATTGTAGGTTGCATTGCAGGTGACGATACCATAATGGCGGCGGTCAGAAGCGTAGAAGATACGGTTATTGTGATTGAAAAGATTCAAATACTATTATAAGAATTCCTAAAACAACATATGTGACAAAGTGTCTGGAGAGATACATAAGGAGTAAAAATATGTTAGTGAGTTTACATGTTAAGAATCTGGCATTGATCGATGAGACAGAAGTTTATTTTGGAAATGGATTAAATATTTTAACAGGTGAAACAGGAGCTGGAAAATCAATCATTATCGGTTCTGTCAACCTTGCTCTTGGAGCAAGGGCAGATAAGGATATGATTAGGACTGGCGCCGAGTATGCGTTGGTAGAATTGGTTTTTCAAGTACAAAGGGAAGATCAGTTACTGGCAATCCAGTCAATGGATATACCGATTGAAGAAGATGGTACCCTTCTAATTCAGAGGAAAATCATGTCAAATCGGAATATGATTAAGATTTGTGGTGAAAATGGGACTACAAAAATGTTAAAGGACTTGGCAGGCATACTGATTGATATTCATGGACAACATGAGCATCAATCTCTTTTTCACATAAAAAAACACATGGAGCTGTTGGATGAATTTGCGAAAGAGGAATTATGGCCAATTAAGAATGAAATTGCGCTTACCTATAAGGAATATCTAAATTGCAAACAGGATCTGGAAAAAGTATTCGATCAAACAGAAAAAAAGAAGGAGATTTCCTTAGCTGAATTTGAGATTGAAGAAATTGAACGTGCCAATATTCAAATTGGGGAAGATGATAGATTAGAAGCTGATTTTTCAAAAATGGTCAATCGCCGTAAGATAATGGAATCGATTGGAATGATATATAGTTTGACAGGTTATGATAATAAAGGCGCTGGAGAACTGGTCGGTAGAGCAGTAAGAGAAATGAAAGGTGTTTTAAATTATGATAATGCATTAGAACCTGTGGAAGAAGTATTAAGTACCATTGATGAACTCATGAATGATTTTAACAGAAATTTAGCAGACTATATAGCAGATATGAAATTTGACGAACAGGATTTTCGTGAAGTAGAAGAGCGGCTGAATACCTTGAATCATTTAAAATCTAAGTATGGTCTTACTTTGGAGTCTATCATTTCTTATCAGAATGACCAAATGCAAAAGCTTGAACAATTGCAAAATTATGAGAGCTATAAAGAAAGTTTGCTTGAAAAATTTCAAAAGATTAAAGGTGACTTAGATATTTTATGTGATGAGGCATCTGTGATACGTCATAAGTACGCTGCACAATTGTCTGTAAAAATGACAAATGCATTACTTGATTTGAATTTTATGGATGTAAATTTTAAAATTCAAGTGCGTAAAAATTTGGGACAGTATCATATGTCTGGATTTGATGAAGTTGAATTTTTAATAGCAACAAACCCGGGAGAGCCATTGAAATCACTCTGTAATGTGGCGAGCGGTGGGGAATTATCTCGTATTATGCTTGCACTTAAAACAGTGATCGCTGAGAAAGATGCCATAGAAACTTTGATATTTGATGAGATTGATGCGGGTATCAGTGGCAAGACCGCATGGAAGGTTTCAGAAAAACTTGCATTATTAGGAAAAAATCATCAAATTATATGTATTACGCATTTACCACAAATTGCTGCTATGGCAGACACGCATTTTGTGATTGCAAAAAAGACAGTTGATGGAACAGCTAAGACTTCTATTAAAGAAATCAAAGAAAATGAAGAAATTGAAGAGCTTGCCAGACTTCTTGGCGGAGATGTGATAACAGAAGCGGTTATCAATAATGCAAAGGAAATGAAAGATTTGGCAGTTAATTCAAAACAATTTGAAAGTAAAATTTAAGAAACTTCATATACTAAGAGGGACATCTTTGCATGTCCTTCTTTTTTTTCTTAAAAGGAATCTATCTCAGGCAAAAGTGTAAATTAATTAGCAGATAGGAGATAAATATGGCAAATGGCAAATGCTTAATGATATATAGAAAATTTTTAATGATACTATTAATACTGGGAATTATAGCGATTCCTTCTTATTGGTATTATGATATTTATACAAGAATCCCTGCCGTTATAAGGATACATGCAGGGCAGGAACAAAATATTAATCTGCAAGTTCCGGTAAGCGGAGAATTGTATCAAAAAAAAGAAGATACTAAGATTATCCAAACGACTGCCGTCCCCGCTGAAAGTATTCATGTAGAACTAAATAGAGAGGTTACTTTTGCGCCCAAATATGCCAATCAGTATCAGATGAATTTAAAATTATTTGGTATGATACCGTTTAAAAATGTGGATTTACAGGTGATTCAAAATGTTTCACTTATACCAGCTGGAATTCCAATTGGAATTTATGTTAAGACGGATGGAGTGCTGGTCATTGATACAGGAAGATTTAAGGATCAAAATGGTGATTGGCAGCAACCCGCAGAGCATATTTTGAAAGCAGGGGATTATATAGAAAAAGTGGATGGAATTCCGATAGGTAGTAAAAAGGAATTTATTAATTGTATTGCTTCGTGTGAGGCCAAAGAAATGATTTTTACAATATTGCGCGGAGAAGAGACGATTGATGTGAAGATCAGACCGATACAAAATGAAATTGGAGAATATAAAGTAGGACTTTGGATTCGAGATAGTGCACAGGGAATTGGTACCCTTACTTATGTGGATAGTCAGAACCAATTTGGTGCATTAGGACATGGCATTAATGATATTGATACCTCGGAATTAATGGATTTAAATTACGGAACACTTTACACCACTAAGATATTATCGGTAACACCAGGGAAAAGCGGTGTTCCTGGAGAAATAACAGGTGTCATACAATATGCAGACGAAAATATATTGGGAGAAATTAACGCAAACACAATAGATGGTATCTTCGGAAGCGGTAATGATCAATTGATTGATCAGATAAAATCATCTGCATTACCAATTGGGTTGAAGCAAGAAATCCAGGATGGTCCTGCTGAAATTATATGCACAATTGAGGATATTACAAAATCTTACAAGGTATCTATAACAAAAGTAGATTATTCGGCAAAAAATAGTAATCGAGGTATTCTTTTGGAAGTCACAGATCCAGAGCTCTTAGCAAAGACAGGAGGGATAGTTCAAGGGATGTCAGGTGCTCCTATTATCCAAAACGGTAAGATCATTGGAGCGGTTACACATGTTTTGGTACAGGATGCTAAGAAAGGTTATGGTGTATTTATAGAAAATATGCTGGATAGCCAGGTGATTGGAAAATAAGATAAGAGGTTAATTGTGTCATAATGAGGAAGATCGTTTGTCATTTGTTGCTTTTGGAGAGTATGCTGGCGAAAGTGTAAGTTTATCGCGATGCATAAGAGTTGAAACATAAATTGACAATCCTTTATAATGAATAGGAACGATAATTGGAATTTTATGGATAGTAAGACGATAAAATTTCGAGGAATGCGTTAAATTCATGAATGGAGGATTATTATGGAACAACTTGATGTAGTGACCACTAAAGATAATGAGCAGATGTTCAAAATACTCACTGATCTCATCAGTAAAGATAAAGAATTTCAAATCATGATTACCGTTCCGGCATCAGATAAACAGCCTGGAACTCATATTGATCATATGATACAACCGAAACAAGCAGAAGTACATGATTTGGAAAAAGATGTTACTGATATGATACATGAGATTGGGGTACCGGCACATATCAAGGGATATCAGTATCTACGTGAGGCAATCATGATGTCGGTAGAAGATATTGATACACTGAATTCTATAACAAAAATACTATATCCAATGATCGCAAAGAGGTTTCAAACAACACCAAGCCGCGTAGAAAGAGCAATCAGGCATGCAATTGAAGTAGCATGGAGCAGAGGAAGGATGGAAACATTAGATGCTCTATTTGGCTATACGATTAATACTGGGAAAGGAAAGCCTACTAATTCTGAATTTATTGCATTAATTGCAGATAAGATTCGTCTACAATATAGAAATGGATTCGGTAATTAATCTTTTATTGAAGTGATAAATGATGTATAATATTTTCTATATTGTTAGAGAATGCGATTTGGAGGATATTCAATGAAAAATATATTATTTGTTGCTTCAGAAGGTGTTCCATTTATTAAAACAGGAGGACTGGCAGATGTGGTAGGGTCCTTGCCCAAAAGTATTGATAACAAATATTTTGATGTGCGTGTTGTCTTACCAAGATATGGGTGCATGAAACAACAATGGAAGGAGATCTTGCAATACAAAGCGCATTTTTTCATGGATTTTCATTGGGAAAATGTCTATGTTGGAATTATGGAGGCCACGGTAGATCATATAACGTATTATTTCATTGATAATGAATCTATGTTTGGTGGAGTATCGCCTTATAGCGATGATGTCTATGAAGATATTGTTAAATTTTCTTTTTTTTCAAAAGCGGTATTATCGATTCTACCAGTTATCGAGTTCAGACCTGATGTGATACATTGTCATGATTGGCAGACCGGATTGATTCCAGTATACTTAAAAGAAAGATTTTATGAGAGCGATTTTTATCGAACGATGAAGACCGTTATGACCATTCATAATTTAAAGTTTCAGGGGAAATGGGATGTAAAAACAGTAATGGATATTACTGGGCTGCCAGCTTATTATTTTACTCCGGATAAGCTCGAAGCGTATAAAAATGCTAACTTATTAAAAGGAGGACTTGTATATTCGGATGCGATAACAACTGTCAGTGATACATATGCCGAAGAGATAAAAACAGAATTCTATGGTGAGGGAATGCAAGGTTTGCTTTTGGCAAGAAGCAAGGATTTAAGAGGAATTTTGAATGGGATTGATTATGAAGAATATAATCCAGAGACGGACCATTTTCTAGCCCATAATTATAATTCTATTAATTTCAGAAAAGAGAAGCTTAAAAATAAAAGAGCCTTACAGAAAGAACTGGGCCTGGAACAAGATGATAAGAAGTTCATGGTCGGATTGATATCCAGACTGACGGATCAGAAGGGGATCGATTTGGTTGCATATGTTATGGATGAGCTATGCCAGGATGATTTGCAGTTTGTTGTATTGGGAACGGGGGAAGAACAGTACGAGAATATGTTCCGTCATTATGATTGGAAATATAATAATAAAGTATCTGCGAACATCTATTATTCAGAGGAAGTATCACATAAAATATATGCTGCCTGCGATGCGTTTTTGATGCCGTCTTTATTTGAACCATGCGGTCTTAGTCAGTTGATGGCGCTTCGTTATGGAACCGTACCAATTGTGAGGGAAACAGGTGGATTAAAGGATACAGTGAATCCGTATAATGAATTTGAAAATACTGGAACCGGATTCAGTTTTAGAAACTACAATGCGCATGAGATGCTGGGAACGATTCGTTATGCAGAAAAAATATTTTATTCTAAGAAGCGTGAATGGAATAAAATCGTAGACAGAGCGATGGTGTCTGACTTCTCGTGGACAGTATCTGCAACAAAGTATCAGGAGATGTACGACTGGTTAATTAGTTGCAAGGAAAATAATTAAATTTAAAGCGTTATGATAACCAGCATTCGTATGCATATGAATGCTGGTTATCTTTTCATTGCTTGCGGAAGCGCTTATTGTTTCTTTTATCTTCTGAAATAGTGAAATACCGACACTTAACTTTTTTATTGGTAATATTATGAAGATGCATGTATAATAAGAAAAAAGGAAAAGGATCAGTAAAATGAAAAGAAAAATAGTAGCAGGTTTATTAGCACTTACTATGATTTTTTACCTAGTTGCGTGTAGTTCAAAGCAAGGAGGTAGCCGAGAGGAAAAAAGCAGTTCCATTTCAAACGATGTTCTATATGTGGATAAACTTCTAACCAATGAACAAATGGTTTCGGATTATGATGCTATGTGGAAGGCTGTGAAAGAAAGTTATCCTTTTTGGGGCGTGCTTGCTCGGAGCAAGCCGGATGATCCAGATTACTACGATGCAATTATTTCAGATTATCGTGAACAGCTTCAATGCGTAGAAGCAGGGAGCGATGAGGCAATGGAAAAGTTTTTAGAAATTGTGGCTTGCAGTCTATATGATGTGTGCGGTACGGTTGGACACGTGAGTATTATCAATCCAAACTATTTTAAAGGGTTAGATGTTTATAAGGAGTACGCTGAGGAAATGCCGGAAGTAAAGCCGTGGGTTGATGTAATCGAAAAACCGGAGGTTATATTCTTCTATAAATATTATGATTACCTGATGACACTTTCACCTGAAGATAAGAGCAATGATGGGTCTCAAGACGAGAAATCAATGGAACAGCCAGAGTTAGAGGGAGAGCCTGTAAGTGCGAATCTTAAAACAAATATTCTTGAAGAAGGAAAAACTGCTTACATCAGAGTAAATTCCTTTGATAATGCCTATATAAATGATGATCTGCCCAAAATACAGGCATTTTTAGAAAAAGTAAAAAATTACCAAAATTTGATCATAGACATTCAAGCAAATGGCGGTGGCAATACTGCCTACTGGGAGGAGGCCTTTGTCCGCCCTAATATTGCTGAACCGGTCAGCACTCGGTTGGTACGACTAATGAAGGATACCGAATTGACACGGCAATTCTACATGGCAGGTTACAAAAATTCGCTATTAAGTCCAGAGGAAGTCAAAAACGACGCAAAATTTACGAAACTGACCAAGGAGGACTTAGGCGATTTGACGCTTGCAAGGGAATTATCAGATACCATAGAGCCTAAAAAAAGTGAGAAGTTATTTAATGGGAAAGTATGGTTGTTGGTAGGACCTTCTGTGTATTCCTCGGCGGAGGCGTTTGCAGTATTTTGCAAAGACACAGGTTTTGCTACTTTGGTTGGACAGACAACCGGCGGTTCCGACAGCGGTGGTCCGATCCTATTTGAATTACCTATCAGCCATCTTTTGATTCAGTTTGATGTGGAATACTGCCTTAATGCGGATGGAAGCTGCAATCAGGAAATGGGCACCGTACCAGACATTGAGACAGAAGATGCACTGCATGAAGTATTAGAGTTAATTAAAAAACCATAATTTTGCGATGTTCAACAATGTGCTAAGATGCGTATCCATTAGAATAAGTAGTATTTTTTTGCTAGTGCCATTGCCCTTTGCGTATTCGCAAAAGATATGGTACAGTATTTACGGTTAGGATTAAAATACAAAGGGAAATCGAGTAACTATATGACAATAAGAGAATACTTGAAAAATAAGAAATTGATTTGTGACGGTGCATTTGGAACCTATTATGCAGCAATGGGAGGCTCCGGATTGCCAGAGAAGGCAAATATAGATCATCCAGAGCTCGTATTAATGATTCATCAAGCGTATATTAAGGCAGGCGCCAGATTAATTCGTACGAACACGTTTGCGTCGAATACGAAAACATTGTCCTGTGATAAGGAAACAATGTCAGAGAATATGATTGCTGCTTATCAGTTGGCTATGCAGGCAACGGAAATAGTTGATGATACCGTATATGTAGCAGGTGATATCGGTCCTCTGCCTGATATGCGTACATTGGAAGAAGCAAAGATATATGAAGAATACCGTTTTATTTGTGATACCTTCATTAAGGCTGGTGCAAAAATATTAATTTTTGAGACTATGAAAGGACTGGATGTAATAGATAGAGTCATTGAAGACGTAAAAAAAGAAAATCCAGACCTCTTTATTATTGTTCAGTTTTGTGTAAATCAGCATGGATATACAGAAACGGGAATGAATGCAAAGCGCTTATTAGAAAAAATAGCAAGCATGCAGGCAATCGATGTGACGGGTTTTAATTGTGGGGTAGGACCAGGACATATGTATCAGATTCTGACACAATTGAATCTAGATATAGGTAAGAATATGATTGCATTGCCTAATGCAAGTTATCCCAAAAGTATTCAGGATCGATTGGTCTTTATGGAAAACATGGATTATTTTGCAGATAAAGTAAAGGATATTGCTACACTAGGTGTTACTATTCTGGGTGGATGTTGTGGCACCAATCCAAAATATATTGAGAAGATACTGGAAACTGTACCGTTAGAGACCGATTCAGAGAATCACAGTTTAGTAAGTTCTAGTAGTTTGATATTGGATACAAAAAAAGAGAATCATTTTTTCGCCCATAAGAAAAAAAATGAAAAAATAATAGCGGTAGAACTTTCTCCACCGCCCAATGCGGATTTCGAGAAAATAATGGATTCTGCCAATTTATTAAAATCTAGTAAGGTTGATGTGATTACATTTCCGGATTCTCCTTCAGGAAGAACAAGAGCCGATTCGATTTTAATGGCTGTAAAAGTAGCAAATGAGGTGAAAATACCGGTAATGCCTCATATTTGCTGTCGCGATAAAAATGCGATTGCAATGCGCTCACAATTACTTGGAGCTCATATCAACGGAGTTAAAAATTTATTAGTAATAACCGGAGATCCGGTACCTGTAACTGTCAGACAGGAGATTAAAAGTGTATTTAATTTTGAATCGGTAGGAGTCATGCGTGCGATCCAAGAGATGAATAAAGAGCAATTTGCGCAAAATGAGATGATCTATGGCGGTGCCCTTAACCATAACCGTCCAAATATTGAGGTAGAGATTGAGCGAATGCGAAAAAAAATAGCAGCGGGAGCACAATTTTTTATGACACAGCCATTATTTAGTAAGGCGGATGTGGAAAGACTAAGGTACATGAAATCTCAAGTCGATACCAGGATTATTTGTGGTGTAATGCCTCTAGTCAGTAAAAAAAATGCACTTTTTATGAAAAATGAGATGGCGGGAATTGATATACCAGATGATATTGTCGCTAATTTTAAAGATGGTATGACGAGAGAAGAAGGAGAAAAGGTCGGAGTATCCATAGTAAAAAATATAAAAGAATTAACAGAAGATTTTGTGGATGGTTATTATTTTTCAATTCCATTTAACAGAGTATATTTATTAGAGCAGATGTTATAAAGGTAGGAGGAGTTGGTAATATGTTTAGAGTACAGGCAGATATCAAAAATGTGAACTATGATGCCATGTTAGATACTTTTATGAACCAGATAAAACAACAACAGCAAAACGGGACGTTAGGTGGCATGAAGATTCCGCCGATGCTGAATATGGATATTTTAAAGAAGATGCCACAGGAAACTAAGGATGCTATGGTTGCAAGTGCAATCAATGCGGAACAACAAAGGATGAAAGACATGATAGAAATGTATTCTGCAAAGGCAGGGCAGAATATTAAGATTCATCGATTACAAGTCTTATGTGTAAAGGAGGCAAATTGCACGATACGCTTAAATCTGGATGTCACTTCCATGGATAGCATTACAGCAATAGAAAAAATTGCCACCATTTTAATAGAAGATGATCTGAAAACAGTTATGGGTGAGGATTACCAGGAAAACATATCGGTATCGGAAGCGGTAACTTATATCAAAGAACAGAATGAAAAAAAACAGTATTTTTTTATATTAAAAAGTATGAGTAATAAGAAAAAAATGATTATAGAAAAATTGGAATCTATGGCAGCAGATATCGGAATAAGTCTTGAATTGACGAATATTCGGTTTATGGTCCAGTCTTAAAAAAGTGAGGTTTGGAAGTGGCGTTTGATGGAATAACAATTGCAAATGTTGTGAAGGAATGTAAGGACAGATTAATAGGTGGCAGGATATATAAGATTGCCCAGCCTGAAAAGGATGAACTATTATTGACATTTAAGGCAGGAGGAAAAGATCAATATCGTTTATTGCTATCGGCGGATGCTTCGCTACCGCTTATTTATTTTACAAAAAATAATAAGACAAGTCCATTAACAGCTCCTAATTTTTGTATGCTTCTTCGAAAGCATTTACAGAATGCAAGGGTTATTGGAATCGAGCAGCCAGGATTAGAACGTGTTGTAAGAATGGAATTGGAACACCTAGATGAGCTTGGAGATCTTTGTCGTAAATATTTGATCATAGAAATTATGGGAAAACATAGTAATATTATATTCTGTGACCAGAACAATAAAATTATAGATAGTATCAAACATGTTTCAGGGATGATGAGTTCCGTTCGAGAAGTACTTCCAGGAAGGGATTATTTTATACCAGAGACACAAGATAAGAAAAATCCATTGGAAGCGGTAATATCTTCTTTTAGAACGGCATTACAAAAGAAATCGATACCCCTATACAAGGCGATTTATAACTCGTTTACAGGGATATCTCCAATGATAGCAAATGAGATCTGTTATTTGTCCGATGTAGATGCTTCTATGCCAACGAATGCAATGGAAGAATCACAGATTGAAGTACTTTATCAAAATTTTGCTAAAGTGCTGCAATATGTAAAGGAAGAAAGATTTTATCCTAATATTGTATATAAGAGCGGAGAGCCGGCTGAGTATGCGTCAATTCCACTAACGATATTTCATAAAGAGGAAACAGTACCATTTGCCTCGATATCTGAGTTGCTGGAACTCTATTATGCCGAAAAGAATACGATTACAAGAATCCGGCAGAAATCAGTGGATTTGAGAAGAGTTGTGCAAACGGCATTAGAGCGTAATGTGAAAAAGTATGATATTCAAATGAAGCAAATGCAAGATACCGAAAAAAAAGATAAATTGAGAGTATATGGTGAATTGCTAAATGCTTATGGGTATGAGATAGAGACTGGTGCAAAATCGATGGAGGCTTTGAATTATTATACGAATGAGATGATAACGATTCCCTTGGATCCATTGTTATCACCGGGAGAAAATGCCAAGAAGTATTTTGAGAAATATGGAAAACTCAAGAGAACGTATGAAGCATTAACGGCACTGACGAAAGAGACAAAAGAAGAAATCGAGCATTTGGAATCAATTAGTACAGCACTGGATATTGCGTTACAGGAAGAGGATTTGGTTCAAATCAAAGAAGAATTGACCCAAAATGGATACATACGAAGAAAAGGAAATGTAAAAAGGCAAAAGATTACAAGTAAACCATTTCATTATGTCAGCAGTGACGGATTTCATATCTACGTGGGAAAAAATAATTTTCAGAATGAGGAATTAACATTTCAATTAGCAGTTGGAAATGACTGGTGGTTTCATGCGAAAGGGATCCCTGGTTCCCACGTTGTTGTAAAAACAAATGGGGAAGAATTACCGGATGGTACGTTTGAAGAGGCAGGGAAATTGGCGGCTTATTATTCCAAGGGGAGAGGTCAGGAAAAAATTGAAATTGATTATACAAGGAAGAAAAATGTTAAGAAACCAGCAGGTGGAAAACCAGGTTTTGTTGTCTATTATACAAATTATTCTTTGATAATTGATTCTGATATTAGTGGAATACAAGAAGTAAAATAAAGAGGTAGATTGTAGTATTATTCTTGACGATAGATAGTACTTGCACTATAATAAAAAGAAGTGTGTGAATGTAAATAGTATGTTACAGTTAACATTACTAAATTGATAAAAGAGGGAAGTACATGATTAAGAGCATGACCGGGTTCGGAAGATGTGAGGCTGCAGAAGGCAGCCGTAAATTTACAGTTGAGATGAAGTCAGTAAATCATCGGTATCTTGATGCAAATATTAAAATGCCTAAAAAACTAAATTTTTTTGAGTCATCAATCCGCAATCTATTAAAAAATTATATGCAAAGAGGCAAAGTAGATATTTTCATTACGTATGAAGATTTTAGTGAAAATAATGTCTGTATCAAATACAATGCAGATGTTGCAAAAGAATACATGAAATATCTGCACCAAATGGCACAGGATTTTGGACTAGAAAATGATGTACGTATCTCTTCTCTGTCCAGATATCCGGAAGTATTTACGATGGAAGAACAGACAATTGACGAAGAAGAGATATGGAAGGGACTGGAGAAAGCTCTGAAAGGGGCGTCTGAAGGTTTTGTGGAGACAAGAATCATAGAGGGAGAAAATCTAAAGAAAGATTTATTAAATAAGCTAGATTCTATGTTGGAGCTTGTTGCTTTTATATCAGACAGATCACCACAGATCATTGCAGAATATAAAGCTAAACTAACGGAAAAAGTAAAAGATCTATTGGAGGATACAAAAGTAGATGAAAATAGACTTTTAACAGAGATAACTATTTTTGCAGATAAAGTTTGCGTGGATGAAGAAATTGTCCGTTTGAAGAGTCATATTGAGACTACAAAAAATACGTTGATAGAGGGCGGAAGCATTGGGCGAAAACTTGACTTTATCGCACAAGAGATGAATCGTGAAGCAAACACAATTCTTTCAAAAGCCAGTGACCTTGAAATATCCAATCGTGCAATAGAACTCAAGACAGAAATTGAAAAAGTGAGAGAACAGATTCAGAATATAGAATAGTGGTGGTATACATGAATAAATTGATTCATATAGGCTTTGGCAACATTGTGAACACGGATAAGATTATTGCAATTGTCAGTCCTGATTCAGCACCTGTTAAACGTATGGTGCAGAAAGCAAAAGAATCTGGAGTGGCGATAGACGCAACACAAGGAAGAAAGACAAAGTCCGTATTGGTCATGTCAAATAGCCAGCTGGTATTATCGGCTCTTTTACCTGAGACAATTGCGGGGCGGGCACAAATAGAGAGTGAAGATGAGAATGAAGAGTAAAAAAGGTATCTTAGTAGTTGTGTCTGGTTTTTCGGGAGCTGGTAAGGGAACCGTTATGAAACAATTACTAAGCACATATGATAATTATGCGTTGTCCGTATCCATGGCGACCAGGCAGCCAAGACCGGGAGAAGTAGACGGAAAAGATTATTTTTTTGTTTCCAGGCAGAAGTTTGAAGAACAGATACAAAAAGAAGGTCTTATAGAGTATGCACAGTATTGTGCCAACTATTATGGAACACCCAAAATGTATGTAGAGGAACAGCTTAGGCAAGGCAAGGATGTGATACTTGAAATTGAGATACAGGGCGCACTTAAAATCAAAGAGAATTTTGAGACAGCCTTATTGATTTTCGTGATGCCTCCCAATATAAGAGAATTGGAAAGACGTTTGATCGGACGTGGGACAGAAAGTTTGGAAGTGATTCGGCAAAGGCTTGCCAGGGCTGATGAAGAGGCAGAGGGAATTGAGAACTATGATTATATTGTTATTAATGATGAGTTAGATAAATGTGTGAAGGAATTGCATTCCATTATTACAGCGGCACATAATACGCCATCACGTAATGTGGAATTTATACAAGCAATCAAGCAAGATTTAAAGCAACTTTCGAAAGGAGAATAATATGTTACATCCATCTTATACAGATTTAATGAATGTAGTGAATAGTGAGGTAGAACAAGGAGAGCAATTGGTTGTTAATAGTAGGTATTCTATTGTTATGGCGACATCAAAAAGAGCCAGACAAATTATTGGTGGTGAAGATCCCCTGATTAATGATGCGGGCAAGAAGCCGTTGTCCATTGCGGTAGAAGAATTAAATCAGTCCAAAATAAAGATTACCGGTGTTGAAGAGGAATAGAACGTAAATTTGGGAGAAATGACATTAGGTGATTTCTCCTTTTTTACGCGAGGAAAAAACTAAAATACTATCGTTACTATTAAGAAATAACAGAAATGGGAGCAATTATGAATATATTATTTGTATCTTTAGGATGTGATAAAAACCTTGTGGATTCAGAAGTTATGCTTGGTATGTTGGCGGATAATGGCTATACCTTTACCGATGATGAGAGAGAAGCAGAAATTATCGTGGTAAATACTTGTTGTTTTATTAATGATGCAAAAGAAGAGAGTATTAATACGATATTGGAAATGGCAGAACTTAAAAAAACAGGAAAATGCAAGGCACTAATTGTAACAGGATGCCTGGCTCAGCGTTATAAAGATGAAATTCAATCTGAAATAGAAGAAGTAGATGCTATTATAGGGACATCAGCGATTGAAAAAATTGTGGAGACGGTAGAAGAGGTATTGAATGGTACAGGTGAAAATTACATTGCGGATATCAATAAGCTACCTATCTACGGTAAAAAAAGAGTTGTAACAACAGGAGGACATTATACCTATTTGAAAATAGCCGAAGGATGTGATAAACATTGTACGTATTGCATCATTCCTAAGATACGTGGAAATTATAGAAGTATACCAATGGAAAATTTAATAGAAGAGGCAGAACAATTGGTAGAAAATGGCGCAAAGGAATTGATTTTGGTGGCGCAGGAGACAACTCTATATGGGCAGGATATCTATGGTGAAAAAAAATTACCTGATTTATTAAGAAGATTATGTAAGATATCCGGTCTCTATTGGATCCGTATTCTTTATTGCTATCCAGAAGAAATTACAGATGAGCTGATCCAAGTGATAAAAACGGAGAAAAAGATATGTCACTATTTGGATATGCCGATTCAGCATGCATCCGATTCCATATTAAAGAGAATGGGACGTAGGACAAATCAGGAAGCACTAAAAGCGATGATAAAGAAATTGAGAGCAGAAATTCCGGATATCTGCCTACGGACTACGTTGATCACTGGTTTTCCAGGTGAGACAGAGGCGGAGCATGAAGAACTGTTACGATTTGTGAATGAGATGGAATTTGACAGGCTTGGAGTCTTTACGTATTCAAAGGAAGAAGATACACCCGCAGCGGATATGGACAATCAGGTCGATGAGGACGTTAAAGTAAGTCGTCAAACGGAACTAATGGAATTGCAGCAGGAAATTGCTTTTGAGAAAGCGGAAGCTATGATTGGAAGAACGGTGGGTGCAATTGTGGAAGGTAAAGTAGCCGATGAGGATGCTTATGTGGCAAGGACCTATAAAGATGCACCAAATGTGGATGGTTTTTTATTTATTAATACTGCTAGAGAGCTAATGACAGGTGATTATGTGATTGCCAAAATAACAGGTTCTAATGCATATGATGTCATAGGAGAATTGATAGAGGAATAGTCCCATAGTAATGAAATGACCAAATATAGAAAATCGATTGCGGTTGCAGTCAGGAGGATGTAAATGAATTTACCGAATAAATTAACATTATTACGTGTACTTATGATTCCATTTTTTGTTTTTTTTATGTTGACAGATTATGCAGGTGCGACATCAAAATGGATTGCACTTGCAATCTTTATTATAGCGAGTCTGACAGATTTACTGGATGGTAAAATTGCAAGAAAATATAATTTAGTAACGAATTTTGGTAAATTTATGGATCCGTTAGCAGATAAATTGTTAGTCTGCGCCGCCATGGTTTGTTTGGTTGAAATGAGGAAATTACCGGGGTGGATAGTAATTGTTATTATCAGTAGAGAGTTTATTATCAGTGGCTTTCGTCTGATTGCTTCTGATAATGGAGTAGTGATTGCAGCAAGCTCTTGGGGCAAATTTAAAACAACATTTCAGATGATAATGATTTGTTTGTTGATTGCCGATATTGAAATATTATTCGTATTTACACAAGTTATAATATGGGTTGCACTTTTGCTTACAGTAATATCTTTAATAGATTATTTATTGAAAAATAAAAATGTGATGAAAGAGGATACTAAGTGATGATTGTTGAATTGATTTCAGTAGGAACAGAAATATTACTCGGCAACATAGTAAATACAAACGCTGCCTATTTGGCCGAAAAGTGCGCGGCGCTCGGATTTTCCTGTTACTACCAAAGCGTGGTAGGTGACAATGAAGAACGCTTGCAAAGTGTATTAAAGACTGCATGTGAACGTTCCGATATTGTGATTATATCTGGTGGGTTGGGCCCAACGAAAGATGATATCACCAAAGAAGTTGTGGCAAAAGCCGTGGGTAAAAATCTTGTCATGGATGAACGATCAAAAGACAGGATGGAACAATATCTGGAACGGTGTAACCTGGAAATTACAGCAAATAATCTGAAACAGGCCATGATTCCGGAAGGTGCGGTTGCAGTGGATAATGAAAATGGAACGGCTCCTGGTGTAATCTTAAATGAAAATGGAACTCATATCATTTTACTTCCAGGACCGCCAGATGAGTTGATTCCGATGTTTGAAAACCGCATCTGTGAATATATGATACATCTCGAATGTGGAAATATTTATTCTCAAGCAGTTAAAATTTGTGGCATCAGTGAAAGTAAAGTGGAGACAATTATTGAAGACCTTATAGAAGAACAGAATAATCCAACGATTGCATCCTATGCAAAATCTGGAGGAGAAGTACATCTTCGTGTTACAGCAAAAGCGAATAGTGAAAAACAAGCAAAAAAACTCGTGAAGCCACTTGTTAAGGAATTAAAAGTACGTTTTGGAGATAGTATTTATTCTACAGATGAGAATATAACACTGGAAAAGGCAGTTGTTGACCTATTAATTTCCAATAAACTTACGATATCGACGGTAGAGTCTTGTACTGGGGGAATGGTAGCCGCCAGATTAATTAATGTTCCTGGTGTTTCTGAGGTATTTAAATCTGGTCATATCACCTATTCGAACAAATCGAAAAGAAAAATATTGGGCATTAAGAAAAGTTTAATTGATAAAAATGGAGCTGTTAGTGATGTTGTAGCAAAATTAATGGCAAAGGGTGCATCTGTTCTAACAAAAGCAGATGTAGCAGTAGCAGTGACAGGAATTGCAGGTCCGGATGGAGGAACAGTTGAAAAGCCGGTAGGGCTTGTTTATATTGCGTGTAGCGTTTGTGGTAAAATTACGGTACAAGAGTATCATTTCAGTGGTGACAGAGCAAAAATCAGAGAAAATACGACAACGGAGGCGTTAATGCTTCTGAGAAAGTGTATTTTGGAATATAGTAATCAAAATACACAAAAAGAGAAAAAGTAAAACGAAAGATTCACAAGATAAATAGGGGAATTAAAAGAAGGAGACAATAAAATGAGTGAGCAATCGGGGAAGTTCGATTTTTGTCCCAAGTGTGGTGCATTGGCGCGGGATGGGGAATGTCAAAGTTGCGGGCATCATAAAAAGAAGAGTACTCCGAAAGATAAAAATACGGATAGGTATGCTTCTTCAGCAAATTTACAACAATATATGTATTCGGATTTAGAAATGAATCAAGACTATGCAGAACAATATAAGCAATACGAAGAAACTCGACGTGATTTTAATCGGGGATATAGCAAAAATCAGGGGTATAATACCAATCAGGAATACGGAAAATACCAGGGACATAAAGAAAATAATACTTATATTCCAAATAATATAGGTATCAATCCGGTTAAAAAAAGTAATACCAACGCAATTGCGGCAATTACGATTGGAGTTACTTTGCTTGTACTATTTGTCATCGTGCTTGTAGTATTTGGCTTTTTTTTCTTCTACACGGTAAAGGAAGATTCTTCCGTACAAACCTATGAAACGAATGAGTCTTCCACATCAGATGTTTTTGAAGGTGAAGGTGACCGTGGAAAGGAGGATAATTTAGAGCCGGGAATTAAGGAGGATGGTGAAGATCCATTTTTAAAAAGTGATTATGTGAATCGATGGGGCACCAATCACAAAAATCATAGAAAAAGCGAATTTAAAGGCGATTACTATGAGAATATATATGAATGCATAGATGTGAATGTAGACTATAAAATTAATCGAAATTTCTATGACTATAAGTCTTCCAATAATAATATAGTGATTCGCGTTGCTTATTATCAATTGGAAGGTGAGATACCAAATATAGATACTTTGAATGAAGATATACTTGCCTATACCGCATATATGGCAGAAAATTATTTTGAAAATTATCCAAATGGAAGTGATTACGAAGGTCTGTTAGAAATCAATACGGATTCTTATATTACATTTAATGATGATAAGATCATGAGTATTGTGCTGGATGAACAATGGGTAGTGGATAACGATACCGGATTTAATCTATATGGAATTAATATGGATTTGCAAAATGGAGTATTATTAGAAAATGAAAATATCTTGGATATCGATGAAAATTTCGGGAAAGTTTTTAGAGAAAAAAATAAACTTCAAAATGGAGATTTTGCAAAGATATTAGAGGCCAATGAGATACCAGATCAGGATATTGCTGATAGTATTAAGAATGCAGCCACTGGAATTTTATTTTATACGCCACTGGGAATGGAAGTAGGTTATAATTATACATACAATGATTATAGAGGATGGGCAACGGTTACATTCAAAGATTACCCGAACTACTTAAAATCATTATAAAAGAAATGATACATATAACAAAGAATGTGCTTGGCACATTCTTTGTTATATGTTAAATTAAATATAGTAGGATTTTGTAATATTTAGTGGAATCTATAGTTTTAATATCTTAGGCAATTCTGCCAAAATTCCAAAAAAAGAACGAATAAATAGACGGGGGCTATAAAGGGTGGTTTATTGGACTGCTGATTAATTATAATAGAGATTGTAAGTAAGAGAAACTGTTGACAAAACCGAACAAATGTTTTAATATCATAAATAGGGAACACTTGTTCTAAACAAAAAGGAGATATGAAATGGTAAAAGAAGATAAGCTAAAAGCCTTAGACGCTGCATTGGGTCAGATAGAAAGACAGTTTGGAAAAGGTGCGGTAATGAAATTGGGAGATCCTTCCGTACAAATGAATGTTGAGACAATTCCTACCGGTTCTTTAAGCCTTGATATTGCATTGGGTTTGGGTGGAATACCTAAGGGAAGAATTGTAGAGATTTATGGGCCTGAATCAAGTGGTAAGACAACAGTTACTTTACATATGATTGCAGAAGTACAAAAGCAAGGAGGTATTGCTGGTTTTATTGATGCAGAGCATGCATTGGATCCAGCTTATGCAAAGAATATTGGCGTGGACATAGACAATCTTTATATTTCACAACCAGACAATGGGGAGCAAGCTTTAGAAATTACTGAGACCATGGTACGTTCAGGCGCAATTGATATCGTTGTGGTGGACTCTGTTGCGGCATTGGTTCCAAAAGCAGAAATAGATGGTGACATGGGCGACAGTCATGTAGGCTTACAAGCAAGATTGATGTCTCAGGCACTTCGTAAATTAACAGCAGTAATCAGTAAATCAAACTGTACTGTAATATTTATCAACCAGTTGCGTGAAAAAGTAGGCGTAATGTTTGGAAACCCTGAGACAACCACGGGAGGGCGTGCATTAAAGTTTTATTCTTCTGTCCGCCTGGATGTAAGAAGAATTGAATCGTTAAAGCAAAGTGGAGAAGTAATCGGAAACAGAACAAGAGTAAAAGTAGTGAAAAATAAAATTGCACCACCATTTAAAGAAGCAGAATTTGATATTATGTTTGGAGAAGGAATCTCTTATATAGGGGATGTTTTAGATCTCGCTGCAGGAATCGATATTGTAAATAAAAGTGGTGCCTGGTATGCTTATGAAGGAAATAAGATTGGACAGGGAAGAGAAAATGCCAAGAATTATTTAAAGGATAATATAGCCTTATGTGAAGAAATAGCAATTAAGGTAAGAGATCACTATGGATTGGCGGGTGGTACCAGCGATAGCATACCTGAAAAGCCGGTAAGTGCATCTGCTTCGAAGGGAAAGGATGCAGGAGAGAAAGCTTCTAAAAAAGCATAGCAAATTCCTGAGGGGATAAGTAACTCATGCAGATAACGAAACTGATTGAACTATCAAAGAATAGAAGTAAGGTTTATATAGATGATGAGTTCGCCTTTGTATTATACAAAGGCGAATTACGTTTGTACAATATAAAAGAAGAGCAGGAACTAGAGGAAGAACAGTATCACCAGATTCTTTTTAAAATACTTCCCAAACGGGCAAAATTGCGCTGTATGAACCTTTTGAAAAGCCGTGAGTATACAGAAAAACAATTGAGAGACAAAATGAGACAGGGATTATATCCAGAACGTATTATAGAAGAAGCAATCGCATATGTAAAGTCATATCATTATGTGGATGATGATAACTATGCATTCCAATATATATCCTATCATATTTCTGGCAAGAGTATGAAAAGAGTGGAAACGGATTTATTAAAAAAAGGGATTGAAAAGAGTGTGATTCAAGAAGCATTTATGCGATTGCAGTCAGAGGGCGTGACATCCGATGAGGTTTCTTTAATAAGAGGGTTACTTAAAAAAAAGCATTATGATCCTAATACGGCAACAAAAAAGGAGAAAGCTCAAATCTTTAGTTATTTATACAGAAAAGGATTTTTAATAGAGAATATTAATAAAATTATACAAACTGCTGAAATTGATATGTGAAAAACTTGTTTTACTTGACATAACTACAAATACAGTTTAGAATTTAAGTGTTGTAAAATTGCGTATTAGAATGTGTATCTTGCAATGCACTCATTCTATATTGATAGTAGTACAATGAAAATTAAATAAAGGAGGTGCTCCTGTATATGGCTGGAATTATGATTGCTGTCGTAGTAACTCTTATCATTGGTATTCCTGTTGGAATTGCCGTTGGAACTACTTATAGAAAAAAGATCGTAGAGTCCAAGATGGGTAATGCAGAGGACAAGGCTAGAGAGATTATTGATGAAGCTCTTAAAACCGCTGAAACCAAAAAACGTGAGGGTCTGTTAGAGATTAAAGAAGAATCCATTCGTACAAAAAATGAACTGGATAAGGAAATCAAAGAGCGCAGAGCCGAGGCACAACGGTATGAAAGACGGGTTCAGCAGAAAGAAGAAAACATTGATAAAAAAGCCGATGCAATTGAGAAAAAAGAAACAGGTCTGATTGCAAAAGAGGAAGAGTTAGCAAGGCAAAAAGAAGACATAGCAAGGCTGAATGAGCAAAGATTACAGGAATTAGAACGAATCTCTGGATTAACCTCCGAACAGGCAAAAGATTATTTATTGAAAATTGTTGAAGACGAAGTAAAACATGAAAGCGCAATGCTCATCAAAGAAATGGAGAGCAAAGCAAAAGAAGAAGCAGACAAAAAAGCAAAGGAATACGTAGTTACTGCAATACAAAGATGTGCAGCGGATCATGTATCTGAAACTACGATATCCGTTGTACAGCTTCCGAATGACGAGATGAAAGGTAGAATTATAGGTAGAGAGGGTAGAAATATAAGAACTCTTGAAACATTAACGGGCGTGGACTTGATTATTGATGATACACCGGAAGCTGTTATTTTATCTGGATTTGATCCAATCAGACGTGAAGTTGCAAGAATTGCCCTTGAAAAGTTAATTGTAGATGGTCGTATTCATCCAGCTAGAATTGAAGAGATGGTAGAAAAGGCGCAAAAAGAAGTGGAAGTAATGATTAAAGAAGAAGGTGAAGCCGCAACATTGGAGGTTGGTGTTCATGGTATTCATCCTGAATTAATCAGATTACTTGGAAAGATGAAATTTAGGACTAGTTATGGTCAAAATGCATTACGACATTCGATAGAAGTTTCACAGCTTTCTGGACTATTAGCATCAGAAATGGGATTGGATGTCAGAATGGCGAAACGAGCAGGCTTACTTCATGATATAGGTAAAGCCGTAGACCACGAAATGGAGGGCTCACATATTCAATTAGGTGTTGAATTATGTAGAAAATATAAAGAATCACCGATTGTAATTAATGCAGTAGAGTCTCATCATGGAGACGTAGAACCTCAATCTTTAATTGCATGTATTGTGCAAGCTGCTGATACTATATCTGCGGCAAGACCAGGTGCGAGAAGAGAGACTTTAGAAACATATACTAGTAGACTAAGACAATTAGAAGATATAACCAACAATTTCAAAGGTGTTGACAAATCATTTGCTATTCAAGCAGGTAGAGAGATTCGTGTTATGGTAGTTCCAGATCAGATTAGTGATTCTGATATGATATTATTAGCTCGTGATATTTCTAAACAAATTGAGGCTGAGCTAGAGTATCCAGGTCAAATCAAAGTTAATGTTATTAGAGAAAGCAGAGTCATTGATTATGCAAAATAATTACGGGATTAATAGAGCATTTTCCTCATTACTCGCGTAAAAGATGTAGTCAAACCATTGTATCTATATTACAATGGTTTGATTTTTTTTAATAATATATCTTGTATATAAAAATAAAATGTAGTAAAATAAGCAATGTGTATATTTCTAGGGTAAACAATTGTACGCATAGGACGGACAGACCATGAGGAGCAAAGAATCTATTACATAGAAAGATTCATTAGTTATGAAAAATAATTCCAAGAAAAATTATGACGATTGGAATAATACAGGATGGTGAAAGCATGAAATCGTACAAAGAGCTAAGTAGAGAAGAATTAATGATTTTAAAGAAAGAATTGGAGAAACAGTATGAGGATGTTAGGAATCAAGGATTGAACCTGGATATGTCCAGGGGAAAGCCGTCAGCCAAACAACTTGACATAGGGATGGATTTTATGGATGTCATAAACGCATCTTCGGATGTAAAGACAGAGTCTGGATTCGATTGCAGGAATTATGGGTTGGTAGATGGCATTCCAGAAGCAAAAAAATTGATGGCAGAAATTATGGAGACAACCTCAGATCATGTAATTATTTTTGGAAATGCCAGTTTAAGTATAATGTATGATATTGTTTCACGTTCTATGACGCATGGCGTACTTGGAAATATACCATGGGGAAAACTGGATAAAGTAAAATTTTTATGTCCAGTACCTGGTTATGACAGACATTTTGCAATTACAGAACATTTTAATATTGAGATGATTAACGTTCCTATGCGTAAAGACGGACCGGATATGGATATGGTAGAAAAATTAGTTGCGGTTGATCCAGCAATAAAGGGTATTTGGTGCGTGCCTAAATATTCAAATCCTCAGGGA
The DNA here is from genome assembly GCA_023392535.1 of Bacillota bacterium. Classification (GTDB taxonomy): domain Bacteria; phylum Bacillota; class Clostridia; order Lachnospirales; family Lachnospiraceae; genus SZUA-378. The sequence continues at coordinate 50,410 of JAEVYY010000031.1, forward strand.
ATCTCGTATTCAGATGAAACAGTAAGACGGTTTGCCGCATTGCAACCGGCTGCTAAAGATTTTAGGATTTTTTGGGATAATGCTTATATTGTTCATCATTTATATGAGGAAAAACAGGATCACATTCTTGAAATTCTTAAAGAATGCGAAAAATCAGGTAATCCGGATATGGTTTATGAATTTTGTTCTACTTCAAAGGTTATTTTTGCAGGTGGTGGAATTAGTGCACTTGCGTCCTCAGAGGCAAATTTAGCAGAAATAAAAAAATCTATGACGATTCAGACAATTGGATACGATAAGATTAATCAGCTAAGACATGTTATCTATTTTAAAAATAGAGCAGGAATTATAGCTCATATGAAAAAACATGCTGAACTTATGAGACCAAAGTTCGATGCTGTTTTAGCCGTTTTAGAACAGGAAATGAAAGGTCTTGAAATAGGTCATTGGAATAAACCATATGGTGGCTATTTTATCTCATTTGATGCGATGGATGGTTGCGCAAAAGAAATTGTTCAAAAATGTAAAGAGGCGGGAGTGATTTTAACAAATGCTGGTGCAACCTATCCGTATGGTTGCGATCCAATGGATAGCAATATTCGAATTGCCCCTTCTTTTCCGACTCCAGAAGAGATGAAAGCGGCTACCGATTTATTTGTATTATGCGTAAAAATGGTAAGTGTAAATAAGTTATTGGATATTAAAAGTTAATATTTATACTTGAGTTTAAGAGGAGTTAGTAATATATGAGCAATGAATTTAAAAGGTTAGATCGTGAACTGATCAGTCAAGGATCCATTATAGATTATTATAAAGATACCATACAGGTTCCAAATGGAAATATTGTTAAATGGGATTATATTGCTCATAAGGGAGCTGCTGCAATCGTTCCAGTGATGAAAAATGGAAAAATACTAATGGTCAGGCAATATCGAAATGCATTAGATCGTTATACTTTGGAAATACCTGCGGGTGGATTAAATGGATCTGATGAACCAACAAAAGATGCGGCAATGCGGGAATTAGAAGAGGAGACTGGATATCGGACAGCAGAGGCAGAATTCTTGATTTCCATTTACACAACGGTTGCATTTTCTAATGAAAAAATTGATATCTATGTGGCAAAAGATTTGTTACCAGGAATACAGAATTTGGATGAAGATGAATTTATTCATGTTATGGCATATGAGATAACAGAACTTGAGAAAATGATTTTTGATGGTGTTATTCAGGATGCAAAAACAATTACAGCAATATTTGCATATAAAAACAAGTATCTTTCTGTTTAAAAAGGCATATATTTTAGAAACATGAAAACCAGGATTATGATAATATGCCTAGAAAGATACACTTACTCTCATACAAAAGGCAGTCAAGCTTATTGTACCCATTTATGATTGGTTTTACCATTGGCGTTGCAATCACGAATATATTTGCGCAATCAATTTTACTGCAAGAAGGTTATTTTAGTACCTATTCCTTGGAAAGATTGCAGTATGTCCAAATCGATCCGAATAAGTTGTTTTTTGGAATATTGCAGAATCGATTTCAAATTGTTTTATTGATTTTTATCATGGCTACCACAATTATTGGAATCATTAGTGCGCATCTATTTGCCGGATGGTATGGATTTTCTATGGGAGTCATGATTACAGTTTTGATAAACCGATTTGGATTAAAAGGCAGTATCTTATTTGCAGCTTGTATACTACCCCAGGTCATTTTTTATGTACCTGCGTTTAATTCATTATTGAACGAATGCAGAGATATCAGTTACATACTTTTTCTTCCCCAGAGATCCAGCCCCTATCATGAACATGGATCGACGCCTTCTTTCAAGAGGATTCCAAGAATATTAATGAGTTTAGGAGTTGTCATAATAGGAATCTTGCTTGAAAGTTATGTTAATCCTGTTGTCGTAACGAAAATAGTTACAATTTTAAAAATAATGTAAAATATTTTTAATAACTTTTTTTTACAAGATGTTGTACGACTCAAAAAATTGGTTGACGACATCTTGTGCTTTTCAGAAAAAACTCCCTAAAACGTGTGGAAAATGAGGAAAATATTAATTGCTTTTCTCTAAAATTCTTATTATAATGTTAACTAGACGCTTTGAGATTTGCATTATAATTTGAGGGGAAGGGTTTGGTATTAATGGAGAAGGAGATTACAGCATTTATTTCTTATTTACATAATGTGAAAGCAACGTCTAAAAATACTGAACTTTCATATAAAAGAGATTTAAGTAAGATGGGGCATTACTTGGAAGGACAAGGAATAACAGAAGCGAGAAAAGTTACAACTACAAATTTAAATTCTTATATTTTATATTTAGAAAAAAATAATTTTGCTGCGGCAACTGTATCAAGGAATATTGCGTCAATAAAAGCATTTTATCACTATTTGATAAGAGAAGGAATTACAACCGAAGATGTATCAGAAGCATTGAAGTCACCTAAAATTGAAAAAAAGATACCTGAAATTTTATCGATGGAAGAAGTGTTCAAGCTTTTGGAACAGCCACAAGGTCGTTTGCCGAAAGAACTTAGGGATAAGGCAATGCTGGAATTGCTTTATGCAACAGGTATCAGAGTGACGGAACTCATATCGTTAACGATGTCTGATATAAATTTGCAGATGGGATTTATAGTGTGCAAAGATGCTCATAAGGAACGAATTATACCCTTTGGTACAGAGGCTAAGAAAGCGTTGTTAGCGTATTTAAACAATGCCAGAGAGCATATGCTGACAGATAAAAAAGAGGAGACCTTATTTGTCAATTGTTCGGGACAGGCAATGAGCAGGCAAGGATTTTGGAAGATTATTAAGTTTTATGCAAAAAAGGCAGGAATTGTAGCAGATATTACTCCACATACAATTCGTCATTCATTTGCAGCACATTTAGTAGAGAATGGTGCAGATCTAAGAAGTGTACAAGAAATGCTGGGACATTCCGATATTTCAACGACACAGATTTATGCGAATCTGAATCATAATAAAATAAGAGAAGTATATGCAAAGGCTCATCCAAGAGGATGAGCCTTTTATACACATTATTCGCTGTCTGCGATATCGTAAATAAGCTGTTCGCTGGCTTTCCATCCAAGACATGGGTCTGTGATAGACTTTCCATAGATACCGCCACCTACTTTTTGGCAGCCCTCTTCAATATAACTCTCAATCATGACACCTTTCACAAGAGCATGGATATCTGGATTTATTTTACGATTATGCATCACTTCTTTAACAATACGTGTTTGCTGTTCGAAATGCTTGTTTGAATTCGCGTGGTTTGAATCTATTATGGTAGCGGGATACCGCAAATCCAGCTCACTATACATCTCAAGAAGTCGATTCAAATCTTCGTAGTGATAATTAGAAACCGCATTTCCATGTTTACTGACTGCACCACGGAGTATCGTGTGGGCGAGCTCGTTACCCGAGGTATTTACCTCAAAGCCCCGATAAATAAAAGAATGTGGATGTTGTGCGGCATAAACAGAATTCAACATAACAGAGAAGTCACCACTGGTTGGATTTTTCATCCCGGCAGGTACATCGAAACCGCTGACCGTCAGGCGGTGTTGCTGATCCTCCACAGAACGTGCACCGATAGCCACGTAGGATAGAATATCAGAGACATATCCCCAATTTTCAGGATAAAGCATCTCATCTGCCGCAGTAAGCCCTGTTTCCTCTATTGCACGAATATGCATTTTTCTCATAGCTATCAGTCCTTGTAAAAAGTCTGGTTTTTTTTCGGGATCAGGCTGATGTACGATCCCTTTATAGCCTTCCCCTGTGGTCCTTGGTTTATTGGTATAAATACGGGGAATCAGAATCAGTTTATCCTTTACTTTATCATGGATGCGGGCAAGTCGGTTAATATAATCACAAACGGAATCCTCATTATCAGCAGAACAGGGTCCAATGATAACGAGAAATTTGTCTGATTTCCCGGTTATAACGTCTTTGATTTCCTGATCTCTTTTCTCTTTAATAGCAGCTAGTACTGTTGGAAGCGGATATTGCTGACGAATCTCTTCTGGCGATGGAAGCTTTTTTATAAAATCAAAACCCATTTTTATCTCCTTAGTAGTTCATATAAATTGAAATGGAATCATTTCATTTTTTTTGTCAAACATGATTATTATAGTATATAAGTGTTAGAAGCGCAAGAAATCAAATATAAAACAATTTAATTTAGCAAAGTTTCTTCAAAGCTATGATATGTAACCAAGTATGCAACAATTGACTAATCAGCAATCCCCATAGGTATCCCTGAATGCCAAAAGCAGGAATCGCAAAGAATACAAAAAACAAACGAATGGAAAGACTGATTAAGGAAAAACAAAAAGTAAGATTTGTTTTTCCGAGACCGTGCAGGATACTGCCAAGTGTTGTTGATATATAGATAAATGGGCAGATAAAGCTAAGAGTCGTGATATAATTTCCAACGGTCGTGCTGGAAAATAAAAAGTTACCCAAAAAGTTTCCAAATAGCAAAAAGCCAGCGGTGCAAAGGAACCCTAAAATAAGGCAATATTGGATACTTTTATCTACGGCATGTTTAATTCTCTTAGAATTACCAACGGCTTCCGCTTCTGATATGGTAGGAAGTAACATAACAGACAGAGAATTGGTAATCGTGCTTGGAAATAAAATGAGAGGTAATGCCATTCCGGTAAGTACACCATAGATACTAAGGGCAGCTTCTGAAGTCAAACCATGTCTTATGAGTGAATTGGGTATGTATACAGCCTCTATGCTTTGCAAAAGATTTAAGATAATACGATTTGCACTTAATGGAGCCGCAAATGAAAAAACATCGGCGCTTGCAGATTTGTATTCTTTAATAGAAGGAAGGGATATCTGTTGGCGTACCTTGTAAAATCTTACATAAATAGCAATCATACTTATCAACATGGAAACAATCTCTCCAAGCACGAGTCCGATGACAGCACAATTAATTGTTAAGGAATAGCCTTCTTGCTGGCTTAAATAGTATAAATAGTAAACAGTACCCACACGTACTATTTGTTCTGCTAATTGAGTCACAGCAGGAAGACTGGCTTTTTTAATCCCATAAAAATATCCATTGATACAAGAGTGCAGGGAGGCAAAAGGGATTGATATAGCAATAATACGAAGTAAGGGCGCACAGCGCGCCTCGAGTAACATAAAAGTAGCTATTGGTACAGAATACAAGTATACGATATTACTTAAAAAGAGTGATAGGATCATCGAGAGACCAATGCCACTTAATAAAACGTGAAAAGAGTTTTTATAATTATGGGTGGAAGGTTCACTTGCTATGAATTTTGATATTGATGTTTGTATGCCGGCGACACAAAAGGAGAAAGAAAGTGCAAGAACAGGTGCAATGAGTTGATAAATTCCCATTCCTTCTTCTCCGAATGTTTTTGATAAAAAAATACGGTAGAAAAAACCGATGATCCGAGTGATAAGACCAGTTATAGTAAGTATGATTGTTCCTGTAATAAGTGGGGTTGTTTTACGCATAGTAATCCGCTTTTAATATTTATTCATATATATGTAATTTGAAATATTGACAGAACAAAAAAGGAGTGTTATTATGCAATTACTAAATCCGTAGTGGTTTACTAGGAATTAAACATAGCACAAATAATTATAAAATGCTAGCACATAGATGGGAGGAATAATCATGGAGAAAGTGATTTATTTAGATAATGCAGCCACAACAAGGACATCACCTGAAGTGGTGGAAGCAATGCTTCCGTATTTTACAGAATTTTATGGGAATCCGAGCAGTATCTATTCGCTTGCTGGAGATAGCAAGAGAGCAGTTACTGAGGCACGTGAAACCATTGCCAACTCGCTAGGTACCGAGACGAATGAGATATATTTTACAGCAGGAGGTTCAGAGGCAGATAATTGGGCATTGAAGGCAACAGCAGATGCTTATGCAGCAAAAGGAAAACATATCATAACTTCTAAAATTGAACACCATGCGATTCTCCATACCTGTGAATATCTGGAAAAAAAAGGATATGATATTACTTATATTGATGTGGATGAGAATGGGATCGTCAAAGTAGAAGAGCTGGAAAAGGCAATCCGTCCAGATACGATACTGATATCTATTATGTTTGCCAATAATGAGATAGGGACAATACAACCAATAAAGGAAATTGGGGAAATTGCCCATCGTAGAAAAATTTTATTTCACACAGATGCGGTACAGGCATATGGGCATATTCCTATCAATATTGAGGAATGTCACATAGATATGTTGAGTTCCAGCGGGCATAAAGTAAATGGACCAAAAGGAATTGGATTTTTGTATATTAGAAGAGGCGTTAAGATACGTTCTTTTCTACATGGCGGTCAGCAGGAGAGAGGTAGAAGAGCAGGCACAGAAAATGTTACTGGAATTGTTGGAATGGGTGCTGCTGTAAAACGTGCGTTTACCATTATGGCAGATAAAGCACAAAAAGAGATTGCATTACGAGATTACATGATTTCAAGAATTAAACAAGAAGTTCCTTATTGCAGATTGAATGGTGATGAAAAGAAGCGGCTTCCCAATAATGTGAATTTCAGTTTTCAATTTATAGAAGGAGAATCTTTACTTATTAAATTGGATATGGAAGGAATTTGTGCTTCCAGTGGATCAGCATGCACGTCTGGATCCTTGGATCCGTCGCATGTAATGTTGGCAATCGGGTTACCTCATGAGATTGCACATGGTTCTTTAAGGCTCACTTTGAGTGAAGAAAATACAAAAGAAGAGATAGATTTTACCGTTGACAAGATAAAAGAAATCGTAGCATATCTTAGAAATATGTCACCTTTATATGAAGATTTTTTAAAAAATACGAAAAAGGAGTAAATATTATGTATAGTGAAAAAGTAATGGATCATTTTAATAATCCCAGAAATCTGGGGGAAATAGAAAATGCAAGTGGTGTTGGAACGGTAGGAAATGCAAGATGTGGTGATATCATGCGTATCTATTTGGATATCGATGAAAATCAAATTATAAGAGACTGTAAATTTAAAACATTTGGATGTGGAGCAGCAGTTGCGACAAGTAGTATGGCTACCGAATTAGTAATAGGAAAGAGTATTAAGGAGGCCATGCAAGTGACCAATAAGGCAGTTATGGAGGCCTTGGACGGACTACCACCTGTTAAAGTGCATTGTTCTTTGCTTGCGGAAGAAGCGATTCATGCCGCGCTCTGGGATTATGCAGATAAAAATCACATTGTAATAGAGGGTTTGAGCAGACCGAAAACGGATATCCATGAAGGGGAAGAGAACGAAGCAGAAGAATATTAATTAGACAATCTCTGGAACAAAATGATATACTATACTTTTAGGAAGAAAATGAAAGTGGAGATTGTCAGATGAATAAAAAGGTCGTAGTGGGTATGTCTGGAGGTGTCGATTCCTCCGTGGCAGCCTACTTGTTAAAAAAGCAAGGGTATGATGTAATCGGTGTAACGATGCAGATTTGGCAGGACGAAGAGGAAGTTGTGAAGGAAGAAAATGGGGGATGTTGTGGATTGTCTGCTGTGGATGATGCGAGACGTGTGGCTCAGACCTTGGATATTCCCTATTATGTCATGAACTTTAAAAAAGAATTCAAGGAAAATGTGGTGGACTATTTTGTGGAAGAGTACCTACAGGGGAGAACACCGAATCCTTGCATTGCATGTAACCGTTATGTGAAATGGGAATCTCTTCTTAAAAGAAGTCTTTCGATTGGAGCTGAATTTATTGCGACGGGTCATTATGCAAGAGTAGAACAGTTACCAAATGGCAGATATACACTTCGCATGTCAGCAACCGCTGATAAAGATCAGACCTATGCGCTATATAACCTGACGCAATATCAATTGGCACATACCATGATGCCGGTGGGCGAATACACCAAAGATGAGATTCGTACCATTGCGAAAGAAATGTATCTACCAGTAGCGCATAAGCCAGATAGTCAGGAAATTTGTTTTATACCGGACAATAATTACGCCGGATATATAGATGAAGTGGCAGTTGGTAGAGTACCAGGTGCTGGTAATTTTGTAACAGCGGATGGGGAGATTTTAGGTGTTCATAAAGGTATTACGCATTATACAGTAGGCCAGAGAAAAGGATTAAATCTTTCCCTTGGGCATCCGGTATTTGTAACTGAGATCCGTCCGGAGACGAATGAAGTTGTTATTGGTGAAAATGAAGATGTTTATGCGACAGAGTTACTATGCGAAAAGTTGAATTTTATGTCCATAGAGGATTTAAGAGAGCCAAGAAAGGTTTTAGCAAAGATTCGATACAGCCATCGAGGTGATACCTGTTTGATTGAACGAATAGGAGATGATAAAATCAAGTGTACATTTGACCGACCGGTCAGGGCAATTACACCTGGGCAGGCAGTCGTTTTTTACGAGGGTGAATATGTACTTGGCGGGGGAACGATCCTTTGATCCGAATGCAAGATTACAATGATGTGAATGAAACTGTTTGGCATCATTGTAATCTTATTTTTGGTCTTATAGTATTTTAAATTCCGGTAACCGGTTTTCATAAATACAGTAGTATTTAAATCCCAATGATTTCAGGATATCAGATGCCTTGTCGAAATGGCTGGCGATATCTTCTGGTCTATGTGCATCTGAACCAACAGTGATAATTTCACCACCTAATTCTTTATAACGTCTGATGATATCAATGCTTGGATTAGGTTCGTTCAGACCGGCACGGAAGCCACCAGTATTTAGTTCAATTCCTTTTTCGTTTTCTATGAGTAGTCTTAATATTTCATCAATCAGATCTGCATGTTGTGCATAAGAATAGTTTTTATTCTTATCTTTACCATAACGGACAACATAATCTAAATGACCAAATACATCATAATTTTCAAAAGCTTTGATATCTTCAAGGATAGCAGAAAAATATTCCTCATAAGCGGCCCAGGAGGTACGACCTTCAAAGAAACTTGGATAGTAGGGGTCCCTTCCGTGGCAGATGTGTGCGGAGGCAATAATAAAATCATATTCCTGTTTTCTTATAAACATTAGCAATTCTTTTTTGATATGTGCCTGGATGCCAAGTTCGACTCCGAATAAAATCTGAATTTGATTCCTATATTTTTCCTTTAAAGTAGCAAGATCATAGAGATATGAATCAACATTGAGCAAGAATATCGGTGCTTGATTATCAACATATACATAGTCAATATCGTGGTGTTCTGTAAAACACATATGAGTGAGTTTTCTTTTTATTCCGCTACGTATCATATCTTCCATCTTTGCGGTAGAATCCCCTGAAAAATTAGAATGTAAATGAAAATCAGATGTGAGAGCCATATATTTCCTCCATATTCATTTTATTATGGTCTCCTAGAGTGTAACCGATTTTGGCAAAAAAATCAAAAAAATAGTAAGAAAAGGTGATTTTTCCACCATTCTTTCAAATTTAAAAAAGATTTTTGAAAATACATCTTGAATTTTTCTACTGAACCTTGTAAAATAAACGTGCTGATAAAAATTTGACAATCATATCCTATATGATTTTCATAAAAAAATATTTATTTAATTCTAGGAGGAATTACAAATGGCAGTTAAAGTAGCAATCAATGGTTTTGGCCGTATTGGTCGTCTTGCATTCAGACAAATGTTCGGTGCAGAAGGTTATGAAGTAGTAGCAATCAACGACTTAACAAGTCCTAAAATGTTAGCACACTTATTAAAATATGATTCATCACAAGGAAGATACGCTTTGGCTGATAAAGTTACAGCAGGTGAAGATTCTATTACAGTTGATGGAAAAGAAATTAAAATTTATAAATTCCCAGATGCAAACAACTGCCCATGGGGAGAATTAAAAGTTGATGTTGTTTTAGAATGTTCAGGATTCTATACATCCAAAGAAAAAGCACAGGCTCACATCAATGCAGGTGCTCGTAAAGTAGTTATCTCTGCTCCAGCAGGAAATGATCTTCCTACAGTTGTATTCAACACAAACCATGAGACATTAAAAGCAGAAGATACCATTATCTCTGCAGCTTCTTGCACAACGAACTGCTTAGCTCCTATGGCAGATGCATTGAACAAGTTAGCTCCTATCCAATCTGGTATCATGAACACAATTCATGCTTACACAGGAGATCAAATGACTCTTGATGGACCTCAGAGAAATGGTGATTTAAGAAGATCTCGTGCAGCAGCTATCAATATTGTTCCTAACTCAACAGGTGCTGCTAAAGCAATCGGTTTAGTTATTCCTGAATTAAATGGAAAATTAATCGGTTCTGCACAACGTGTACCAACTCCTACTGGTTCTACTACAATCTTAGTTGCAGTTGTTAAAGGTGCTGTTACTGTAGATGAAATCAATGCAGCTATGAAAGCAGCTGTAACAGAATCTTTTGGTTATACAGAAGAACAATTAGTATCTAGCGATATCGTTGGTATGAGATTTGGTTCTTTATTTGATGCGACACAGACTATGGCATCTAAAATGGAAGATGGAAACACTCAGGTACAAGTTGTTTCATGGTATGACAATGAAAATTCATACACAAGCCAGATGGTTCGTACAATCAAATTCTTCTCAGAATTATCATAATCTGAGAAAGCTTGAATATATAGTAAGATCCTAAAAATGGATCCGATCCATGGGATCGGATCCATTTTCTAGGTTTGAAATAATAACAAGGAGGACATACACATGTCATTAAATAAGAAATCAGTAGATGATATCAATGTGAAAGGAAAACGCGTTCTTTGCAGATGTGACTTTAACGTGCCTTTAAAGAATGGCGTTATTACAGATATAAACCGTCTAACAGCAGCACTTCCTACCATTAAAAAATTAGTGGCAGATGGCGGTAAAGTAATTCTTTGCTCCCATCTTGGAAAACCTAAGGGAGAGCCAAAACCAGAATTGTCATTGGCACCGGTTGCTGTGAAATTAGCTCAGTTACTTGGACAAGAAGTAAAATTTGCAGCAGATGCAGAAGTCGTTGGAGCAAATGCAAAAGCAGCGGTAGAAGCAATGAATGACGGCGATGTTGTATTACTTGAAAATACACGTTACAGAATGGAAGAAACAAAAAATGGAGAAGCGTTCTCCAAAGAGCTTGCTTCCATCTGTGATATATTTGTAAATGATGCATTTGGGACTGCCCATAGGGCTCACTGTTCGAATGTAGGTGTTGCAGAGTTAGTAGACACAGCAGTTGTTGGATACTTGATGCAGAAAGAAATCGATTTCCTTGGAAATGCAGTAGAAAATCCAGTAAGACCTTTTGTAGCAATTCTTGGAGGTGCAAAAGTCGCTGACAAATTAAATGTAATTTCTAACCTACTGGAAAAATGTGATACCTTAATCATTGGTGGTGGTATGGCATTTACATTCTTAAAAGCAAAAGGATATGAAATTGGTAGTTCCTTAGTGGATGATGAGAAACTGGAATACTGCAAAGAAATGATGGCAAAAGCTGAAAAACTTGGTAAAAACCTTCTTCTGCCAATCGATACAGCAGCTGCAAAAGAGTTTCCTAATCCAATTGATGCAGAAATAGAAGCTATCAATGTAGAATCAGATAATATTCCTGCTGGTATGATGGGTCTGGATATTGGAACAAAAGCAGCAGTTATGTATGCAGATGCTGTAAAATCGGCTAAGACAGTTGTTTGGAACGGACCAATGGGTGTTTTTGAAAATCCAGTTCTTGCAAAAGGGACCATTGCTGTAGCAAAAGCTTTGGCTGAAACAGATGCTACAACAATTATTGGTGGTGGTGATTCTGCTGCTGCTGTAAATCAATTGGGATTTGGTGATAAAATGACTCACATCTCAACTGGTGGTGGTGCATCACTTGAATTCTTAGAAGGAAAAGAATTACCTGGCGTTGCAGCCGCTAACGATAAATAAAAAATAAAATAATATATTTTAAGGAGATTTTTAATCATGGCTAGAAAAAAAATTATCGCTGGTAACTGGAAAATGAACATGACTCCAAGCGAAGCAGTAGAATTGGTAAATACATTAAAACCATTGGTAGCTACAGATGAGGCAGATGTTATTTTTTGTGTGCCGGCTATCGACATTATTCCTGCAATGGAAGCTGCAAAAGGATCGAATATTCAAATCGGTGCTGAAAATATGTACTATGAAGAAAAGGGCGCGTTTACAGGCGAAATCTCTCCAGCTATGTTAACAGATGTTGGGGTAAAATATGTGGTTCTTGGACACTCCGAAAGAAGAGAGTACTTTGGTGAAACAAGTGAAATCGTGAATAAGAAAGTGTTGAAAGCTTTTGAACATGGCATTACTCCTATTATGTGCTGTGGTGAAACATTAGACCAGAGAGAACAAGGTGTAACGATGGACTTCATCCGTCAACAGGTTAAAGTTGGATTCTTAAATGTAACAGCAGAACAGGCTAAAACAGCTGTTATCGCTTACGAACCAATTTGGGCTATCGGAACAGGCAAGACAGCTACAACAGAACAAGCACAGGAGGTATGTAAGGGAATTCGCGACTGTATCGCTGAAATCTATGATGAAGCAACAGCAGCTGCTATCCGTATTCAGTATGGCGGTTCTGTTAATGCAGCGACAGCTCCAGAATTGTTTACACAGCCAGATATTGACGGCGGTCTAGTTGGTGGAGCGGCTCTTAAACCAGAATTTGGAAAAATTGTTAACTGGAAATAAGTTCATAATTTTATTTAAATATTTTGCTGATATTAAAACCCTAAAATGTTTTGTTTTAGGGTTTTTCTTTCAATAATAGTATGATGTTAGCAAAAGTATTTACATAGTCAGGAGTTGTTGTATGAGTCTGTTAGACATGCATCAGATTTTAAGTATCTTAGAAATGATAGGTGTAGTTGCATTTTCGATATCAGGAGCTATGGTTGCCATTGATAATCGCTTAGATCTATTTGGAGTTATCTTTGTAAGTGTGATGACATCATTGGGAGGCGGCGTTACCAGAGATATTTTGATCGGTAAATTACCGCCACAGATGTTTGAAAATTATACATGTATCACCATATCCGTTGCGATCTCTTTAATCGTATTTATTGTTGTATATGTAACTAGAGCATATTACAAAAAACACGTGAAGATAATTGAGACAATTAATAATGTATTTGATGCGCTTGGTCTTGGTGTCTTTTCCATATTTGGTATTCAGGTCGCCATCAATACTGGATTTGGATACAATAAATTTCTGCTTGTATTTTTAGGAATGATAACAGGTGTTGGAGGTGGTTTGATCAGAGATATCATTGTTGGAAGAACACCTGTCATTTTTTCTAAATATATTTATGCAGTTGCAGCAATATTGGGGGGAATTATGTATCTTATCTGTTGTTTCATGAAAATTTCAGAAGGTATATCTACCATGGCAGGAATCTTTGTAATATTTGTGATACGGATGCTATCAACCTATTATAAGTGGAATCTGCCCAAGATACCTTTACAATAGTAAATAAGAGAATTATCAGGGGGGAATTTGAAATGAAAGTATTACATTTATTGAGTGCAGGATATATTGGGGGAATAGAAGTGCTGTGTAAAGATATTGCACAAAGAGATAAAGAGAATAATATCTTTGCTTTTTTATTTGGTGGAGGAGCAATGGAAGATAAAATAAAGGAAATAGGGGTACCTGTCTATTCGGTTTATAAGGAGAAGCACGTAAATACAAGGAAGCGCATAAAACGTTTACTTACGATCTGCGAGGAAAATCAGATTCAGGCAGTCATTGTCCACAAAGAAGGAATCGATATCCTGCTTCACTATCTGCTATTGGCAAGAAGGAGACCTGATCTTTATTTTATTCGATATTTCCACACGGCATTTGAAGAAAAGTATTACTATGTTGGAAATTGTATCACAAATAAAATAAACAAATATCTTATTTGGCAGTCCATTAAGAAATCAGACAGTATTGTCTCAGTCTCAAAATGCGTAGAAGAAAGCCTTTATTGTCATTTTAAAGTAGACCCCAGAAAAATGCATGTCATCTATAATGGGATCAGTGAAGACCTTTTCGCGGATAGTCAGGAAAAAAATGATGAAAATAAAAATAAGTTAGAAATTATTTATGTTGGAAGAATTGTAGATGCAAAAGGTATTGATGTCTTAATAAATGCTTTTATGGGAGTGTTGGAAAAGAAGCCAGAAATAAAATTACGTTTGTTAGGAGACGGAGAAGCGAGGATTGGCTATGAGGAGAAGGTACGATCCATGGGTATTGAAGAAAGTGTCATATTTGAAGGATTTCAATTGGAAAAAGAAAAATATTTAAAGAATGCAGATATCTTCGTATATCCTTCCAGATGTGAGGAGGCTTTTGGAATCTCTATTGTGGAGGCTATGGCGTATGGATTACTCTGTATTGCGTCTAATGTGGGAGGAATTCCGGAGGTCATAAAAGACAGAAAAAACGGTTTTTTGTTTCAAAGCGAAGATAGTCTGGATCTGGAAAGCAAATTGCTGGTGGCTATTACAGCAATAGAAAAGGGGCAGGATAAGGAAATGGCATTAGAGGCCAAAAAGACGGCCCATTTTTTTACAATAGATCAGACAGTGAAGCAATTGAATGATATGTATCAATCTCTACCGTAAATGAAACCGATTTTTTCGATAATCCAAAATCCCTTCTTCTTGTAACTTACTGAGCTCATTTGACATGGCGCTACGGTCCACAGTCAGATAATCGGCAAGTTGCTGCCTGTTAAATGGAATTTCAAAAGAGGAACTGGAATTTTTGAGGGATTCACCTGAGAGGTAAGAAAGTAATTTCTCTCTGGTGGATCTTTTCGAGGTGTGCTCCATTTTTTGCGTGAGAAGCAGGTTCTTATGCGCAAAAATATAGATCATATTTTTAATCAATTTTGTATGGAATGTACAGGCATTACTGCAAAGAGTCATAATTTTATTTATATTAAGAAAGAGAATGGTGCATGACTCCACAGCAACGACACTGACTTCCAGGGGCAGATTCGGAAGACTGGCATACGTTTCTCCGAATATCTTTCCAGTGGTTGCTTCCATCAAGATCGTCCGATTACCCCAAAAGTCTTCTTTTATGATATGAACGCAACCTGTAAGTACCATTCCAATTGATTCCGTGGTTTCTCCGCTCCGAAAGATAAAATTCCCCTTTTGATAAGTGAGGGGGGTAGCCGACATACAGGATAATACGGAGGAAATATCAGTCTCCTCGATTCCTTGAAATAAAAGGGAATTCTTTAAAATTTTCGTATTGATTTCAATCATCTGTCTTTGCTCCTATCAGAAAAATAATAAGTTCCATAAAATTTGTTGGAATAACAACAGAAATATTTTTATTATTGTAATATGATATGCATAACAAGTCAAATAAAAGTTTACGAAGTATGAGGAGTATTGTTCCTATATAACAATGGAGGATGAAAAAATGTTAAGAAAAATTATTGAGATTGATGAGGATAAATGTAATGGCTGTGGGGCATGTGCAAGTGCATGCCATGAAGGAGCGATTGCAATGATAAATGGAAAAGCAAAACTCATGCGTGATGATTATTGTGATGGTCTGGGAAATTGTTTGCCAGTCTGTCAGGTAGATGCGATTCATTTTGTTGAGAGAGAAGCAGCAGCCTATGATGAGGCGGCTGTTAAAGCGAATATGGAAAAACAGAAACAACCATATGCAGGAGGGTGTCCTGGTACACGTGCAAGAACCGTTATTAGGGATAACATGGACAATGCGCAGGGTAGTAGATTACAAGCGCCAATGCATTCAGAATTATCACAGTGGCCGGTACAGATTAAGTTAGTAGCACCCAACGCTGGGTATTTTGAGGAAGCCAATTTGCTAATTGCCGCAGATTGTACCGCTTATGCGTATGGAAATTTTCACAAGGAATTTATCAAAAACCGCATTGCACTAATTGGATGTCCAAAGCTGGATGAAGGAGACTATACAGAAAAGTTAACCGCTATCATCAGTCAGAATAATATTAAGAGCGTTACCATTGTCAGAATGGAAGTACCATGCTGTGGTGGAATGGAACAGGCGGCTAAAACTGCTATACAAAATAGTGGAAAATTTCTTCCATGGCAGGTCGTCACGATTAGTACCGATGGAAAAATCTTAAATTAGGGATTGCATTTTGCAAAAATAGAGTTTATAATTATAATACTTTAATAATTTAAACCGATGATGTGGAGATAAAAACAAATCGTGCACTCACAGAGAGCTGAACATTGCTGGGAGTTTGGCAGAACGCAGGTTGTTAAATGGACCACGGAGGGCATGGTGAACGGGAAAATTCCTTAGTATCTGTGACGTGGAGACATACGTTAGTTGTCAGGGATATGTTAGTATCCTCAGAGTGTACGATAATATCGTAAATCAAGGTGGCACCGCGGAAATAGTAGTAACCGTCCTTGACAGATTCCAGTAGTCTGTCAGGGGCGTTTTTTGTTGTATTAGAAAATCCTACTACACCTGACCCCATTCTGATAGATTACAAAAATAGGATTACCAATCAGGTAGGAGGGAAAGGATATGATTCGAGAAGCGATACAAAAGCTCGTAAGAAAAGAAGATCTGACGTATGAAATGGCAAAAGAAGTCATGAATGAAATAATGAGTGGAGAGGCCAGTGAGGTACAAAAAAGTGCTTATCTTACAGCACTAAGCATGAAGGGGGAGACGATCGATGAGATTACTGCATCGGCAGAAGAGATGCGGAATCATTGTATTAAATTGTTACATGATAGGGAGGTCTTGGAAATTGTAGGAACTGGTGGAGATGGGTCGAATTCGTTTAATATTTCAACGACATCGTCGATTGTAATTGCAGCAGGAGGTGTACCAGTAGCAAAGCACGGAAATCGCGCAGCATCCAGCAAATCAGGGGCTGCTGATGTCTTAGAGGCATTAGGTGTTAACATTACGGTGCCTCCGGAGAAGAGTGCTGATATACTAAATA
Source organism: Bacillota bacterium (assembly GCA_023392535.1). GTDB lineage: Bacteria > Bacillota > Clostridia > Lachnospirales > Lachnospiraceae > SZUA-378. Next base: position 67,398 of record JAEVYY010000031.1, read on the forward strand.
AAATCGGTATCTGTTTCCTGTTTGCACAAAACTACCATATTGCTATGAAATATGTTGGACCCGTTAGAAAAGAGCTTGGAATCAGAACTATTTTCAATATATTAGGACCGCTTGCTAATCCAGCGGGTGCAAATATGCAAGTCATGGGAGTGTATGAGGAGGCTCTGATTGAACCGTTGGCAAGAGTATTATCGAATCTGGGTGTGAAGAAAGCCATGGTGGTATACGGCCAGGATAAACTAGATGAGATTTCCATGAGTGCTCCTACAAGTGTTTGTGAAATTCATAATGGTGAATTTAGGTCTTATGTGATGGAACCGGAACAATTTGGTTTTATCAAGTGCAAGAAAGAAGATTTAGTGGGAGGCACCCCTGTTGAAAATGCTGCAATTACGAAATCTATTTTGAATGGAGAAAAGGGGCCGCAGAGAAATTCCGTTGTGATGAATGCAGGTGCTGCACTTTATGTTTCTGGTAAATGTCAAACCGTGGAAGAAGGAGTCCGGTTCGCAGAAGACTTAATTGATAGTGGAAAAGCAAAGGAGAAATTAAAAGAATTTATAAAATTATCCAATGAAATATAAAATGGGAATGCCCTTGGTCTATGTGAGTGATATAGTCACAGATAACTTAAAATAAGTTGCTATCATAAAAAGTAAATAAAAATAAAGGATGTAGAAAATGAAAAAAATATTTAAACTATGGAAACATTATTCTTTTATTGTGCTTTTTGTCTTTCTTATTATAAGTCTGTTTGATTTCAGATTTGCACTTGCGGCCATTCTCTGTATGACTGCCCCCATATTGGTCTCTATTTTTAAGGGAAGGTTCTGGTGCGGGAATTTATGCCCCCGAGGAAATTTTTTTGATACTGTGCTTTCTAAGTTCAGTAAAAAAAGAAAAGTCCCACGTTTTTTAAAATCTTATTATTTCCGAATTCCCGTTTTTGTCGGTATGATGACAATGTTTGCGATTGGCATTCAGAAAAATTGGGGTAATCTATATGGTATTGGTTTTGTGTTTTATAGAATGATCGTAGTAACGACGGTGATTGGAATCGTACTTTCCTTTTTTTATAACCATAGAACATGGTGCCATTTTTGCCCGATGGGAACTGCCGCATCGCTGATTTCAAAATTAAAAAAGAATAAAAATGTACTTAGGGTCTCCAATGAATGTGTATCCTGTAAACTATGTGAGAAAAAATGTGCGTTGGGAATTGTGCCTTATGAGTATAAAGGATATTTACTGAGTCATCCGGATTGTATACAGTGCGGAAAATGTGCCTCCGTATGCCCGAAAAAATCAATTGGATATAAAAAGTAAATAAGGAATAACAGTAAAATGATTGAAATAAAAAGAGGGGAGTGGTATGATTCATGTAGATAGTTAAAAAATTAACGGAGGAATTCAATATGGGAAGAAAAGTAGTATTAGCAGGTGCATGCCGTACCGCGATTGGAACCATGGGAGGAATGTTAAGTACTGTTCCAGCAGCAGAATTGGGAACGATTGTGATCAAGGAAGCATTAAAAAGAGCAGGCGTGAGACCGGAGCAGGTAGATGAAGTTTATATGGGTTGTGTGATCCAGGCGGGACAGGGACAAAATGTTGCAAGGCAGGCAGCGGTAAACGCAGGACTGCCAGTAGAGATCCCAGCTACTACGATCAATGTCTTATGTGGATCCGGTTTACATTGTGTGAATCTGGCAGCGAAATTAATTGCTTGCGGGGATGCAGATATCATGGTAGCTGGTGGTGTTGAGAATATGTCAAAATCGCCTTATTTATTAGATAAGGCACGTTTTGGCTATCGTATGGGTAATGCAGTGATGGAAGATGCGTTGTTGAAAGATGCCTTAACAGATGCCTTTAAAGGCTACCATATGGGAATTACAGCCGAAAACATCTGTGAGCAGTGGGGACTTACCCGCGAACAATTAGACGAATTTGCAGCAAATAGCCAGCAAAAGTGTGAAGCAGCGATTAAGTCAGGCAGGTTCAAAGATGAGATTGTTCCGGTTGAAGTTAAAACCAGAAAAGGTACGGTAGTAATGGATACCGATGAAGGACCACGTGCTGGTGTTACGGCGGAAAGTATCTCCAAGCTGCGTTCCTGCTTTCAATCGGATGGAAAAGTAACTGCAGCAAATGCCTCCGGAATTAATGACGGAGCGGCGGCTATTGTCGTCATGAGCGAGGAAAAAGCAAAAGAACTGGGAGTGACTCCATTGGCAACATGGGTTGGAGGCGAATTGGCAGGAGTAGAACCTTCTATCATGGGAATCGGTCCTGTAGCAGCTACCAGAAAAGTTATGGGTAAGACGGGAATGAAGATCGAAGACTTCGACTTGATTGAGGCAAATGAGGCATTTGCAGCACAATCAGTTGCAGTAGGGCATGATCTTGGAATTGACCTTAGTAAATTGAATGTAAATGGTGGCGCGATTGCACTCGGACACCCAGTCGGAGCTTCCGGATGCCGTATTCTTGTTACGTTAATCCACGAGATGATAAAACAGGATGCAAAGACAGGTCTTGCAACACTTTGTGTTGGTGGTGGCATGGGCTGTTCTGCGATCATTCGCAGAGAGTAGGTAGTAGTGCTTCGTATTTTGCTGCTTCTTCCAAATTGCCAGCAGCCCTATAACAGTTATAGAGTCCTTGCAGAGCAAATCTGTTTTTAATTCGGATATCCAGGATACACTGCGTCTCAAAAGCAGCATTCTGGTACCAGATGCAGGCATTATCTAATTCATGGCAAGCAAAATAGTATTCGCCTAATTCGTAACATATTTCTGAACAACTGTCACAGACTATGCTCTTTAGTGCATTTGTAAAGAACTGATGTAAATTGCCCTGAAGGCGTGCAGCTCTAGCAATGACACAGGTTGCTTCCCGTATCTCATCGATAGATCGGGAGGCATCTGATAAGGTATTCTCAAAAGTGTTAACAGCCGTTATAAAATCTTCTGATTTCCCACATATATATAACTCCCTTGCATACATATTGTGTAAGTGTTTATTCAAAGGGATCCCTTTTTTATGCATTTGTGCGAAGTATTGTAGGTCTCTGGAGGCATGGTTACTTTCGGGCATGTGGATGATACGTACATCGCTGTCAAATATAACGGGATTCATGGCAATCGTTTCATGTATTGGATTTTCAAATCGGAAAGTCCGCAGACGCTTAAATAATTTCGGACGATATTCTTCCTCATAATTGTAAGTGGTATTGAATCGTAGTTGATTACAATACATCATTTGCACGATTTCAATCTCTGGAAGAAGAGCCGCTTTTAAAATTTTAAATTTCTGAATATTTGAGTCGTCAAGTATCTCATCAGCGTCAGCACTATAGATATAATCTTTTGTTGCTTTGGAAAAAGAAAAATTTCTTGCATCAGAAAAGTCGTGATTCCATTTGTAATCATAAATGCTATCCGTATAAACAGCAGCGATTTCTTTTGTCCGATCGGTGGAACCCGTGTCAACAATGATCATCTCATCGACTATGTCTTTTAGGCATGCAAGACATCTTCCCAGTACCTTCTCTTCATTTTTGACAATCATACATAGACTTATTGTTATCATTAGAAATCTCCTCACTAATTTATGTGTTTTAAAATCCATTCTTTCAGTGCTATAATATAATAATTGTACGTCAAAAGAAGGATAGCGTAAAGGAGAAAATACCAGATGGAAAAAGGAATCTGTTATATCGTGGGAGCGGGAGAATTCAATGACTCTTACTTAAGACCCTGTGCTCAGGATTACATCATTGCGGCGGATGCAGGGTATCTTTTTTTGCAAGCAATAAACGTGATGCCAGATTTAATTGTAGGGGATTTTGATTCGATGCAGGCCATACCGAATAGTGAAAATATTGTGCAACTTCCACAGGAAAAAGATGATACGGACATGCTTGCCGCTCTACGTCTGGGGATGGAAAAGGGGTACGTAGAGTTTGTGATACTGGGGGGGACTGGTGGCCGAATAGATCATACAATTGCCAATATACAGTGCCTCACGTATTTGAGCAAAAGAAATTGTAAGGGACATATCTATTCGCCAAATTATGAGATGCAGGTAGTGACAAACGGAAGTATTGCATTTCCACCGTTTAGCCATGGAATGATATCTGTTTTTTCGATGGGTAATTCTGCAAGTGGAGTCTATCTGTATGGATTAAAATATCCCTTAAAAAATGCTACCGTTACCAATGACTTTCCAATCGGTGTGAGCAATGAATTTATAGGAGAAGAAAGCCGCGTTGAAGTGAAAAAAGGCAGTCTTTTGGTTATCCGGTATTTCGACTGATATCATCGATAATCTTTATCAATTTCTATTACGGTATAATAATCTGGATGCATTTTTTTAATAGAAGCATCAATACGTTCTTTTAATTCGGCATCTGTCAATGCATAGGAAAATGGAACGACCATGTCAAAGATAAGATTTGTATGGGTCGGTCCTTTTACAATGCGAAAATCATGGATGGTCAGAGATTCCTCAATCGTATGGATAATTTGTTCGATTTCTTGTTTTAACTGTATTGTTTCAGGATCATCATTCAAAATCGGGTCCATGTGTATGACGGCGGCACAGTTCAATTCTTTTCTTAATTGATGCTCGATCAGGTCGATCATATCGTGAAGTTTTAAAATGTCTCCAGAAGCCGGGACCTCTGCATGAAGGGATATCATTAAGCGGCCGGGACCATAATTGTGTACAATGAGATCATGGATTCCAAGGACTCCATCGTACCTCATAACGATCTGTTCAATTTTTCTTACGAATTCAGGTTCTGGTGCCTGACCAAGCAGGGGGTCAATGGTATCGCGAATCGCTTTGATACCCGCATAAAAAATAAAAATTCCTACCAGAACACCACAATATCCATCTGCATTAATACCTGTAAAATGTACAAATAGAGTTGCTATAAGTACGACGAATGTAGCAAGGGTATCACTCAGGCTGTCTGTCGCAGTTGCGTTCATAGCAGCAGAATTTATCTTAGTCCCAATTTTTTTATAGAAATAGGCCATATAGCATTTTACTAAAATAGAAATAAGCAAGATAATAATAATTAAATAATTATATTCGATTGGTTCTGGTTGTAGTATTTTCTGAAAAGAGGATTTGATCAATTCGATAGCCATCAATAAAATAGCAATCGAAACAAATAATCCCGAAAGATATTCAATTCGCCCATGACCAAAGGGATGGCCATGGTCCGGTTTTGAGCCCGCTATACGAAAGCCAATTAGGGTAATGATGGAAGAACCTGCATCTGACAGGTTATTAAAGGCATCTGCTGAAATAGAAATAGAATGACTTACGGTGCCTGCAAAAAATTTGCCGACGAAGAGCAGGAGATTAAGGGCGATTCCAACGGACCCGCATAAGATACCATAGGATTGACGCACTTTTAGCGAAGTTGTATTTTCATGATCTGGAATTAATAATTTTATGAAAAATGTCAGCATAGAGGCCTCCCAACGAATCGTTTGAAATAATAAGTTTCATGAATAGCTATATTTTAGTAGCAATCGTAAAAAAACGCAACTTGATTAGAGAAAGATTATCAGAATCCGCTAAGGACTATGAGAAGTTTGTCTTGCACCTTATCTTAAAAGCGTGTATAATTTTTCACGGTAGCACAACTTAATGGAATGAGCAGCTGTTGAAAATGGCTTGTACTTAGCGTATCTCAAATGCGTAAAGCAGCTTTTGATACCTGAATCTAAATAGATAAAAAGAAGGAGAAATAATTATGAGTAAAAAACCAACCGTATTAATGATCCTGGATGGCTATGGACTAAATGAAAGACAAAATGGAAATGCAATAGCGGAAGCCAATACTCCTGTTATGGATAAATTGATGAAAGAGTATCCTTTTGTTAAGGGACAGGCAAGTGGAATGGCAGTGGGTTTACCAGAAGGACAGATGGGTAATTCAGAAGTCGGACATCTAAATATGGGCGCCGGACGTATTGTCTATCAAGAATTGACGAGAATTACAAAAGAAATCAGTGACGGTACTTTTTTTAGCAATCCAGCACTGCTGGAAGCTGTTGAGAACTGTAAAAAGAACGATTCTGCACTGCATTTTTTCGGTCTGTTATCGGATGGTGGTGTTCACAGCCATATTACACATGTATATGGTTTATTGGAACTGGCAAAAAGAAACGGACTTTCAAAAGTGTACGTCCATTGTTTTTTAGATGGTCGCGATACACCACCTTCTTCCGGAAAAGAATATGCAGAACAATTGGAAGCAAAGATGAAAGAGATTGGTGTTGGCCAGATTGCATCTGTAATGGGACGTTATTATGCAATGGATAGAGATAATAATTATGACCGCGTGAAATTGGCCTACGATGCATTGGTAGCAGGGAAAGGTATGACAGCTGAGTCAGGACCGGCAGGTATACAGGCTTCTTATGATAAAGGGGAAACAGATGAGTTCGTAAAACCTACCGTAGTAATGAAAGATGGCAAACCTCTTGCAACGATTTGTGATCAGGATTCCGTGGTCTTCTTTAACTTTAGACCGGACAGAGCGAGAGAAATCACAAGAAGTTTCTGTGATGATGATTTTAAAGGATTTGAAAGACCAAAGAGACTTGCTACTACATTTGTGTGTTTTTCAGATTATGATCCGACCATTTCAAATAAAAAAGTAGCATTTCATAAAGTAGCGGTTACTAATACGTTTGGAGAATGGTTAGCGGCTAACCATATGACGCAGGCAAGAATTGCTGAAACAGAAAAATATGCGCATGTTACGTTCTTTTTCAATGGAGGCGTGGAAGAACCAAATAAGGGAGAAGATAGAATCTTGGTAAATTCTCCGAAAGTAGCCACTTATGACCTGAAGCCAGAGATGAGCGCTTACGAGGTATGTGACAAATTATGTGAAGCAATTACAGCAGACAAATATGATGTGATCATCATTAATTTTGCGAACCCGGATATGGTTGGACATACTGGTGTGGAAGCTGCGGCAATCGCAGCGGTTGAGGCAGTAGATGTTTGTGTCGGAAAAGCAGTAGATGCGATTAAATCGGTAGATGGAACGATGTTTATATGTGCAGATCACGGGAATGCGGAACAACTGGTGGATTATGAAACAGGAGCACCATTCACCGCGCACACAACAAATGAAGTGCCATTTATTTTAGTAAATTATGACGCGGCTTATACGTTAAGGGAAGGTGGATGTCTTGCAGACATCATACCTACTTTAATTGAAACAATGGGAAAGACACAGCCAGTAGAGATGACAGGGAAGTCGTTGCTGATAAAAAAATAATACGTTATTGAAATGAATACATGTGATTGCAAAGTATACTGTGAAATACGGTATACTTTGTTTCATATCTGTGAGAATTTTTGTAAATACATATAAGGGGATGGAAGAAATGTTAGGAACATTTGTAAATACGATTGCAGTTATCATTGGCGCTGGTATTGGACTTTTTATGAAACGTGGATTATCAGAAAAAATAGCGGATACCTTAATGAAGGGACTTGGACTATGTACCCTGTACTTAGGGATAACAGGTTCTCTAAAAGGAGAACATTCATTAATCATGATCATTTCTATCGTGATTGGAGCTTTGGTCGGAGAGGGAATTGACTTGGATCTTAGAATCCGACAGTTGGGTGAGTTTTTGGAGATGAAATTCAGGAGTAAAGATGGAACCAAAGTTTCAATTGCAGAGGGATTCGTAACTTCAAGTCTTTTGTTTTGTGTGGGCGCGATGGCGATTGTTGGTTCTCTGCAAAGTGGGTTGTCAGGAAATCATGAAATGCTTTTTAATAAATCGATTCTGGATTTTGTAGCAGCTATTATTTTTGCTTCTTCTCTTGGAGTTGGAGTAGTATTCGCAGCCGGATTTGTTTTTTTATACCAAGGTTCCATTACTTTGCTTGCACAATGGATTTCCCCTTTTTTGACAGAATCAGTAATCAATGAAATGACTTTAGTAGGTTCAATCATTATTATTGGTTTATCTTTCAATATGCTGGGAATCACAAAATTAAAAGTAATGAACTATGTACCAGGCATTTTTATACCGATACTATTAAGTAGGTTTTTATAAAGAAACAAAAGCTGGGAATGGTTATTTTCCTATTTTTTTGTGCATACTACAAAGAAATGAATAAATGAATTTGTAGGAGGCGTGTATGCAGCAATTTTTGGAAATAACAGATGTCAGAGCAAGAGAAATTCTAGATTCGAGAGGGAATCCGACAGTTGAGGCAGAGGTGACGGTAGAAGGTTATATAACCGGTAGGGCTGCCGTTCCTTCGGGCGCATCGACAGGAAGATTTGAAGCAGTTGAATTAAGAGATGCAGAAGTCCGATACTTTGGACTTGGTGTTGAAAAAGCAGTTAAAAATGTAAATGAAAAATTAAAGAATGTGCTTGTTGGTAAAAATGCATTACAGCAGAATACCATTGATAGTATTTTGATTGAGACAGATGGTACGGATAACAAAGGGAATGTAGGAGCAAATGCGACATTAGGAGTATCAATGGCCTGTGCAAGAGCAGCAGCCAATGCACTTGAAATGCCACTGTATCAATATTTAGGCGGAAGTAATGCAAAAAGACTACCGGTTCCCATGATGAATATTTTAAATGGTGGGTGTCATGCTGCTAACACAGTTGATTTTCAGGAATTTATGATTATGCCAGTAGCTGCAACTTGTTTTCGGGAAGGGCTTAGAATCTGTGCCGAGATTTATCATAATCTGAAAAAAATTCTAAAAGATAGAGGTCTGTCAACAGGAGTAGGGGATGAGGGCGGTTTTGCACCGGATTTGCCAAATGCTTTTGCTGTATTAGATATGATCCTGATAGCGGTGGAGGCAGCAGGTTATAAGGCAGGAGAAGATATTAAAATTGCACTTGACGTTGCAGCAAGTGAATTGTACGACGAAAATGATGGTATGTATCATTTTCCAGGGGAAACCAAACTTAAGAATGCAGAAGAAGAGGGCGGCGAAGTAGTGCGGGATACCTCTGAGATGATTGCTTATTATGAAGAGTTGATTGAAAAATATCCAATTTGTTCCATAGAAGACGGACTTGCAGAAGATGACTGGGATGGATGGAAAGAGTTGACAAAGAGAATCGGAGACAAAGTTCAGTTGGTAGGAGACGATTTGTTTGTTACAAACCCAAAACGTTTGGATGCAGGGATTAAATTAGGAGTAGCCAATGCGATCCTCGTAAAAGTAAATCAAATTGGTACCGTTTCAGAAGCTATGGATGCTATCGAATTGGCAAAATCGAATGGATATCATGCAGTGGTTTCCCATCGTTCAGGCGAAACGGAAGACACTTTTATTGCAGATCTCGCAGTCGCAGTAAATGCTGGTCAGATTAAGACGGGGGCGCCTTGTAGAGCCGAGAGAACTGCGAAATATAATCAGTTGCTGCGAATTGAAGATTCCATAGGAATTGTTTCTGAATATAAAACACCATTTGAACGTTAATGGTAAGCCTATACTTGGAGTTGTAAAAGTATTCCAAAAGAATTGTAAAAATAAGTTGATAATATAGAATGCTTGTGTTACACTTAATATTGCTTTGATATTAGGAGGTTTAGTAATGGGAATATTTAGACTTATTTTAACTATAATTTTTATATTGGTATGTATTGCTTTGACGATATTAGTATTAATGCAAGAAGGAAAATCAGCAGGGTTAGGCGCCATCAGTGGAGCAGCAGAATCTTATTGGGGTAAAAACAAAGGTCGTTCTATGGAAGGGTTGCTTGTGAAGATTACAACAGCTCTGGCGATAGGATTTATTGTATTAGCTGCAGTTTTGAACATCCCTAGATTTTAGATTTGTTAATGAACACTCTTGCAAAAGAGTGTTTTTTTAATTAATAGGAAAAAGTGTTGAGGGAAAAATGAAAAAGAAAAGCAAAGAAGAGAGAAAAGAAATCGTATGTGAATTATTAAATGATCCTCTGTATGTTCCGATGAAAGAAAAAGAACTGGCAGTGGTGCTTCAGGTCCTTAAGAAAGATAGAGAAGAATTTCATCTCATGCTGGATGAGCTTTTGACAGAAGGCAAGGTTGAGATGACGAAACGAGGCAAGTATAGAAAACCAGAAGGTGAATTGTTAATTGGTGTCTTTATCAGTCATCCCAAAGGATTTGGCTTTGTAGAGATTGAAGGCAGAACGGAAGATCTCTATATTCCGGAAAGTAGAGTAAATGGAGCGTTTCACAATGACACGGTTCAGATTGCGTTGTTGCCAGGTCAACGGGGCAAGAGACAGGAAGCGGAAGTTACAAAGATAATCAATCATGGAATTACTACCATTGTCGGTACGTATGAGCAGAGTAAAAATTTTGGTTTTGTGGTCCCTGATCATACCAAAATGGCATCCGACATTTTTATTTCCAGAGAGCGTTCTAAAGGAGCGGTGAACGGTCATAAAGTGGTAGTAGAGATTACTGATTATGGGAAGAACGGCAAAAAACCGGAAGGTAAAATAGTTGAGATACTTGGACATATAGATGATCCGGGCGTGGATATTATGTCCATTGTAAAAGGGTTCGATCTTCCAGTGGAATTTGGTGAAAAGATTATGCATCAGGTAGAGCGTATTCCGAATTATGTGCAGGAAGCAGATCAGGAAGGGCGTATGGATCTACGGGATGTGCAAATGGTGACGATTGACGGAGAAGATGCAAAGGATCTGGATGATGCGGTAAGTCTTTCTAAGGAAGGTGAGAACTATATCCTAGGCGTCCATATTGCAGATGTAGCAAATTATGTGCAAGAGAATTCTGCGCTTGATCGAGAAGCACTTCTCAGAGGGACGAGTGTCTATTTGGTAGATAGGGTGATTCCAATGCTCCCGCACCAGTTGTCAAATGGTATCTGTTCCTTAAATCAAGGGGTGGAGAGGCTGGCATTAAGCTGTATTATGACGATTACCCCCGAAGGAGAGATTACGGATCATAAGATTGCCGAAACGGTGATTTGTGTGGATAGAAGAATGAACTATACCGATGTGGCCAAAATACTGACCGATAAGGATGAATCCGTGATTCAAGAATATGAGGCTTTGGTTCCGATGTTTCAAGACATGGAAAAGCTTGCGAAAATTCTTCGGAAAAAGAGGAAAAAGAGAGGTTCCATTGATTTTGATTTTCCAGAGAGTAAGATTATTTTGGATAAAGAAGGACATCCAATTGATATTAAGCCATATGATCGAAATGTAGCCACAAAAATTATTGAAGATTTTATGCTTGCGGCAAATGAAACCATTGCACAACATTTTTTCTGGCTCGAATTGCCATTTGTATACCGAACACATGATACACCGGATTCTGAGAAAATAAAGAAATTGAGCCTCTTTATTAGAAATTTTGGATATTCTATGAAAACCACACAAGAAGAAGTGCATCCAAAAGAACTTCAGAAACTATTGGCCAAGATAGATGGAACGCCGGAAGAGTCACTGATTAGTCGTCTGACGCTTAGAAGTATGAAGCAGGCAAAATATACTACGGATTGTACTGGGCACTTTGGACTGGCATGTGAATATTATTGTCATTTCACCTCACCAATCAGGAGATATCCGGATTTGCAGATCCATAGAATTATTAAAGATAGTATTAGAAATAGAATGAATGAGAAAAAAATAGATCAATACAAAGCCAGATTGCCGGAAGTGGCGAAACACTCCTCTGAAATGGAAAGAAGAGCAGATGAAGCGGAACGCGAAACGGATAAGCTGAAAAAAGTGGAGTTTATGGAAGACAAAATCGGCGAAGTATTTGAAGGCGTTATATCCGGTATCACAAACTGGGGCATTTATGTGGAATTGCCAAATACAGTGGAAGGTATGGTACGCGTGGCAGATCTTCCAGATGATTATTTCTGCTATGATGAGAATGCCTTTGAGATGGTAGGACAGGGAACTGGTAAGAAGTATAAATTGGGGGAAAAAATCGTTGTTCAGGTATATGAAGCAGATAAGATCGCAAGAACCATAGATTTTGTAATACCAAGGCAGGAGGAAGAAGAGTAGTTATGGCGAAGGAACAAAGTATGAAATTGGTTGCCAATAATAAAAAAGCATACCACGATTACTTTATCGAAGAGAAATATGAGACGGGTGTTGTATTGCATGGAACCGAGGTCAAGTCTTTGCGCCTCGGAAAGTGCAGCATTAAGGAAGCATTTGTGAGGATTGAAAAGGGGGAAGTGTTTGTCTACGGCATGCACATCAGTCCTTATGAAAAAGGTAATATTTTTAATAAAGATCCAATGCGTGCTAAGAAATTGATGATGCATAAATATGAGATTTTTAAATTATCCGGAAAGCTCGCGGAACAGGGATTTACCTTAGTGCCATTACAGGTCTATTTTAAAAATGGAAGGGCAAAAGTAGAAATCGGTCTGGCAAAAGGTAAGAAGCTATATGATAAGCGACAAGATATAGCAAAAAAGGATCAAAGAAGAGAAGCAGAGAAGGATTTTAAAATTAAAAATTTATAAATGGATTGACCTAATGAAATGAAAGTAATATAATGATATGTACTCTCTTTTTCAGGAGAAGAGGCCTTATCATTAGATAAGGGGTAGTCAAGGTTTCGACGGGGATTTTGAAGCTGGAGAAGCAAGCCGTTGCGACACGTTAATCGCAAAATTAAATTTAAACGCTGAAGATAATTTAGCTTACGCTGCCTAGTGGCAGCTGTCAGTCTTAGGGTACCTATCCTTTAAGAATCTGGCATCGACTAGATAGGAAACGACGTATGCTAAGCTTTGCACATACGGGCGTATCATGAAGCTACTGAAAGTAGGAGGGTGTTAATCTCCGCTTACCAGAGGGAATGAAAAAGGATTAACTAAGCTTGTAGAAGTACAGGGGATGGGTCTTCGGACACGGGTTCGACTCCCGTCTACTCCATACCAAACACCGCAAAATATGCGGTGTTTTTATTTTTCATGTTGCATCTTTGAAAATTATTTTTTTGGCTATTGCCATTAAAAGTTCCTAAAGGAGCGGTTCTTATACATATTTATAATACAGAAGACAAAACGAGACACTGCTGTTAATCATTGCAATCTCCTTATTGCTTAGGCTATAATAAATGCAACTGGTACAGATTGAAGCTCTAGGAGAATGAAATGGAATTTAAAGATCTAAGAGATGCAAAAATTTTAATGTCAAATTTAGCTCGTTTAGTTGGGGATACTAACAAATATTATAAAGATTTTGTTTGGTTTAGTAATATAAATTATACAACTATTTCTGAATATCAGGGTGAATTAAAACTATTTTTATATAAAATTATAGTTCAAAATGATATTCCTGCCATGAATGAGGAAGTTACTAGTTTATATGAATGGTTAAGTAGCTAAATTTTGATTACTGATAAAGCAACAGGAAAAGATAGTTCAAATGTGAGATTGCTTTTGGTGAAGTGGAAGCACAGCCAAAGTATCAGATCAAAGATACGATGCGAAAATTTTTTGATGAGCCTCAAAACTATGAGCCGGGGACAGGAGCAGACTCTTTTTCAGAGCTATCTGACCGTGTCACAGGTTTTTTGAAAGAATTAGTAGAGAAACCATATGAAAATGTACTGGTTCTTTCTCATGGAGCATCAATTGCTTCTATGCTTCTTTTTATTTATTTAAGCTGATACAAATTGATAATTCATAAGCCAAACTCTATTGGCGTGATTTGAAAGAGGAAAGGAACGGAGCCCTAAATGAAAACTTTATTTGAAGAAACTAAATTAGGAAATATCAATATTAAAAATCGCTTTGTAAGAAGTGCAACATGGGAGAACATGACAACAGAGGACTCGCATATTACTGATAGACTATATAAGATCTATGAAAATTTAGCAGCAAATGAGATAGGATTAATAATAACAGGGTACGCAAATGTGGTGAAGGAGGAGCAGCCTAATCCTGGAATGATGGGGATTTATGAAGACTCATTTATTAATGAATATCAGAAGCTGACAAGTTTAGTCCACAATTATGGATCAAAAATCATTATGCAGATTGCTTATGGTGGAACTAAAACCACCTTTAATATTGGTGAAAGAGTTATTTATGCACCAGGTGATATACCAGAAAAAAGTACAAATGTTGTTGGTAAAGCGATGTCTAAAGATGATATTAGTTATATAGTAAATGCTTTTGCTGATGCAGGAAAAAGAGTTCAGGAATCAGGTTTTGATGGTGTGGAAATACATGCTGCTCATACATACTTAATAAATCAATTCTTAAGTCCTTATTACAACAATAGAACTGATGAATATGGTGGAAGTTTAGAAAACAGAATGAGATTTTTACTTGAAATATATTATAAAATGAGAGAAAAGGTCGGAAATGATTTTCCTATCATAGTCAAACTGACCGCAAGTGACTTTTTTGCAGGTGGATTAACCTTCGATGAAACTAGAATGATCTGTAAGAAATTGGAGGAAATAGGGATAGATGCAATTGAAATCACAGGTAATATTCATGGAAAAGCAAGATCAATGGTGGGAGAAATGTTTGATGGCTATGCAATTCAAGCTGAGGGATATTTTCTTGAATATGCAAAAATTATAAGCGATGAGATCGACATCCCAGTCATTACGGTTGGAGGTTTTAGAAATATTGATAAGATAGAAAAAATATTAAATGAGACTAATATAGATTATTTTGCAATGTCAAGACCACTTCTTGCAGAGCCATTTTTAATAAAAAGATGGAAAGATGGCGATTACAAACCTGCAATATGTGTCAGATGTTCAAAGTGCAGGACTTCGGAAGGAAATTATTGTACTGTTTTTAATAGAAAATAATTCCTTACTACTTTCATTTTCTTATTCATCACATAGCGTAAATGTATTTTATGATTGAAACAAAACTTATTTTTACATATAATTCTTATAATCAGCGATGAACATATTTAATGGAAAGGAATACTATTCAAATGTATCAATTCAATGAAATAATTAAAAGTTCCAAAATACCATATTTTTTAAGCAAGATTAAAAAGTCTGCTATATTTTTTTCTGTATTTGCAGCCACTTTCTTTGTGGCACCGATGAGCTGCTTTGCTACAGAAACTGACACCACAGCGGCAAAAATAGAGGGATTGAGCCCAGATACGGAGTACCGCTTCGATATAGATGGTGATGGTCAAACAGATGTGATCAAATATCAATCGATAGAAGATGAGAGCAATCACACTTCCACTATAAAGCTCTATGTAAATAATGAGCTGGCTTTCAAGAAAACAACGGATGGTATATCATTTTATGTCTCAGTTCTGGATTTAGATCCGAGCGACAAGCATCTCAACTTTTATATTGAAAACACAGCAGAATCTGATTATATAGTCACTTCCTTCTTTGCACAGTTTGCGGATAAAAAGCTTAAGACAATAGCCTTTGAACCCAAAAAGCTGTTTAAGGACTTCAATTATGTACACTATTTTATACAGGATATCAATGATAACGGCGAATTTAAATTATCAGTTGGTACCCCTATAGTTTCTTCATCTATTGGTAATTATAATTGTTATGCTACCTTTCAGTATAAAGATGGAAAGATCACAAAGATTCCGGCTAGCTACTATTCCCTTTCAGAAGACTCCAAAGAATACCCTTATAAGGCCGTAAAGTCCTTTACCGTACAACAAGAAGCCGGTTCAAAGGTTGTTGCATACACGGTTAAGAAAGGTAATACTTTAACCATTGATAAAATGTATCTTTCAAAAGCAGGGAAGTTATATTTCAGAATGGTTAACAGCAAAGGCGAGAAAGGTTGGATTCCTAGTGATTTAGAGGATCTATTTGAGCAGATTCCTGCGTGGGGCTAAGCACAAAATTCATTTTTTCAATTGACGAAATGCGTATAATATGATATGTATGATATGTATCATACATTATTTCTTATATATTGAGGCTATTGACAGCAATCTGATTATTATAAGCAACGGGAATAATCTAAAGACCGGGAGCATTGAAGAACTGGTAAAAGCTGTAGAGAGTCAAATATGGAAAGCCATTATTGTTTAAGAAGTAATATAGATAACATGTCAGTAGAACCTGTTCTGGAAGATTACTACATGTTTGTTAGTGGAGTGCCCGGAAAGGAAGGATTTTAATTATGAATATTAAGAAATACACTTGTGTTTTAGTAGGTATCATACTCATTTTTTTGCTATGTGCTTGTAGTAATAAAGAAGACCTAAGCCCCTCTCTTTCGCCAACCAATCAACAACTGCTAGAAGACAATAGTTCTATGTCTGTTGATGGTGATGTTGACTTGCCAAACAGCAGTTTATCCACAGATCCTGCTGAAAGTGAGATAGATAAATCACTGGTAGCTTATCGAGAGGAAAGAGAAAAAACGACAGGCGTAAAACTTGGAGATAGTGTGTCAGGTTATGGCGCTCCCAATAAAGAAGACTATGGTATTGATGGGGATGAAGAGGATGTCTCGCTCGGACTTGATTCGCGGGAGCTGAACGAAGCATATGCAGCTGCAAAAAAGTATGTGGTGGAAACATTGCAAATAAAGGTGGAAACAAATGCGACAGTTTATCCTTGTGTTGATCCAAGAATTAATGTGATTTATGAGGATGAGGATAAGGGAGTTGCAAATGGATATGAAGCCGACAATATTTTCGTCTGTGAATACAACGATAATGGCACTTGGAATTATCTTATTCTTGTAAGAGATTCGAAAGAAAAACCATGGGAAGTCATTCACCACGGAACCAGCTATCAAAAAGATTAACAAACTTTTCATATTTTTGTAATCAAGTTAGAGATAGAAGAATTTTAAATTTTTGAGTGAAGAGCTTGACTTAGAGTGTGCTTCAAGTGCTACCATAATGATTGTTAAAGAGAAGAAAGGAAAAATAACAATGTATATGGAAGCAATTAATCAGCCTGCTGATGTAAAAAAATTAGATAAAAAACGGCTAGTGGAGCTAGCAAAAGAAATGAGACAACTATTATTAACAAGACTAAGCAGACATGGGGGGCATTTCGGTCCGAATTTTGGAATGATAGAAGCGACTATTGCCCTACATTATGTATTTGATTCTCCGAAGGACAAAATTGTATTTGATATTTCACATCAGTGCTATGCCCACAAGATGTTAACGGGCAGAAAAGAGGCATATCTTTTTAAGGAGCACTATGATGATGTGACGGGATTTAGTAATCCGAAGGAAAGTGAACATGATCATTTTATTATTGGGCATACGTCAACGTCTGTTAGTCTTGCCTGTGGACTTGCAAAGGCAAGAGATTTAAAAAGTGAAGAAGGTAATATCATTGCGGTTATTGGAGACGGCTCCTTAAGTGGCGGGGAGGCATTGGAGGGACTTGATTTTGCACCGGAGTTGCAAAGCAATCTCATTATCATCGTCAATGATAACGATATGTCAATCGCAGAAAACCATGGTGGTCTCTACGGAAATTTAAGGTTGCTTCGTGAAACGAATGGAACAGCAGAGTGTAATTTGTTTCGGGCAATGGGACTTGATTACAAGTATGTGGCAGAGGGTAATGATGTGTCAGCCTTAATCACAGCTTTTCAAGAGGTAAAGGATAGCAAAAATCCTATTGTTGTGCATATCAATACACAAAAGGGAAAAGGCTATGCACCGGCTGAGGAAAATAAAGAAAATTGGCATTACAGTGCACCTTTTGATGTGGAAACAGGAAAGCCGCGCTATGATATGGAAGAAGCAAATTACGCGAGTGTTACACAGAATATCTGCTGAAGAAGATGAAAGAAGATCCCTGTGTAGTGGCAATTACTTCGGGAACTCCAATGGTTTTGGGATTTAGTGCCGAAAAACGAAAAGAAGCAGGCAAGCAATTCGTAGATGTTGGAATTGCGGAAGAAACAGCTGTCGCTTTAGCATCTGGGATCGCAACTGGAGGGGGTAAGCCAGTATATGGAGTGTACAGTACATTTGTTCAGAGAACGTTTGACCAGCTTTCACAGGACTTATGCATTAATAACAGTCCGGCTACGATTATTACTGCCATGGGATCGGTCTATGGTATGAGTGATATTACCCACCTGGGTATTTTTGATATTCCAATGATGGCGAATATTCCGAATTTGGTTTATTTGGCACCTACGACGAAGGAAGACTATTTGGCAATGCTTAGGTGGAGTATGGAACAAAAAGAACATCCAGTGGCAATCCGTTTACCAGGGGGAGCAATGATTTCAGACGGAAAAACGGTATCCAAAGATTTTGGAAAGCTGAATACCTATGAAGTGATAGAAGAAGGAAGCAGAGTTGCAATACTTGGACTCGGAACTTTCTTTTCATTAGGGAAAAAGGCAGCAGAGTTATTCCTGGAAAAAACAGGAATTAGAGCAACTCTGATTAATCCTTATTATATAACAGGTGTGGATGCTAAATTGTTGGAAGAACTAAAGAAAGAACATGATATTGTTATTACATTGGAAGATGGTATTTTAGACGGTGGTTTTGGTGAGAAAATAGCAAGATTTTATGGAGATTCTGATAAAAAGGTGTTGAATTTTGGACTAAAAAAAGAGTTTCTTGACAGATATGATGTGCAGAAGGTTTTAAAAGAGAATCATTTGACAGCCGAACAGATAGTGGAGGATGTAATGCAACTATGGAAATAAATCAAAACGAGATTAACGCAATTATCGGAGAGTTTGACAGAATGGAACCTAATTTGTCTAAACGATTCAATTTCTATCCTTATTAATAGACCAACTGTGAAATTACATTTGTAAGTTAAAAAGAAAAGTGTATCATAAATAATAGTCAGAAAATATATTCGTATCTAATCTGGCTATTTTATATTCAATTGGTTACTGGTGCCAGATTAAATGATAGTGGCATTTCTTATTAGAAAAAAAGTATAATAGTTAAGAAAATGAAAAGGACATTATCGAAAATAAGGACGCAAAGTAAATAAGGAGAATGAAATGGCATCCATAAAAGATATATCAGAAAGATGTGGAGTATCAGTTGCAACAGTAAGCAAGGCATTAAACGGCAAAAAAGATATTAGCAATGATACAAGAGAAATGGTATTGAAAACGGCAGAAGAAATGAATTATTACCCAAATCCAAATGCGAAGACACTCAGGACAAAACATAGCAATATGATAGGTATCATACTTACAGGAGAAGACTTTTGCGGTTTGTGCGATGAATTTTTTTCGCATATGTTTTTATCCATTAAAAATTCATGTGAAGAATTGGGTTATGAGTTACAGTTCATCAATAAAAAAGTGGGAAGTCAGTCTATGACATACCTTCAAAGGTGCAAATTTAAAAATATTGATGGGGTTATACTTGCGTATGTCCAGTACCAAGAACCACAGATACAGGAACTACTAAATAGTGATATCCCAGTGATAACGGTGGATAATAGAATGGATAAGAGGAGTACGGTATGCTTTGATTATACAGAAGGGATACAAAGTCTGGTACATTATATCTATCAACTGGGTCATCGGAGAATTGCATATATTCATGGAGAAGACAAAGAGCATTCGAATACTCAGGATCGTCTGCGTAGTTTTTACTGTACGACAGATAAACTTGGAATAAAAGTGCCAGATGCTTATGTACGTGAGGGAAGATATATCGATGCCAGATTATGTAGAAAGCTTACGGAAGAATTATTAAAGCTTCCCGAACCGCCGACCTGTATCATGTATCCAAATGACTATTCTGCAATTGCTGGGATCGGTGAAATTAATCGGTTGGGTATGAGTGTTCCAGAAGATGTTTCAGTTGTGGGCTATGATGGTATCACGATTGCAAATGTGGTATGGCCGGAGTTAACGACATATGCACAAAATGTGGAAATGATGGGTAGAAGAATTGTGGAACAGCTGGTGAAGTTGATCGAAGAGCAAAAAAAGGAAACCGTAGTACGGTTAAACGTTACTGGAACATTGGTGAACGGAGCATCGGTGAAAGATCTAAATAGATCCATCAATCATTCTGGAGGCTGATATGGTCTTGCTGTTGCAAGAAAAATCATGGAAAAGCACAAAACAAAAAATGTCGATAAAGAGCACCAAATAAATCATACAAACATATTATATATTAAGAAAATGCATTTTTTGGAGGTATTGGTCATTAACTGTAATTGTAACAATTGTAGAAATAACAATACTTTTTGTAATAGGATATTGGAAAGATTTCATTGCTCCATAAAAGAAGCAAATGCACTGTTTGAAAAAAGTGATCAAATCATAGATACACAAGTAGTCGAAGCAATCTGCACCGCTATCAAGTGCCTTGAGGAAGCTCTTGAACTTGGTGGAAAAGGGGAAGAAATAGAAAATAATGCTTATCGATTACTTGATAAAAGCGGATGTGGAGATTCCTGTAATTGGAATTCATGTAAATGCAAAGAGCTTTCCAATAAAGCGCAGGAACAATTTGCAATTGAATCAGCTTGCTTGTTACATGTATTAAAATTATTAAAGGAAGCTCAAAAAGATATAGAAAAGTCTAGTTGTGCAAGAAGTTTGGGTTATAAATTCAGAAATCTATATCATGAATGTGTTCATTGCAAAAAATAAAAATTTTTTCGCCATTATTAGCAACTTAGTTAATAATGGCGATTTTTTTAAGAACATCTTTCATTAAGTCGAATATACTATAATATGGTCATATTATGTAATAGATTTATGACTACAAAAATTCTATAATGAAAGGATACGATACTATGGCTACGCAAACTCTTTTAACAACAGGGACCACCTATGTTTCAAGTTTATTATCAACGTACAATCTGTCAACCAGTGCTGTTATCATAGTTGGAACGGATCCCATTTTTCTGGATACTATCAGTTTTCTGAAATTTGATTTATCCTCAATACCTGTTGCATCTGTCGATAGTGCTATACTTCGTTTATTTGTGTTTGATAAAAAAGGAGCTTTACCAAGTCCTATCGTTATAAACCGTGTCACTACGGATTTTGATATTAATACGGTGACGTATAATACAAAACCGGCTTATGTACCAACGGGAATTACCACGGAAGTTTCAGTGGATGAAGTACTCACGTATATTGAGATTGATATCACGAGTTTAGTAAATCAATGGCTAAACGGAGATTTTCCAAATTACGGAATTGCATTGACAAATCCAGATGGTACCACATCAATACAATTTGGGGGCAAACCTGTTGGCGCTTCCTTTGAACCGCAGTTAGTTGTTAATTATTCCCAAGGACCTACTACTAATCTGGACGGAATTCAGGTACAGCTTCAGGGAAGTCCTGGTGCAATCATCAATGACGCTGCTAATGTAATTTTTGACACTGTAATTATTGATGAGTCCGATAATATTAGTTATAATGCGGCAACTGGTGAATTTACGATTTCGGCGCCAGGCAATTATTATATTAACTGGTGGGTTACTACAGATGGTTCAGCGGGACCTGTAAATATGATATTCTCTGTGGCTGTTAACGGTACTGGTATTGCACAGGGCGATTCGCCTATCGTTACTGGTCAATTGAATGGGGATGCATTTATTAAAGTAACTGATACTCCGGTAACGGTAACATTGGTAAATCAAACAGGTGCTGAGGTTTTATTTGCAAATATACCGGTTCAGGCTAATCTTTCAATTTTAACTGTCACTTAAAGATAACTAATGGGAGGGCTGTTGCTAATTGCAACAGCCCAATTTGCAGAAAAGCTTTCATGAGAAGTCTAACGATTAATCATTGCTACTCTTTAAATTGATAGATAACTCTTCCTAATATTTTGTAATAGGGTGGAGTATCTTTTTTATAGTTGAATAATTTCCAGTCAATATAGTCAAGAATAGGTATAATAATGGTGACAATGAGACACCAAAAGAAAAAGAAAATCACATTAACCTGATCATTCCAAAAAGAAAAGGGTAGCTTTCTATAATCCCAAATGTGATAGTCTCTATTAAAAATATTACCAAATAGTCCTTCACAATAGGTAGAAAATAAAGAAACTGAAAGAATCTGCACGATAAAATCTGTATCATAACGAAAGATATTATTAAAAAACATTGCAATTATCCCAAGAAAGCCGGCTAAAAAATACATTTCTAAATAAGTACGACCTCGGAATAGAATTTCCAGGAACAAATAGAGACCTCCACAAAAAGTATAGGCAAATATAACCTTGACTATTAATTTTATTAGTTTCATTGGTTTCATTTATATCCTCTTCTCAATTTTTTATTTATACTTATTATATATGTAGAAGGTATACTTCAATTTCTGCAAAAAGAGCACTTAGTTGGAGTTTTTGTGAAAATTGTGCTATACTAATGCAAAATTATCATATAAATAAAGAAGATATCAGGATGCGTTGAAATCTCACGTTTTGCAATATGGAACATGAATTGGAAATCGATAGAAATTATTTTATAATACAAAGGGATTGTAAGTATGAAAAAGTGGAGAACTTCCAAACAAACGACAGTATGGAAATTATTATCGCTTCGTTGTAATTGTTATGTGCTGGAAAAAAATCATAAATTTATTTTGGTAGATACAAGTATGGGTTTTGATCGTTATCTAATAAGACTTCAGTTAAAAAGAATTGGAGCAAGAACATTAGATGCTATTTATATTACACATGTACATAAAGATCACGTGGGAAATGCAGCGTATTTCCAAAAAAAGTTTGAGTGTCCCGTGTATGTAGACCAACTGGAGTACAATTTTATGGTAAAAGGATTTAGTGAGGTTCCAAAAGGGACAAGCAGATATACCAGATGCCTAACAAAAATTATGGATAGAAAGAATTTTTTTATACAATTTGAACCAGTAAAATTTGTGAAAGTATTTAAAGATAAGTGCCATATGGAAGAATTAAAAGAAAATCTTAGTTTTATACGATTAGCAGGGCATACACGGGGAAGTATTTCAATCATCATTGATGATGAAATTGCTTTGGTAGGTGATACGATGTCTTACAGAGGGGATACTATTTATCCTTCATTTGCAGATTGCAAAGAAGAACTGAAACAATCATGGCAGAAATTGCTATGTTTACGATGCTTAATTTATTTACCTGGGCATGGGAAACAAATAACTAGGAAAGATATAAATAAAAGTTTGTGCAATTTAAAGAACAACTTGATATTTTGAGGTGTATTATGCAGGAAAAAAAAGAATTTATTGCTGGTGGTTTTCAATTCAGTACGCAAAAGGATGTATCAATTGCCAAAAAAGAAGTTAGAAAAATCGAACTGTTAGAGAGTAGGATGAATTATACAGAGCCAGAGCAGGTATATGCAGTATATGAAGGTGCAATACAAAATCGTGTATTTGAGACGCCAGTAGGGTATACGTATTTGTATTCTTTACGAACGTATTTGCTGGAACATCCATTAGAGGAAAAAGAGATAAGTAGTATACCACTTTATATTAATTATAGTCAGACAATGCGAGGAAAATCAGAACCTGCAAAAAAAAGGATAGAGCCTGCCAAAATAAAGACTAAACGAATAGATCGATTAAAAACGTCAATCTTTATTAATATTTTATTAGTTATCATGGTAATTGTTATGTTTTCTATTACGTTAATGAGTAAGAATCCAAACATACTTAATTATCAAAGTGCGATTCTTAATAAATATGCCTCATGGGAGCAAGAATTGACAAAAAGAGAAAGTATAATCAGAGAAAAAGAAAGAGAACTTGATCTATCTAAATAGATTAAGATAATTCACATTTTCAACATATTTATCATGTATTCTAATAATAGAGCAAGTATTTTGGCAGAAAGGGAAAGCAGATGGATAAATTGAAAATATTAGTGGTTGATGATGAAAGCAGAATGAGGAAGCTTGTAAGAGATTTTTTAATAAAGAGTGACTATGATGTTATGGAAGCGGAAGATGGCAGTCAGGCATTAGACATTTTTTATCGCATCAAAGATATTGCTTTGATCATACTTGATGTTATGATGCCCAAAATGAATGGCTGGGAAGTATGCAAAGAAATCCGGACTTATTCCAAGGTGCCTATCATTATGTTAACAGCAAGGTCAGAAGAACATGATGAGCTACAGGGATTTGAACTTGGAGTAGATGAATATATTACAAAGCCATTTAGTCCCAAAATATTAGTGGCAAGGGTAGAGGCTGTTTTAAAAAGAAGTGTACAGAAGGAAGAAGATGAGTTTTTAGAAGCAGGTGGTATTGTAATTAATAAAGCTGCACATGTAGTTGAGATTGATGAGAAACAGATAGATCTTAGTTATAAAGAGTTTGAATTATTGACTTATTTCATGGAGAATAAAGGAATCGCCCTTTCTCGCGAAAAAATTTTAAATAATGTTTGGAATTTCGACTATTTTGGAGACGCAAGAACCATTGACACACATGTAAAAAAATTGAGAAACAAAATGGGAAAAAAAGGAGAATTGATTAAGACGATCTGGGGAATGGGCTATAAATTTGAAGTGGAATGATTATTCTATCATTAATATGGGAATAAAAAGTATACTTTTTGTCATTAAAAAGTGTACTTTTTCTATAATTTGGAAAGGAATGTGTAATCAATGAAACATTCTATAAAAGTACAATTTTCAACGATTTTTATTCTATTAGTCGCCGGTACCATTTTATTGTGCTGGTTTATTAATAATACTTTTTTAGAAAAATACTATATGGAAAGAAGGCAGCAAGTACTATTACATGCTTATGATAAAATTAATGATGCAGCAAATAATGGAGATATTACATCAGATGATTTTGATGTTGAATTACAAAAAATATGCGGAAAATATAATATTGATATGATTGTTTTGAATGCAAAATCAAAGACCATAAAAAGTTTTCATAATGATATGGGAATGTTGACCGGTCTGCTATTGGATAAATTATTTGGATTACAAAATAGAAAGCAAAACATTTTAGCAGATACCGAAAATTACATGATAGAAATTACGGCTGATCCAAGGACGCATACCGATTATATGGAAATGTGGGGATTATTGGATAGTGGAAATCCTTTCTTGTTTCGTACTCCGATTGAAGGAATACGAGATAGTGTAGCAATAGCGAATCAGTTTTTGGCCTATGTTGGATTTATAGCGGTATTAGTAGGAGCACTTGTCATTATTTATGTATCTAATAAAATAACCAATCCAATCTTGAAATTAACAGAGATATCGAAAAGAATGACAAACTTGGATTTTGAAATTAAATATGATGGAAAAGAAAAAAATGAAGTAGGGCAATTGGGGCTGCACATCAATCAATTATCTGAAAATCTGCAAAAAACAATCAAAGAATTAAAAACAGCAAACATTGAATTATTGAAGGATATTGAAAAGAGAGATCAAGTAGACGAGATGAGAAGAGAATTAATTGCCAATATTTCTCACGAACTAAAAACACCGATTGCTTTGATACAAGGTTATGCGGAAGGGTTGCAGGAAGGAATCAATGATGATCCTGAAAGTAGAGATTTCTATTGTGAAGTAATTATGGATGAAGCAGGTAAAATGAATACTATGGTAAAAAATATCATGACATTGAGCCAGTTGGAATCAGGGAACGATACCGTAGCGATGGAGCGGTTCAGTGTTACCGATTTAATTATGAATACGATCCAATCGGTAGCTATTCTTACAAAACAGAATAATATTACGATCGAATGTCCGGAAATAAATGAGCCTATTTATGTATGGGCGGATGAGTTTAAAATCGAAGAAGTATTTCGTAATTATGTTAGTAATGCCATCCATCACTGCAATGGTGAAAAAAGAATACAGGTCAGTTTAGTACAAAAAGAAAAAAAAGTCAGAGTTTCCGTATTTAATTCTGGGGATCCAATTCCAGAGGAGAGCCTTCCGCATCTTTGGGAAAAATTCTATAAAGTGGATAAGGCCAGAACAAGAGAATATGGAGGCAGTGGAATCGGTCTTTCCATTGTCAAGGCCATTATGGAATCTATGAATCAGGAATATGGTGTGATAAATTATAATAACGGTGTTGAATTTTGGTTTGAAATTGATACAAAATAGTGGCGGATCATGTCTGTTTTTTGGTTGCCCATTCCATAAAATGGTGATAATATAAATATATTGACGAATAAGGGCCAAGGGGGAAACGCAGTGAACAATTATTATAAAGTAATGGCAATTGCATCAAGCGCAGTTTTTTTTCTATCGGGATGTCAGATGAATACGATGCCGGAAATGAGCAAAGAACAATCCGGCCTCGTTGCGCAATATGCTGCGAATCTAATTTTGACAAATACAAAAAAACATGATACAGGAATCGCGACTCAGGCGGAGATTGAAAAAGAAGAAGCAAAAAAAGAGCGACAAAGAGTAAGGGAAGAAGCCGCTAAAAAAGCAACTGACCAGACTCAAGAATCAGATGGATCTAATGATAGGAAAGATAGCGTAGTTATGGAAGATGGCGATTTAGCCCAGTTCTTAGGAATGCAGGACATCACGATTACATATGAAAGTAATGAAATATGTGATGCTTACGCTGAGGATGAAAGTGAAGAATGTTTTTTTTCGATGAATGCAACAGAAGGAAATCAGCTACTCATATTGAAATTTCAGATACAAAACAATAGTACAGAAGACAGAGAAGTAAATATTCTGGATCAGTATCCTTTATTTAAGGTCAGTGTGAATGACGGAGAATATAAAAATGCACAGACGACACTTTTATTAAATGATTTATCAACTTATAAAGGTACTTTTACGGCAGGGGAGTCCAAAGAAGAAGTATTAGTAATACAGTTAAGTGAGGAGGAAGTCAAGGAAGGGGTAAAATCTTTACTATTACGCACAAAATCAAATAATCAAAGCATGGATATAAGATTACAATAAATCTTCTGTAAGAATCTTCTTTTACATTTTCCAAGTCGATTGGGAAGGTAGAAGAAGATTTTTTCTGTTTAACAAATAGGAAATGATGATAGGCTTTAAGTCCTAAATGGGCAGTTCTTTGGCATTTGAAAAAAATGTCGATTTTTTATGAAAAAGGCATTGACAATATTTATATACTAATGATACAATAACATTCGCGTCAGAGAGATACACTTAATACATAAAAAGAAAAAGAAAAAAAGTGTTGACAAAGAATCGCATACATGATATTCTATCAGAGTTGCGTGTTCAACAAAAACGCAAAAGCCTGAAGCGAAAAAACGAAGGCGAACGAACCTTGAAAAGGAAATGTAAGACGAAT